>NZ_JBIVKQ010000001.1:0-604908 GCF_044750845.1 Streptomyces sp. NPDC088766 | reverse complement strand
GGGGGGGGGCGCGCGCCCCCCCCCCCCCCCCCCCCCCCCCCCCCCCCCCCCCCCCCCCCCCCCCCCCCCCCCCGCGGGGGGGGGGGGGGGGCCCCCCCCCGCCCCCCCCCCCCCCCCCACGAAAGACCCTAGCCAGCCTCCCGGTAGGCGGCGGCCTCCTCCAGGTCCAGCCTGCGCAGCAGCGTCCGCAGCATCTCGTCGTCGATGTGGCGGCCGTCGCGCAGCCGCACGAAGACCTCCCGCTCGGCGCTGATCACCTCGCGGGACAGCCGGCGGTAGGTGTCGTCGACGGTCTCGCCGGTGACCGGGTTGACCTGCCCGAGGCGTTCCCAGACGGCGTTGCGGCGGCGCTCGAGGACGGTGCGCAGGCGGTCGGCGAGGGGCGGGGGCAGGGCGTTGCGTTCGTCGGACAGCAGCTCCTCCAGCCGCTGCTCGGCGACCCGGGAGGCCTGGGCCTGAGCGTTGGCCTCGGCGAGGGTCGCGGCCTGCGGATCGGGGGCGGGGAACTTGAGCAGGCGGATCAGCGGGGGCAGGGTCAGTCCCTGCACGACCAGGGTGCCGATGACCGTGGTGAAGGTCAGGAAGAGGATCAGGTTGCGGTGCGGGAAGGGCGCCCCGCCGTGGTCCACGGTGACGGGGATGGAGAAGGCGATGGCCAGTGAGACCACTCCGCGCATGCCGGCCCAGCCGATGACGACCGGCCCCCGCCAGGTCGGGTTCTCCTCGCGCGCGCGGACGCGTGCCGACAGCAGCCGGGGCAGGAAGGTCGCCGGGTACACCCACAGGAAGCGGACCGCGACGACCACGAGGAAGAGGGCGGCCGCGTACAGACCGGCGTCCAGACCCTCGTAGTCGCCGAGGCCCCTGAGGACGATCTGGAGTTGCAGGCCGATGAGGGCGAAGACCGCAGACTCCAGCACGAAGGCGACCATCTTCCACACCGCCTCCTCCTGGAGCCGGGTGGCGAAGTCGACCTCCCACGCGCGGTGGCCGAGGTAGAGGGCGACGACGACGACGGCGATGACGCCGGAGGCGTGGAACTGCTCGGCGGTCGCGTACGCGACGAACGGAATGAGCAGGGAGAGGGTGTTCTGGAGGAGCGGTTCCTTCAGGTGGGTGCGCAGCCAGTGCAGCGGGACCATCAGGATCAGGCCGACGGCGGTGCCGCCGACCGCCGCGACCAGGAACTCCTCGATCCCGCCGGCCCAGGACGCGCCCTCGCCGACGACGACCGCGAGGGCCACCTTGTAGGCGGTGATCGCGGTCGCGTCGTTCAGCAGGGACTCGCCCTGGAGGATCGTGGTCACCTTCGACGGCAGGCCCACCCGGCGTGCCACCGCCGTCGCCGCGACCGCGTCCGGCGGCGCCACCACCGCGCCCAGCACCAGCGCCGCGGTCAGCGGCAGTCCGGGGACGATCAGATAGGCGGCCCACCCGACGGCGAGCGTCGCGAAGAGGACGTACCCGACCGACAGCAGGGCCACGGGCCGCAGCTGGGCGCGCAGGTCGAGGTACGAGCTGTCGGTGGCGGAGGTGTACAGCAGCGGGGGCAGCAGGAGCGGCAGCACGATGTCGGGGTCGAGGGTGTAGTCCGGCACCCCGGGGACGTACGACACGGCCAGGCCGACGGCGACGAGCAGCAGCGGCGCCGGCACCGGTGTGCGCCGGGCCGCCGCGGCGACCGCCGCGCTGCCCGCCACCAGCAACAGCAATGGCATCACGTCCATGTCCCGCCCACCCTCGTTTTTCCGCGCGATCGTCCGTACGACCGTCGTAATCTGGCAATCATGAAACAGTGCACGCACGCCGAAGCGCTGCCGCACCCCGAACCCGTCCCGCTCGGCGAGACGTGTCCGGAGTGCCTGCGGGACGGCACCGACCCGGTGCAACTACGGCTCTGCATGACGTGCGGCCACGTGGGCTGCTGCGACTCCTCACCGGGCCGGCACGCCACAGAGCACTACAAGGACTCGGGTCATCCGATCATGCGGACCTTCGAACCCGGTGAGAACTGGCGCTGGTGCTTCGTCGACCACGTCCTCGTCTGAGCCGTGCCGGGGACGGTCCGTCCGTCGACCGGGTACGGTTCGGGCATCTGACGCCTGGGTACGTCAACCCGGCGCGCCCTCTTCCCTTTTGGGCCGGCAGACCCCTAGACACGGAGCGTATTCACAGCTTTACTGTGAGTGACGACGAGGGGTCGGGGTCCCGGGGACAGGACGGATGAGGGCGCGGTAGCGTCACCGCTGCACCACACACGCGTTATCCCGGGGGGCGACCCTCGGCCCCCGGAAAGCTTGTACCACCTTGGAGGTGAGGGTGTCCCAGATCGCAGGCGAGCCCGCGACCCAGGACTTCGTGGAAGTCCGGCTGCCGGCTGCGGGTGCCTACCTGTCGGTGCTGCGGACGGCCACGGCCGGCCTCGCGGCCCGTTTGGACTTCACCCTGGACGAGATCGAGGACCTGCGCATCGCGGTGGACGAGGCCTGCGCGATCCTGCTCCAGCAGGCCGTGCCCGGTTCGGTGCTCAGTTGCGTCTTCCGTCTGATCGACGACTCGCTGGAGGTGACCGTCTCGGCGCCGACCACCGACGGGCACGCCCCCGCGCGCGACACGTTCGCGTGGACCGTGCTGTCCGCCCTCGCGGGCAAGGTGTCCTCCGCCGTGGACGAGGACAGAACCGTTTCGATCAGCCTCTACAAACAGCGCGGCGCGGGACCCGGGCCGGCGTGACGAACGGGGACGGGCCGGTGCGGGACGAAGAGCGCGGCACATGGGAGCTGCCGGCCGAGAGCGCCGGGACGGCGGTCTCGGCGGGCGGTTCCCGACGCATGGCGGACGGCATCGACGGCATTCCCGAGCAGGCCCGGCCGCATCCGGAGGACGACCCGGCCTCCGCGGGGACCGGCTTCCCGGAAAGTGCCGAGCAGGAGCCGCCTCGGGAGAGGCGGATCGGGGGCACCCCAGGCCGGGCCGAGGAAGAGGCTCGACAGAGGGCGACGGGCGGGACGATGAGCGAGCACGAGCGAGACCACGAAGACGGCGGCGTGCCGGGCACGCGGCACGAGCCCCAGCAGCCCGCGCCGCACCGGCTCGCGCCCCAGCAGCCGGTGCCCCCGGCGCGCGAGCCCCAGGACCGCAGCGGGGCGCGCGCGAAGTTCGTCGAGCTGCGCGGGCTGAAGGAGGGCAGCCCGGAGTACGCGGAGCTGCGCAACCAGCTGGTCCGCATGCACCTGCCGCTCGTCGAGCACCTCGCGCGCCGCTTCCGCAACCGCGGGGAGCCACTGGACGACCTCACCCAGGTCGCCACCATCGGCCTGATCAAGTCGGTCGACCGCTTCGACCCGGACCGCGGCGTGGAGTTCTCGACGTACGCGACGCCGACGGTCGTCGGTGAGATCAAGCGGCACTTCCGTGACAAGGGCTGGGCGGTGCGGGTGCCGCGCCGGCTCCAGGAGCTGCGGCTGTCGCTGACGACGGCCACGGCCGAGCTGTCCCAGCTGCACGGCCGCTCGCCGACCGTGCACGAGCTGGCCGAGAAGCTGGCGATCTCGGAGGAGGAGGTCCTGGAGGGCCTGGAGTCGGCCAACGCCTACTCCACCCTGTCGCTCGACGTCCCCGACACCGACGACGAGTCCCCGGCGGTCGCCGACACCCTCGGCGCCGAGGACGAGGCGCTGGAGGGCGTCGAGTACCGCGAGTCGCTCAAGCCGCTCCTGGAGGACCTGCCGCCGCGCGAGAAGCGGATCCTGCTGCTGCGTTTCTTCGGCAACATGACGCAGTCGCAGATCGCGCAGGAGGTCGGCATCTCCCAGATGCACGTCTCCCGCCTGCTGGCGCGCACGCTGGCCCAGCTGCGGGAGAAGCTGCTCGTCGAGGAGTGACCCTGCTGCGGCAGGGGCCCGCCGCGGCCGCTACTTCTTCTCTCCGCCGCCGGCGTTGCCGGGCCCCCGGATGCCGAGGGCCCGGGTCGTCTCGCCGTTGACGATCAGGACCAGCGCGGCAACGGCGGCGGCGGCCAGCGCGATGCCCGCCGGGATGGCCATGCTGTCGGCCTGGAGCAGGTTGTAGGCGACGGGCAGCGCCATGATCTGGGTGATGACGGCCGGTCCGCGGCTCCAGCTCCGGCAGCCCAGCAGCCCGCGGGCGGCGAGCAGGGGCAACAGGGCGAGGACCACCAGCGTCACCCCGCCGGTGACGGCCTGCTGCCGGTCGTCGGGTTCACCGGTGATGCCGAGGACGAGGATCCAGAGCCCGCCGACGACCAGCGCCAGCCCTTCCAGGGCGACGAGCGCGGCGGCGTACGTCAGACGGCGCGGGCGGGGGCCCGCGGGTTCCGTGCCTTCCGCGTTCCCGGCGTTCTCCGTGGTCTTCGGGGTCTTCGGGGTGGCGGGGTTCTGCTCGCTGCTCACCCCAGAAGGGTAGCCGCCGTTCCCCGGACCGTCCCTGTGCCCCTCCGGCCCCGCGCACCCCGTCGTGTCACGGCTCACGCCGTGGGTGCGGGCCGATCCCCGTTCGGCCTTGTGCCTCGGTACCACCCAGTAGGTACGCTGCCCTGCATGCGTGCACTTCTCGTGGTCAATCCGGCGGCAACCACTACCAGTGCACGGACGCGTGACGTCCTCATCCACGCGCTCGCCAGCGAGATGAAGCTGGAGGCGGTCACCACCGAGTACCGCGGGCACGCGCGGGACCTGGGGCGGCAGGCCGCGCAGAGCGACGACATAGACATGGTCGTCGCCCTCGGCGGTGACGGCACCGTCAACGAGGTGGTCAACGGGCTGCTGCACGCCGGCCCCGACCCCGAGAACCTGCCGGGCATCGCCGTGGTCCCCGGCGGCTCCACCAATGTCTTCGCCCGTGCCCTCGGCCTGCCCAACGATCCGGTCGAGGCGACCGGCGCCCTGCTGGACGCCCTGCGCGAGGGCAGGGAGCGCACGGTCGGACTGGGGCTCGCCTCCGGTACGCCGGGCACGGAGGACGAGGCGGTGCCGGCGCGCTGGTTCACCTTCAACGCCGGTCTCGGTTTCGACGCCGGAGTCGTCGGCCGGGTCGAACAACAGCGTGAGCGCGGCCGGAGATCCACCCACGCGCTCTACGTCCGCCAGGCCGTGCGCCAGCTCCTCGGCGAGCCGCAGCGCCGGCACGGTTCGATCACACTGGAGCGGCCGGGCGCGGACCCGGTGACCGATTTGGTGCTGTCCATCGTGTGCAACACGGCTCCGTGGACCTATCTGGGCAATCGCCCGGTGTACGCCTCACCTAAGGCCTCGTTCGATATCGGGCTCGACGTACTCGGTCTCAGCCGCCTGTCCACGGCTTCCGTTGTCCGGTATGGGACCCAGTTGCTCACTTCGTCCCCCGAGCGGGGACCCCATGGCAAGCATGCCGTGTCCCTGCACGATCTGGACCACTTCACCTTGCATTCGAAGGTCCCGCTGCCCCTCCAGATGGACGGTGACCACCTGGGGCTGCGTACCAGCGTGACGTTCACAGGCGTACGCCGTGCACTGCGTGTGATTGTGTGAGCAGAAAGGGCTGAAGTCCTTTCACTCGAACGTTTAGACCAGGGTCCACCCCATGGAAGTACGGCTGTGACCTAGTCGACACCGAGGAATCAAAAAAAACTTTCCGGAAGGGGTTGTATCCGCCGCTGAGGTTTGCGAGTCTCTACGTGGCGATCGGGACGGCCCGCAGGACCGGCCTCCACTGATCACCGGAACCCCTCTTCAATCCACAGGACCGCGCCAGGGAACCTGGCTGATGGCCCTTCACTTGTTGAGGGATTCGTGAAAGCGTTCACATTCACAAGCAACGTGCATGTAATACCAAGGAGAGGTAGCAGCCATGGACTGGCGTCACAACGCCGTTTGCCGCGAGGAAGACCCCGAGCTCTTCTTCCCCATCGGCAACACCGGTCCTGCGCTGCTGCAGATCGAGGAAGCCAAGGCCGTCTGCCGTCGCTGCCCCGTTATGGATCAGTGTCTGCAGTGGGCGCTCGAGTCCGGCCAGGACTCCGGCGTCTGGGGTGGCCTCAGCGAGGACGAGCGCCGCGCGATGAAGCGCCGCGCCGCCCGCAACCGGGCCCGCCAGGCATCCGCCTGACGACACCCGCCCCGCAAGCCTGAGCTTGGCGGCGCGTACAGCGTGTACGCATCTCCCGCCCCCGAGCCGCAGCGCGCAGTACCCCCGATGCGCAGCACCCGCTGGCAACGAGCATTCGAGCCCCGGACCCCTGGACGGTCCGGGGCTTCTTGCTGTGCCCGGCCGGGAGTCACTTCTGCGCCCGCACCGGAATGTCCAGGATCACCTGCGTACCGCGCTCCGGCGCCGGGACCATGTCGAAGGATCCCCCCAACTCCCCCTCCACCAGAGTCCGTACGATCTGGAGGCCGAGGTTGCCCGAGGTGTGCGGGTCGAATCCCTCGGGCAGGCCGACGCCGTCGTCCTGGACCGTGACCAGCAGGCGGCCCTCCTTGGTGGTGCCGCCGCGGACCGCCGATACCTCGACCGTGCCGGTGTCGCCCTCGCGGAAGCCGTGCTCCAGCGCGTTCTGGAGGATCTCGGTGAGCACCATGGACAGCGGGGTGGCGACCTCCGCGTCGAGGATGCCGAAGCGTCCGGTGCGCCGGCCGGTCACCTTGCCCGGCGAGATCTCCGCGACCATCGCCAGGACACGGTCGGCGATCTCGTCGAACTCCACGCGCTCGTCCAGGTTCTGGGACAGCGTCTCATGGACGATGGCGATCGAGCCGACACGTCGGACCGCCTCCTCCAGGGCCTCCCTGCCCCGCTCGGACTCGATCCGGCGGGCCTGGAGCCGGAGGAGGGCGGCCACGGTCTGGAGGTTGTTCTTCACCCGGTGGTGGATCTCCCGGATGGTCGCGTCCTTGGTGATCAACTCACGCTCGCGGCGGCGCAGTTCGGTGACGTCCCGGAGCAGGACGAGCGAACCGATGCGGGTGCCCTTGGGCTTGAGCGGGATGGCCCGGAACTGGATGACGCCGTCGTGCGCCTCGATCTCGAACTCGCGCGGCGCCCAGCCGCTGGCGACCTTGGCGAGCGCCTCGTCCACCGGGCCCCGGGTGGGGGCGAGTTCGGCGGTGGTCAGGCCGAGGTTGTGGCCGACCAGGTCGGAGGCGAGGCCCATCCGGTGGTAGGCGGAGAGCGCGTTCGGGGAGGCGTACTGGACGACCCCGTCGGCGTCGAGGCGGATCAGGCCGTCGCCGACGCGCGGGGCCGCGTCCATGTCCATCTGCTGGTCGGGGAACGGGAAGGAACCGGCCGCGATCATCTGCGCCAGGTCGGAGGCGCTCTGGAGGTAGGTCAGCTCCAGGCGGCTCGGGGTGCGCACGGTGAGCAGGTTGGTGTTGCGGGCGATCACGCCGAGCACCCGGCCCTCGCGCCGCACGGGGATGGACTCGACCCGGACGGGGACCTCCTCGCGCCACTCCGGGTCGCCCTCGCGCACGATCCGGCCCTCGTCGAGGGCGGCGTCCAGCAGGGGGCGGCGGCCGCGCGGGACGAGGTGGCCGACCATGTCGTCCTGGTAGGAGGTGGGTCCGGTGTTGGGGCGCATCTGGGCGACGGAGACGTAGCGGGTGCCGTCGCGCGTGGGGACCCACAGGACCAGGTCGGCGAAGGAGAGGTCGGAGAGCAGCTGCCACTCCGAGACCAGCAGGTGCAGCCACTCGAGGTCGGAGTCGCCGAGTGCGGTGTGCTGGCGTACGAGTTCGTTCATGGAGGGCACGCCTGCGAGCGTACCTGGGGGTATGTGCGGGGCCTAAAACCGCCGGCGGCACGCGCCCGGAGACACCCGCGGGCCGCGGCGCCTGAGAGGGACCCTCAGCCCTCCCGGCACCGCAGCCCGGAGCAATACCGGCCGCGGGGTGTGCGGTCCCGTCGGCCGACGGTGAGGATCCGGGGCAGTCAGGGCAGAGAGCTCCGGGTCCTCGGTCCGCCTTCCTGTGCGGGGAAGGCGGAAGTCTGCTGTGCGACCCCACCATTGTGGACTAGACCACTTTGGCTGTCCATGCGCGGGAGCCTGTGCGTTCGTCAGCCGGGGCGGATATTCGGACGCCCTAGCATCCATGACGCAGCCTAGCCTGTGCGGGCCCCTCTGCGGAGCCCGATGACGGGGCGGTTTCCGGACCGCTCGGGAACCGGCCGGCCTCCACCGCCGCCGCGACCCCTCTCCCGCCGCCTCCGGCTCCGCCGCCACCTGGGCGGGGATACCCGGTTCTGTTAGATTGGTCTAAACCACATAGGCCCTTTCGGGCCCCGTCGAGCCCCTCTCCAGAACGGCAGGCCAGCGTGGAAGTTGTCATCGTTGCGGACGCCAGGTCGGGCGGCGAACTCGTCGCCGAGGCCATCGCACAGCTGCTGCGGCGCAAGCCCGACGCCCTGCTCGGCGTGGCCACCGGTTCCACCCCGCTGCCCGTCTACCAGGCGTTGACGGCCCGGGTGCGGTCCGGCGCCGTCGACACCTCGCGGGCGCGCATCGCCCAGCTCGACGAATACGTCGGCCTGCCCGCCGAGCACCCCGAGTCCTACCGCTCGGTGCTGCGCCGGGAGGTGCTGGAGCCGCTCGGCATCGGCATGGACGCCTTTCTGGGGCCGGACGGCACCGCCGAGGACGTACAGGCCGCGTGCGAGGCCTACGACCGGGCGCTGGCGGCGGCCGGCGGGGTCGACCTCCAGCTGCTCGGGATCGGGACGGACGGGCACATCGGGTTCAACGAGCCCTGTTCCTCGCTGGCCTCCCGTACGCGGATCAAGACGCTCACCGAGCAGACCCGGATCGACAACGCGCGGTTCTTCGACGGGGACATCGAACAGGTCCCGCACCACGTCGTCACCCAGGGCATCGGGACCATCCTGGAGGCACGGCACCTGGTGCTGCTCGCCACCGGCGAGGGCAAGGCGGACGCCGTCGCCGCGACCGTCGAGGGACCGGTGGCGGCCGTCTGCCCCGCCTCGGCACTCCAACTGCACCCGCACGCGACCGTCGTCGTCGACGAGGGTGCCGCGTCCAAGCTGAAGCTCGCGGACTACTTCCGTCACACCTACGCCCACAAGCCCGGTTGGCAGGGAATCTGAGGCCCGGTCCCCGCGCGACGCCACAGGCGCCGGATCCCTTAGAAGGGATCCGGCGCCTGTCCTGTCGCAGGGGCTGTCACCCGCCCGCGATGACCTCCGCAGCCGCCCGCCCGCAGACCCGGGCCGCGCCGTGGGTGGCGAGGTGGAGGGCGCCGCGGGCCGGGGACCGGGGGACGCCCATCTCGACGACGATCGTGTCGGGGCGGGCGGCGAGGAGGACGTCCAGGGCCGCCGTCATCCAGGGGTGGCGGTGCTCGTCGCGGACCACGGCCACGATCCGCCGCTCTCCGGCCGCGATCAGTGCCGCGTGTCCCGCGTCCTCGCCGGCGAAGCCGTCCGTCTCGGTGCCGGGCAGGAGCCGGGCGAGCTCCGCGGCCACGCCCCAGGGCGTCTCGTCGCCCACGGCGATGTTGGCGACCGGGGTGAGGGCGGCCACGTACGGGGCGTCGGTGAGCGGGGTGAAGGGGCCGGCGGCGGTGCGGCGCAGGGCGCGGCGGGCGGCGACGAGGCCGATGTCGGGGTGCGCGCCGGCCCGGCCTGCGGACGGGGAGGCCGCGGCGGAGGCGGTCCAGCGGGCCAGGGCGCGGACCCGCTGGGCCGCGTCGGCGAGGCGTTCCTCCGGGAGGTCGCCGGTGCGGACCGCGGCGACGAGGGCGTCGCGCAGGCGTCGTACCGTCTCGTCGTCGGCGAGGCCGCCGCCCACGCAGATGGCGTCGGCACCGGCCGCGACGGCCAGGACGCTGCCGCGCTCGATGCCGTAGGTGCCGGCGATCGCCCGCATCTCCATGCCGTCGGTGACGATCAGGCCGTCGTAGCCGAGTTCGCCGCGCAGCAGGTCCGTCAGGACGCGGCGGGACAGGGTCGCCGGGTGGTCCGGGTCCAGGGCCGGGACCAGGATGTGCGCGCTCATCACGGCCCGGCTGCCGGCCGCGATGGCGGCGCGGAACGGGGCCAGTTCGCGCTCGGCCAGCACGGCCGGGTCCACGTCGATGCGGGGCAGGGAGAGGTGGGAGTCGACGGCCGTGTCCCCGTGGCCGGGGAAGTGCTTGGTGCAGGCGGCGACGCCGGCCGCCTGCAGGCCGGTGACGTAGGCCGCGGTGTGCCGGGCGACCAGGCCGGGGTCGGCGCCGAAGGACCGTACGCCGATCACCGGGTTGTCGGGGTTGGAGTTCACGTCGGCCGAGGGGGCCCAGTTGAGGTCGACCCCGCAGGCCGCGAGGCGGCGGCCCAGCTCGAAGGCGACCTGCCGGGTCAGGTCCACGTCGTCCACCGCGCCCAGGGCGTGGTTGCCGGGGAAGCTGGAGCCGGTCCGCACCTCGAGGCGGGTGACGTCGCCGCCCTCCTCGTCGATCGCGACGAGCACGTCGTCGCGTTCGGCGCGCAGCTGTGAGGTCAGCGCGGCGAGTTGTTCGGCGGAGGCGATGTTGCGGCCGAACAGGCCGACCGCGGCCAGGCCCTCGCCGAGCCGGCGCAGCAGCCAGTCGGGGGCGCTGGTGCCGGCGAAGCCGGGCTGCAGGACTGTCAGGGCGTCACGCGTCAGAGTGTCGGTGCCGCTGGCGAGTGTCGTCATCGGGGGCGTTATCCCTTCACGGCGCCCGCGGTGAGACCCGCGGCCATCTTGCGCTGGACGAGGAGGAACAGCACGACGATCGGCACGGCCATCATGGTGGCGCCGGCCATCATCGGGGCGTACTCGGTGCCGTGCTTGGTGGAGAAGTTGCTCAGCCAGACGGTGGCGGTCTGGTTCTTCTGGCTGAGCAGCATCAGGGCGTAGAGGTACTCGTTCCAGGCCTGGATGAAGCCGTAGACCGAGGTGGCGACCATGCCGGGGGCGAGCAGCGGGAAGACGACGCGGACGAAGGCGCCGGTGCGGGAGCAGCCGTCGACCATCGCGGCCTCCTCCAGCTCCTTCGGGATGTTGACGATGAAGCCGCGCAGGGTCCACACGGTGAAGGGCAGGATGAAGGTCAGGTAGGTGATGATCAGGCCGGTCAGCCGGTCGTACTGGCCCAGGTCGTTCAGGAGCAGGAAGACCGGGATGATCATGGCGACCAGCGGGACCATCTGGACCGCGAGGATGCCGACGATCACGATCTTGCGGCCGCGGAAGGCGAACCGGGAGATGGCGAGGGCGGCCAGCATGCCGACGACGACGCCGATCGCGACGACCGCGAGCGAGACGACGAGGCTGCGGGCGACCGGGCCCCAGAAGTCGGCGATGTCCATCGCCCGGCCGAAGTTGGAGAGGGTCAGCGAGGTGGGCAGCAGGCTCGGGTCCGGGTCGATGGCGTCCTTCGCCGGCTTGAACGCGGTGTTGAGCATCCAGTAGACGGGGAAGCCGGCGACGACGAAGACCAGGAGGCCGACGAGGTTCCAGCCGAGCTTGGACCTCCGGCGGCCCGGGCCGCCGGAGCCGCTCTTCGCGGTGGCGATGGCGCTCATTCGACCTCTCCGATCTTCAGCATCTGGCGCATGTACACGGCGACCACGCCGAGCAGCAGGAGCACGGTGATCAGGGCGATCGCCGAGCCCTGGCCGTAGTCGTTGACGACGAAGGCGCGGTCGTAGGAGTACGTCGTCAGCAGTTGGAACTCGGCCTCGGGATGGCCGTTGCGCATGACGAAGACCTGCGGGAAGACGCCCATGTCCCAGATGACCGACAGGGTCGTGAGCATCACGATGATCGGTTTGAGGATGGGCAGGGTGACGTACCGGAAGACGCCCCAGGCGCCGGCGCCGTCGAGGCGGGCGGCCTCCTCCAGTTCCTTGGGGACCTGGGTGAGACCGGCGCTGAGGGTGATCACGACGAACGGGACGGCTCCCCAGATCACCAGCAGCATGATCACGGCCAGGCCCTGCGGCCCGCTCGCGAACCAGTTGTGGCCGATCAGGTCGACGCCGGGCAGCCTGCTCAGGACCGCGTTGAGGATGCCGTAGTCCGCGTCGAACAGCCACTTGAAGACCGTGGTGGCCACGATGATCGGCATGCCCCAGCTGGCCACCAGCGCGATGTTGACGAGCGTCTTCACCCAGCCGGACACCCGCTGGAGCAGCAGCGCGATCAGCATGCCGACGACCATCGTGAAGATGACGCAGCCGGCCGCGAAGACGATCGTGCGCACGACGACCGCCCAGAACTCGCCGTCGCCCAGCACCTTGGTGAAGTTGTCGAACCCGACCGACTCGGCCGGCTGGAAGCCCCACAGCTGGGACTGCCCGAACTTCTGGAAGGAGAGGGTGACCAGGCGGACGAGCGGATAGCCCATCACCAGCAGGAGGACCAGCAGGCAGGGGGCGAGCAGCAGCCAGGGGGTCCCGGCGCCGGCGGAGGTCCCCTCGGCGCGGGGCCGCCGTGGTGCGGGCGGCGGTGGCGGTGCGGGCCGCGGCGGCGGCACCTTGGCGGGGGTGGTCGTGTCTGCGGCACTCATCGCGCGCTCCTCAGCGGTCCCTCAGGTCGTACGGAGGCCGGGCCCCGTGGGTGTACGGCGGCGCACCCCCGCGGATGTACGGCGGCCGGGGCCCCGCGGGTCGGACGGGAGGCGAAGCCCCGCGGGTCGAACGGCGGCGGAGCCCCCGCAGGTCGAAGGCGGGGCGAGGCCCCGCGGGCCGGACGGGCGGCGGGGCCCCGTGAGCCGGACGGCGGCAGAGTCCCCGCGGGGCCACGGGGGCCGGGCCCCGTCAGGCGGGCGGGGCGGACGCCCCGCAGGTGGTACGGACGGCGGGGCTCCGCCGCGGCGGAGCCCCGTTTGTCGTCACTTGGTGTTGATGACCTTGTCGATCGCGGCGTCCGCCTCCTTGGCGGCCTCCTCGACGGTCTTCTTGCCGGTGCCGATGCTCTGCAGCATGGTCTGGAGGACCTGGGCCTTCTCGACCTGGCCCCAGCCGGGCGCCATCGGGACGAACCAGTTGGACTCGGCCGCAGTGGCCGGAACGGCCGTCTTGGGGTCGTTCTTCAGGGTCGCGAGGTCGGTCTTGTTGTTGGGCAGGTTGCCCTTGGCCATCAGGCCCTTCTGGCCGGCGGGACCGGTGAACGCGTTGATCCACTCGGCGGCGAGTTCCTGCGCGTCCGACTTGACCGGGACGGCGAGGTCGGAACCGCCCAGGAAGACGGGGAGGTTCTTGCCGGACGGGCCGGGCATCACGAAGTTCTCGAGGTTGCCCTTGAGCTTGCCGCTCTTGTCGTTCTCGGGGGCCTCGGCGGTCCCGCCCTCCCAGGCCGCGCCGAAGATCATGCCGGACTTGCCCTGGCCGTAGACGATGTAGCGGTCGGACTCGTCCTTGGTCTTGTCGCCGTGCATGTACGTGTCGACGACGTTCTTGAACTCGGTGAGGCCCTTGACGGACTCGGGCGAGGAGAGGTTGCCCTTCCACTGGCCGCCCTCCTCCTTCGCGATGGAGCCGCCGGCGTCGTGGACGAAGGACATGGCCGCGTACCAGTCGCGGGTGGGCTGGTACCAGGCGCTGAACTTGTCGCCCTCCTTCTTCTGGACCTTGTCCAGGGCGGCGGTCAGCTCCGCGTAGGTCTTCGGGGCCGCCTTGACGCCGGCGGCGGCGAAGAGGTCCTTGCGCCAGTTGCCGACGCGGCCACCCGCGTAGTACGGCACGCCGTAGGTCTTGTCCTCGTACGTCACCGAGGCCTTGAGGCCGTCCAGCCAGGCGGAGGAGTTGTCGAACGCGGCGGCGTCCAGGGGGGCGAAGGCGCCCTTGACCATGTAGCCGAGCATCTCGGTGTTGCCCATCTCGACCACGTCGGGGGCCTTGTCGGTGGCGAGCACCGCGTCGAGCTTGGCGTTCTTGTCGGGCCAGCCGTAGTACTCGTGGGTGATCTTGACGCCGGGGTGCTTCTTCTGCACCGCCGCGTCCGCGGCCTTCACCAGGTCGGGCCAGTTGTTCTGCGCGTCGACGGTCAGCCAGACCGTCAGCTCCTTGGCGTCGGCGCCCTTGTCCGAGCCCCCGCTGTCCTTGTCGTCCCCGCACGCCGCGATGGAGACCATCATGCCCGCGATACCGATCGCGGCTATCAGCTTGCGCTTCACGCCAACCCTCCTCAGGGATGCCACAAACCCCCCTGCCTCCCCGCCGCGGTCGAGCGTCAACGCGTACCGTCCGTGGGGCCAGGACCTGGACCAATGGTGTAGACCAGTACCGGGAGCTTGGCTCAGACCAATAGGGCTGTCAAGGGTGTTCGACCGGGGCCGAGTCGTCCGTTACGGGACCGCGATATGCAGGGACTTTTCAATTCGGGGGCGACTGATCGGCCCCCTCAGGTGGAACGAACCAGCCACGCGCGAGGGCGTGCTGGACTAGACCAACGGAGGTCCCAGAGGTATACAGAGGAGATCACGGAGCGCGCGAGGTCACCGCACTGGATACCCCGCCCACGAACCCGTGCCACGATGTGAGCCATGGCCGACGCAACGTCGGCCGGTTCGGCACCCGGAGCCGGGAAGGCAGGCCATGAGCACCGACGTCAGCAGTGCGGAGAACGAGGGTGGGGCGACCGTCCGTACCGCGCGCGTGCCCAAGTACTACCGCCTGAAGAAGCACCTCCTCGACATGACCGAGACGCAGTCGCCCGGCACGCCGGTGCCGCCCGAGCGCACGCTGGCGGCCGAGTTCGACACCTCGCGCACCACCGTGCGCCAGGCGCTCCAGGAGCTGGTCGTCGAGGGCAGGCTGGAGCGCATCCAGGGCAAGGGCACCTTCGTCGCCAAGCCGAAGGTCTCCCAGGCGCTCCAACTCACGTCGTACACCGAGGACATGCGCGCCCAGGGCCTCGAACCCACCTCGCAGCTGCTGGAGATCGGCTACATCACGGCCGACGACCGCCTCGCCGAGCTGCTCGACATCACCGCGGGCGGCCGCGTGCTGCGCATCGAACGGCTGCGCATGGCCAACGGCGAGCCGATGGCCATCGAGACCACCCACCTGTCGGCCAAGCGCTTCCCGGCCCTGCGCAGGTCGCTGGTGAGGTACACGTCCCTCTACACCGCGCTCGCCGAGGTCTACGACGTCCACCTGGCCGAGGCCGAGGAGACCATCGAGACCTCCCTGGCCACCCCGCGCGAGGCGGGCCTGCTCGGCACGGACGTCGGCCTGCCGATGCTGATGCTGTCCCGCCACTCCGTGGACAAGGAGGGCCGGCCGGTGGAGTGGGTGCGGTCGGTGTACCGGGGGGACCGGTACAAGTTCGTCGCACGGCTCAAGCGGCCTGTGGACTAGCTCTGTTGAGGCACTTCGCGGAGCGGCGGGACCGATATCCGGACGAGGTCTTCCGCTTCCCTTTATCCGTCCCCTACATTTCGTGCGCGTCGCACGTGATCTGCTAGGGGACGGAGCCGCCCGATGTCAGAAGCCCCAGAAGTGACCACAGGGCCGGTGGTGACGCCGTTGCGCGTCGTCATCGGCCTGTGCCTGTTCGCGCCCTTCGTGGCGATGCTGTGGGTCGGTTCGTACGCGAAGACCGACCCCGCGTTCATCGGCATCCCCTTCTTCTACTGGTACCAGATGCTGTGGGTGCTGCTGTCCACCGCGCTCACCGTGACCGCCTACAAGCTGTGGCAGCTCGACCAGCGCGGCCGCAGGAACCGGGACGGGGGTGCGGCGAAGTGAAGGACGGCGTGAACGGCGTCGCACTCGCCGTCTTCATCTTCTTCTTCCTGGCCGTCACGGTCATGGGCTTCCTGGCCGCGCGCTGGCGCAGGGCGGCCGACGAGCACAGCCTCGACGAATGGGGCCTGGGCGGCCGGTCGTTCGGCACCTGGGTCACCTGGTTCCTGCTCGGCGGCGACCTGTACACGGCCTACACGTTCGTGGCGGTCCCGGCGGCGATCTACGCGGCCGGCGCGGCGGGCTTCTTCGCGGTGCCGTACACGATCCTCGTCTACCCGCTGATCTTCACGTTCCTGCCGCGTCTGTGGTCGGTGTCGCACCGGCACGGGTACGTGACGACCTCGGACTTCGTGCGCGGCCGGTTCGGCTCCAAGGGGCTGTCCCTGGCCGTGGCCGTCACCGGCATCCTGGCCACCATGCCCTACATCGCGCTCCAGCTCGTCGGCATCCAGGCCGTGCTGGACGTGATGGGCGTCGGCGGCGGCGAGAACACCAACTGGTTCGTCAAGGACCTGCCGCTGCTGATCGCCTTCGGCGTGCTCGCGGCGTACACCTACTCGTCGGGGCTGCGGGCGCCCGCGCTGATCGCGTTCGTGAAGGACACGCTGATCTACATCGTCATCGCGGTGGCGATCATCTACATCCCCATCAAGCTCGGCGGGTTCGACGACGTCTTCGCCAAGGCGGGCGACGCCTTCGCGCAGACCAACCCGGCGACGGGCAAGCCGCGCGGCGCGCTCGCCCCGGCCGAGGCGGGCCAGTGGACGTACGCCACGCTGGCGCTGGGCTCCGCGCTGGCACTGTTCATGTACCCGCACTCGATCACCGCGACGCTGTCCTCGCGCAGCCGTGAGGTGATCCGCCGCAACACCACGATCCTGCCGCTGTACTCCCTCATGCTCGGTCTGCTCGCCCTGCTGGGCTTCATGGCGATCGCCGCCGGAGTGAAGGTCACCAACGGCCAGTTGGCGATCCCGCAGCTCTTCGAGGACATGTTCCCGGCGTGGTTCGCGGGCGTGGCCTTCGCGGCGATCGGCATCGGCGCGCTGGTGCCGGCGGCCATCATGTCCATCGCGGCCGCGAACCTCTTCACCCGCAACATCTACAAGGACTTCATCAAGCCGGACGCCACTCCCAAGGAGGAGACCCGTGTCTCCAAGCTGGTCTCGCTGCTGGTGAAGGTGGGCGCGCTGGTCTTCGTCCTCACCATGGACAAGACGGTCGCCATCAACTTCCAGCTGCTGGGCGGCATCTGGATCCTGCAGACCTTCCCGGCCCTGGTGGGCGGCCTGTTCACCCGCTGGTTCCACCGCTGGGCCCTGCTGGCCGGCTGGGCCGTCGGCATGGTCTACGGCACGTTCGCGGCGTACGGCGTCGCCTCCCCGACGCAGGCGCACTTCGGCGGCTCGTCGAAGGAGATCCCCGGCATCGGCGAGATCGGCTACATCGGTCTGACGGCGTTCGTGCTGAACGTGGTGGTGACGGTGGTGCTGACCTTCGTCCTGAAGGCGCTCAAGGCCCCGGAGGGCGTCGACGAGACCTCCCCGTCGGACTACACGGCGGACGCCGGCGACCCGGGCGTCCAGGTGGAACTGCCGCCGGCGACGGCGGAAGCGGGGGCGAGAGCGGGGCACTAGCCGCGGGGCATCCCCGCCCACCACACCCGTCCACATCCCGCAGCGGGCCGCCGAGGGCCAGTCGTCCCGGTGGCCCGCTGCCGTACGCGCCCGTACCGCGGGGACTGGGCTCCGGCTCCTCGGACTTGACGCTGCGAAGCCGGTCCGACACAACATCTGGGGGTCGCACGGCAGCCCGGCACAAGATGTATGCTCATGCTCGCTGTCGCCGCAGGGGAATCCGGTGCGAATCCGGAACTGTCCCGCAACGGTGTACTTGCGTGCGCGCATACCCATATGCGCACGCATGGTCAGTCCGAGCACCTGCCGGCAGCGCACCCGGTCCGTCCGGCTCGGGTGCCCTGACGTCCGGGCCTCGCGGAATGGGCCGGTGGACGCGACGCGCCCCCGCGCTCGTGTGCTGCCCCCCCTGCCCTGCGCAAGGCCCCGCCGAGCGAGGGAGAGCCCCACGTGACCATCGCGCCAGCCGAACCGGCTTCAGCGGCCCCGGAGACCGACGGTCCCGGAACCGCACTGCTGCGGACCCTGACCGAGCTGACCGCCGACCTCCCCGACGCCGACCCCGGCCGGGTCGCAGCCGCCGCCCTGCGGGGCCGGTCCGCGCGGGCGGACGAGGCGGAACTGCGCGAGCTGGCCACGGAGGCGGCCGCCGGTCTGATCTCCGAGGACCCCGTCTACTCCCGGCTGGCCGCCCGGCTGCTGACGATCGGCATCCGCGCCGAGGCCGCCTCCCAGGGCGTCACCTCCTTCACCGCATCCGTCGCCGTCGGCCACCGCGAGGGGCTGATCGCCGACCGCACCGCCGAGTTCGTGCGACTGCACGCCGCCCGGCTCGACGCGCTGGTCGACACGGACGCCGACGACCGCTTCGGCTACTTCGGCCTGCGCACCCTGCACAGCCGCTACCTGCTGCGCCACCCGCTGACCCGCAAGGTGGTCGAGACGCCCCAGCACTTCCTGCTGCGGGTGGCGAGCGGCCTCGCCGAGGACGACACGGCGAGGTCCGTCGACGAGGTCGCCGCGCTCTACGGGCTGATGAGCCGCCTGGACTACCTCCCCTCCTCCCCCACCCTGTTCAACTCCGGCACCCGGCACCCGCAGATGTCGTCCTGCTACCTCCTCGACTCCCCCCTGGACGAGCTGGACTCCATCTACGACCGCTACCACCAGGTCGCCCGGCTCTCCAAGCACGCCGGCGGCATCGGGCTGTCGTACAGCCGCATCCGCTCGCGCGGGTCCCTCATCCGCGGCA
The DNA here is from genome assembly GCF_044750845.1 of Streptomyces sp. NPDC088766. Classification (NCBI taxonomy): domain Bacteria; kingdom Bacillati; phylum Actinomycetota; class Actinomycetes; order Kitasatosporales; family Streptomycetaceae; genus Streptomyces; species Streptomyces sp. NPDC088766. The sequence continues at coordinate 586,308 of NZ_JBIVKQ010000001.1, read as the reverse complement.
CCAACGGGCACTCCAACGGCATCGTGCCGTTCCTGAAGACCCTGGACGCCTCGGTAGCCGCCGTGAACCAGGGCGGCCGGCGCAAGGGCGCGGCCGCGGTCTACCTGGAGACCTGGCACTCCGACATCGAGGAGTTCCTGGAGCTGCGCGACAACACCGGTGAGGACGCGCGCCGTACGCACAACCTCAACCTGGCGCACTGGGTGCCGGACGAGTTCATGCGGCGGGTCGACGCCGACGGGCAGTGGTCGCTGTTCTCCCCTGCCGACGTGCCCGAGCTGGTCGACCTGTGGGGCGACGAGTTCGACGCGGCCTACCGCGCGGCCGAGGCCGCGGGCCTCGCGAGGAAGACCATCGCGGCCCGCGACCTGTACGGCCGCATGATGCGCACCCTCGCGCAGACCGGCAACGGCTGGATGACCTTCAAGGACGCGGCCAACCGCACCGCCAACCAGACCGCCGAACCGGGCCACGTGGTCCACTCCTCGAACCTGTGCACGGAGATCCTGGAGGTCACCGACGACGGCGAGACGGCCGTCTGCAACCTGGGTTCGGTGAACCTCGGCGCGTTCGTCGTCACGGACCCCGGGGCCACCGAGGTCATCGACTGGGAGCGGCTGGACGAGACCGTCCGCACCGCCGTCACCTTCCTCGACCGGGTCGTCGACATCAACTTCTACCCGACCGAGCAGGCGGGCCGCTCCAACGCCCGCTGGCGCCCGGTCGGGCTGGGCGCGATGGGCCTGCAGGACGTCTTCTTCAAGCTGCGGCTGCCCTTCGACTCGCCCGGGGCCAGGGCCCTGTCCACCCGGATCGCCGAGCGGATCATGCTCGCCGCGTACGAGGCCTCCGCCGACCTCGCCGAGCGCAACGGCCCGCTGCCCGCCTGGGAGAAGACCCGCACCGCCCGGGGCGTGCTGCACCCCGACCACTACGGCGTCGAGTTCACCTGGCCGGAGCGCTGGGCGGCCCTGCGCGAGCGCGTCGCGGCGACCGGCATGCGCAACTCGCTGCTCCTGGCCATCGCGCCGACCGCCACCATCGCGTCCATCGCCGGTGTGTACGAGTGCATCGAGCCGCAGGTCTCCAACCTGTTCAAGCGCGAGACGCTGTCCGGCGAGTTCCTCCAGGTCAACTCCTACCTGGTGCGGGAACTCAAGGAGCTGGGCGTCTGGGACGCCCGCACCCGCGAGGCCCTGCGCGAGGCCAACGGCTCGGTGCAGTCCTTCACCTGGATCCCCGAGGACGTACGGGCGCTGTACCGCACGGCGTGGGAGATCCCGCAGCGCGGCCTGATCGACATGGCCGCCGCCCGCACCCCGTACCTGGACCAGGCGCAGTCCCTGAACCTGTTCCTGGAGACGCCGACGATCGGCAAGCTCTCCTCGATGTACGCGTACGCCTGGAAGTCGGGCCTGAAGACGACGTACTACCTGCGCTCCCGCCCGGCGACCCGCATCGCCCGCGCGGCACGGGCGCAGGCCCCGATCCCGGTGCAGCAGCCGGCCCCCGAAGAGGCCGTCGCCTGCTCCCTCGAAAACCCCGAGTCCTGCGAGGCCTGCCAGTAATGCCTGAGAACAAGAACCTGCTCGACCCGGGCTTCGAGCTGACCCTGCGCCCGATGCGCTACCCCGACTTCTACGAGCGCTACCGGGACGCCATCAAGAACACCTGGACCGTCGAGGAGGTCGACCTCCACTCGGACGTCACCGACCTGGCGAAGCTGACGCCCGCCGAGCAGCACCTGATCGGGCGGCTGGTCGCGTTCTTCGCGACGGGCGACTCGATCGTGGCGAACAACCTGGTGCTGACGCTGTACAAGCACATCAACTCCCCCGAGGCGCGGCTCTACCTGAGCCGGCAGCTGTTCGAGGAGGCCGTGCACGTCCAGTTCTACCTGACCCTGCTGGACACCTACCTTCCCGACCCGGAGGACCGCGCCGCCGCCTTCGACGCGGTCGAGAACATCCCGTCCATCCGGGAGAAGGCCGAGTTCTGCTTCCGCTGGATGGACTCGGTGGAGAAGCTGGACCGGCTGGAGTCGGTGTCCGACCGCCGCCGCTTCCTGCTCAACCTGATCTGCTTCGCCGCCTGCATCGAGGGCCTGTTCTTCTACGGGGCCTTCGCCTACGTCTACTGGTTCCGCAGCCGGGGTCTGCTGCACGGCCTCGCCACCGGCACCAACTGGGTCTTCCGTGACGAGACCATGCACATGTCCTTCGCGTTCGAGGTCGTCGACACCGTCCGCAAGGAGGAGCCGGAGCTGTTCGACGACAGGCTCCGGGAGCAGGTCACCGACATGCTGCGGGAGGCCGTCGAGGCCGAGCTGCAGTTCGCCCGCGACCTGTGCGGGGACGGCCTGCCGGGCATGAACACCGACTCGATGCGCCAGTACCTCGAGTGCGTCGCCGACCAGCGGCTCAGCCGCCTCGGCTTCGCCCCGGTGTACGGCTCGGAGAACCCGTTCTCCTTCATGGAGTTGCAGGGTGTTCAGGAGCTGACCAACTTCTTCGAGCGCCGTCCGTCGGCGTACCAGGTCGCGGTGGAGGGCACCGTGGACCTGGACGAGGACTTCTGAGTCCGCGGTCCGCGCAGTCGGCGGTCGATCCGGCGCTCGTGGGCCAGTCCCGCGAGCGCCGGACCCGTGAGGAGGAGGAAGACGGCCAGGACCGTGAGGATGTCGGTGAGTGCGTTCATGAGGTAAGCATCGTGCGAGCACGACACTCCTGACAGTGGCAGGACTGCCGTACACCTTTGAATTCCTGCCACCTCGGGCGCACACTGGCCGCATGCTGAAGAACGTGGCCGCAATTCTCCTCGACGGTGTGCACCCCTTCGAACTGGGTGTCGTCTGCGAGGTGTTCGGCATCGACCGCAGTGACGAGGGGCTGCCGGTCTACGACTTCGCCGTCGCCTCGGCCGAGGGACCCGTCCTGTCCACCCACGCGGGGTTCACGGTGGGCACGGAGCACGGGATCGAACGGCTGGAGAGCGCCGACCTGATCGCCGTACCGGCCGGCGACACGTACGCGGAACGGGAGTTCCCGCCCGAGCTGCTCGACGCGCTGCGCCGGGCCGTGGACCGCGGAACCCGGGTGCTGAGCGTGTGCTCCGGGGTGTTCGTGCTGGCCGCGGCGGGACTGCTGGACGGGCGGCGCTGCGCGGTGCACTGGCGGCACGCGGAGCGGCTCGCCCGCGAGTACCCGCGCACGAGTGTCGAGCCCGACGTGCTCTACGTGGACGAGGACCCGGTGATCACCTCGGCCGGCACGGCCGCCGGCATCGACGCCTGCCTGCATCTGGTGCGCAAGGAACAGGGGCCCGAGGTCGCCAACGGGATCGCCCGGCGGATGGTCGTACCGCCGCACCGGGACGGCGGCCAGGCCCAGTACGTCCAGCGGCCGCTGCCGCGTTCGTCCTGCGACACCGTGGGCGAGGTGCTCGCGTGGATGGAGCAGCACCTCGACCAGGAGGTCACCGTCGAGCAGCTCGCCGCCCGCGCCCACATGTCACCGCGCACCTTCGCCCGCCGCTTCCAGCAGGAGACGGGCACCACGCCCTACCGCTGGATCCTGCGCCAGCGGGTGCTGCTCGCCCAGCATCTGCTGGAGGCGTCCGACGAGACGGTGGACGCGATCGCCTGGCGCACCGGCTTCGGCACGGCGGGCGCGCTGCGGCACCAGTTCGTGCGGACGCTGGGCACCACCCCGAACGCCTACCGGCGTACGTTCCGCGGCCCCGAGGCCGCCTGAACGTACGCCGGCGGCGCGCACGGCCTCACCGCGGGACGGGCTTGAGCAGCAGCCGTTGGGGACGCAGCGTGATGCCCACCCGGGTCGCGTCGACCGAGCCGGGGGCCTGCTCGAAGCGGAACCCGTCCGCGAGGACCGCCGTGACCAGCGTGAGCAGCGCCATCGAGAAGTGGTCGCTCGGGCACTTGCGGTTGCCCAGGCTGAACGGCCGCATCGCGTACTTCGGGATGTCCTTCGACCGCTCGGGGCGCCAGCGGTCGGGATCGAACTCCAGGTGCCGCTCGTAGGACCGCGGGTCGCGCTGGATCGCGTACGGGCTGTACACGATGTCGGCCCCGGCCGGAATGCGACAGCCGCCGAGTTCGGTGTCGGTGACCGCCCGCCGCGTCAATATCCATACGGCCGGACGCAAACGCATGGCCTCGACGACGACGTTGTTGGTGTGCGTGAGCCTGCGCACGTCGTCGAATGCGACGGGCCGTCCTCCGGTCACCTCCCGGACCTCGGCACGCACTTTGTCCGACTGTTCCGGGTGGTCCGCGAGTACCAGCAGCAGGGACATGATCGTGGAAGCGATGGTTTCGCTGCCGGGGGTGAGTATCGCGACGACCTGGTCGTGGATCTCCTGTTCCCCGATCGGGTCGCCATTGTCGTCCTTCGCGTCCAGCAATGCCGTCAGCAAATCGTCCGGCTTTTGACCGGATGCCCGGCGTTCGGCGACGATCTCGTCGACCAGGAGATGCAAATCGGCCAGCGCCCGGTTGAATTCGCGGTTGGCCGGAAACGGCAGCCGGTAGAGCGGTCCGAGGGGTACCACCATCCTGTGGTACATGCCCTGGAAGACGCTGGCGAGCGCGATGCACAGCCGCTCGGCGCGTTCGTCCATGAACTGCCCGCGCAACAGGCAGCGGGCCGCGACCCGCACCGCGATCCGGAACGACTCCGAGGTGCAGTCGATCGTCTCGCCGCCCTTCCAGCGCTCGACGAGCGCGCGCGTCTCCTCCTCCATGATCGGCCCGTAGGCGGGGATGGCGTCGAGCCGGAACGCGGGCTGGATGATGCGCCGCTGGCGGCGGTGGAGCGGACCGTTGGCGGTGGCCACGCCCTCCTTGCCGAGCAGGCCCTCCAGGGACTCCCACAGGGGTCCGGCGATGATGTAGTCGGGGCTCAGGGCCAGCGCCCCGGTGAGGGCCGGCGTGGTGACGGCGTACACCGTCTTCGGCCCGAGCCTGATGCGGACGACGTCGCCGTGGTCGCGCAGCTGCGCCATGAAGGCCAGCGGGTCGCGGGCGAGTTTCCAGCCGTGGCCGAGAAGCGGAATCCCGCCACCGGCCAGGGGCGGCTCGCGCAGTTCCGATGCGTCGGACGTCACGGGTTTCACGGACTCGACGGTCATTTCTCACCTGCCGCTTCGTTGTTGACGTACGGGGGCGTGGACCGGTCGTCCCAGCTGTCGACCATGTAGCGGCCGGACTCGTGGTGGAACCAGTAGACGGAACTGAACCAGTTCCGCATGTTCGCGAGGCAGGCGCGCACGGCGGCGCCGAGTTCTTTTCCGGGGACCGTCCCGTCGGCCAGCCCGTCGGCCAGCCTCAGCACGTCCTTCTCGACGACGAGGAATTCGGATATGCATTCCTCGACGCGCCGCCTGACTTCCTCGACCGCTTCTTCGAGCGTCAGTCCTTCATGGGTGACGAGACTGATTCCGAGATTGTGCACCTCGTCGCCCGCTATTTCCTTCGGGAGGGAGCAGAGGTCGTTGTACCAGGCGGCGAATTCCTGGCTCAGCAGAGCCGCGCGCCGATAGGCCGGGTGTTTTCGCACCGGGTCCGGGAGTTCGCGACCCGCACTCGGTTCCAGCAGGTCCGTCCAGATCCAGTGCGCGAAGGTGAGCCGGCGCAGGGCCAGATACTCCTCCACGCCCGGGACGCGCCCTGCCACCCGGTTGTGGAATTCGCGGTCGTACGCCTCGATCACCGCGTGGAAGTGCCGGGCGAACCGCGCGTTCCACGTGTCGGGGAGGAAGGAGTACAGCCGGCCCACACTGTCCGCGAGTCCGGCGACCAGCGGATCGTCGTGCCGCAGGTGCTCCTTCGGGGAGTCGAGGGCCTCGTGCAGGCGGAGCCGCAGCTCCCGCCAGGCGGCGGCCCGGCCGTGCACGACGTCACGGTCGTGCCGGTCGTCCCAGACGAAGAACCACGCGCTGTAGTCGGCGATGGCCTGCATGACCTCGTCGGGTGCGCCGAGGTAGTAGCCCGCCATCAGATCGGTGTAGCACAAGCCGTCGGCATATTCCGCGACCTTGTCCGGGGACATGAGTCGCCTTTCCAGCAGCCACGATCGCGTGTTCTCCTGCAACCGGGGCCAATACGGATGCAGTTGCCGGGGAAACACCGCCTCGATGACCGGAAGGGAGAGCGACGGGGGGACCGCGACCGCGGTCACGGTCCCTACGGACCGGCATGTGGTGCGGTATGTGGTGCTGTATGGGAAAGCTGGCACGAACAACCCCTCTCAGCCGCCAGTCGGCACACACCCCTCCCGCCGTGCCGGGCGTGCGCCGTCGCGTATCTCCGCACTTCCCATTCAGCACTACAACTGACCTTCCTGGGAACGTATTTGCTTCATTCACTACCCCGACACGCCGAGAATCCCCCTTGCGTGACCGGTTGAGGATCAGTGGGCGGCGAGGGCGGCCGACCCCGCGTCGGACACACGAACGACGCCCGGCCGGTGGTGATCCCGGTCGGGCGTCGGACGGAGGGCGGGGCGGTTCAGTCGTTGGCGACCACGGGGTAGCGCGGCTCGTTCTCGGCCATCTGCCGCAGTGCGTCCTTGCGTTCGCGCTTGGAGAGACGGTCGATGTAGAGGTACCCGTACAGGTGATCCGTCTCGTGCTGCAGACACCGGGCGAAGTAGCCCGTGCCGCGCACCTTGATCGGGTTGCCCTTCTCGTCCCGGCCGGTCACCTCGGCGTAGTCGGGCCGGGCCAGCGGCGCGTACGCGGTGGGAACCGACAGACAGCCCTCGTTGCTGTCGTCCAGCCGGCGCCGGTCCGCGGGCAGTTCGACCAGCTCGGGGTTGCAGACCACACCGGTGTGCCGGACGCCGTCGTCGTCGGGGCAGTCGTAGACGAACACCTTGAGGTCGACGCCGATCTGGTTGGCGGCCAGGCCCACGCCCTCGGCGGTGTGCTGCGAGGCGAACATGTCCGCGACGAGCTGCTGGAGTTCCTCGCCGAACTCGGTGACGTCCTTGCACTCCTTGTGCAGCACCGGATTCCCGACGACGGTGATGGGCCGCGAGGTCCCGGCGTCCCGCCAGGCCCGCTCGCGCTCCTCCGTCTCCTCGGTGTCGATGACGAAGCCCTCGTCGTCCACGGGGAGCACTCCCGCGTGCTGGTGATCGGTGTCCTGCTGCGCCATGACCGACGTATGCCTTCCTGCAACCTGGAGAAACCTACGAGTACAGCCTAAAGGGATCCGGCTCCGGGTCTCAGCAGACCTCTTCGAGGTCCCGCCAGTCACGGGAGTCCGGGCTGTCCGCGACCCAGCCGTCCAGCAGCCCTCTCACCAGCGAGGCCGGCGCGGCCACCCCGCACTCCCGCTCGGGCACCCACAGCTGTCCGTCGGTGCGGTGACCGAGCGGCCCGGGGTGTCCCGGCTCACTGTGATCGTGCGGGTCGAGATGCTCGCCGTCGCCCTCGTCGGACGGCATCCGCGACTCGGAGCACATCCGGCACAGCAGCCGTACGGAGGACGACCAGTCCTCGGCGGCGAAGCCCGCGTCGGAGGCGAGCTGCTCCAGCGCGTCGCGGTCCGTCTCCGTGGCCGCCTCCAGCAGGACCACCCAGGTGGGGACGGGGGAGGGCGCCCACAGCTCGATCTCGTCGAAGACGGGATAGGAGTGCCCGACGGAGGTGGTGCGCTCGCCGTGCGGCACCCCGTCGTGCAGGACGACCTCGCCCCAGCGCCGCCCCGAGGACGGCAGCGGGATCGACAGCACCTCGGTCCGCGCGGGGTCCAGCCGCCGCCCCCACACCACCTCGGCCTCCCCCTCGGGCGACAGCCGTACGGCGGCGCTGCCCAGGTCCATGCCGAGTGGCTCGCCGGCGGCGCTGGCACCGCCCGGGACGTGCAGCCCGTAGGCCTGCCAGGAGCGCCGGGCCAGCGGCCAGTCCTGGAGGGCGGTGGCGGCGATGCCGACGTTCCACCAGTCGGGGGCGCCGGTCTCCCGGTCGAGCAGGGCGACGGCGCGGAGCCCCGCGGTGCGGGCCTGCTCCCAGTCGTGCCGGAACTTGTGCAGCAGGGCGAGGTTGAACCAGGACTCCGACAGCCAGGGTTCCAGGTCGGCGGCACGGGTCAGCAGCGCGCCCGCGTCCTCGTACCGGCCGTCCCCGATCAGCGTGAACGCGCGGTCGGTGGCCTGCCGCCAGGAGGCGGAGGGCCGGTGCCGTCCCTTGCCGAAGATCCTCACGATTCCCGCCTGCCAGTTCCGTTCTGTGGGCTGGCCAGTGCCCCCGGACACTCTCTCCCTCGCATCCAACCACGTGTGGCTGGAGGGCCGCTCATTACCCATGGGTTACCCACCCGCGGGCAGGGTCAGACAGTCCCGCGACAGGACCCTGGCCAGGGCTTCCACCACGTCGGGGGCGTACTCCCCGCCGGCGCCCAGCCGCAGTTCCTCCAGCGCGGTGAGCGGCCCGCCGGGGCCGGCGTCACGCGCCTTCTCCTCGTAGGCGTTGACCACCCGCACGATCCGCGCGGCCGTCGGCTGCTCAGGGTAGGGGTCCGCCTGGCGCTCCACCACCGTCGCGACCTGCGCGCTCACCCCGGTCCGGCGGACGACGGCCCCGCCCAGCAGTGCGATGCGCCGCTGCTCGGCCGGCGGCAGACCGGCCGTGGCCCCGGCCGGGACCGGGTCGACGAGGCTGAGCTGACCGATGTCGTGCATCAGGGCCGCGTACTCCAGCACGGTCAGCTCCGGTTCCGTCAGGCCCAGGTCCCGGCCGACCGCCTGACTGAGCCAGGCGACCCGGCGGGCGTGCCCGGCCGGGGTGTACCCGGCGATCTCGGTGGCGCGGGCCAGCGAGGCGATGGTCTGCCGGTAGGTGGCGCGGACGGCGGCGTACCGGCGCAGGGACAGCTGGGTGAGCAGCAGCGGCACCGAGAACACCGGCAGCGCCCACAGGCCGACGACGGCCACCGCCAGTGCCATCACCGCGCCGGTCGCGCACACCGCCGACCCGATCCCCGGCACGGACCGCAACTCGTCACGGAGCAGCGGCGGGAACGGCCAGCCGGTGCGGGAGTGCGCGAGCGCGGCGGCGACGACGGCTTCGCACAGGGTGGTGAGGACGAGCAGGGCGAGCAGCAGCAGCGCGTAGGCGGGGCCGCTCCAGCGGTCGAACACCCCGTGGTTGTAAAGGGGCTGGAAGCAGACGGCGGCAAACCCGACGGCCAGCACGCGCCGGACGAGGTGGTCCAGGACGGGCCCCTGTCCCCGCGCGAGATGCGGCACGCTGCCGAGCAGCGAGGCGGCCGCCACGACGGAGACGACCTGGGCGGTCCCGTGCCGCGTGGCATGCCCGGCATGCTCCCCGAGCAGCGCGTACGACAGGGCGGCGGCGGCGCCGAGCGGCGCGGCCTCGCGCGGCCCGGGCCCGCTCCCCCGGGTCACCTCGCCGACGGCCACGAGCAGCCCGAACGCGAGCGCGACCGACCGCTCCGCCAGACCCGAACGGAGGACGGTCAGGAGGGACACCCCGACGAGAAGCCCGGCGGAGGCGTGCAGCACGCGCAGGGGCCGGCAGGCGCGCGCCGCACGGCGGCGGCCGTTCACTCCCGGGTTCCGTGTCGTGCCGGAGCAGCTTCGGGAAGAGCCGCGAGACCGCCCGTCGCCGGAAGCGGGGGCACTGCCGCTCCGGGCTCGGCCGGCGGGCGCCGGACCGCCCCCGGCGGTTCCCCGGCCGCCCACGGGCACCCCGCGCCCCTCACCGCCGGACCTCCGGCCGCCCGGCGACCGGGGACGGCGACGGTGAGGGTGAGGGGGCAGGGGCAGGGGCAGGGGCCGGCAGGCGGGGCTCGTCGGCGGTGACGATCGGGTGCCAGCCGTCGCGGGTGATCACGCGGGTCAGCGCGGTGACCATGCGGGGGTCGAAGTGGGTCCCGGCGCACCGCTGGAGTTCCTCCAGCGCCACCCGCACGGGGCGGGCCCGGCTGTAGGAGCGGTTCGAGGTCATCGCGTCGAAGGCGTCGGCGACCGCCACCACCCGTGCCGGTTCCGGGATCTGACCGCCGGCCAGCCCGTAGGGGTAGCCGCTGCCGTCCAGCCGCTCGTGGTGGTGGAGGATCGCCGAACGGGCCTCGCCGAGGAAGGAGATGCCCCGGGTGATCTCGTGCCCGTACTCGGGGTGCAGTTCGATCACGCGCCGTTCCTCCGGCGTCAGGGGGCCGTCCTTGCGGAGCAGGCGGGTGGGCACGCCCAGCTTGCCGACGTCGTGCAGGATCCCGGCGAAGCGGATGACCTCGACCCGGTCCTCGCTCATGCCCAGTTCACGGGCGATCATCGTGGAGGCCTGTCCGACGCGTTCGCTGTGCCCGCGCGTGTGGCCGTCCTTGATGTCCACGGCCTGCACCAGCGCGCGGATCGTCGCCTGATGGGCGGCGCGCTCCCGGTGGTACTGCGCGAACACCCACCAGGACACGCCCATCGGGAACAGCACGAGCAGCGCGGCGACCGGCCCGTAGGGGCTGTGCCACAGGACGGCCATCATCAGGCCGGCGAGTCCGTGCACCCCCAGGGGCGCCAGGGAGCGCGGGAACAGCCCGTGCCAGGCCCGCCGCGGCGGCAGCCCCTCGGCCAGGGCGAGCATCCCGCCGTCCAGGGCGGCGAGCACCAGGCACAGGACCAGGACGGCCGCCCCGGCCGGCAGAAGGAGGGCGGGGGCGCCGGACGCCTCGACGGCCTCCCGGCCGCCCAGCGCGTCATGGGTGCGGGACGCGGCCCATACGCCGAGCGCCAGCCGGGCGGCCCGCCACACGCGCCGCAGTGTGCCGGGGCGCTGTTCCACCGGGGACAGCAGCGCGCCCGGCAGCGGCACGAGCGCGGCGGCCGCCGCCGGCAGCAGAAAGGCCCCGGCCAGCAGGACGGGGTAGAGGGTGCCGGCGAACCGGCGGCGGGCGACGCGCTCACCGCCCGCGTACAGCGGGGCGAGCAGCAGGACCGGCCACCAGGGCGCGCGGTCCGTCGGCAGCGGGATCAGGCAGCACACCGCGCCCAGGGCGGCACAGACGACGTACACCCGCGCCCTTACCGGAATGCCGTCCATGTCGCCCTCCCCCGGCCACGGCTGGTCCAGGCTCCGGAGCCTAGGGTGGCTGGGGGTGGCGACGCGGGCGCATCACTCGCGGATTAGCACATTCGGGTGATGTCGGCCGGTCCCGGGGAGACGTGCGGACCTGGCGGACTCAGGTCCTGAGAGGCCTCGGGCCTCCCGGTCCGGGAGACTTCAGGCCTCAGGTCCCGGGAGGCCTCAGGCCTCAGGTCCCGGGAGGACTCGGGACCTCAGGTCCCGGGAGGACTCGGGACCTCAGGTCCCGGGAGGACTCGGGACCTCAGGTCCCGGGGGGGAGGCCTCAGGACTCCTGGCGGGTGACCGACACGTCGTGCTCGGGCACGGCCTGACCGGAGCGGATCAGCTCGAGCCGGCCCATCACCTTCGAGCGCAGGTCGCTCGGCACGTCGTCATGGCCGCAGCAGCGCTTGACCAGCTTCTTGACGGCCTCTTCCAGCCCGTACTTCTCCAGGCACGGCGAGCACTCGCTGAAGTGCTGCTTGAACTTGTCGCGGTCGACGTCCGGCATCTCACTGTCGAGGAACTCGTAGAGATGGTCGAGGACCTCACCGCAGTCCGTCTCGTGCGGCTCTCCGCAGCTCATGAGCCCGAGCCTTTCGCTTCGTTCGACTCTCCGGCGCCGGCCGGGACCAGCCCGCGCTCACGGGCGTAGTCCTCGAGCATGCCGCGCAGTTGACGGCGGCCCCGGTGCAGCCGGGACATCACCGTACCGATGGGTGTCCCCATGATGTCCGCGATCTCCTTGTACGCAAAGCCCTCGACGTCCGCGAGGTAGACGGCGATGCGGAATTCCTCGGGGATCGCCTGGAGTGCCGCCTTCACGTCCGAGTCGGGCAGGTGGTCCAGCGCCTGCGACTCGGCGGAACGCAGACCCGTGGACATGTGCGACTCGGCGCGCGCCAGCTGCCAGTCCTCGATCTCCTCGGCCGCGCTGCGCTGGGGTTCGCGCTGCTTCTTGCGGTACGAGTTGATGAAGGTGTTGGTCAGGATCCGGTACAGCCAGGCCTTGAGATTGGTGCCCTCGCGGAACTGGTGGAAGGACGCGTACGCCTTGGCATACGTCTCCTGCACCAGGTCCTCGGCGTCCGCCGGGTTGCGCGTCATGCGCAGGGCGGCCGAGTACATCTGGTCGAGGAACTCGAGCGCGTCCCGTTCGAAGCGCGCGCTGCGCTCCGCGGTGGACTCCGTGCCCGTCCCCACGTCCGTGCCCTGGCCCTCGGGCAGCTCCGCCTGGCCGTTGTCGGTCCCTGCGTCGGTACCGGTGACCGGACCCACCTCCTCAAGATCGCGGGCAGAACCGAAACCGGTCCCACTCGAATCGGAGGATAGACGACTACCCGTCCCGCCCGCCGCTCGAACAGGAACGGTCCTGGCCGCGTGCAGCACCGTCCAGTCCAGGTCGGTGCGGCTGGGGCAGATGGTCGAACCCATGCGCCGGACTTCCTCTCCTACGACATCGGTGCTGCGTGTTCAGCACTTCTGTCCGGCTCAACAGTCGCCCGCCCCGCGGCATTCCCCGCCGTTCACCCCAGTGACGCGGCCCACCCGACGACCGCCGCGGTGATCGTCTCCAGGGCTTGCTCCTGGGTGACCGGGGCCCTTCTGGGCACGGCGAACCCGTGATCGCCGCCGGGCACCTCGACGAGCTCGTACGTCCCTCCGGGGAACTCCCCGGGCCTGCCGAAGGGGTCGTTGCCCCCTTGGACGACGAGCGTGGGCACTCCGGCACCCAGCAGCTCGGCGGCCCTGGACCTCTCCGGCCTGCCGGGCGGGTGAAGCGGAAAGCTGAGCGCGAGCACGGCGTGGGCACCGAGTTCGGCCGCGGTACGGCAGGCCACACGGGCGCCCGCACTGCGCCCGCCGGAGATCACCGGCAGGCCGGGATCCGCGACGGCCGCCCAGATCCCGCGCCAGCCGGCGTCGAGCGTCTTCGGCGCGGGTGCCACCTTCTTCCCGGCGACCCGCCAGGGCTGCTCGACGAGGGCGACGCTGACGCCGTGCCCGGGGAGGACGTCGGCGAGCGCGCGCAGATCACGCGCCTCGATGCCACCGCCGGCCCCGTGGCCGACGGCGAGGACCAGCCTCGGCCGCTTCGCCCGGTGCCAGGTGAGGCGGGCGGGCCCGGCGTCGGTGTCGACGACCTGGATCGTCCCGGTGGTCCCGGTGGTCCCGGTGGTCCCGGTGATCTCGCTGGTCCCACTGGTCCCACTGGTCCCACTGGTCCCGGTGGTCCCGGGCGCCTCGTTCTTCATGCTGATCACGTCTGCCGCATTCGTCCCGTCGGTCACGTCAGAAGAGTGTGCCCTCCTCGGGGCCCTCCAGCTCTTTCAGCAGCTCCGGGCCGTTGTTGCGGACGTTGCTCACGGCAGTCGACACCGGGTAGGCGCGCATCAGGCCGGGCGGCGGCGGTTCGAGCAGGGAACGCAGGTCCTCGACGTCCGTCCGGGACGGGTCCAGCCAGGCGTCCCAGCGGTCGGGGGTGAGCATCAGGGGCATCCGGGGGTGGATGTCGTACAGCGTGCGCGGGCCCTCGGCGGGGGGCACCGCGAGCGGGGTCGTCTCCGCCTCGGTGGTGACGATCGAGCAGGTCGCCCACCACGCCCGCGGATGGTCGTCCGGCAGCGTGCGGTCGCGCCAGAACTCGTACAGCCCGGCCATCGCGAAGACCGAGCCGTCGGCCGGGAGCACGAAGTAGGGCTGCTTGCGGGGCCGCTTCTTCCGGCCCTCCACCTCCAGGTCGCGCTCCTGCCGTCCGGTGACCCACTCGTAGTAGCCGTCGGCCGGAATCACGCACCGCCGGGTGGCGAAGGCGCGGCGGAACGACGGCTTCTCGTGGACGGTCTCCGCGCGCGCGTTGATCATCCGGGCGGCGCCCTCGGGCGTCTTCGACCAGGACGGGACCAGGCCCCACCTGAGTCTGCGCAACTGACGAACCGGACGCGGGTCGGGCACGTCCTTCAGGGGACGGTCCAGAACCACGTGGACCTCCTTGGTGGGGGCCACGTTGTAGTCGGGCCCGAGGGTTTCCCCGGGCTCCCACTTATCGACGTCAAAGACTTCTACGAGATCCTCGGGCCTGCGACTCGCTGCATAACGTCCGCACATACGTGCCACACTGCCAGACTCCGCAGGACGAGAGGGAGCCACCGGAAATCATGGACAGCATCGCCGCCACCGCGCTGCCCGACCTCTGGGACCGGCTCGTCGGCACCCAGTCCGACCCCGACCTGTGGGTGGTGATCGCCACCATGGCCGCCGCGCTCGCGGTGGTCGTGCCGCACACCCTCTGGCGCCTCTCCCGCAACGCCATCACCATCGCCCACGAGGGCGGCCACGGTCTGGTCGCGCTGCTCACCGGCCGCCGGCTGACCGGCATACGGCTGCACTCCGACACCAGCGGCCTGACCCTGAGCCGGGGCAAACCGCACGGCCTCGGCATGATCCTGACCGCGGCCGCCGGTTACACCGCTCCCCCGCTGCTGGGCCTGGGCGGCGCCGCGCTGCTCGGCGCCGGCCGCATCACGCTGTTGCTGTGGCTGGCGACGGCGCTGCTGCTGGCGATGCTGGTGATGATCCGCAACGCGTACGGGGTGCTGACGGTGTTCCTCACGGGCGGCGCGTTCCTGCTGGTGTCCTGGCTGGCCGGTCCCCAGGTGCAGGCGGCGTTCGCGTACGCGGTGGTGTGGTTCCTGCTGCTGGGTGGCGTGCGCCCGGCCTTCGAACTCCAGACGAAGCGGTCCCGCGGCGGCGCCGGGGACTCGGACGCGGACCAGTTGTCCCGCCTGACCCACGTGCCGGCGGGCCTGTGGCTGTTCCTCTTCCACGCGGTGAGCCTGTGCGCGCTGCTGGGCGGCGGGCGCTGGCTGCTGGGGGTGTGAGGGGCGCCTTCGGGGGCGCGTGAGGGGGCGCGGGCCACCCGGGCGCAGGCACGCGCCTCCCCCGGCCGGCCCCCATGCCGGACCGCCCGGACCATGCCCTGCTTATACAGTGGGCCCATGGCCCCGAACCCCGCCCACACCGCCCTCTGGCCCGCCCCGCACGCGAGCGAGGCCGTCGACGCGACGGTCCACGTGCCGGGGTCCAAGTCGGTCACGAACCGCGCTCTCGTCCTGGCCGCCCTGGCCTCCGAGCCCGGCTGGCTGCGCCGTCCCCTGCGCTCCCGCGACACCCTGCTCATGGCGGCCGCCCTGCGCGCGATGGGGGTGGGCATCGAGGAGGGCGTGGGGCCCGACGGAACCGGCGAGGCCTGGCGGGTGTTCCCCACGGGGCTCCGCGGCCCGGCCACCGTCGACGTCGGCAACGCGGGCACGGTCATGCGCTTCCTGCCGCCGGTCGCCACGCTGGCCGACGGCCCGGTCCGCTTCGACGGCGACCCGCGCTCGTACGAGCGTCCCCTGGCCAGCGTGATCGACGCCCTGCGCGCGCTCGGCGCCCGCATCGACGACGACGGCCGGGGCTCGCTGCCGCTCACCGTGCACGGCGGGGGCGCGCTGGACGGCGGCCCGGTCGAGGTCGACGCCTCCTCCTCGTCGCAGTTCGTGAGCGCCCTGCTGCTGTCGGGGCCGCGCTTCAACCAGGGCGTCGAGGTCCGGCACACCGGCGCCACGCTGCCCTCCCTGCCGCACATCCGGATGACGGTGGACATGCTGCGCGCGGTGGGCGCCCAGGTGGACACCCCGGAGTCGGGCGGCGAGCCGAACGTCTGGCGGGTCACGCCGGGCGCGCTGCTCGGCCGGGACCTGACCATCGAGCCGGACCTGTCCAACGCGCAGCCGTTCCTCGCGGCGGCGCTGGTGACCGGCGGCCGGGTCGTCGTCCCGGACTGGCCGGCCAGGACCACCCAACCGGGGGACCGGCTGCGGGAGATCTTCACCGAGATGGGCGGTTCCTGCGAACTGACCGAGTACGGCCTGGCCTTCACCGGATCGGGCGCGATCCACGGCATCGACGTCGACCTGAGCGACGTCGGCGAGCTGACCCCGGGCATCGCGGCGGTCGCCGCCCTCGCCGACTCCCCCTCCACCCTGCGGGGCGTGGCGCACCTGCGGCTGCACGAGACGGACCGCCTGGCCGCGCTCACCAAGGAGATCAACGAGCTGGGCGGCGACGTCACCGAGACCGCCGACGGCCTGCACATCCGCCCGCGCCGGCTGCACGGCGGGATCTTCCACACCTACGACGACCACCGCATGGCCACGGCCGGCGCGGTCATCGGCCTGGCCGTGGAAGGCGTACAGATCGAGAACGTGGCGACGACGGCGAAGACGCTGCCGGACTTTCCCGACCTGTGGACCGGCATGCTCGGGGCGTCCGGGGTATAGGGACTTCCGCCATGCGCCGCTACGGCAAGCACACCGACGAGGACGACATCCGCAGCCGCCCGAACCGCAAGGGCAACCGGCCGCGCACGCACATCCGCCCCAAGCACGAGGACGCGGCCGACGGCATGGTCCTCACCGTCGACCGGGGCCGGCTCACCTGCCTCGTCGAGGACCGCATCGTGATGGCGATGAAGGCCCGCGAACTGGGCCGCAAGGCGGCGGTCGTCGGTGACCGGGTCGCCCTGGTCGGCGACCTGTCGGGGGCGAAGGACACCCTCGCGCGCATCGTCCGGATCGCGGAGCGCACCTCGGTGCTGCGCCGCACCGCGGACGACGACGACCCCTACGAGCGCGTGGTGGTCGCCAACGCCGACCAGCTCGCGATCGTCACCGCCCTGGCCGACCCCGAACCTCGCCCGCGGCTGATCGACCGCTGCCTGGTCGCGGCGTTCGACGGCGGTCTGAGCCCGCTGCTCGTCATGACGAAGTCGGACCTGGCGTCCCCGGACAAACTGCTGGAGCTGTACGGCCACCTCGACATCCCCTACGTCGTCACCAACCGCGAGCAACTGGCGAGCGGCGACGCGGCGGAACTGGTGCGCGAGCAGCTGGCCGGGCGGGTCACGGCATTCGTCGGTCACTCCGGCGTCGGCAAGACGACCCTGGTGAACGCGCTGGTCCCCGAGGAGCGGCGCCGGGTGACGGGCCATGTCAACGCGGTCACGGGCCGCGGCCGGCACACCACCACCTCGGCGCTCGCCCTGCCCCTGAACGGCACCGACGACTGGGTCATCGACACCCCCGGCATCCGTTCCTTCGGGCTGGCCCACATCGACCCCTCGCGCGTCATCCTCGCCTTCCCCGATCTGGTGCCGGGCACGGAGGGCTGCCCGCGCGCGTGCAGCCACGACGAGCCGGACTGCGCGCTGGACGCGTGGGTGGCCGAGGGGCACGCGGATCAGGCGCGGCTGTACTCGCTGCGCCGCCTGCTGTCGACGAGGGAGCGTACGGAGGGCGACTGACCTTCGCGTGTTTGTGGGTGCCGGGGTTCGGTAAGTGCATAATCGCACCGAGCCGCTTACACGGGAGGACAGCACATGGCGTGGCTGCTGGTCATCGTCGCGGGAATGCTCGAGACCGGCTTCGCCGTCTGCCTGAAGCTGTCGCACGGTTTCACGAGGTTGTGGCCGACGATCGCGTTCTGCGTGTTCGCCCTGGGCAGCTTCGGTCTGCTGACCCTCTCCCTCAAGAAACTCGACGTCGGACCGGCCTACGCGGTCTGGACCGGCATCGGCGCGGCCGGCACCGCGATCTACGGAATGATCTTCCTGGGCGACCTGGTCTCCGTCCTGAAGATCGTCTCGATCAGCTTCGTGATCATCGGCGTGATCGGCCTCCAGCTGTCGGGTTCGGCCCACTAGGACCTGTCCGGCGCGGGCGACAGCACCTCTCGGTCCGCGCCCTGCCGATGCAGAGCCCCCCGCACCAACTCCCCCACCGCGCCCCCGCCCCCCTCCCCCGGCGGCGCCGCCACGCAGGACAACGCGAGCCGCACCGCCAACTCGCAGGCCGGCGCCGCCTCACCCCCGCTGCCCCCGCCCACCGCAGCCGCGGCCCGATCCCGTACGGCCGCCACCAGATCTCCCGGCGAGGGCAACGCCGCGTCCGCCCGCCGCTGCGCGGGCACGGCGGAGGACGACGCCACCGCGGCCAGGTTCAACGAGGGCAGGCGCGCGCTCCAGCAGCCGGTGAGCAGGGCCCGCACCACCGCGTTCCCCCGGGCCGCGGAGACCGTCCACTCCGCGACCGCGACCAGCCGCTCCCGCCCGTCCCCCGGTACCCTCAACGCCCGCTCGACACCGGCGAGGTACGCGTCGGCCTCCCGTCTGACGAGCGCCCGTGCCAGCCCTTCCTTGCTCCCGAACTCGTTGTAGAGGGTCTGCCGGGACACCCCGGCCGCCGAGGCGACGTCCACCATCCGCACGGCGGCCCACGGCCGGCGTGCGAGTGCCGCGAAAGCGGCGTCCAGCAGGGGTTCCCGCGCAGGCATCGTCGCCTCCCTGGGACGAGCGGCTCTGAGCCCAGGTTTGACGCGCCGGCAGGCGCTGTCAAGGGTCCGCGGGAGGCGGCTCGCACCGGCACACGGGCTCGCGGCCCCCGAGCTGCGCCCCGCGCCCCGCCCCCGCACACCGCTCCCACCGCTCCCACCGCTCCCACCGCTCCCACCGCGAGCGTTTCCGCGCCCCGCTCCGCCAGGGGCCCTCGCCAGGCCCTCGCCAGGCCCCCGCCGGGCCCTGTGTGGCCCCACCCCCACCACGGCGGATACCGTTCGTCCCATGCCGGACTACCACGACGACCTCCGCCTCGCGCACGTCCTCGCGGACGCCGCCGACGCCGCGACCATGGCCCGCTTCAAGGCCCTCGACCTGAAGGTCGAGACCAAACCGGACATGACCCCGGTGAGCGAGGCGGACAAGGCCGCCGAGGAGCTGATCCGCGGCCAGCTCCAGCGCGCCCGCCCGCGCGACGCGATCCTGGGCGAGGAGTACGGCGTCGAGGGGACCGGTCCCCGCCGCTGGGTGATCGATCCGATCGACGGCACGAAGAACTACGTACGCGGCGTCCCCGTCTGGGCCACGCTCATCTCGCTGATGGAGGCCGCCGAGGGCGGCTACCAGCCCGTCGTCGGTGTCGTGTCCGCCCCGGCCCTGGGCCGCCGCTGGTGGGCCGCCAAGGGCCACGGCGCCTACACCGGCCGCAGCCTGACCTCCGCGAGCCGCCTGCACGTCTCCCGCGTCTCGCGGCTGTCGGACGCCTCCTTCGCGTACTCCTCGCTCAGCGGCTGGGAGGAGCAGGGGCGGCTGAACGGCTTCCTGGACCTCACCCGCGAGGTATGGCGCACGCGCGCGTACGGCGATTTCTGGCCGTACATGATGGTCGCCGAGGGCTCGGTCGACCTCTGCGCGGAACCCGAACTGTCCCTCTGGGACATGGCGGCCACGGCGATCGTCGTGACGGAGGCAGGTGGTAAGTTCACCGGCCTGGACGGCCGTCCGGGTCCGCACAGCGGCAACGCCGCCGCATCGAACGGGCTGCTCCACGACGAGCTGCTGGGCTACCTCAACGAGCGCGACTGACCGACACACATGAGCGCGTGCGCCCTCAACTGGACGCGCGCGCCCTCTTGTTGACCCCCGCTTTACCTGCCACCCTGGCGACACCCCCACTTGTGAATTTGTGAATCCGCGCACCGGCGGATTCGTAGGAGGTGTTCAGCCCATGCTCGTCCGCGACGCCATGAGCACGGTGGTGCTCACCATCGGCCCCGCACACACCCTCCGGCAGGCCGCCGCCCTGATGTCCGCACGCCGCGTCGGCGCGGCCCTGGTGCTCGACCCGGACGCCGGTGGCATCGGCATCCTCACCGAACGGGACATCCTCAACTCCGTGGCCCGGGGCGAGAACCCGGAGACCGAACACACCCACGCCCACACCACCAACGACGTCGTCTTCGCCGCCCCCACCTGGACCCTGGAGGAGGCGGCCGCGGCCATGGCACACGGCGGCTTCCGGCACCTCGTCGTCCTGGACCACGAGGAGGCCGTCGGCGTCGTCTCCGTCCGCGACCTCATCCGCTGCTGGGCCCCCGCACGGCAGCCCGCGCCGGCCCTGTGAACACGGACGGGCCGGACTCCCCGAGGGAAGTCCGGCCCGTCCGGTCACGACAAGCGGTCCAGTGCTGGAGTATCAGCCGCGCAGGGCCTGGACCGCGGCCTCCAGCCGCTTGCCGTAGTCTCCGTCGGCCCGGCGGAAGTTGTCGATCGCCCGCTCCACGACGTCGTCGCGGGAGACCTTGGCGATGAAGCCGGCCAGGTTGCCGATCAGGCGTTCCTTCTCGTCCTGCGACATCAGCCGGTAGAGGTTGCCCGCCTGCACGAAGTCGTCGTCCTCAGCGTGGACGGGCGCCGGGTGGTTGCCCGTGCCGCCGGTCACCGCGGTCGCGGACCACAGCGGACGGCCGGTCTGGAACGGTCCGCCGAAGCTGTTCGGCTCGTAGTTCTTCGCCCCGCCGTGGCGGCCGTCGTACAGAAGGCCGTCCCGCGCGTGGGTGCGCGCCACGGTGGCGTGCGGGCGGTTCACCGGCAGGTGGTCGGCGTTGATGCCGACGCGGTAGCGGTGGGCGTCGCCGTAGGCGAAGAGGCGGCCCTGGAGCATCTTGTCCGGCGAGGGGCCGATGCCGGGCACGAAGTGCGCCGGCGAGAAGATCGACTGCTCGACCTCGGCGAAGACGTTCTCCGGGTTGCGGTTGAGCTCCAGCTTGCCGAACTCGATCACCGGGTGGTCCGCGTGCGGCCACACCTTGGTGAGGTCGAACGGGTTGAACCGGTACGTCGCCGCGTCGGCCACCGGCATGATCTGCACGCCCACGGTCCAGGTCGGGTACTCGCCGCGCTCGATGGCCTCGCGCAGGTCCCGCTGGTGGGAGTCGGGGTCCTCGCCGGCGAGCCGGTCGGCCTCGGCCTGGGTGAGGTTCCTGATGCCCTGGTCGGTCTTGAAGTGGTACTTGACCCAGAAGGCCTCGCCGGCCCCGTTGCTCCACTGGTAGGTGTGCGAGCCGAAACCGTCCATGTGGCGGTAGCTCGCCGGGATGCCGCGGTCACCGAACAGCCAGGTCACCTGGTGGGTGCTCTCGGGGCTGAGGCCCCAGAAGTCCCAGACGTTGTCCGCCTCCTGCGAGCCCGTGTACGGGTCGCGCTTCTGGGTGTGGATGAAGTCGGGGAACTTGATGGCGTCCTTGATGAAGAACACCGGGGTGTTGTTGCCGACGAGGTCGTAGTTGCCCTCCTCGGTGTAGAACTTCAGCGCGAACCCGCGCGGGTCGCGCACGGCGTCCGCGGACCCGAGGCTGCCCGCCACGGTCGAGAACCGCAGGAACGTCTCCGTCTGCTTGCCGACCTCGGAGAGGAAAGCCGCCCTGGTGTACGGCGTGACATCGGCGGTCACCGTGAAGGTGCCGTAGGCGCCGGCGCCGCGGGCGTGCACCACGCGCTCCGGGATGCGCTCACGGTTGAAGCGCGCGAGCTTCTCCAGGAGCAGCTGGTCCTGGACGAGGACGGGGCCGCCGACGCCCGCGGTCTCGCTGTTCTGGTTGTCGGCCACCGGCGCGCCGGCCTCCGTCGTGAGCGGCCCCTGCGTCACGTGCGTCTTCTGCGTCATTCCCGACCGTTCCTGTTGCTTGGCCAAAACCAGGATCGATCCTACAATGGATATTGTCTAAATCAAGCATGCCTCCAAAGTCACACCTGTTCGGGACTCGCCTCCCCCTCCTGTTAGGCTGGTGCCATGAGCGACCTTCTGGAACGGCTGCGCGGACGCGGATGGCGAATGACCGCGCAGCGACGCGTCGTGGCCGAGGTCCTCGACGGCGAACACGTCCACCTGACGGCCGACGAGGTCCACGCGCGGGCCGTCGCCAAGCTGCCCGAGATCTCCCGGGCGACCGTCTACAACACGCTCGGTGAGCTGGTCTCCCTCGGCGAGGTGCTCGAGGTCGCCACCGACAAGCGCGCCAAGCGGTACGACCCGAACGCGCACCGGCCGCACCACCACCTGGTCTGCGCCCGGTGCGGCGCGATCCGCGACGTCCACCCGAGCGGCAATCCGCTGGCCGACCTCCCCGACACCGAGCGCTTCGGCTTCACGGTCTCGGGCGTCGAGGTGACGTACCGCGGCGTCTGCCCGAACTGCGCGTCGGCGGCCTCGGTGTCCGCCTGATCCACGCGACACAGAAGCCCCGGCATCCGTCCTGGACGCCGGGGCTTCGCGTTTTCCGACACCGCCTGAATACGGCACCGCCTGAATCCGACACCGTCCGAACATGAGCTAAGGGCCGGAACCCTTTCGGATTCCGGCCCTCGGCCTTCAGTAGCGGGGACAGGATTTGAACCTGCGACCTCTGGGTTATGAGCCCAGCGAGCTACCGAGCTGCTCCACCCCGCGTCGTTGAATGCAACGTTACGTCACGGCGACAGGAAGAAGCAAATCGATTCGCCGCACCCCGCCGTCGCAGGTCAGGGCATGCCGGCCGGGACGGCGGGGCGGGCCGCGGACCTCACGCCGACAGTTCCTCCCGGAGGGCGTCCCGCAGCCGCGCGGCCCGTTCGGCCACCTCGTCCGGCCCGAGCGACACCGCCCGATCCGCCCATCGCTGCCCCTCCGCCAGTTCACCCCGGCGCGCGTAGACGAGGGCGAGCCGCAACGCCGCCCGTCCGTGCCCGGCGTCGGCCGCGCGCGTCCACCACACGGCGGCCTCGGGCTCACTGCCCTCCCGCGCGAGCAGCAGCCCCAGGTTGAAGGCGCCGTTGCGCGACCCGGCCTCCGCGGCCGTCCGGTACCACCGCGCGGCCTGCACCACATCGCCCCGCGCGGCGGCCAGCATCCCGACCCGCACCTGCGCACGTCGGTGCCCCTGGGTCGCCGCCCGCTCGTACCACTCCTCGCATTCGGTCTTCTCGTGCACGATCTCGCCCAGCTCGTGCGCCGGCTGGGGCGGCCGACGGGCGTCGAGCACAGAGGCCAGCCGGTACGCCGCCTCCGCGCTGCCCCCGCCCGCCGCGCACCGCAGATGCCGTTCGGCGGCCTGTTCATCGCCCTCCCGCAGCCGGGCGATGCCGACCTGGAGCGCCGCCTCGGTGTGCCCGGCCGCCGCCGCCCGCTCGTACCAGCGCAGCGCGACCGCGTCCTCGCCGCGGCCGGCGAACAGGATCCCGAGGTTGAAGGCGGCGTCGACGCTGCCCGCCTCCGCGGCCTTGGAGAACCACGGCTCGGCCCCGGACGCGTCCCCGCCCTGGAGCAGCAGGACGGCCAGCGCGTTGGCGGCCTCGCGGTGCCCGGCGTACGCGGCGCGCCGGTACCACTGCTCGGCCTGCGCGGTGCGGCCCTGCTCGGCGCAGAGCAGGGCGAGGTTGTAGGCGCCGTTGTCGTCCCCGGCGTCCATGGCCGCCCGGTACCAGCGTTCGGCGGTCTGGGTCTGGTTGCGCTCGGCGTACAGGGCGCCCAGCGCGTTGGCCGCGTTGCCGTCGCCGTCCTGGGCGGCGCGCAGCCACCACATGGCGGCGTTCTCGGTGTCGCCGGCGTCACGCAGCAGGAAGCCGAGGGCACAGGCCGCCCGGGGCTCGCCGTCCTTGGCGGACGTCAGGTACCAGCGCCCTGCCTCCTTCAGCTCGCCCCGACGCTCCAGGATCGCCCCGAGGTGCAGCGCGGCCCGCCGGTGTCCGCGCGCGGCGGCCTGCCGGTACCACTGCTCGGCCTCCGCCGGCACGGCGGCACCGTGGTCGGCCGCGTCCCAGCGCCCGTCGGCGAGCTGCGGCTCCCTGCGGTCGAGCGCCCGCGCGAGCCGGTACGCCGCCTCCCGGTGCCCGCGTTCGGCGGCGGCCCGCATCCAGCGCTCGGCGCCCGGGCGGTCACCCCGGTGCTCCAGCAGGTCGGCAAGGGCGTAGGCACCCAGGACGTGCCCTTGTTCGGCGGCCTGGCGCAGCCAGTACTCGGCGGCGGGTTCGTCGCCGCGCTCACGGTGGTGACGGCCCAGTGCGTGCGCCGCGGGCGCGGAGCCGGCGACGGCGGCGACCCGCCACCAGCCGGCGGCCTCGTCGGGGTAGCCGCGCTGGTGGAGGAGAACACCGAGGTTGTTGGCGGCGGCACGGTCGCCCCCCGTGGTGGCGGCACGCAGATGGGGTTCGGCTCCGTCGAGATCGCCGCGGCGCAGCAGCAGGGCCCCGAGGACGCTCATCGCCTCGACGTCGCCGGCCTCGGCGGCGAGCCGTCGGCGCGCCTCCTCGACGGCGTCCCCCGTCTCGTCCCGACCCATGTCCGGAGTCTCCTCCGAGGTCTCGTCCGGGGTACCTTCCACACCGGAAGGCTGCACAAATCGCCCTGTCTCGAACAGAGTTGCCTTGTCCCCCATAACGTCCATCGTCGCACCACCTGCAACCCGGTCACACCTGGTATACCGCAGTCCGTGAGGTCACTTCAGCGTTTTGTCGACATGCCCACAGAGAGACAAGTCAAACACAGATGCCTCAACTCCCCACGCCGGCACGGCGGTGCCTCTTGCGAGGACATGCGTTCGCACACCACGAAGGCCCGGATCCTTTTCAGGATCCGGGCCTTCGCCTGGAGTAGCGGGGACAGGATTTGAACCTGCGACCTCTGGGTTATGAGCCCAGCGAGCTACCGAGCTGCTCCACCCCGCGTCGTGTTCCACAACCGTACCACGACGCGGGATGGTTCTTGATCAGCCGCTGGAACTGCCGCTCGGGCTCGGCTCGGGACTGGCGCTGGTGCCCGGCTTGGCGCTCGCGCTCGGCGAGCTGCTCGGACTCGGGCTGCCGTTGGCGTTGTTGTCCGCCGCGGCCTGCGCGTCCTCGGCCCGCTTCAGTGCGGCCTCGAGATCCGCCTGCGCCTTGGCGTACGCCTCCCAGTCGGGCTTCTTGAGGGCCTCCTGGCCCGCGGTGAAGGCCTTCTGGGCGTCCTGCAGCGCCTCCTGGACCGTCGCGTTGCCGGTCGCCGGTGGCGGGGTGGTGGTGCCACCGTCGTCCGCCGGCGGCTTCGGTGTCGCCCCCTCCGTGCCGAAGACCTTGTTGAGGGCCTCGTCGAGGGAGTCCTCGAAGGCGGTGACACCTCCGTAGGACACCAACACCTTGCGCAGCAGCGGGTACTTGAGTCCACCGCCGCGTACGTAGACCGGCTCCACGTACAGCAGTCCTCCGTCGAGCGGCACCGTCAGCAGGTTGCCGTACTCGACCTCCGAGTCACCGCCCTTCAGGAGCCTGATGGACTCGGCGATGTCCTGTTCGGAGTTGAACTGGCTCTGTACCTGTTTGGGTCCGTCGACGGTCGTGCTGGTCGGCAGTTTCAGGACTCTGATCTTGCCGTAGCCGGAGGTGCCGGCCTCGGAGTCGACCGCCATGAACGCGCTGAGGTTGTCCCGGCCGTTGGGCGTGAACGTCGTCGTCAGCGAGAAGGCCTGTGCCTTCTGGTCGGGCATCTTCATGCTCAGGTAGTACGGCGGCACCGCGTCGTTCGACTGGTTGGTCGGGTCGTTGGGCACCTGCCAGACCTCGCTGCCGCTGAGGAACGTCGTCGCGTCCTTCACGTGGTAGCGGGTGAGCAGCTCACGCTGGACCTTGAACAGGTCCTGCGGGTAACGGAGATGGGCCATCAGCGCGGTGGAGATCTCCGACTTCTTCTCCACCGTGCCGGGGAAGGCATTCATCCAGGTCTTCAGGACCGGGTCCTTGGTGTCCCACTGGTAGAGCTTGACCTCGCCGGTGTACGCGTCGACGGTCGCCTTCACCGAGTTGCGGATGTAGTTGACCTGGTTCTGCTGGGCCACCACCGCGCGGTTGTTGTTGGTGGCGGTCAGCGAGTCGGCCGTCGTGTCGCCGAGGGTGGTCCGCGAGGCGTACGGGTAGCCGTTGGTCGTGGTGTACGCGTCGACGATCCACTGCACCCGGTCGCCCACGACCGCCGGGTAGGCGTCGCCGTCGATGGTCAGCCACGGGGCGACCGCTTCGACGCGCTCCTTGGGCGTGCGGTTGTAGAGGATCCTCGAGCCCTCGCCGATCGCACCGGAGTACAGGATCTGCGGCTCGCCGAACGCCACCGCGTACGCCGCCCGGTTGACCGGGCTGGAGAGGTTGACGCCGCTCTTGCCGGTGTAGCTGGTGGTCTTCTCACCCTGGTCGTCGGAGTAGTCGATCTCCTTCTGGGGACCGCCGACGATCGAGTACGTGGTCGTCTTCTCGCCGTAGTAGATCCGCTGCTCGTACTTGCCGAGCACGCCCTCCGACGGCAGGTTGGACTCGGTGAAGGCCGGACGGCCGTCGGCGTCGGCGGTGGTGCCCTTGGCGGCGACCACGCCGTAGCCGTGGGTGTAGCGGAAGTGGTTGTTGATCCAGTTCTGCTTGTCCACGCCCGCGAGGTTCAGCTCGCGCAGACCGATGACCGTGTCCTGGTCCTGGCCGTTCACGCTGTAGCGGTCCACGTCCAGGTTGGTCGGGAAGGCGTAGTACTTCCGGATCTGCTGGAGCTGCTGGAAGGTCGGCGACACGATGTTCGGGTCCAGGACGCGGATGCTCGCCGCGCCGGCCACGTCGTCGCGCAGCGTCGTCTTGTCCTCGGTCTTGCTCGTCCCCGAGTAGTCGGTGACCTGGGTGCCCTCGATGCCGTAGGCCTCGCGCGTCGCCTTGAGGTTCTTCTCGACGTACGGCGCTTCCTTGGCCTGCTCGTTGGGCTGGACCTGGAACTTCTGGACGATGGCCGGGTAGAGGCCGCCGATCAGGATCGCGGAGAGCACCATCAGGCCGAAGCCGATGACGGGCAGCTGCCAGGTGCGCCGCCACAGCGTGGCGAAGAACAGCAGGGCGCAGATGACCGCGATGCAGAACAGGATCGTCTTGGCCGGCAGGTAGGCGTTGGCGTCGACGTAGCGCAGGCCGGTCCAGTTGTCGGTCGCCTTGAAGTCGCTGGACTTCACCGCCAGGCCGTACCGGTCGAGCCAGTACGCGACCGCCTTGAGGGCGACGAAGATGCCCAGCAGCACCGACAGGTGTCCGGTGGCCGCGGCCGTGGCGCGCGCGCCGGGACTGGTGACGCGCAGCCCGCCGTACAGGTAGTGGGTGAGCGCGGCGGCGATCAGGGAGAGGATCGTGGCGGCGAAGCCGAAGCCGAGCAGGAACCGGTACCAGGGCAGGTCGAAGGCGTAGAAGGACACGTCGAGGTGGAACTGCGGGTCCTTCTGCCCGAAGGACACGCCGTTGATCCACATCAGCCAGGTCCGCCACTGCCCCGACGCCGAGGCGCCGGCGATCAGTCCGACGAGGGCGGTGATCCCGAGCAGCAGCCACTTCTTGTAAGGCGCGATGCCCATGCGGTACCGGTCGAGGCTCTGCTGCTCCATCGACATGGCGCTCAGCGGCGGCCGCAGGCGGTGGGCCAGCCAGATGTTGAACCCGACCGCGAGGGCCATCAGCAGACCGAAGACGAAGAAGAGTCCGATCTTGGTCGACAGGGTGGTCGTGAACACGGAGGAGTAGTCCACCGACCGGTACCAGAGCCAGTCCGTCCAGAACCCGGCGAACATGGTGAACGCCATGGCCAGGACGGCAAGCACGCCCAGTGTCATGAGCAGAGTCCGGACCCGCCGGGACGGGCGGCCCACTCTGATCCGTGGCCCGGTCGGGCCTCCGCCGCGGTCCGGCATCTGGAAAGCCAAGGTTCGCACCCCGAAGTTCGCTGTTGATCCGTCAGGTCCGCGTCTTCGTGGACCCTCCGTGGCCCCCTGTGATCGTGGGCCCACACCTATGCAACTTACTCACCGTTTACTCGGTTCCCGATTCCGGCCGGGAACGAGGCAGGATTGTGACCATGTCCAACACTCCCATGGCGGCGAGCCCGCTCACCCGGGCCGTACTCGAGATCGACGAGTACGCCTCCGGCCTCGGCTGGGACCAGCCCGCCCGCCTTTTCGCCCTCGTAGACACCGCACGGCTGCGGACCCAGGAACCCGCGCTCGCCGCCCAGCTCGGTCTGGAGGACGCGCCCGAGACCACCGGTCTCACCCCGATCGAGCAGGACGAAGTGCCAACGGACAAGCCGCTCGACGAGTTCCTCGCGACGATCGCCTGGCCCGACGCCGTAGCCGGCTGCGCGCTGACCGTGGAGCGTCTGATGCTGCCCCCGTCCGCCGAGGCCCAGGTCCCGCAGGGGCTGAGCGGGGCGAAGCTGACGCGGTGGGTGGCCGATCACCCCGACCGCCAGGAGGTGCGGATGACGGTGGCGGTCCTGCGCGACGGCACCCGGGACTCGGCCCTGCGGCTGCGCGAGAAGGACTCGCCGACGGAGGTCCTCACCGGTTCGGAGCTGGTCCCGGGCCTTGCGGAGGCCCTGTCGGCGACGTTCGAGGAATAACCCCCACGGCGTCGCCGCACGGCCCGGCGGCCTCCCGGCGTCGCCTCAGGACTTGCCGGCCGTGCACTTCGGCAGGTCGGCGGTGTCGCCGCTGCGAATGTCCTTCAGGGCACCCAGGGCGTCCTCGATGGTGTTCACCTTGACGAGCGTCAGCCCGCTCGGGGTGTCCTTGGCTGCGGACGCGCAGTTGTCGGCCGGCGTCAGGAAGTACTGGGCGCCCTTGTCGCGGGCGCCGACGGTCTTCAGCTGGATGCCGCCGATCGGGCCGACCTTGCCGTCGTCGTCGATGGTGCCGGTGCCGGCGACGAACTTCCCGCCGGTCAGGCTGCCCGGGGTGAGCTTGTCGTAGATGCCGAGCGCGAACATCAGGCCGGCGCTCGGGCCGCCGACGTCGGCGAGCTTGATGTCGATGGTGAACGGGAACGTGTGGTCGGTGCCGGCGGAGATCCCGACGACGGCCCGCTTCTGCGCGCCGTCGTCGGAGGCCGCCGTCCTGATCGTGACCTTCTGGGTCCTGGTCGCCGTCTTCCGCGCCTTCTCGGCGGCGGCCTGGTCCTTCGCCGGCACGATGGTGAAGACGACGTCCTCGCCGGGCTTGTGCTTGGTCACCAGCTTCGCGACGTCGGAGGGCGCCTTCACCGCCGTACCGTCCACGTCCTTGATCACGTCTCCGGCGTGCAGCCGGCCCTCGGCGGGCGAGCCCTTCACGACGGTGGAGACGATCACCCAGGACTGCACCGGGACGTCGAGCTCCTTCAGGGCGGCGACCTTGGCGCTCTCCTGGGACTGGCTGAACTCCTCGGCGTTCTCCTGGGTGGACTGCTCCTCGGTCTTGCCGTCCGGGTAGAGCGTGTCGTGCGGGACGACCTTGTTGTCGTGCGCGAGCCAGCCGTAGACCGCCTCGACGAGGTTCATCCGGTAGTCGGCGCTGGTCACCCGCACGGTCGTCATGTTGAGGTGACCGTCGGCCGGGTAGGTCTTGCGCCCGGCGATCTGGAGCACCGGCTCGCCGCCGTGCTCTCCGAGCGTGTTCACCGTCGGCCCCGGGGACATCTCCGCGTACGGCACGCGGATGAGTACTCCCGCGCAGAGGAGCGCGATCAGCATCAGGGTGGAGGCGAGCATCGTCGCGGTGCGGCGTGGCATGACTCGACAGTACGGGACGCCTCTGTCGGCGCACTGTCAGGGCCACCGCCCGGGTCACGGACCTCAGGTGCCCGAGTGGGACCTCTCCATGGCCGCGCGGAAGCGGGCGTATCCGTCCAGCTCGGGACCGTCGCCGCGGGCTCTGCGCGTGCGGTTGGCCCAACTGCCCCACAGACCCGCACCGATCGCGGCGACCAGCGGAATCAGCAACCAGGCGAGCGCCCCCATGCCGACCTCCCAACCCCACGTGCGACCGCAGCTGACTGATCAGCAGATTAACCTTCCGCACTGACAACGCTCACGGCAGGGGTGGGGTTACGCAACCGGACGGGCGGCCGGTTCAGCGCTCCCCGACCCGCCCGGCCACCGCCCCTCAACGACGGCGCTACGCACCGACCCGCCCTCCCGCCACCCGACCACCACCCCTCAACGACGGCGCTACGCACCGACCCATTCTTCGGTGCCGTCGGAGAACCTCTGGTGCTTCCAGATGGGCACCTCGTGCTTGAGGTCGTCGATCAGCCTGCGGCAGGCCTCGAAGGCCTCGCCGCGGTGCGGACAGGACACGGCGACGACGACCGCGAGATCGCCGACCCTGAGGTCCCCCACCCGGTGCACGGCGGCGAGCGCCCGCACCGGGTACTCGGCGACGACCTTCTCCGCGATCCGCCGCATCTCCGCCTCGGCGCTGGGATGACTCGAGTAGCCGAGGCTGTCCACGTCGGCACCGCCGTCGTGGTTGCGCACGGTTCCCACGAACAGTGCCGTCCCACCGGCCGCGTCGTCCCCGACGGCCCGGAAGACCTCGTCCAGGGACAGCGCGCCGTCCCGGATCTCGATCAGCTTGACGGGGTCCTGCGCGACCTGCTCACCGGGGTGATCGTTGCTGGGTGCCATGGCTCCATCGTGCCGCACCCCGCAGACAGGGGGGAACAGCGGAATCACCCGGCACGCGCGCGTAGGGCCTGGAGCCTCCTGCAGAGGAGCTTTTTACAGAGGTGTCTCCGCCCGTCCGGTGGGGTCCCTCGCCGGGAGGGTCGGTCGGGTCCGGGAGGGAGACACAGCCCCGGGCCCGGGAGGGAGAAGGAGACGGGGCGCCCCCCTGGAGGGCCGGCCCTCCGACCACCGCTACCGCTACCGCCGCCGCGCCTTGCGTGCCCGGCGCACCACGGCGGCGGCGCCGAGCAGAGCCACGGTCGCCCCCGCGGCCCCCGCGGCCGTCGCGTCCTTCCGGCCCAGTCGCCGCCCGGCCACGGTGTGCCGCCCGGAGACCTCCTCCAGCAGCTCCGCCAGTACCTCCTCGTTGGTCCAACGGGGCCGCCACCCGGCGTCGTGCAGCCGGCTGCCGCTCACCACCCACGGGTACATCGTGTACGCCAGGTCCCCCGCCGGGGACGGTGTGAGTCCGATCCGGTGCAGCCGGGCCGCCGCGCCGAGCGCCACCGTCGACGGCAGCTCCATCCGCCGGATCCCGCTCAGCTCCTCGACCTCCTCCTGCTCCAGCCATCCGTCGCACCCGACGGCGAGTTCCCCGTCGACCTTCTCCAGGACGGCGTACTCCAGGGCCCCGCACAGGTCCTCGACGTGGCAGAACTGCCAGACCGGCCGGGATCCGGCGACGACCAGCAGCCGGGGCGACTCGAAGTACCGGGTCAGCGCGGTGTCCGTGCCGCCCACCAGCACCGCCGGCCGGACCACGGTGACGTTGAGACCGGGATGGGCGCGCGGGGCGCGGCGGGCGAGCCGCTCGATCTCCAGGAGGTCCCCGACGCCGGTCGCCTCCGCCGTGGCCTTCAGTTCCGCGTCCTCCGACAGCGGCAGCTCGTTGTCCGGCAGCGCGCCGTAGACCATCGCGGAGGTGCACAGGACCACGCGGTGCACCCCGGCGGCCGCGGCGGCGGTCAGCACCGTCTGGGTCCCGCGCACGTTGTAGGCCGTTCGGGCGGCGGCTTCGCTCCCCAGGTCGAGATCGAGCGCCAGATGGACGACAACGTCCGCGCCGCGCAACTTCTCGGCGATCGCCGGGTCGCGGACATCGAGGATGTGCCACTGCGCCGCGTCGCACTCGCCCCGCCGCTCGTCGATGGCGATGACCTGCTTGATCTCGTCGGACGCGGCGAGCCGCTCGGTCAGCAGCGCGCCCACCCCGGTCGCGGCGCCGGTCACGGCGACGACGGGGCCGCGCGGCCCGCCCGGGGTCGACGGGTTTCGCGCTGCGCGAACCTGCGGATCTGGGGAACTCACCAGGTGTCTCCAGCGGTTGTTTTCCATACGGGCGCGAGTGACGCGTTCGTACCAGGTGGCATCCATCCTGCCGCAGGCCGCGAGTCGGCGAAGCACCGAGGCCCGATCGAGCCCGGGTGTCTACGCTGGGGGGTGTTGCAGGGCAGCCGCGCCGCCGGACCAGAGCCGGTGGCCTTACCAGCCGAGGAATCCCGTGAGTGACACCCCATTCGGATTCGGCCTTCCGCCGGAGGAGCCGGACGACGGCGACGAGGGCAAGAAGAAGGACCCGCAGGGCGGCGGTGGTCAGGGACCGGCCAACCCGTTCGGCTTCGGCGGGCTGCCCGGCGCCGGAGGCTTCGGCGGCCCGGGCGCGGACAATCCCCTCGCCGCCATGTTCGGCTCGCTGAACCCCAACGACCTGGGCGCGGCGTTCCAGCAGCTGGGCCAGATGCTCTCCTACGAGGGCGGCCCGGTGAACTGGGACATGGCCAAGCAGATCGCCCGCCAGACGGTCTCCCAGGGCACCTCCGACGGCGTCAAGGACGCGAGCGTCGGCCCCGCCGAGCGGACCGCCGTGCAGGAGGCCGTCCGCCTGGCCGACCTGTGGCTGGACGACGCGACCTCACTGCCGTCCGGCGCCGGCACCGCCGTGGCGTGGTCGCGCGCCGAGTGGGTCGAGGCCACCCTGCCCGCGTGGAAGGAGCTGGTCGACCCGGTCGCCGAGCGGGTCGGCGCGGCCATGGGCGATGTCCTGCCCGAGGAGATGCAGGCCATGGCCGGCCCGCTGATCGGCATGATGCGCTCGATGGGCGGCGCCATGTTCGGCTCGCAGATCGGGCAGGCCGTGGGCGTACTGGCGGGCGAGGTCGTCGGTTCGACCGACATCGGCCTGCCGCTCGGTCCGGCCGGCAAGGCCGCGCTGCTGCCGCTGAACATCGAGTCGTTCGGCAAGGACCTGGGCGTCCCGAAGGAGGAGGTGCGGCTCTACCTGGCCCTGCGCGAGGCCGCCCACCAGCGCCTGTTCGCGCACGTGCCGTGGCTG
This sequence comes from Streptomyces sp. NPDC088766, assembly GCF_044750845.1. NCBI lineage: Bacteria > Bacillati > Actinomycetota > Actinomycetes > Kitasatosporales > Streptomycetaceae > Streptomyces > Streptomyces sp. NPDC088766. The sequence continues at coordinate 553,494 of NZ_JBIVKQ010000001.1, read as the reverse complement.
CGCTCGCACCTGTTCGGCGCGGTCGACGGCTACGCGCGCGGGATCAAGGTGGACACGGCGAAGCTGGAGGACGTGGTCGGGCAGTTCGATCCGCAGAATCCCGAGCAGCTGCAGGACGCCCTTCAGCAGGGCATGTTCCAGCCGGAGGACACCCCGGAGCAGAAGGCCGCCCTGGCACGTCTGGAAACGGCTCTGGCACTGGTGGAGGGCTGGGTCGACGCGGTGGTCCACGCGGCCGCCAAGCCCCGCCTGTCGTCCGCGGACGCACTGCGCGAGACCCTGCGCCGCCGTCGTGCCACGGGCGGTCCGGCGGAGCAGACCTTCGCGACGCTGATCGGACTGGAGCTGCGCCCGCGGCGCCTGCGGGACGCGTCCCGGCTGTGGGCCTCGCTGACGGACGCGCGCGGTGTGGACGGCCGTGACGCGCTGTGGGCGCACCCGGACATGCTGCCGACGGCCGCCGACCTGGACGACCCGGACGGCTTCGTGCACCGCGAGCAGATGGACTTCTCCGAGTGGGACAAGATGCTCGGCGAGGCGGCGAGCGGCGGCGCGGGTTCCGGCTCGGGCTCGGGTCCCGGTTCCGGTTCCGGAGAGAAGCCGCACCTGAAGAAGGACGACGACACCGACGAGGGCAAGGGCGACAGCACCGAGTGAGCCTGCACGACGACGCGGTTCTCGCACTGAAGGCGTACGGGGACCAGGACGAGTTGCGCCAGGAGTACCTCGACCACCTGGCAGCGCACCCGGACGCCATGTGGAAGGCCTGCGAGGCAGGGCACCTGACGGCCAGCGCCCTGGTGATCGACCCCGATCGGGGGCAGGTGCTGCTGACCCTGCACAGGAAGTTGCGGATGTGGCTCCAGATGGGCGGCCACTGCGAGCCGCAGGACGCCTCCCTGGCGGCGGCCGCCCTGCGCGAGGCCACCGAGGAGTCCGGCATCCCGGGCCTGACACTGCTGCCGGGCGGCCCGGTCCGGCTGGACCGTCATCCGATCCCGGCCCCGTGCCACTGGCACTTCGACGTCCAGTACGCGGCCCTGGCCCCGCCCGGCGCCACCCAGGCCATCAGCGACGAGTCCCTCGACCTGCGCTGGTTCCCCTACGAGGCGGTCGCGGAGGTGGCGGACGAGTCGGTCGTCCGCCTGCTGGAGGCGGCACGGACGCGTCTGTGAGGCGGTACGCGTAAGGGGCGGCCGGCCAGGCGGTCGCCCCTTACGTCTGCTTTCCGGACGGTCAGCTCCAGGCGTTGCCCTGGTTCTGCGTCCGCGCCCCTTGCTGGCCCATGCCGTACTGCGCGGCGAGGCCGGAGCCGATCTGGGCGTTCTGGGGCGGCAGCAGTTCACTCGGCTGGACGAGCGCGAAGCCGGTTCCCATGAAGCTCAGCTCCCAGCCCTCACCGGTGTTGCCGCGACGCCGCCACACCCCGGAGGAGTGCGTCTGCGCCTGCATCTGCACCCGCAGCCCGGTGGACCATGCGACGATCGCGTCGGCGTCGCAGTTGACGTACTTGTCGGGCGTGACCTGCAGCATCAGGGGCGCGCCCGAGGTCATCAGGGCGACCCGGCCACGGCCGGTGATGTTGAGCTGGTACTTCCCGGAGCCGGAGATGCCGTAGAGGCTGTCGACGGCGATGACCTCGTGGTGCAGCGCGGAGTCCATGGCGAGGACGTAACTGCTGTCGACGGTCAGTCCCTCGTGGTCGACCTCCACGACGTGGATGTGCTGGGCGAGGTTGGCGAGGTAGACGATGCCCTGCCCGTGGCAGCGCATCAGGTCCAGGCCCTCGCCGGTCCGCGCACGCGCGCGTGACTGGCTGTTGCTCTGGAACTCGGCGTCGAACTCCACGAGGCCCTGGTAGGCGACCATCGTGCCCTTGCGGGCGAGGACGTCGTCGTGGCCCTCCAGGGCGACGCGGAGCATCTGCTTGTTCTGCAGGCTCCAGCGTTCCTGGGTCTGCTGGTCGTTGTAGGCGAAAAGCGGGCTCTGCATGGTGACTCTGGCTCCCCCTCAGCCCCGGACCCGAAGGCGGTCGGTGCTGTCCTCGCTGGGCTGGACGACGACGATGCCCTCTCCGGAGAAGGCCATCTGGTAGGCCTCGCCGCTGCCCCGGCCGATCAGCGACTGTGCCTTGAAGCTGCGCTTGCCCTTGACCTTCAGGTTCGGGGACCAGGCGACGAGCGCGTCCGGGTCGACGTAGGTCTCGTTCTCGCCGCCGCCGCAGTCGACGACGATCGGCTTGCCCCGGGAGGTCAGCGCGACCCATCCCTGACCGGAGATCTTGGTGTTCCACAAGCCCTGTCCGGCGAACTTCGCCATCCCCTTGACCCGCTCGACTCCCCAGGTGAGGTGGGCGTCGAAGGCGAGCAGGTTGGTGGCGTTGACGGAGATGCCGTCGCCGTTGAGGTTGATCACGACGACGTTCGCGCCGTAGTCGGCGAGGTAGAGCAGGCCGTCGCCGGAGCACTTCATCAGGGGCGCGCCCTCGCCGGTCATCCAGTCGCGCGCGATCTGGCGCACGGCCGGCGGGTTGGGCTCGTACTGGATGAAGCCCTCGTAGGCGACCATCGAGCCCACGCGCGCGAGGAGGTCGCTCCCGGTCTGGAGGGCCACCTTCAGCATGTGGTTGCCGTGGTTCTCCATGCGGGCGGTGACGGGTGCGGGGGCGTAGCCCGCGAGCGGCTGGTTCATGACGGGCTCCCTCAGACCTCGTACGGCTGGACGACGATGAAGTTGCCGGGAGCGGCCCGGAACTGGAGGTTCACGCTCTCTCCCGTGTCGCCCGGATAGGCGTTGCGGCGCATGCGCACCTGGCTGGAGACGACGACCTGGGCCGCGGCCGACCAGGCGACGACGGCGTTGCAGTCGGCGAAGGTCGTGGGCGTGACCGGCAGGACGACGGGCGTGCCGTGCGTCTTCACGACGATGGTGCCGGTGCCCGTGAACTGCATGGTGAAGAGGGCGCCGCCGGGGATCCCGTGCCCCTCGATGCGGCGCACCTCGTACTGGAGGCTCTCGTCGAAGGCGAGGACGTTCTCCGCGGAGACACAGATGCCGTCGCCCTGGAGCTCGATGGGGTGCAGCATCGTGGAGTCCTCGGCGAGGAACACCTGTCCCTGGCCGGTGCAGCGCATCAGCTGCATCTCCTGACCGGTCGCGTTGCCGACGATCCGGCCGGCGAAACCGGCGCCCTTGTAGCTGAAGTCGACCTTGCCCTGGTAGAGCACCATGCTGCCCTGCCGGGCCAGCACGGGCTGGCCGCCGACGCCGAGGTCGACGCGGATCAGCTTCCGGTTCTGCTGTGTCCAGCGCTGCCCGGTCGGCGTCTCCTTGAACTGCTGGAGGGCCGCGGCCACACCGGCGCCGCCCTGGGGCGCGCCCTGCGGCACGCCGTAGGTCTGCTGGCCCGGCACCTGACCGAACGCCGGCTGCTGTCCGTAGCCGGGCGGCGGGGTCGGCTGCCCGTAGCCCGGCGGCGGCGTGGGGGCCTGCGGCGCCGGGGGCTGGCCGTAACCGGGCGGCGGCGGAGCGGTCGGCGCGCCGGGCTGGCCGTACGGCTGCTGCTGCGGCTGCTGGCCGTACGGCGGCTGCTGGCCGGGCGGGCCGTACGGCGCGGGGGCCGGGGACGGCGGCGGGACCTGTACTCCGCCGGGCGGGGTCATGGGCGCGACGATCGTCGGTGCGGCGTGCACCGGCGGCTGGGTCGCGGCCGGAGACGGGCCGGCCGGCGGGGCGAAGCCCTGTGCCGCGGGCTGCGGCTGCTGCGGGGCGGGGGCCGGAGCGGGGGCGGACGGGGCGCCGAACGCGGGTGGCGCGGACGCCTGGGCGGGCGGGGCGAAACCGGGAGCGGCACCGGACTGCGGCTGGGGCGCGGCGGCGGGCGCCTCTTCCTCGGCGACCTCGCCGCCGAAGTTCTTCAGCAGCGCGTCCAGACCGCCGTCGAAACCCTGCCCGACGGCCGCGAAGCGCCACACGTCCTTGAGGTAGAAGTCGCCCAGCATCACGGCGCGCTCGGTGGAGAACTCCGAGCCGTCGAAGGAGTAGCGGGCCACCTCCTGGCCGCCCGCGACGATCCGCAGGTAGCCGGGGGCGATCTGCGACATCTGGCCGGCGCCGTCGAGGGTCGCGGTGAAGGACAGCTTCCGGATCTGCGGGGGGATCCGGTCCAGAGTGACGCGGAAGGACTCCGTGTCGCCCGCCTGAGGGCCCAGGAGCTGGACCGACTCCTCGGGGGTCTTCGGCTGGTTGAAGAAGACGAAGTACCGGTCGTCCGAGAGCCGCTCGTCGGCGTCGAGGCCGAAGCAGCTGATGTCGAAGGTCAGGCCGGGACCGGAGATCTGCACGCCTACGTACAGATCCGTGCCCGCGGTGAGGTCACTGATCCTGGCCTTGTGGCCGCGTTGGAATTGCCTGGACATGCGTAACGACCGTCCCCCATCCCGATTGCGAGTGCGTCGCGTCAGGCTAACGGCAAACCCGGAGATCGGACGATGTCGGTACAGACCCGGTACACAACCCGCGCGGTACACCGCCGGACGTCCCGCGCGCGGGGGCTCACTCCCCGCGGGTTCCGGGCGGGTGGGGCAGCCGCTCGGCCGCGACCACCCCTTCCAGGTAGCCGCGGGCCCGCTCGGTGCGCGGGTAGGCCTCCAGCAGCCGCCAGAAGTCGGGGCCGTGGCCGGGCACCAGCAGATGCGCCAGCTCGTGGAGGAGCACGTAGTCGACGACGTACTCCGGCATGCCCTTGAGACGGTGCGACAGGCGGATGCTGCCCTCGGCGGGGGTGCACGAGCCCCAGCGGGTGTTCTGGTTGGTGACCCAGCGCACCGTGGCGGGCCGGGCCCGGCCCGCGAAGTACTGGGCCGACAGCCGCTCGGCGCGTTCGGCCAGTTCGGCGTCGCCGGGGGCTCGCCGGCGGCTCTCCTGGGCGGCGAGCTTGTCGAGCATGACGCTCACCCAGCGTTGCTCCTCGGCCTCGGACATCCGGGCGGGGATGAGCACGACGGTGCGATCGCCCTCACGGTAGGCGGAGACCGTCCGGCGCCGACGGGCGCTCCTGCGGACTTCGATCGCGCTCGCCCATGAGCCGCTCGGCGGCTGGCTCGTCGTGCTGCGCTGTGGCGTTCCGGCGCGGTGCGGTGGGTCGGCGGGCACGCCCCGACGTTACCCGTTGCGCACGGGGGAAGTCCCGGCTCCGGGACGGTTCGGTTTCGATCCCGCACCTCACTTTTGCCTCGTACGACGGATTTGTACGATAAATTCCGTTCCCTGTGGACAACTTTCGGCGCCCTCCGGCGTCGCCGGGCATGCTGGCAGTCGTCGGCGGAGCCAGGTCGCCCCATGGCCCCGCTCCGTCGGCGTACGGGGAGATTCCAGGCTGACGGGGGCCTTCGATGCATCCGATGGTGAAGCCCGCGCTGCGGCGCGGCTGGCGTGACCTGAACACCGTGCAGTTCGGGCTGGCCCCGGCGCACGCGCTGACGCTCGGCCCGGTGGACACGGCGACGGGCAGTTTCCTGGACCTGCTGGACGGCACCCGCGGTCTCCCTCTCCTGCGTGAGGAGGGGCGCCGGATGGACCTGCCGGACGGGCACGTGGATCAGTTGGTGCGGCGGCTGGCGCGGGCCGGTCTGCTCGACGACGCACGCGGGGGCGGGGCGGAGGGAGCCGCCCTGCGGGAGAAGAAGGACGTCATGGACCGGCTGCGCCCGGACCTCGCGTCGCTGTCGCTGACCACGTCGGAACCGGGCGGGGCCATCGAGCACCTGGCCACCAGGCGTCGGCTGCGCGTGCAGGTACGGGGCGCGGGCCGGGTGGGCGCCGTGGTGGCCTCGCTGCTCTCGGGCGCCGGGGTCGGTGAGGTGGACGTGCGCGACGGCGGCGTGGTGGAGCCGGGGGACGTCGCCCCGGGCGGGCTGCCCGCCGAGACGGTCGGTGAGCGCCGGGACGAGTCCGCCCGTCGTGCGGTGCGCCGGGCCGCGCCGGACAGACCACCCCGCAGGAGCACCCGCTCACCGGCCGGGGCGGATGTGCCCGGTTTCTCCCTGGTGGTCCTGGCCCCGAGGGACGACGTGTCCGTGCACGCTCCGGCTCCGTCCGAGACGGAGTCCTTGATCGCCTCGGGCACACCGCATCTCCACGCCGGGGTGGTGGAGGCGACCGGAGTGGTGGGCCCGCTCGTCCTGCCCGGCGAGACGGCCTGCGCGGGGTGCCTTCACCAAACGCGTACCGACCGGGACCCGGCCTGGCCCCGGCTGGTCGCGCAGTGGCACTCCGGGACGCGGCGCGCCGTCCGCGCCTGCGACCTGACGCTGGCCACCACGGTCGCGGGGCTGGCGGCGGCGCATGCGCTGGCCTTTCTCGACGGCACGCTCCCGTCCAGCGCGGGCGCCCGCTGGGAGGTGTCCGTGCCGGCCCTCCAGTGGCATGCGCGACCGGTGTGGGCACACCCCGCATGCCCGTGCGAGGCAGCGGAGAAAGGTAATGAGGAACACACCTTCTCCGAGGACACGGAGTCGCGCGCGACAATGGCGGAGCAACGGCATTCGAAGGAGTTACGCCGTACGGCAGACGCGGCGCGGCTTTCTGGGACCTGGAGGGCGCATGTCTGATCTTCCCCGGAAGGCGGTCACCCGGACCGCCAAGCTCGCCGCGCTCCCGCTCGGCATCGCGGGCCGGGCCACCTGGGGCCTGGGCAAAAGGATCGTGGGAGAGTCCGCGGAGATCGTCGGGCGCGAGCTGCAACAGCGCACCGCGGAGCAGCTGTTCAAGGTCCTGGGCGAGTTGAAGGGCGGTGCGATGAAGTTCGGGCAGGCCCTGTCCGTCTTCGAGTCCGCACTGCCCGAGGAGGTCGCCGGCCCCTACCGCGCAGCCCTCACCAAGCTCCAGGAGGCGGCGCCGCCCATGCCGACCCGCACGGTGCACTCCGTGCTCGCGGAGCGGCTCGGCGAGGACTGGTCCGAACTGTTCCTCACGTTCGACGACAAGCCTGCCGCGGCCGCCTCGATCGGCCAGGTGCACCGTGCGGTGTGGCACGACGGGCGGGAGGTGGCGGTCAAGGTCCAGTACCCCGGCGCGGGCGAGGCCCTGCTCTCGGACCTGAATCAACTGAGTCGTTTCGCCAAGCTGCTGGGGCCTCTCATCCCCGGCATGGACATCAAGCCGCTGATCACCGAACTGCGGGACCGCGTCTCGGAGGAACTGGACTACGGGTTGGAGGCGCAGGCCCAGCAGGCCCACGCGGAGGAGTTCACCGACGATCCCGATGTCGTGGTCCCGGCGGTGGTCCACCAGTGCGACCAGGTCCTGGTAACGGAGTGGATCGACGGCGTCCCCCTGTCCGAGGTGATCTCCGCCGGCACCCCCGAGCAGCGCAACCGCGCCGGCCAGCTGCTGTCGCGTTTCCTCTTCTCCGGGCCGGCCCGCACCGGCCTGTTGCACGCCGACCCGCACCCCGGCAACTTCCGTCTCGTGCCCGGTGGCCCTGAGGGCGAGGACGACTGGCGCCTGGGCGTCCTGGATTTCGGCACCGTCGACCGGCTCCCGGGCGGTCTGCCCGAGCCGATCGGCACCTCCTTGCGCATGACCCTCGACGGCGAGGCGGGAGCGGTCTACGAGCTGCTGCGCGAGGAGGGCTTCGTCAAGGAGTCCATCGCGCTGGAGCCCGACGCCGTCCTCGACTACCTCCTGCCGATCATCGAACCGGCGGTGGTCGACGAGTTCACGTTCACGCGTGACTGGATGCGCAGCCAGGCGGCCCGGATCGCCGACCCGCGCTCCCCCGCCTACCAGCTGGGCAGGCAGCTCAACCTCCCTCCGGCCTACCTACTGATCCACCGGGTGACGCTCAGCACGATCGGCGTGCTGTGCCAGCTCGGTGCGACGGTGCGGCTGCGGGAGGAACTGGAGGAATGGCTTCCGGGATTCGTCGCCGACGAGGGCCTGGAGGCGGAGGAGTCGGTCGCCGAGGCGTGAGCGGCCGCCGGGGCGTGAGCGGCCGCCGGGGCTGGCGGATCGTGCGGCCGGGCCGGCCGCCCCTCGGTCGTGTCGCCGGCATCCGTGGCACAACGCGCCGCGGGGGGCCGGTCCGTTCGGACGGACCGGCCCCCGCGTGGAGAGCTTCGCCTCCCCTGCCGGGAGGCCACCGCTTCAGGTGAGAAGGGTCACTGCATCACGGCCATGGCGAGCGCCCGGCGAGCACGCAGCGAGGCGCGCTCGGCCCGACGCTGCATCCGGCGAGCGGTCACCAGGCGCATGGCCCGGCGTTCCTGCTCGGCCGCGTGCAGCCGGTCGCGCATATGAGCACGAGCCAGGGCTTCTGGGATGAGTTGCATCTCGCGGGTCCTGTTCTGACGCGAGTCGTTCGCGCCGGTGGTGGTGACGTCTTGGGTCGCGGAGCCTGCGGGCTCGCTGGTGGACGGCTTCATCGGGGCCTGCTTCTTGGGGTCGTGCGTGACGGGACGGTCGATCGTTCCTGCGATGGTGTTCATGCCGTGACCGGGTTCTTGCGCGGGCGGCCACGCGGCCGCTTCCGGGCGACGACGACACCCTGGACGAACAGCTCGCCACCCCAGACGCCCCAGGGCTCACGCCGCTCCTTGGCGCCGGCGAGGCAGGCCTCGACCAGCGGGCAGGTGCGGCAGAGGGACTTGGCGTACTCCACGTCCGCGGGCGACTCGGCGAAGAAGACCTCCGGGTCGTAGGAGCGGCACGGGACGGGTACGCCGAGGTTCTCGATGGCGTCGTCGAGCGCGGTGAGCGCCGTAAGCGGGGTCAAGGTGGAGTCCTCCGTGAGGCCGGGCGGGGGGATCGTTTCGGAAGGCGGTACGGACGGGGCGTGCGCTTCGAGTTGCACGGATCGTCTTCCTCGTCTGGTCGTTCCGGCCCTGTTGGGCCGGGGGGCGGCTTGGTACCGGGTTCTTTTCTTGTCCCGAGGCCCCTTCGCTCTGCCGTCCCCGGTCGGGGACAAACAGAAGGGCCGCGGATCCCGGGTGGGGTTCCGCGGCCCTGAAGGCGCCGGCCTGATCGACGATCAGGCTGGATCACTCCAGGGTTCTGGCCCACGGAAGGCCCACATCAGGTGGTGCTGCGTCGTCTGCTTCCGGGCTCCGGCACCGGTCGCCGTAAAGGCATAGGCCTTCGCCTGTGCCTTTACTGCCGCTTCCAGTGCCTCGGTCGGTCGCTCGCTGCGGTCACGGGCAACAAGGCCCACGGGGGCAACGGAGGAGGACGCCGGCCGGTCGGCACGAATGCCGGACAGACCGGTGCCCAGGTTCGAGGCGGCGAGAATGCACGTGGAGACGTTCGAGCGATCGGTCAGTTTGGCGGTGCTGACGGAGTTGGTGTTGATGATGATCACTGGAATCGCCTCCTCTCGGCGTCTCGGGGGACCAGGACGAACCGGTCCGACGGATATGCAAGTACAGCACGGAACCGGGGCCTTGGAGAAGGCCTCTGTTCTCGTGCCTAAGAACCTATGGGGATTCCCGGGGCATGCGCAAACTATTTTTCCGACGAGTTCGGATCAGTCGTCGCCGTCCTCCGCCGCCAGGTCCTGGCCTGCGCAGATGGCCAGGACATCGGTTCCGTAGCGGTTGAGCTTGCGGGTGCCGACGCCCGGGATCCGTGCGAGTTCGCCCGGTTCCTCGGGGGCGGTCTCGGCGATCGCGACCAGCGTCTTGTCCGTGAAGACGCAGAACGCGGGCTGCCCGGACCGCCGGGCCTGGACCGCGCGCCAGGACCGCAGCCGCTCGTAGAGCCCCTCGTCCATGTCGGAGGGGCAGTCCTCGCAGCGCATCAGCTTCATCTCGCCGCCGTCGGTCAGGGTGCGCCCGCACACCCGGCAACGGGCAGGGGTGCGCTGGGTCCGGCGCGGCCCGACCGCCACGCCCGTGGTCGCGCTCCCGAAGCCGCGCTCGACGCCACCGGCTCCGGCACCGGCGCCGCGCCCGGACGCGCTGCCCGAACCGGGGCGCAGCCCGTCGAGGAACCGGCTGGGCCGGCGGTTCGGGCGGCCACCCGGCGAACGGCAGAGCGCCCAGGAGACGTGGAGGCGCTCACGGGCCCGGGTGACGCCGACGTAGAGCAGACGGCGCTCCTCCTCGATCTGTTCGTCGGTGCGCGCGTAGGTGATCGGCATCATGCCCTCGGCGACGCCGACCAGGAAGACGACGTCCCACTCCAGCCCCTTCGCCGAGTGCAGGGAGGCGAGGGTGACGCCCTGGACCGTCGGGGCGTGCTGGGCGCCCGCGCGCTCGTCGAGTTCGGCGATCAGGTCGGCGAGGGTCGCGTCCGCTCGGGCGGCGGTGAAGTCCTGCGCCAGGTGCACCAGGGCGGCCAGCGACTCCCAGCGCTCCCGGACCGCACCGGAACCGGCCGGCGGCTGGGGCGTCCAGTTCTCGCCGGACAGGACCGCGCGCACCTGGGAGGGCAGGTCGACGACGTCCTCGAGGAGGGCGTCGTTGCCGCCGAAGCGGGCGGCGGCGCGCAGGGCGTTGATCGCCTTGCGCACCTCGGGGCGGTCGAAGAACCGCTCGGCGCCGCGCAGCTGGTAGGGGATGCCGACGTCGGCGAGGGCCTGCTCGTAGGTCTCGGACTGGGCGTTGGTGCGGAACAGGACGGCGATCTCGGCCGGCTGGACGCCGGCGGCCAGCAGCTCACGGATGCGGCGGGCCGCGCCCTCGGCCTCGGCGGGCTCGTCGGCGTACTCGGTGTAGACGGGTTCGGGTCCCGGTGCGCGCTGGGAGATCAGTTCCAGGCGGTGGTCGGCGGCCCGGCCGCGGGCCTGGGCCAGCAGACCGTTGGCGAGGTGGACGACCTGGGGGGTGGAGCGGTAGTCGCGGACCAGTTTGACGACGGTGGCCCCTGGGTGGCGGGTACGGAAGTCGAGGAGGTGGTCCGGGGTGGCACCGGTGAACGAGTAGATCGTCTGACTGGCGTCACCGACCACGCACAGGGAGTCCCGGTCGCCGAGCCACAGCTCCAGCAGACGCTGCTGGAGGGGGCTGACGTCCTGGTACTCGTCGACCACGAAGTGCTGGTACTGGGCGCGGACCTGCTCGGCGATGTCCTGCCGGTCCTGGAGGACGGCGACGGTCAGCAGGAGCACGTCCTCGAAGTCGATGACGCCGCGCTCGCGCTTGAGATCCTCGTAGGCCGCGTACAGCTGGGCGATCTCGGCGGGCGCGCGGGGCGTCTCACGGCCGGCCTTGGCGGCGGCCGCCGGATAGTCGGCGGGGACGGTCTGGGTGACCTTGCACCACTCGATCTCAGCGGTGGTGTCCCGCAGCTCGCCCCGGTCGAGGCGGATACGGCAGGCGACTGCGGCGTCGGCGACGAGCTGGACCTTGCGGTCGACGAGGCGGGGCAGGGAGCCACCGATCGCTTTCGGCCAGAAATACTGCAACTGACGCAGGGCCGCGGAGTGGAAGGTGCGGGCCTGGACGCCCTGGGCGCCGAGCTGGCGCAGCCGCCCGCGCATCTCTCCGGCGGCGCGGTTGGTGAACGTGACGGCGAGGACGCTGGAGGGATGCAGGATGCCGGCGCGCACGCCGTAGGCGATGCGGTGGGTGATCGCCCGCGTCTTGCCGGTACCGGCTCCGGCCAGCACGCAGACCGGCCCGTGCAGGGCGGTGGCCACCTCGCGCTGCTCGGGGTCGAGCCCTTCGAGCACCGCGTCGGCCGAGTCCGGTACCTGCGGGAAGAGGGTGGAGTGCGTCGCTGCTGTCACACAGCCATGCTGCCAGGTCGCCGGGGACGCGTGAGCAGGTTGTCCACAGGTGGGCACCGGCAGTCGTACTGATGCGGCGCGGGTCACCCCCGCCGTCCGCACGGCACGGGAATGGTGTGCCTTGCGCGTACGTTCTCCCCCTGCGACCACCTGTTACCCCGGACCCGCCGAAGGAGCACGAGAGACATGCTGGGCACTGTGACGATGTACAGCACCACGTGGTGCGGTTACTGCCAGCGGCTGAAGAAGCAGCTGGACCGCGAGGGCATCGCGTACACCGAGATCAACATCGAGCAGGACCCGGAGTCCGCGGCGTTCGTGGAGAAGGCGAATGGCGGAAACCAGACGGTGCCGACGGTTCTGTTCGCAGACGGTTCGACGCTGACGAACCCCTCGCTGGCACAGGTCAAGCAGAAGATCGGCGCGTAGCTCGCCGGCCGCCTCGGCGGTACGGCGAAGGCGAGGAGGGCGGTCCCTGGATGTCAGGGGCCGCCCTTCTCGGGTCCGGACTCACATGACGCTGCGGGTCGGCAGCGGCTTGCCGTACCAGAGTTCGATCAGGCGGGCCGCGATGGAGATGCCGTACGGGGGCAGGACCTCGCCGGACTCGAAGGCCGCGCCGAGTTCGTCGCGGGAGAACCAGCGGGCCTCGTGGATCTCGTCACCGTCGACGTCGATGTCGGTGGAGGTGGCACGGGCCATGAAGCCGAGCATGAGGCTGGACGGGAACGGCCACGGCTGGCTGGCGACGTACTCGACCTGGCCGACGGCGACGCCGGCTTCCTCGAAGACCTCCCGGCGCACCGCCTGCTCGATGGACTCGCCGGGCTCGACGAAACCGGCCAGCGTCGAGAAGCGGCCTTCCGGCCAGTGGACCTGGCGGCCGAGCAGGATGCGGTCCTCCTCGTCCGTGACCGCCATGATCACCGCCGGGTCGGTGCGCGGGTAGTGCTCGGCGCCGCAGGCGGGACAGCGGCGGATGTGACCGGCGGCGGCGATGACCGTGCGCTCGCCGCAGCGGGAGCAGAAGCGGTGGGTGCGCTGCCAGTTCTCCAGGCCGACCGCGTGCACCATGAGGCCGGCGTCGCGCGGCGACAGCAGCAGTCCGGCCTCGCGCAGGCCCGCGGGGCGGGCGGACTGGTCGATGCGGCCGGGCAGCGCGTCCTTCTGGAGGGCGAAGTAGCTGACGCCGTCGGCGTCGGTGCCCAGGAAGTAGCGGTGGGCCTCGGTGAGCGGGGCCTCGAAGGAGGGCGTCATGACGAGTTCGGTCCGGCCGTCGGACGTCTCGTCGATGAGGACCTGGCCGCCGGAGACGACGAAGCAGCGTGTCGTGGGGTGGCTCCACGCCGCCGCGAGCCAGGCCTCGTCGAGCCGGTGGTGGGCGGCGCGGTCGATGCCGCTCGGGGCGGTGAGCGAGATGGGTCGGTCGGCGTTCTGGTCGGTCCAGGTGGTCACAGGTGCTTCCAACTCCCCCGGTGGAACGGTTGTTTCGGCGGGCGGTTCAGCGGGTCGTGCGGCAGGGGGGCGACCGGGCCGGATGTGGTGTGGCCGTGCGGGGCGGCTTCTCCAGTGTGCCCCGCGCGCGGTGTCGCTCCGGACCGGGCGGGGTCGTCAGGGTGCATGGCGCCAGGTGTCGGCGAGGTCGCCCCAGAGGTAGGCGGTGGTCTCGACGCCCTTCAGGAGAAGGTCCAGCTCCACCTTCTCGTTCGGCGCGTGCCAGCCGTCGGAGGGGACGGAGATGCCCAGGAAGAGCACTGGGGCGCCGAGTACCTCCTGGAGGTCGGCGGCGGGGCCCGAGCCTCCCTCGCGGGTGAAGCGGACGGGGCCCTCGAAGGCGCGGCCCATGGCGCGCACGACGGACTGCAGGGCCGGGTGGTCCAGCGGGGTCAGGCACGGACGCGTGGCGGGGCGGAACGTGATCTCGTGACGGATGCCGGCGGGCACCTGCTCGTCGGCCCAGGCACGGACCGCCTTCTCGACGTGGTCGGGGTCCTGTCCCGCGACCAGCCGGAAGGACAGCTTCACGAAGGCGGAGGACGGGACGATCGTCTTGCTGCCTGGGCCCTGGTAGCCGCCGCCGATGCCGTTGACCTCGGCGGTGGGGCGCGCCCAGATGCGCTCCAGGGTGGTGTGCCCGGCCTCGCCGTGGGTGGCGTGCGACTTGGCGGTGCGCAGCCAGCGCTCCTCGTCGAAGGGCAGCTCGGCGAAGAGTTCGCGTTCGCGGTCGGTGAGTTCGACGATGCCGTCGTAGAAGCCGGGAACGGTCACGCGTGCGTGCTCGTCGTGCAGGGCGGCGACGAGGCGGGCGGCGGCGGTGGCCGGGTTGGGCACGGCGCCGCCGAAGGAGCCGGAGTGGATGTCCTGGTCGGGTCCGGACAGGCGGATCTCGCACTCGGCGAGCCCGCGCATGCCCGTGCACACCGTCGGGGTGTCCTCGGACCACATGCCGGTGTCGGAGACGATCACGGCGTCGGCGGCGAGCCGCCGGGCGTGCTCCTCGACGAGGGCGCGGAAGTTCGGGGATCCGGACTCCTCCTCGCCCTCGATCAGCAGCTTGAGGTTGACGGCCGGGGCGGTCCGGCCGGTGGCGGCGAGGTGGGCGCGCACGCCCAGGGTGTGGAAGAAGACCTGGCCCTTGTCGTCGGCCGCCCCGCGCGCGTGTAGACGGTTTCCGCGGACGACCGGCTCGAAGGGGTCGCTGTCCCAGCCGTCCTCGCGGGCGGCGGGCTGCACGTCGTGGTGGCCGTAGACCAGGACGGTGGGTGCCTGCGGGTCGCCGGACGGCCAATCGGCGAAGACGGCGGGTGCGCCGGGCGTCTGCCAGACCTCGACGGCCGGGAAACCGGTCTCCCTGAGCTTGGCTGCGAGCCAGTCGGCGCTTCGGCGTACGTCGGGCGCGTGGTCGGGCTGGGCCGAGACCGACGGGATGCGCAGCCACTCGGCGAGGTCGTCGAGGAACGCCGCACGGTGGCGCTCGATGTACGTGCGGACGGCGCTGTCCGGGGTCTGGCTCATGGTCACGAGCCTATCCGGCCGCACCGACCTCCTGGCCGGGCGGTTACGCACGGTTTACTTTCACGGCCGGTCCTCCACGACCGTCCGCCGGGGCCTCCTCGCCCGTCAACAGGCGCTCCAGCGCGGCCCGGTCCGGCAGATCCCCGGGCCGTACGACCTCGCCGGTGCGCACGTACACGAACGCCGCTGTGACCGATTCCACGGGCACACCCTGCTGCTCGGCCCACGCGAGCCGGTAGACGGCGAGCTGGAGCGGGTCGCCGTCGTGTCCCCGGCCGGTCTTCCAGTCGACGATCTCGTACGTCACGCCGTCGTGGTCGAAGACCTCGTAGACGGCGTCGATACGGCCCCGTACGACGCGACCGGCAAGGGCGAGCTGGACGGGGACCTCGACGCGGCAGGGGGTGCGGTGGGCGTACTCGGTGCGCTCGAAGGCGTCCTTGAGCGCTTCCAGGTCGCGTTCGTCGGCGATCTCCGCGTCCTCACCGGGCAGCTCCTCCGGCTCGAGGAAGGGCAGGGGCAGCTCCTCGAAGCGGGCCTCCACCCACGCGTGGAACCTCGTGCCCCGGCGCGCGGCCGGCTGGGGCGGGCTCGGCATGGGACGTGCGAGCTCCTGGGCGAGCCCGTCGGGGTCGGCGGCCAGGCGCAGCAGCTGCGACGCGGTCAGCGTCACCGGCAGGGGTACGTCCGTGACGCTCTGCCGGGCGCGCAGCAGTTCCCCGGTGAGCGCGTCCAGGTCACGGTCCCAGGAGGCGACCGTGCGGGCTTCCTCGGGCGTGAGGCGGGCCGGGCGCCGCTCGGGGGGCGACGCCTGGTGCGGGACGACGGGGCGGCCGGTGGTCCACTCGCCGCCGCGGGCCGGGGGCTGGGTGCGGGGGCGGCCGGGGGCGGCTTCCGCGAAGGGGTCCGGCTCGTCGTACGGGTCCGGCCCGTCGTAGGGTCCCGGCTCGTCGTACCTGTCGGATTCGCCGTACGAATGCGGCTCGTCGTACGGGTCAGATCCGTCGTACGGGTCCGGCTCGTCGTAGGGTCCCGGCTCGTCGTACCTGTCGGATTCGCCGTACGAATGCGGCTCGTCGTACGGGTCAGATCCGTCGTACGGGTCCGGCTCGTCGTAGGGTCCCGGCTCGTCGTACGGGTCCGGCCCGTCCTCGGCAGGCGGTGGGGGCCAGTCGGGGTCGTCGTGGGTCTCGGGTGCGTGTGCGGCCGTGGGTGCGCCCGTCCCGGCCGCGGCGAGGTTCTCCAGGTGGGTGAGGACGGTTTCGGCGGCGGTGCGGCGGCGGGCCAGCGCGGCGTCGTCCAGGGGCAGCGGCCAGACCTGGTCGGCGGACGCCCGGTGCAGGACGGGGTTCTCCTCAGCCTCCCCGGGTTCGTCGGCCCAGGCCTCGATCTCGCCGTAGCCGGCGGCGCAGTGGTCGTGCAGGGCGTGGAGGAAGGCGGAGGGGCCGCGGGGTTTTTTCTGGGTGGGGCCCCACCAGTGGCCCGAGCCGAGGAGCAGGGAGCGGGGGCGGGTGAAGGTGACGTAGCCGAGGCGCAGTTCCTCGGTGTGCTGGTGGTCCTTCATGGCCTCGTGGAAGGCCTTCATGCCCCGGGAGTCCCAGGCCTCGACGTCGGGCAGCGTGTCGGCGTCGCCGCGCAGCTCGTGCGGCAGCACCTTGGCCTGGGCGGTCCACTTCTCGCGGCCCTGGCCGCTGGGGAAGGTGCCGGTGACCAGTCCGGGGACGGCGACCACGTCCCACTCGAGGCCCTTGGACCTGTGCGCGGTGAGGACCTTGACGGTGTTCTCCCCGCCGGGCAGGGCGTTGTCCAACCCCTTCTCGTACTGGGCGGCGGTGCGCAGGAAGCCGAGGAAGGCGAGCAGGCTCGCCTCGCTCTCCGCGGCGGCGAAGGAGGCGGCGATGTCGAGGAAGTTCGACAGGGTCTCGCGGCGGCGGGCGGCCAGGGCGTGCGGGGACGCCGACAGTTCGACCTCGAGGCCGGTGACGGCGAGAACGCGGTGCAGGACGTCCATCAGCGGGTCGGCCAGGGAGCGGCGCAGGTCGCGCAGTTCCGTTGCGAGCCGGGCGAAGCGCACGCGCGCGTCCGGCGAGAAGGGCAGCCCGTCGTCGGTTCCCTCCAGGGCTGTCTCCAGGAAGGTGTCCAGGGCGTCCGCGAGGGATATCACCTCGGAGGGGTCGACCCCCTCGACGGCCTCGGCGAGCCGCCGGTCCGGGTCGTCGCCGTCGCCCCCGCGCGCGCGGGACACGAGCAGCCGCGCGCGCCGCCCCAGCAGGGCGAGGTCACGGGGACCGATGCGCCAGCGCGGGCCGGTGAGCAGGCGGACCAGGGCGGCGTTGGCGCCGGGGTCCTGGAGGACTTCGCAGACGGCGACGAGGTCGGCCACCTCGGGCAGGTGCAGCAGGCCTGAGAGGCCCACCACCTCGACGGGTACGTCACGGGCGACCAGGGCACCCTGGATTTCGGCGAAGTCGGTGGCCGTACGGCACAGGACGGCGATCTCGCCGGGCGCCTTGCCGGTGTTCACCAGGTGCGCGACGGAGTCGGCGATCCAGTCGATCTCCTCGGCGTGGGTGGTCAGGAGCGCGCAGCGGACCGTTCCGTCGCGCTCGGCGCCGGGGGCGGGGCGCAGTGCCTCCACGCCCGCGTGCATGGCGCGCAGCGGTTCGGCCAGGCCGTTGGCGAGGTCGAGGAGGCGGCCGCCGCTGCGGCGGTTCTCGCTGAGCGCCTGCCGGGTCGCGGGGCTGCCGTCGGCGAGGGCGAAGTGCTCGGGGAAGTCGTCGAGGTTGGCGACGGACGCGCCGCGCCAGCCGTAGATCGCCTGGCAGGGGTCGCCGACGGCGGTGACGGGGTGGCCGGTTCCGCCGCCGAAGAGGCCTGCCAGGAGGGTGCGCTGGGCCACGGAGGTGTCCTGGTACTCGTCCAGGAGCACCACGCGGAACTCGTCTCGCAGGACGCGGCCCACCTCGGGGATCCGGGCGAGCTGGGCGGAGAGGGCGATCTGGTCGCCGAAGTCGAGCAGGTCGCGCTCGCGCTTGGCGGCCCGGTAGCGCAGCACCAGCTCGGCGAGTTCGCGCCGGGCGGCGGCGGTCTCGGGCACCTTGCGCAGATCGGCGTTGCTGAGCCTGGTGTCCTCCAGGGTGCGCAGCAGACCGGCGTCCCACGCGAGCAGGTCCTCCGGGCGGACCAGGTGCTCGGACAGCTCGGAGTCGAGGGCGAGCAGGTCGCCGACCAGGTCGGCGAAGGAACGGGTGAGTGCCGGGTAGGGGCCGGGTGCCTCGCGCAGCACGCGCGCGGCGAGTTGGTAGCGGGTGGCGTCGGCGAGCAGCCGGGATGTCGGCTCCAGGCCGATGCGCAGGCCGTGGTCGGTCAGCAGACGGCCCGCGAAGGAGTGGTAGGTGGAGATCACCGGTTCGCCCGGCGGGTTGTCCGGGTCGATGACGTCGGGGTCGGTGACGCCGGCCCTGACCAGGGCCTTGCGGACGCGCTCGGCGAGTTCGCCGGCGGCCTTGTTGGTGAAGGTCAGGCCGAGGACCTGCTCGGGGGCGACCTGGCCGGTGCCGACCAGCCACAGCACGCGCGCGGCCATCACCGTCGTCTTGCCCGACCCGGCTCCGGCCACGATCACCTGCGGGGCGGGCGGTGCGGTGATGCAGGCCGTCTGCTCCGGGGTGAAGGGGATCCCGAGGAGCTCCTTGAGCTGCTCGGGATCGGTGATACGGGCGGACATGGAGAGAGGCTAACGGCGCCCACCGACAGTCGATGACAAAACGTCTGCCGCGGCATGGAACGCGCAGGTCAGGAGGTTGGTGCGGTCCGTCACACCAGACCGTTCGTGCCACGTCGCGCGCCGCACGGGTGGCTTCCGCGCCGTGGTCCGACGGCGGGCTCACTCCACCACGTGGCGTCCCTCGGGCCGGGCGCTGCACGAGGCGCGGAAGGCGCAGTGGGTGCAGTGCTGGCCGGCGGTGGGCGTGAACCGTTCGTCGAGGACCTTGCCGGCCGCGGTGGCCAGCAGTTCACCGACCCACTCGCCCTCGAGCGGCTCCTGCGCCTGCACCTTGGGCAGGGTCTCGCCGCCGTCCCGCTTGGCGGCGCCCTGGCGCAGCTGCACGAGTTCGGCGCCGCCCGGCTCGGGGCGGACGCCGTCGAAGGCCTCGTCCACGGCGCCTTCGCGGACGGCGAGCTGGTACACGGCGAGCTGCGGATGCCGCTCCACCTCGCGCGCGGTGGGCGCCTGTTTGCCGGTCTTGAAGTCGACGACGTAGGCACGGCCGTCGCCGTCGGCCTCGACGCGGTCCATCTGGCCGCGGATGCGGACCTCGTACTCGCCCGCCTCCAGGGTGACGTCGAAGTCGTGCTCGCTCGCGACGGGCGTGCGGCCGGCACGGTCCATGACGTGCCACTTCAGGAACCGTTCGAGCGCCATGCGCGCGTGTTCCTTCTCCTGCGCCGACTTCCAGGGCGCGTCGAAGGCGAGCGCGTTCCACACGGAGTCGAGGCGCTCCGTGAGAACGGCGAGGTCGGCCGGGGTGTGTCCGGAGGCGACCTCGTCGGCGAGGACGTGCACCACGTTGCCGAAGCCCTGGGCGGCCGTGGCGGGGGCGTCGGCCTTCACCTCTCGGCCCAGGAACCACTGGAGGGCGCAGGTGTTGGCGAGTTGGTCGAGGGCGCTGCCGGAGAGCACGACGGGCCGGTCGCGGTCGCGCAGCGGCACCTTGCTCTCGGTCGGCTCGAACATGCCCCACCAGCGGTAGGGGTGCGCCGACGGCACCAGGGGCCGGCCGTCCTCGTCGGCCAGGGCGGCCAGGCGGGCGAGGCGGCGCGCCGCGGCTTCCCTGAGCGGCTCCGAGACGCGCGGGTCGACCGTGGTGGCACGCAGTTCCGCGACCAGCGCGGCGACCGACAGGGGGCGGCGCGGGCGGCCCGTGACGTCCCTGGGCTCGACGCCGAGTTCGGTGAGGAAGCGGGAGGGCTGGTCGCCGTCGTCCGCGGGCGCCTTGACCGCAGTGACGACGAGCCGGTCACGCGCGCGCGTGGCGGCCACGTAGAACAGGCGGCGCTCCTCCGCGAGCAGGGCGCCCGGCGTGAGCGGTTCGGCGAGTCCGTCGCGGCCGATGCGGTCGGCCTCCAGAAGGGAGCCGCGGCGGCGCAGGTCGGGCCACAGGCCCTCCTGCACGCCCGCGACGACGACCAGGCTCCACTCCAGCCCCTTGGCACGGTGCGCGGTCATCAGACGTACGGCGTCGGGGCGCGCGGCGCGCCGGGTGAGGGTGTCGGCGGCGATGTCCTCGGCCTCGATCTCGGCCAGGAAGTTCAGCGCACCGCGCCCGCCGGTGCGCTCCTCCGCGCGCGCGGCGGTGGCGAACAGCGCGCATACGGCGTCCAGGTCGCGGTCGGCGTTGCGGCCGGCCGCGCCGCCGCGGCGGGCAGACCGTTCCAGGCGCGCGGGCCAGGGCGTGCCCTCCCACAGGTCCCAGAGCGCCTCCTCGGCCGTGCCGCCGCCCGCCAGACGTTCCCGGGCCTTCCTCAGCAGCGCGCCCAGCCGCTGGGCACCGCGCGCGTACACGGGGTCGTGCACGGCCAGGCGCTCCGGTTCGGCGAGGGCGCGCGTGAGCAGTTCGTCCGACGGCGGGGGCAGGGGGTTGCCCGCGGCCCGTTCCTCGTCCCGCAGGGCACGTCCGAGGCGGCGCAGGTCGGCGGCGTCCATGCTCGCGAGGGGCGAGGTGAGCAGGGTGAGGGCGGTTTCGGTGTCGAGCCAGGAGGCCTCGGGTGCGACTCGCCCGGCGACGGCGGTGTCGGCGTCGGGTGCGGCTGGGTCGGGTGTGTCGGCGTCGGCTGTGTCGGTGCCGGGTGCGGCTGGGTCGGGTGCGGCTGTTCCCTCCGCGTCGACGGGCGCCTCACCGCCGACGGGCGTCTCAATGCCCGCGGGCCCGCCGCCCTCCCCCGAGCCGCCCTCTCCCGGCCCGTCGGGCCGCACCGTGCCCGAGGCCGCCTCCGCCGTGGCCACCGCGCGCAGCGCCGTCAGCAGGGGGGCCACCGCGGGCTCGTGGCGCAGGGGCAGGTCGTCGCCGTCGATGTCGAGGGGGACGCCCGCGGCTGTCAGGGCGCGGCGGAGCGTGGGAATCGTGCGGGAGCCGGCCCGCACCAGGACGGCCATCTCACCCCAGGGCACGCCGTCCTCCAGGTGCGCCCGGCGCAGGATGTCGGCGATGTTGTCGAGCTCGGTGCCGGACGTCGGATACGTGTAGACCTCGACACGACCGCCCTCCCGCGCGGGGGCGAGGTCCCGGTGGGCGCGGACCTTGTCGGCCGGGAGGCGGGTCAGGGGCATGCGCTGGGTCACGAGCCGGGTGGCGGCCAGCACCGCGGCCGCGGAGCGGCGGGAGGTGCGCAGGACCTCGACGGGGGCCGGGCGCCCGTCGAGGCGCGGGAAGACGCGCGGGAACTCCAGGATGCCGTTCACGTCGGCGCCCCGGAAGGCGTAGATCGACTGGTCCGGGTCTCCGAAGGCGACCAGGGAGCGGCCGCCGCCCGCGAGGGCGTGCAGCAGCCGTACCTGGGCGGGGTCGGTGTCCTGGTACTCGTCGACGTAGACGGCGTCGTACTGCGTAGCGAGCCGCTGGGCGATCTCGGGGCGGTGGGCTAGCAGGACGGCGCGGTGGACGAGTTCGGCGTAGTCGATCACGCCGTGCAGGTCGAGGACGTCGAGGTACTCGGCGAGGAAGGAGGCCGCCGCCCGCCAGTCGGGGCGGCCGATGCGGCCGGCGAAGGCGTCCAGGGCATCGGGGCCGAGGCCCAGTTCGCGGCTGCGGGCGAGCACCGCCCGGACCTCGTCGGCGAATCCGCGCGTGGTGAGGCAGGCGCGGAGGTCGTCGGGCCAGCGCACGTGCGCGAGGCCCCGCCGCTGGAGTTCGATCTGGCCGGCGAGCAGCTCGCGGACGGCCACGTCCTGTTCGGGGCCGGAGAGCAGCCGCAGCGGTTCGGCGAACAGGTCGCTGTCCTGTTCGGCGCGGACCAGGGCGTAGCAGTACGAGTGGAAGGTGGTGGCGCGGGGTGCCCGGGCGGCGCCCATGCGCAGCGCCATCCGGTCGCGCAGTTCGACGGCCGCCTTGCGGCTGAACGTCAGCACGAGGATGCGCGCGGGGTCGCCGCCGCGCGCCACGCGGGCCGCGACCGACTCGACGAGCGTGGTGGTCTTCCCGGTGCCCGGACCCGCGAGGACCAGCAGCGGGCCGGTGGTGTGGTCAACCACGGAGCGCTGTGCGGCGTCCGGACGAGGGGGATCCACCCGCATCGGCCGGGTCCGGACCAGCCGGTACGCGCCACGGCTCCCCTGCCGCCCCTGGGGGTGCGGCAGGCGCCTGGTGGAGGAGGAGGAGCTCACGTGGTTCGCCGGTCCTGGTGGGTGTGCAGGTCGTCACGTCCGGCGCGGGGCGCCGTCGCGAGGGGTTCGTGGTGGTACGGGTGCCGCCCGAGGCGGGCGGTGGTCCGGGGATGAGGGCGACGCGTGCGGCCGACGCTACGCCGACGGACGGCTCGGAAGGACAGCTTCCGCTTCTTCCCTCAGGGCCCGTGCGCCCCGTAGGTCACCCAGGTCCCTCGCCCCTCGAACGTACGCCATGTCACGGACGTGCCCCGTTTCCCCCGTACGGGCCACAAGCTCCCCTCGGACGGGGCCGATGGCGGAAGCTGTCAGATGTGACCCTCCCCACGCTCACCGCCGTCCCACCTCGCCCGTCTCATGTCCAGGCGCGGCAGATGCCCCTCGGTGGCCCGGCTCGCCTCCTTCAGGGGCGTACCCTCCGCGCGGTACCGGTCGAGGGCCCGCAGTTCGTGGCTCGGCAGCAGCACTCCGTCGGCGCGCACGACACGCCACCAGGGGACGGACCCGCCGTAGAGGGCCATCACCCGGCCGACCTGGCGCGGGCCGCCCTCCTCGAGCCATTCGGCCACGTCGCCGTAGGTCATGACCCGCCCGCGCGGGATCAGCTCCGCGACCTCGAGGACGCGCTCGGCGTACTCCGGCAGCGCGTCGTCGGCGTGGTTCGGTGGCGTGTCACCGGTGTGCTCCGGGCGGGCGGCGTCCGGAAGGCTCTGCTCGCTCATCCGCCCCATCCTGCACCACCCCACCGACAATGCGACGGGTCCGGAACTCTGTGTGACCCTCGCCCCACGGCGACGCTTCGGGCAGACTGTGCGCCCCGCCTTTGCACCCTGATGCCCCTGTGTGTCGGTGCGGCATGCCACCATCGTGCGGGCGGTGACCGGTGATACGAGACCAAGAAGAGACGATGAAGCAGCAGGGTGTGCATCCCGAGGACGCGGAGGGCACCTCTGACGCTGCGTCGCGCCCGGACACCGCCGGTCCGGCGGGAGAGGACGAGGACCTGGTCGAGGTGACACACATCGACGGGGTCGAGGGCGACGAACCACTCCTACCCGCACGCGTGCACCGTCCCTCGGACCTCATGCGGCTGCTGGTCGGCGTACTGGCCGTCGTCGTCCTGCTGGGCATCGCCGCCTTCGCGCACGGAACGACCTCGGGCCTGGAACAGGACATCAACAAGGGCACCGGACAGGCGCCCGACCTCCTCATCAAGATCGCGGGACTGGCGTCCAGCATCGCGATCCTGCTGGTGCCCGTGGCGTTCGCGATCGAGCGGCTCATCAAGCGGGACGGGCTGCGGATCGCCGACGGCGTGCTCGCGGCGGTCCTCGCCCACGGAGTGACACTCGCCACCGACCTGTGGGTGGCCAAGGCCGCCCCGGACTCGATCCAGGAGGCGCTCACCCAGCCCTCCCCGGGCGACGTCCACGCCCTCACCGACCCCGTCCACGGCTACCTGGCGCCCGTGATCGCCTACATGACGGCCGTCGGCATGTCACGGCGTCCCCGCTGGCGCGCGGTGCTGTGGATCGTGCTGATGCTCGACGCGTTCTCGATGCTCGTCACCGGTTACACGACACCGTTCTCGATCATCCTGACGGTGCTGATCGGCTGGACCGTCGCGTACGGCACGCTGTACGCGGTCGGCTCACCCAATGTCCGGCCCACGGGACGGACGCTGATGGCAGGCCTGCGGCACGTCGGCTTCCGTCCGGTGAGCGCCGCGCGCGAGGAGGTCTCGGAGAACCCGGAGACCGGCGACCGCGGCCGGCGCTACTTCGTCACGCTGGAGGACGGCCCGCCGCTGGACGTCACCGTGGTCGACCGCGAGCAACAGGCGCAGGGCTTCTTCTACCGCGCGTGGCGCAATCTGACCCTGCGCGGCTTCGCCACCCGCAGCAGCCTCCAGTCGCTGCGCCAGGCGCTGGAACAGGAGGCGCTGCTGGCCTATGCGGCGATCGCGGCGGGAGCCAACGCGCCGAAGCTGATCGCGACGTCCGAGCTGGGCCCCGACGCCGTCATGCTCGTCTACGAGCACACCGGTGGCCGCACCCTGGACTCGCTGGCCGACGAGGAGATCACCGACGAGTTGCTGCACGACACCTGGCACCAGGTGCGCGCCCTTCAGTCCCGCCGCATCGCGCACCGCAGGCTCGTCGGCGACGCGATACTGGTGGATCGTTCCGGCACGGTGATCCTCACCGACATGCGCGTCGGCGAGATCGCGGCCGGCGATCTGCTGCTGCGCATGGACACCTCGCAACTACTGGTGACGCTCGGCCTGCGGGTGGGTGCCGAGCGCGCGGTGGCCTCCGCGGTGAGCGTGCTCGGTCCCGACGCCGTCGCCGGCTGTCTGCCGATGCTCCAGCCCATCGCGCTGAGCCGCTCCACGCGCGCGACGCTGCGCAGGCTCGCCCGCGAGCGGGCGCAGCGCGAGCGGGACGCCGTCCTGGAAGCCTCCCGGCAGGCCAAGCAGGCCCGCCACGAGGCAGCCGGACACGAGGCCGGGCCGCCGCCCGCGGACAAGGTCGAGAAGAAGGCCGTACGCGCGGAGGCACGGGCCGAGAAGCGGGCCATCGACGAGGCGCTGGAGGAAGCCCGTGAGGAGGACCTGCTCACTCAGATCCGGCACGAGGTGCTGCGCATCCGCCCGCAGGCGCCGGTCGAGCCCGCCCGCCTCGAGCGGGTGCGTCCGCGCACGCTGATCAGTTTCATCGCCGGCGCGATCGGCGCGTACTTCCTCCTGACCCAGCTCACCCACATCGAGTTCGGCCCGCTCATCGCCAACGCCGAGTGGGGCTGGGTCGCCGCGGCCGTGCTGTTCTCGGCGGCGAGCTATGTGGCGGCCGCGATGAGCCTGCTGGGTTTCGTGCCGGAGCGGGTGCCGTTCCCGCGTACGGTGGCCGCGCAGGTCGCCGGGTCCTTCGTGAAGATCGTCGCACCGGCCGCGGTCGGCGGGGTCGCCCTCAACACGCGGTTCCTCCAGCGCGCGGGGGTGCGGCCGGGACTCGCGGTGGCGAGCGTCGGCGCATCGCAGCTGTTCGGGCTGGGCTGTCACATCCTGATGCTGCTGTCGTTCGGCTATCTGACGGGCACCGAGAAGACGCCGTCGTTGTCGCCGTCCCGGACCGTCATCGCGGGGCTGCTGACGGTGGCGGTGCTGGTGCTCGTGGTGACCTCGGTGCCGTTCCTGCGGAAATTCGTCGTCACGCGCGTGAGGTCGCTGTTCGCGGGAGTCGTGCCGCGCATGCTGGACGTGCTCCAGCGGCCGCAGAAGCTGGTCACCGGCATCGGCGGCATGCTGCTGCTGACGGCCTGCTTCGTGATGTGCCTGGACGCGTCGATCCGCGCCTTCGGCGACGAGACGACCTCGATCAGCATCGCCAGCGTCGCCGTCGTCTTCCTCGCCGGCAACGCGCTCGGTTCCGCCGCCCCGACGCCGGGCGGTGTCGGCGCGGTGGAGGCGACCCTGACGGTCGGTCTGATCGCCGTCGGCCTGCCCAAGGAGGTCGCCGCGCCCGCGGTCCTGCTGTTCCGGCTGCTGACGCTGTGGCTGCCGGTGCTGCCGGGCTGGCTGGCCTTCACCCAGCTCACCCGCAAGGGCGCCCTCTAGGGCGCGTTCCGAAAGTGGCGTCGTCTGCCCGAAGGGCAGGCCCGGCGGCGTCCGGTGCGTGCGATCGCAAGGCGGAGGGTCGCCCCGATACTGGTTGTATCGGGGTGATCCCGACAACGCGGCTGGGGGTGCCCCCTCCGGGGGAGTGCGTGCCAGGCGTTGCCGGGCTGGGGGCACCCCCTCTGGGGGAGGGACTTTCGAAACACGCCCTAGACGCCTTTCCGAAGTCCCGCCTGTCCTTCGGGCAGACGACGCCGCTTTCGGAACACGCCCTGGCCCCGGGAACGGCGTTACCTCGTACGGACCGTGCCCCGCGCGCGGGGGCGGGCACGAGCCCAGGATGGGATCATGCCGAACCCCTCCCGCTCGCGTGCCGCCGTACTCACCGCCACCGCCGTCCTGTTGTCCTCCCTGGTGGCGGGGTGCGGCGAGGACTCCCGGGACGAGGATCTGACGGCGCAGAAGCTGAGCTGGAAGGACTGCCCCGCACCGTCCCCGTCCGAAGGCGGCGGCAACGCACCGTCACCGCTGCCGGACGGTGACGAGTGGGAGTGCGCGACCATGCGGGCGCCCCTGGACTGGAGCGATCCCGGGGGCGACACGATCGGCATCGCACTGATCAGGGCGCGGGCGAGCGGTGCAGGGAACCGGCGGATCGGCTCCCTGCTGTTCAACTTCGGCGGGCCCGGCGGCTCCGGGGTCACCACCCTGCCCGCGTTCGGCGAGGACTACGCGACCCTGCGCACCCGCTACGACCTGGTGAGCTTCGACCCGCGCGGGGTCGGCCGCAGCGCGGGCGTGCGCTGCGAGAACGACCAGCAGCTCGACGCCTACCTCCAGCAGGACATGACTCCCGACGACGCCGCCGAGCGCGGCACGCTCCTGGACAACACCAAGAAGTTCAACGCGGCCTGTGAGAAGAAGTCGAAGAAGATGCTGCCGCACGTGCGCACCACCGACGCGGCCCGCGACATGGACCTCATGCGCCAGGTCCTCGGTGACGACAAGCTGCACTACTTCGGCATCTCCTACGGCACCGAACTCGGCGGCGTCTACGCCCACCTGTTCCCGAAGAACGTGGGCCGTGCCGTCTTCGACGCGGTCGTCGACCCGACGCAAACACCCGAGCAGAGCGCGCTCGGGCAGGCCAGGGGTTTCCAGCTCGCGCTCGACAACTACGCCGAGGACTGCACGTCGAAGACGGAGGACTGCCCCGTCGGGGACACCCCGCAGGACGTCAAGGACCGGATCGTGACCCTGTTGAAGACCTTGGACGGCAAGCCGATCCCCGGCGTCTTCCCGCGCGAACTGACACAGACCGCCGCGACCAGCGGCATCGCGCAGTCGCTGTACTCGAAGGACTTCTGGGAGTACCTCACCGAGGGCCTGGACCAGGCCTACGACGGCGACGGCAGGATCCTCATGCTGCTGTCCGACTCCATGAACGGCCGCAACGAGAACGGCGAGTACAGCAACATCATCGCCGCCAACGTCTCTGTGAACTGCGCCGACGACAAGCCGCGCTACTCCGTCGCCCAGGTGGAGCGCAGGCTTCCGGAGTTCCGGGCGGCCTCCCCCGTGTTCGGGGACTTCCTGGCCTGGGGCATGGTCGGCTGCACCGACTGGGCCGTGCCGGGCTCCGCCGACCATCCCGACGTGAGCGCGGCCGGCTCGGCGCCGATCCTCGTCGTGGGCAACACGGGCGACCCGGCCACCCCGTACGAGGGCGCACGCAGGATGGCTGACGCCCTCGGCAAGGGCGTCGGGGTGGAGCTGACGTACAAGGGGCAGGGTCACGGCGCGTACGACAGCAAGAACACGTGTGTGCGGGCGGCGGTGGACGGCTACCTGCTGGACGGGAGGGCACCGGCCGCCGGGACGGTCTGCTCCTGACCCTCGAACCCAATAAACATCCAGGTCAAACGGTTATCCACAGGCTCCGACGGGTGCGCGGCGATCCGCCTACCATGGCCTGACAGCCGTCCGCCGCCGGTGCGGACGGTTCCGCGAGGGGGAACACACATGGCGCGATTCGTACGGTGGACGGCGTTGGGAGCCGCCGCCGCACTGCTGATGACGGGTTGCGGCGGCTCGTCGGACGACGGGGACGACGGCAGGGGAGGCACGGCCGATGCGCGCCCGTCGGCCTCCTCCGGTACCGCGGACGCGACGGCGGCACCCCTGCCCGCCTCGCTGATCGGGCAGAAGCTCGACTGGGGCCGCTGCAGGGCCACCGCGGACTCCGCGGCGCCGGGCGGCGAGTGGCGGTGCGCGAAGCTGAAGGTGCCGCTGGACTGGTCGAAGCCGGACGGGGAGACGATCGATCTCGCGCTGATCCGTGCCCGTTCCCGCGGCTCCGACAGCAAGCGCACCGGCTCCCTGTTGTTCAACTTCGGCGGCCCGGGCGGCTCCGGGGTGTCGACGATGCCGGCGTACGGCTCCACGGTCTCCTCCCTGCGCGAGCGCTACGACCTGGTGAGCTGGGATCCGCGCGGGGTGGGCGCCAGCGAGGGGGTGCGCTGCCGCAGCGACAGCAAGATCCAGGCCGCCGAGTCGGTCGACTCCACACCGGACACCACGGCCGAGGAGAAGGCCTACCTCCGCGACGCCGTCGACTTCGGCAAGGGCTGCCAGAAGGACGCCGGAGCGCTGATGGCGCACGTCTCGACCACCGACACCGCGCGGGACATGGATCTGATGCGGCAGGTCCTCGGCGACGACAAGCTGCACTACTTCGGCATCTCCTACGGCACCGAACTCGGCGGGGTCTACGCCCACCTGTTCCCGAAGAACGTGGGGCGGGTGATCCTCGACGCGGTCGTCGACCCCGGCGCCGATGCCGTGGGGCACGCGAAGAACCAGGCGAAGGGCTTCCAGCTGGCGCTCGACAACTACCTGAAGTCGACCGGACAGAACCCCGCACGGGGCAGCCGTAAGATCGCCGACCTGCTGAAGCGGATCGACACCGACCCGCTGCCGACGTCCTCCGGACGGAAGCTGACCCAGACGCTCGCGGTCACCGGCATCGTCCTGCCGCTCTACAGCAAGGAGGGATGGCCGACCCTGACCAGTGCCCTGGAGTCGGCGCAGGAAGGCGACGGCTCCGAACTGCTCACCCTGGCCGACGCCTACAACGAGCGGGACGGCGAGGGGAACTACGGCACGACGACCCACTCGCAGCGGGTCATATCGTGCTTGGACGACAAGCAGCGGCCGACGGTGGAGGAGACGAAGAAGCTGCTGCCGGAGTTCGAGAGGATCTCACCCGTGTTCGGCACGTTCCTCGGCTGGGACACGGCCGGCTGGTGCCACGACTGGCCGGTGGCCGGACAGTTCGACAGCCCGGAGGTGAGCGCGGCCGGGGCTGCGCCCATCCTGCTGGTCGGCAACACCGGCGACCCGGCGACGCCCTACGAGGGCGCACAGCGGATGGCGGACGAGCTGGGCGAGGGTGTCGGTGTGCTGCTCACCTGGAAGGGCGAGGGCCACGGGGCGTACGGCAGCGGGAGCGACTGCGTCGACTCGACGGTGGACGACTACCTGCTCGACGGCACCGTGCCGAAGGACGGCAAGGTCTGCTCATGAAGACGGCGGGGGCCGCGGGCACCCGTGGTGCGCGCGGCCCCCGCCGCTCAGGCAGGCAGGTCGGCTCAGTAGACCGGCTTGCTCGGCTCGATCTGGTTGACCCAGCCGATCACACCGCCGCCGACATGGACGGCGTCCGCGAAGCCCGCGGACTTCAGCACCGCGAGGACTTCCGCACTGCGGACACCCGTCTTGCAGTGCAAGACGATCTTCCGGTCCTGGGGCAGGCCCTCGAGGGCGGTGCCGAGCAGGAACTCGTTCTTCGGGATCAGCTTGGCGCCCGGGATGGAGACGATCTCGAACTCGTTCGGCTCGCGGACGTCGATGATCTCGATGCTCTCGCCGTCGTCGATCCACTCCTTGAGCTGCTTGGGCGTGATCGTCGCGCCGGCGGCCGCCTGCTGGGCCTCCTCCGACACGACGCCGCAGAAGGCCTCGTAGTCGATGAGCTCCGTGACGGTCGGGTTCTCGCCGCAGACCGCGCAGTCGGGGTCCTTGCGGACCTTGACCTGCCGGTACTGCATCTCCAGGGCGTCGTAGATCATCAGACGGCCGACCAGCGGCTCACCGGTGCCGGTGAGGAGCTTGATCGCCTCGGTGACCTGGATGGAACCGATGGACGCGCAGAGCACGCCCAGCACGCCGCCCTCGGCGCAGGAGGGGACCATGCCGGGGGGCGGGGGCTCCGGGTAGAGGCAGCGGTAGCAGGGACCGTGCTCCGACCAGAAGACGGACGCCTGACCGTCGAAGCGGTAGATCGAGCCCCACACGTACGGCTTGTTCAGCAGCACGGCGGCGTCGTTGACCAGGTAGCGGGTGGCGAAGTTGTCCGTGCCGTCCACGATCAGGTCGTACTGGCTGAAGATGTCCATCACGTTGTCGGCCTCGAGCCGCTCCTCGTGCAGGACCACGTTCACGTACGGGTTGATGCCCAGGACGGAGTCGCGCGCGGACTCGGCCTTGGAGCGGCCGATGTCGGCCTGGCTGTGGATGATCTGGCGCTGGAGGTTCGACTCGTCGACCTCGTCGAACTCCACGATGCCGAGCGTGCCCACGCCCGCCGCGGCCAGGTACATCAGCGCCGGCGAGCCCAGGCCGCCGGCGCCGACACACAGCACCTTGGCGTTCTTCAGCCGCTTCTGCCCGTCCATCCCGACGTCGGGGATGATCAGGTGGCGGGAGTACCTGCGGACCTCGTCTACGGTGAGCTCGGCAGCCGGCTCGACCAGGGGTGGCAGCGACACGGGGACTCCGTTGGTCGGTCAATCACTACGGTTGTTCTCTCCGTAACACTGCCATGGCCTTCTTCATTCCGAGACACCTGTTCCGATCCGCGAGACGATTTCGTCCCAGTAGCCGGGCATGGCCTCCCACGGGTCGAACACGCCGTCGTGGTCGTGACGGTCGGTGACCCAGATCGTGGCCGCTCCCTGCCAGCGGGCGATCCTCAGCGCCTCGTCGAGGTGACCGCGGGGCACGCCGTGCACGAAGTGGCAGAACCGCTCGGGCGGGTAGTCGGCGGTCCACTCGGCCGCCTGCGACCAGCGGTAGTCGCTCCAGGGCCCGGAGAAGGTGACGAGCTGATCGGCGTTCTCCGCGTATCCGGGATGCGGATGGATGCCGTGACCGAGGACGATGTGAGGCTCGTCACGGAGCGAGCGCAAGGTGCCGACGGCGCGTCGGATCTCCGGGAGCTCGGCGCGTTCGGTCGGGCAGCGGTCCACGAGGAAGCCGTCGACCTGGTACCAGTCGAGGTAGCGGTGGGCGTCGGAGATCACCTCGGCGAGAGCGCGGGCGCCGTGGACGGCGTCGAGGTGGCCGAGGACGCGGACGCCCGCGTTGCGGAGACGGCCCGCGGCCTCCAGGCAGTGCGGGTCGGGGCGGGCACCGGGTCCGTCGGCGACGTTGAGGACGACCCAGTGCAGGCGCCTGCCGGGACGGGCGAGTTCGCCCCACTCGGTCGGCGCGACAAGGGGGTGCGCGAAGCCGGGGACACCGAAACCGGTGCGGACGCCGGTGCTCGCGGTGCCCGCCCGGGTGCCGGTCAGATACGGCATGCCGCCTCCATCCAGATGTCGGCGAGGGACTCCTCGAGGTTGATCCGCGGCCGCCAGCCCAGCCGGTCACGGGCGGTGCGGACATCGGCCTGCTGCCAGCTGCCGCACCCGTCGGGGTACGGGTACGCGACCGGAGCCGCGTGGTCGGAGTCGGGACGTGGGTGGCCGATGGCCGGCCGGAGGTGGCCGCCGGGCGGGCCGTCGAGTTCGTGGAGGGTGCCGCCGTATCCGGCCACACGGGCGAGGACGGCGGCGGCGTCCCGGAGGCGGACGGCGCGGCCGGAGCCGATGTTGATCACACCCTGCGCGGCGGACAGCGCGGCGGCGTGCACGGCGCGGGCGACGTCACGGACGTCGATGAAGTCGCGCTGGGCGCCGAGTCCGCCGAGTTTCAGCTCGCCGTCGCCGGACTGCATGGCGCGGCGCATCGCCTCGGCGAGCCGGCCCAGCGGGGAGCCGGCGGGGGTGCCGGGCCCGGCCGGGGAGAACACCCGCAGCACGACCGCGTCCAGACCGGAGCCCAGGACGAGCTCGGTGGCGGCGAGCTTGCTGACGCCGTACGGGCCGCCGGGGCGCGGCACGGCGTCCTCGGCGGTCGAGGACCCGGGCTGGCTGGGGCCGTATTCGGCGCCGCAGCCGATGTGGACGAGACGGGCGCCGCAGCCGCTGCGGCGCAGCGCCTCGCAGACGGTGGCGACGGCGACGGTGTTGTGCCGGGTGAGTTCCCGGGCTCCGCCGCGGGTGGCTCCGGCGCAGTTGACGACGACCTGGGGGTGGACCGCGTCGAGGAAGCGGGTGAGGGCGCCGGGACTGCCGCTCGCGAGGTCGAAGCGGACGTCGGCGTCGTCGCCGCGGCCGAGCGCGGTGAGCTGGACGGCCGGGTCGGCGAGCAGACGGTCGGCGACGAAGCGGCCGACGTAACCGTTGGCTCCGGTCAGCAGGACCCTCATCGCGCGGCTCCCGGGGTGTGCGTCGCGGCTGCTCCGGTGACCGCGCGGGCTCCTGCGACCGCGGGTGTCCCGGTGGCTCCGGTCGCTCCGGATCGGGAGGTGGTCATCTGGTCTCTCCTTAAGGGGATTGCATGGGTGGAGGAGCGCGTGCGTCGTGCGGTCCGTGCACGGTGGGGGTGGCGCGGCGCGCGGTGGTCGGGGGCGGGCGGGCGGCTCCGGGTCAGCACGGCTGTCCCGATGGCGCGTGGGCCGAGGCCCTGGTGAGGGTGCGGGTCGCGTGGATCAGCAGGATGAGGGCGGCCGCCCCGCAGGCGAGGGCGGGGACCGCGGCGGGGCCCCGGGCGGCCATGAGGGTGTCGACGGGGACGGCCAGGAAGCCGCAGCCGGGCAGCCGGCCTGCGAAGAGCAGGGCCAACGCGATCGCCTCGGCCACCCCGGCGGCCCTGAGGACGGCCATCGGGGTGTGGGTGAAACCGTGGACGGTGAGGAGGCGGGAGAGAAGGAGCAGCGCGCCCAGGGTGAGCGTGCCCGCATAGGCGGCCGGTTCGCCGAGGGTGGCCGCGCAGACGCCGGTGAGGACCGCGAGGGCGCACAGGAACAGGGCGAAGGCACCGAGCAGAAGCGGCCGTACGGAGGCGGTGAACTCGTCGAGACCTCGGCTGCTGCCGAGCCTGTGCCGGACGCGTACGGCGAGAAGGTGCGCGCACCACGCGGCGGGCACGCAGGCCAGCGCGAGGGTAAGGAGTGGAGCCGTGGCGAGCGGCCAGGGCCCGTCGGCCGTTCCGGTGGGCAGGCCG
This sequence comes from Streptomyces sp. NPDC088766, assembly GCF_044750845.1. Lineage (NCBI taxonomy): Bacteria > Bacillati > Actinomycetota > Actinomycetes > Kitasatosporales > Streptomycetaceae > Streptomyces > Streptomyces sp. NPDC088766. Next base: position 520,362 of record NZ_JBIVKQ010000001.1, on the reverse strand, counting down.
TCGGGGCCGCCGTCGGCCGCGGCGCGCAGCAGGCCGTCGCCGAGGGCGGCGTAGGCGAGGAGCCATCCGGTCCAGCCGCCGGTGCGGTGCCGGCCGGCGTGCGGGCCTCCGTTCGGGATCGACGAGCCCCGGCCGCCGCTGCGGCTCAAGGGGCCCCGGCGAAGAGCGGCCCGCACGGCGAGAGCCACCGCCAGGACGCCCGCGGTGACCACGAGGAGGCGGGTCCGACCGTGGGTGAGACGAAGGCCGACGACCGTGGCGGTGCCCAGGGCGCCGGGCAGGAGGGTGAGCAGCGCCCAGTCCAGGCGGACGCGTGGCGCCGGCGCGGGCTCCGGGCTCGGGTGCGAAGGCGTGTCGGCGTCCCTGGCGACGCGGGCGTACATCTCCTCCGCGAGGGAGAAGACGTCCCGGTGCCGGAACCTCGCGGCGGTGCGGTCGGTGACGCCGTGGGCCTCCAGTCCCGCCGCGATCTCCAGCGGATCGACCGCCCGTTCGCACAGGTCGCGGTGGCGGTGCATCAGCGCTTTCACCGGGTCCACGGCGCCGCCTCGCCGAGGGGCGACGGGGGCTGTCTGCGGACCCGGGTGTGCCACGGTGGCCGACGCGGGACGCCCGGCCGGGGTGGTCGCCCCCGGCCCACCGGGGTCGGACGGCCCGTCGGCGCCCGCAGGCGTGTCCTCGTTCACGAGCCACTCCTCGGACCGTTCGTCCCAGGCACCGGCGGGTGCCGGTGTCGCGGGGCGGTCGAGTTCGCCCAGGCCGCTCATCGGGCCCCCTCCGTCGCGGCGACGGGAGTGGTGGCGCGGGGTGCGGACAGGCCGTGCGGTGTGGCGGAACCGCGTGCCACCGCCGTACCCGGCAGCGGCGGTCCCGCCGCCCGGCCGGGCGGGTTCCGGGGAGCGGCCCGTCCGCCGAGGCCGGTCCACCGGCCGGGCAGCCAGGCCTCGGCCGGGACCGCGAAGGGCCGGGGTTCCCCGGCCGCGTCGAGGACGACCCGGCGGACCGGGCTCCGGGAGACGATCTCCAGGTAGATGTCGTGAAACGCCGCGATGTTCTGCTCGACGGTGAACAGCTCGAGGGCACGGGCGCGGGCGGCCGCACCCAGGCGTGCGCGGCGCGCGGGGTCGCGCAGCAGGGCCACGCACGCCTCCGCGAGCGCCCTCGGGTTGCGCGGCGGGACGACGAGTCCGGTGCCCCCGATGACCTCGACCACCGCGCCGACGTCCGTGGACACGGTGGCGCGCCCGCAGAACATCGCCTCGACGAGGCCGACCGGGAACCCCTCGACGACGCTGGACAGGATCACGACGGCACCGGCCGCGTACGCCTCGGCGAGTCCGGGGACCTCCGGTCCGCCGGTCTCCTCGAAGGACACCGGGTTGTCGCCGACGGCGTGCGGCCCGGCGGCTTCGTCGGGGAAGAGCTGCGCGGCGAGCATCCGGCAGTGACCGAGGTAGGCCTCGCCCTCCGTTCCGGCCGCGCTGCCGAAGATCCGCAGCCGGGTCCCGGGCTCCTCCCGGCGGATCTCGGCGAAGGCGTGCAGCAGGGACACCAGGTCCTTGGCCGGTTCCACCCTGCCGACCCAGACCAGCGTGCGCGGGTCGGCGGCGTCCGGGGATTCGCCGACCGCGGCGAAGCGGGAGGCGTCCATGCCCGGGGGGACCGTGCGGAGCTTGGCCCGGTCGGCACCGCAGCGCTCCTGCCAGCGGCGGGCGTGCGCGTTGCCGGGCGTGACGCACGCCGCCTGCCGGTACACCTCGGCGGCGAGCCGCCCGTGGAAGGCCGTGAGCAGGGACCGTACGGCCGGGGCGTGCGGCGTCGGAGCGGCGGCCGAAGCCGGGTCGGCGCCGGGCGCGACGCCACTGCCCGCACCCGCACCCGCACCCGCACCCGCACCCGCACCCAGATAGTGCGTCCGCAAGCGGACCCCGTACTCCGTCACCAGCAGCGGCACGCCGAAGAAGTGACGGGCGAGCAGGCCCGGAAGTGCCGCCGCGCCCCCGGAAGCCGCGTGGCAGAGATCGACCGAGCCGAGCCCGTCGTTGCCGTCGTCCTCGTACCAGTCGAGCGAGAGGGGGCGCAGGGCCCGTTCGAGGTGCGCGGCGACGGCGAGGAGGTCGGGAACACGCGCCTCACGCGCCGTGCCGAGCGCGCCGGGCGCACGACAGGCGCGCTCCAGGGCGCGTACGGCATGTTCCGAGCGGAGCGCACCCACCAGGCCGCCCTCGTCACGGGCGAGTTCCGCGAGCCCGTACAGCGCGTTGCCGAAACGGTCCGCCTGGGGTGCGGAACGGTCCGTCCCCGCGTCGGCGGGCGCTCCCTCGCACAGGACGGACACCAACGCGCCGTAGTACTCGGTGAAACGCCGGCGCACACGCCGTCCGTGCACCACCCCGTCGTCCTCGGCGGTCCACAGCGGCGCGGTGCGCACGCGGTTGACCTGCGACGGCAGTGCGACCTGGCCCGCGGTCTCCTGGCGCTCGGTGCGGCTGAGCGCGTAGACGTCGAACTCGTGCTGCCCGAGCCCGCGCACGAGCCGGTCGCACCAGAGCCCCGCATCACCGCTCACATACGGATAGCCACCCTCCGTAAGCAGTCCGATACGCACGCGCACCCCCGATCTCCCGTTTGGGGAGCCGCCGTTGACCCGGCGGCTCGCAGCGGGACGAACGTATGCGGACAAGGCGGTGGCGCGACGGACGGTTGTCCATCGCGCCACCAAAAGGGGTGAACGGTCGTAACTTTCCCGTGCGGGCGGCGTTCCGTCGCGCTAAGAGATCAAGCGAGCGCGAAACGTCACGCACCGGGGGTGCGTAGAGGTACTGCCGGACGCCCCCGCGGCCGGCGCCCCGCGGTTCGTCAGTTGTTCGGGTAGGGCCAGGGGTTGGGCAGGCAGCGGATGCCGTCGTACTCCAGGAACTTCGTCTGCTGCTGCATGACCGGGGCGAGGTCCCCGTCCTTGTCGCAGGTGACATGGCCGTAGCCGAGCCGGTGGCCCACCTCGTGGTTGATCAGCATCTGGCGGTAGGCGTACATCTCGTCGCCGTAGGTCGCGGACCCCTGTGCCCACCGGTATGCGTTGATCATCACGCGTTCGGTGGCGGCCGAGTCGCAGGAGACGTTGTCCTCGGTGGTGTCCAGGCCGGACTTCGCGCACCAGTCGGCGGTGGTGCCGGGGCTGGCGAGCGTGATGACGAAGTCCGGCTCCCCCGAGTGGATCCGCTCGAAGGTCCGCGCGCCGCCGTGGGCCCAGCTGCGGTCGTCGTTGAGCGTCTTCTGCACGGCCTGCGCGAACAGTTCGGCGTCGAGCCCGAGCCCCTGCTCGACATCCACGCGGTAGGTGTACTTCTGGCCCTTGCCGGGCGCCTTGTCGATCCCGGGCACGGCGTCGAACTTCCCCGACCCCACGATCGTGGCCCCGAAGCGGTACCGCGCGCTCATCATCTGGTCGTACGTCAGCGGCACCACGCTGGGTGACGCCGACGGGCTCGGCCGCTCGGCGCCGCGCGCGGCGGAGTCGCGGGCGTCACGGGCTGCCTTGTCGGTCGCGGTGTGCGACTGGACGGAGTCCTCGTCGCGCGCGTCGGTGACCTGGCCGGCGACCACGACGGCCAGCACGGTGGTGACGGCGGCGGCCGCGATGCCGGTGAAGGCCCGGCCCTTGCCGCCCCTGGCCGCCGGCTCACCGGTGGGCGGCTCACCACCGGCCCCGCCGGCCCCGCCGCCCGTGGGAGCCGGACGGGGGCTTCGGTCCCGGTCGGTGACGGAGACGTAGGCGTCGGTGGGACGCGGGGTGACACAGGTGTCCGTGGCGAGCGCCGTGGCCGTGGCGGCCGCCACGGGCGCGCGACGCTCGAAGACGTTGTCGTCCTCGGTGAAGGCGTCGAGGTAGTCCTGGCGCGGACCCGCCGCCGTGTCGGACGCCCGTTGCCGGGACGCGGCGGCGGGCTCGGGCCGCTGGCGAGGGATCAGCGGGCCGGATCCGCTCGCCGTACGGCCCCGCAAATCGCCCCAGGCGCCCCCGGCCTCCCGCTGCTCGGGGTGTCCGCCGCGGACCTGCGGGGTGCCGTGGGCGGGAGTGCCGCCGGGGGCGCGGCGGCCACCCGGGAAGGGCAGACCGCGGGCGGGGGTGCCGTCGGGTGGCCCGGGCACGCCCCGCGCGGGGGTGCCGTCGGGAAGCCTCGGCACACCGCGAGCCGGGGTGCCGTCGGGAAACCCGGATCCCGCCGTGGGCGCGTCGGCGGACGGGGCCGCGTCCTGGGGACTGGCGTCCCCCGCCTCGCCCGGCGCGGCTTCCCGGGGAGTGCCGCCGGTGTCCTGCTGTGCTGTGCTCCTGGGCGCGGGCCCGCGCCGGCTGTGACGTCCCACGGCCCCCTCAGCTCCCCGTGCCCGCGGATCCGCCGGCCCGTTCGGTGAACGCACCGGAACCCGGGCCGGTTCCCGGGCCCGCCTCCGGCCCCGCCCCGGTGTCCGCCTCCGTCCCTGCCCCTGCCCCGGTACCGGCATCCGGCGCCGTCCCGTAGCCCGTGGCCTTCCCGGCCCGCGCCTCCGTGGCCTTCCCGGCGCCCGTCTGCGTGACCGGTCCCGGATCCGCCGTCTGCTCCAGCAGTTCACGGAACGCCGTGGCGACCGTCTCCGGATACTCCATCATCGCCACGTGCCCCGCGTTCGGCAGGGTGAGCAGGCGGGAGTCGCGGAAGGTGCGTGCCGCCCGCTGGGCCATGCGGAAGCCGACGAGCCGGTCGCGGCCGCCGTAGACGAGGAGAGCCGGAGCGAGGACGCGTTCGGCCTGGCGCCACAGACCGTGCTGGCCGCCCAGCGTGTAGGCGCTGACCAGCCCGCGGGCGGAGCGCGTCATCGCGTCCCAGAAGTACGGCAGCCGCAGCCGCCGCTCGAGTTCCTCCACGGCGTGGCCGAACGCCTCCGGGGTGACCCGCCCGGGATCGCCGTAGCACAGGGCCATGACGCCGCGGACCCGCTGCTCGGCCGTCCACTCCTGGGTGAACCGGGTGAACAGCGCGGCCACGCCGGGCATGCCGAGCAGGCCGGTGGGCACCGCCGTGCGCTGGACGCGCAGCTCCGGGAGAGCGGGCGAGACGAGAGTCAGGGTCCGGACGAGGTCGGGGCGGACCGCCGCGACACGCGTGGACACGGCGCCGCCCAGCGAGTTGCCGAAGAGGTGGACGGGGCCGCGGCCGGACGCGTCGAGGTGACGGATCACGGCACGCGCGTGTGCCGTGATGGAGTAGTCGCCGTCGTCCGGCGGCGGGGAGTCCCCGAAGCCGGGCAGGTCGACGGCCTCGCTCTCGACGACACCGTCGAGCTGCGCCATCAGCGCGGACCAGTTCTGCGAGGAGCCGCCGAGGCCGTGGACGTACAGCGCGGGATGCAGCCCCGCGCGCGCGGCCGGCCTGGAGCGGACCGTCAGGGTGATGCCGGACAGGCGGACCGACCGCAGCCTCTCGCCCTCGGCGACGCGGACCGCCGCGGCCTTCGGCAGCACGCTGGTGGGCGGCACGGACGGCAGCTCTGTCGAAGACATGCCGCAATGTTACGAGACGATCACACGCGGACCCGTGTGTTCGGCGTCACAGGAGGCCGACCGCGCGTCGTGCAGATGGCGGCGCGATTCCTGGGCACATCGCATAGCGTCCGAAATGGGTGTCTCCTAGGCTCGTACAGAGGGCACCCGCGTGTGACCCCTGCATTTCCAGGGACGTTCGTAGGAAGGGAGCCCGTCATGGCCGTCGACCCCACCGATCCGGAGACGTTCGCGGACCAGGAGGACGCCGCCGCGGAGATCGACGTCGAGGCACCGGAGAACGACACCGCCGAACAGCAGGCCGATGTCGCGCCGGAGAGCGACGACCCGCTGGACGAGATGGATCCGAGCCGGGCCAACGAGGCGGACCTCATCGAACAGGCGCGTGTCGTCTCGCAGGACGAGGACGACTACCGCTGAGCAGGCCCGGGGCCACCCCCGGAGACGCCGAGGACCGCCGTGCGCCTGGCCGCAGCGGAGCGCGATTGTGCCCGCTACGCCCCGCTACGAAACCTTACCTACGGCTTTTGCCGTCGTCCGGTCCGTGAAATTCTGCGCTCGCAGCGCGCACACCACGGTTACCGAAAAGTACGATGGCGGCGCGGCGGCACACCGCAAGAGGGACGACATTGGGAGGCGGCGTGACAGCCATCGAGCAGACCGAGGCGGCGCGCCCGCGAGGCACGCGCCTGCCGCGCCGTGCCCGACGGAACCAACTGCTGGGCGCCGCCCAGGAAGTCTTCGTCGCGCAGGGCTACCACGCGGCGGCGATGGACGACATCGCGGAACGCGCCGGCGTCAGCAAGCCGGTGCTCTACCAGCACTTCCCGGGCAAACTCGACCTGTACCTGGCGCTGCTGGACCAGCACTGCGAGTCGCTCATCCAGGCCGTGCGCAGCGCGCTCGCCTCGACGACCGACAACAAGCAGCGCGTCCGCGCGACGATGGACGCGTACTTCGCGTACGTCGAGGACGACGGCGGCGCATTCCGCCTGGTCTTCGAGTCGGACCTGACGAACGAGCCCGCCGTGCGCGAGCGCGTCGACAAGGTCACCAACGAGTGCGCCGAGGCGATCTGCGAGGTGATCGCCGAGGACACCGGCCTCTCGCGCGCGGAGTCGATGCTGCTGGCCTCCGGCCTCGGCGGTCTCGCGCAGGTGGTGGCTCGTTCCTGGCTGCACAGCGACCGCAGCGTCCCGCGCGACCAGGCGGTGCAGTTGCTGGCCTCCCTGGCCTGGCGGGGCATCGCCGGATTCCCGCTGCACGGCATCGAGCAGCACTGAGCGACACCGCCCCGGCCGTTTGTTCCCGTTCGCTGTTCGCTCCTGGCGTGGACGGCCGCGCCGTGCACGTCCCCTCACCGGGCTAATGTGTGCAGCGTACGGCGCGGACGCCCGCGCACCTCGTGATCGTCGGAGGGACTTAGCCGTGGAGGTCAAGATCGGCGTGCAGCACGCGCCCCGCGAGATCGTTCTGGAGAGCGGTCAGACTCCCGAGGAGGTCGAGCGCGTGGTGGCCGACGCCCTGGCCGGGAAGTCGCAGCTGCTCAGCCTCACGGACCAGCACGGCCGCAAGGTCCTGGTTCCGGCCGACCGCCTGGCCTACGTGGAGCTGGGCGAGCCGGCCCCGCGCAAGGTGGGCTTCGGCGCGCTGTAGGCCACGCTCGACGGAAGGGGCCCGGCGGCCGTTCGGCTGCCGGGCCCCTTCCGCGTCCCGCCACGCCGGAACGCGGATCGGTCCACACCGGACGGATCGGTCTACACCGGCCGGATTCAATCCATACCGGCCGGATCTGCCCACACCGGAACGCGCATCGGCTCCTGCACCGCACCCGCCACGGACGGAGCACGGCCCGGCCGCACAGGAGGATTGCATTCCGCAGGTCACGGGTAAGACGGGCTACGACCTTGGTGCACGGCCCGGCCGCCTGGAGGGACCCCGGATGATCTTGGAAGCGCTCGGCTCCGCTGTGCTCGGTCTCGTACTCGCGTGGGCGGCGGTCCACCGCCTGTCCCACCGGCTCCCCGCCCGCACCCTGGTGCTGGCGACGGGCGTCGCCGGAGCCCTGTTCGGCGACTTCGTCACCCACAGCGCGCTGGGCCCCGGCTCCGCGATCGTCGCCCTCCTCGGCGCGGCGGTGGTCTCCACCGCCTCCCTCTCGCTGCTCCTGCGCCCGTCGGCCGGGCTCCGCCGCCGATCAGCCACCGCGTAGCCGCACCGGTCCCCGCGGGGACCGAGCCGGCGAGGGGCGCGGGAAGCCTCGTGACCTACCGCGCACGGCCCTAAGCTCCGGGGACAAGGCCCGCGGGCTCCTCCCCGGAGCGCTGCCGGCCCCCGTGGAGCGCTACGCGGCCAGGCCCAGCGCGGCCATCCGCTTCGTGTGCGCCTCGGTGATCCGCGAGAACATCCGCCCCACCTCCGCGAGGTCGAACCCGTCCGCGACACCGCCCACGAGCATCGTCGACAGCGCGTCGCGGTCGGCCACCACCCGCTGCGACTGCGACAGGGCCTCGCCCATCAGCCGCCGCGCCCACAGCGCGAGCCGCCCGCCCACGCGCGGGTCCGCGTCGATCGCCGCGCGCACCCGGTCGACGGCGAAGCCGGCGTGACCGGTGTCGTCGAGCACGGCCAGCACCAGGGCGCGGGTGTCGGTGTCCAGACGGGCCGCGACCTCGCGGTAGAAGTCGCTGGCGATCGAGTCGCCGACGTAGGCCTTGACGAGGCCCTCCAGCCAGTCCGACGGGGCGGTCTGCTTGTGGAAGCCGTCGAGCGCGGCGACGAACGGCTCCATCGCGCGCGTCGGCTCCTCGCCGACCTCCGTGAGCCGGTCGCGCAGCCGCTCGAAGTGGTGGAACTCGGCCGACGCCATCTTCGCCAGTTCCGCCTTGTCCTCCAGCGTGGGCGCCAGTTTGGCGTCCTCGGCGAGCCGCTCGAACGCCGCGAGCTCGCCGTACGCGAGCGCGCCGAGCAGGTCCACGACCGCGGCCCGGTACTGCGGATCGGTGGAGGCCTTCGCCCAGTCCTGGGCGGCGATACCGGTGGCGGCGTTCTCAGGCTTGTCAGAGCTCGTCATGGAGCGCACAATAGCCCGCTCGTCGCGGGAGGGAAGTCCCTGGTCAGTCAGTGTGACGACGACGACGCGAAGGGCCCTGTCCGACGGTGTGACAACCACAACGTGACCGAATCGGCCATCGCATGTGCGCGAATCCGGGGTATGGTGGTAATGCGCCTGCCGAGTATTCGACGGGCCGCACGTATGAGGATGCCCGGTCGGTGGCCCGATCGGCTCCGACCCGACAGCCCTCCCTGGCCGTACGGCACATTGCGTACGACGACCGGAGGGACCCCTCAGCGGTACGAACGCTAGAGCGTCGGCAGAGGTCCCGTGTCTTGCCGGCTTCGCCCACAGGGCAGCCGACGTCCCCGGCACGGTCCGCCACGACCCCCGCGCTCGCCTCGCACCGCGCACACAGAAGAGGCAGCACCCTGACTACCACCTTCCGAGAGCTCGGGATCCTTCCCGAGACCGCCGAAGCCCTCGAGGCCGTCGGCATCATCACCGCCTTCCCCATCCAGGAAATGACGCTCCCGGTCGCCCTCACGGGCACGGACGTCATCGGACAGGCAAAGACCGGCACCGGCAAGACGCTCGGCTTCGGCCTTCCGCTGCTGGAGCGCGTCACCGTCCCCGCCGACGTCGAGGCCGGACGCGCCAGGCCCGAGGACCTGACCGACGCCCCGCAGGCGCTCGTCGTCGTCCCCACCCGCGAGCTGTGCACGCAGGTCACCAACGACCTGCTCACCGCGGGCAAGGTGCGCAATGTGCGCGTCCTCGCCATCTACGGCGGTCGCGCCTACGAGCCCCAGGTCGAGGCCCTGCAGAAGGGCGTCGACGTGGTCGTCGGCACCCCGGGCCGGCTGCTGGACCTCGCGGGCCAGCGGAAGCTCGACCTGAAGCACATCCGCTCGCTCGTCCTCGACGAGGCCGACGAGATGCTCGACCTGGGCTTCCTGCCCGACGTCGAGAAGATCATCAACATGCTTCCGGCGAAGCGTCAGACCATGCTGTTCTCGGCGACCATGCCGGGCGCGGTCATCGGCCTCGCCCGCCGCTACATGTCGCAGCCCACGCACATCAACGCCACGTCGCCGGACGACGCGGGCGCGACCGTCGCGAACACCAGGCAGCACGTGTACCGCGCGCACAACATGGACAAGCCCGAGATGGTCGCGCGCATCCTCCAGGCCGAGGGCCGTGGTCTGGCCATGGTCTTCTGCCGCACCAAGCGCACCGCCGCCGACCTCGCCGACCAGCTCAAGCAGCGGGGTTTCGCCTCCGGCGCGGTCCACGGCGACCTCGGCCAGGGCGCTCGCGAGCAGGCGCTGCGCGCCTTCCGCAACGGCAAGGTCGACGTCCTCGTCTGCACCGACGTCGCCGCCCGCGGCATCGACGTCGAGGGCGTCACCCACGTCATCAACTACCAGTCCCCCGAGGACGAGAAGACGTACCTGCACCGCATCGGCCGCACCGGCCGCGCGGGCGCCAAGGGCATCGCCGTCACCCTCGTCGACTGGGACGACATCCCGCGCTGGCAGCTGATCAACAAGGCGCTGGACCTGGGCTTCCCGGACCCGCCGGAGACGTACTCCACGTCCCCGCACTTCTTCGAGGACCTCGACATCCCCGCCGGCACCAAGGGTGTCCTGCCGCGTTCGGAGCGCACCCGCGCCGGACTCGACGCGGAGGAGATGGAGGACCTCGGCGAGCCGGGCGGCCGTGGTGGACGCGGCCGCAACGACCGGGGCGACCGCCGTGGCGGCGGTCGTGGCGAGCCCCGCTCCGCCGAGCGCGAGCGTCCCGCCCGTACGCCGCGCCGTCGCCGCCGCACGCGCAACGGCGAGCCCCTCGACACATCGGCCCCCGCCGTCACCGCGGCGCCCGAGCAGGCACCCGTCGCGGAGGAGGCGACCGCGTCGCGCACGCCGCGCCGTCGGCGCCGTACGCGTGGCGCGGTGGCGCAGGAGACCGCCACGGCGGTGCCGGTGACGCCCGTCGACGCCCCCGAACCCGCGCAAGCGGCGGTGACGTCCGCGGAGGGCCCGGCCCTCGACGCCCCGGAGGCCGCCAAGCCGCGCCGCCGCCGCACCCGCCGGAACGCGGACGCGCCGGCGGACGTGACGGAGACGGCGGTCGAGACCGTGGTGGAGATCCCCGCCCAGGCGCCGGTCGCGGCCCCCGAGGCCGAAGCCGCCGTCGGCACGGCGGAGGCGGCGGAAGCGGCGGAGGCCAAGCCGCGCCGCCGCACCCGCAAGGCGACGGCCCCGGCGGATTCCGCGGTCGACACCGCCGAAAGCGCCGCGGTGGCCACCGAGGCGAAGCCGCGCCGGACCCGCAAGACCGCCGCCGCGGCACCGGCCGCCGAGACCGCCGTCGGCACCGCCGAGACCGCGGAGGCCAAGCCGCGCCGCACGCGCAAGACGGCCACCGCCGCACCGGCCGCCGACGACGCCGAGGCCAAGCCCCGCCGCACCCGCAAGAGCGCCCAGCCGGAGACGACGGCCACCGTCGCCGACATCCCGGCCCAGGCCGCGCAGGAGCCGGAGCCCAAGCCCCGCCGCACCCGCAAGACCGCCGCCACGGCACCGGCCGCCGAGGCCGCCGTCGACACCGCCGAGACCGCGGAGGCCAAGCCCCGCCGCACCCGCAAGACCGCGGTGGCGACGGAAGTTGCGGCGGACGTCGCCGACGCGGTCGAGGCCAGGCCCCGCCGTACGCGCAAGACGGCGGCACCGGCCGTGGAATCCGCGGTGGACACGGCCGAGGGCGCGGAGGCCAAGCCGCGCCGCACCCGCAAGACGGCTGCCACCGCACCGGAGGCCGCCGTCGACACCGCGGAGGCCAAGCCCCGCCGCACGCGCAAGACGGCGGCACCGGCCGCGGAATCCGCGGCCGGCACGGCCGAGGGCGCGGAGCCCAAGCCGCGCCGCACCCGCAAGAGCGCCCAGCCGGAGACGACGGCCACCGTCGCCGACATCCCGGCCCAGGCCGCGCAGGAGCCGGAGCCCAAGCCCCGCCGCACCCGCAAGACCGCCGCCACGGTGGCCGAAGCCGGAGCCGCCGACGAGGCGAAGCCGAAGGCCCGGCGTACGCGCAAGGCGACGGCCGCCGCGGAGTCCGCGGAGAGCTGACCGCCCGCAAGGGCACCGTCCGACGGCCCGGTCTCTCCCTGGTGGAGTGACCGGGCCGTCGGCGTTCCCGGCACCGGGCGTCGTCCGCTGACCGGCCCCCTCCGCAGCGGCCCCGTCGGCGTGGCCCGGTAACCTCGGCGTGTGACCGTCCCGACCGCCTTCACCCCGCCTCCCGGCGCTCACGCGTACCCGCTGCGCACCGCGCGCGGCGAGTTCGCCGTCGTCGACTCGCCCGTTGCCGACGGTGTGGTGCCGCGGGGCGTCGCGCTGCTGCTGCCCGGGTTCACCGGCAGCAAGGAGGACTTCCACCTGCTGCACGAGCCGCTCGCGGCGCGCGGGTACCGCACGGTCGCCGTGGACGGGCGCGGGCAGAACGAGAGCGACGGGCCCGCGTTCGACGAAGCGCCTTACGCGCAGGAGGAGTTGGCACGGGACGTACTCGCGCAGGCGGCCGCGCTCGGCGCCCCCGTGCATCTGGTCGGGCACTCGCTGGGCGGCCAGATCGCCCGGGCGGCCGTGCTGCTCGACCACTCCCCCTTCGTCTCGTTCACGCTGGTCGCGTCGGGCCCGGCACAGATCTCCGATGCGCAGCGGCAGCGTGTGCGGCTGCTGCACGACGCGCTCGCGCTGATGACGATGCCGCAGGTGTGGGAGGCGATCCTGGCGATGGGCCCGCCGGAGGAAGTCGGCGGCCCGGCCCGCGGGTTCGGCGGACTGCCGCTGCTGCGGCAGCGCTGGGTGAACCACAAGCCCGCCCAACTCCTTTCCACCGGAAGACAGTTGCTCATCGAGCCGAACCGCGTCGCGGAACTCGCCGCCGTGCCCCTGCCCTTCCACGTGCTGTCGGGGGCGCGCGACGACACCTGGCCGGTGACCGTCCTGGACGACATGGCGATGGACCTGGGCGCGCACCGGACGGTCGTCACGGGAGCCGAGCACTCCCCCAACCTGGACCAACCCCTGCCGACGGCCCGCGCGCTGGCCGACTTCTGGGACAGGATCCGCCCCGACGGGGACCGGCCGGCCGGGAACGACACGGCTAGTACTGCGTCTGCAGGTGCTCCCAGAACCCGTCCCGCAGCGCCCGCCTGAGGTCCGACTGGCCGCGCAGCGAGTACTGGAGCATGCCCTCCGCCTCCACGAGGAGGTCCTGGTCGACGGAGCCGGGCAGGTAGGGGTGGCCCGGCAGCAGTTCCCCCAGGGACTCCCGGCCTCGCGCCGCCAGCCACTTCGCCGCGATCTGGGCACCCACGAAGCGGACGTCGTCGCGGGTGGGCCGGGCCGCGCCGGCCGGCTCGTAGGTCCGGTCGGCGCGCCGTGAGACGTACGGCTTGAAGAAGTCGAGGTCGAGGGTGCGCTGGCTGTCGACCTCCCACAGCAGGGGTTCCGCCTGGTTGCGGCCCTCGGGGGCCTCGATGCCCCAGAGGTGGACGCGGGCGCCGTACCCCTGCGCGGCCTCCACGGCGGAGACCAGGTCCTCGTCGCCGCCCAGCAGCGCGGCGTCGCTGATGGCGCGGTGCCGGGCGAGGGACTCCAGGTCGCTGCGGATCAGGGAGTCGACGCCCTTCTGCTGGTTGTTGGCGTTGAGGTTGCCCAACCGGACCTTGACGTCGGGGAGTTCGGCGATGGACTGCTGCTCGGCCGTGTGGATGCGGCGGCGGGCGCCGTCGTACCAGTAGACGCGCAGCAGCCGGCTGTCGGCGAAGATCGTGCGGGCGCGGTCGATGAGGGCGTCGATCAGGCCCTCCGCGTCGAGGTCGAAGGCCCGGCGGTCCTCGGTCCCGGCGACCAGCCGGCCCGCCGCCGCGTAGAGGTACCCGGCGTCGACGAAGATCGCATGGGTCGAGGGTGTCTTCGCCACCTCGGCGAGCATGCGGGTCAGCAGCTCGTTCGTGCGGTCGATGCGGGCGGCGAAGGCCGTGAGGTCGTCGTTCATCGCGTCCATTGTCCCGGCGGTCACGCTGCGAACACAACCGGTCCCGTTCGGTCCATACCAGCCCGGTGACCGACCGAGGCGGACCGTCGGGCGGCCGTCGACCGCGACAGCTCCCTTACCGATCAGTAATTAGACGTTCGAAAAATTTCTTTAGCGTAGGGAATGTTCGTAACACACGCCGCGTTGACTCTTCACGTACAGCAATTCTCCTCAGGAGGATGACCAGACGAAGGGAGAAGCCCGTGCGCTTCGAAATCATGCGACTCGACGACGTCGACGGCACGCCCGTGGACAGCACCGTTGTGGACGCCGCCTCCGTCAACCGGATCGTTCAGCAGGCCGCCGCCATAGGGCAGCGGCTGTGGATCCGTCCGGCCGACACCTCGGCCTCGTAATCCCCAGGGTCCTCACCCCAGACTTCAGAGCCCCCCACGGCACGATGCCGTGGGGGGCTCTGCTCGTGACGGAGGGGCCTCCGCGCGCGCCGGAGGGGTTCAGGCCCCCTGGATCACCTGCGTGACGCCGTTGATGATCTGCTGTACGGCGATGGCGGAGAGCATCATGCCCGCGAGGCGCGTCACCAGGACCACGCCGCCGTCCTTGATGACGCGGATGATCAGCAGCGAGTAGCGCATCACCAGCCACAGCACTGCGTGGATGGCGAGGATCGCCGTCCACACCGACACCTGCGCGGCGGCGCTGTCGGCCTTCTGCACAGCCAGGATGACCGAGACGATCGCACCCGGCCCGGCCAGCAGCGGCATGCCGAGCGGGACCAGGGCCACATTGACGTCCTTGGTCTGCTGGGGCTCGTCGGTCTTGCCGGTCAGCAGGTCGAGGGCGATCAGCAGGAGCAGCAGTCCGCCGGCGATCATCAGCGCGGGCACGGACACGTGCAGGTAGTCCAGGATCTGGTGGCCGAGGAGGCCGAAGACGGCGATGACGCCGCCGGCCACGCAGACGGCCTGGAAAGCCATCCGTTTCTGCACCTTGGCGGGGCGCCCGGCGGTCAGCGCGAGGAAGATCGGGGTGATCCCGGGGGGATCCATGATGACGAAAAGGGTGAGGAAGAGAGAGCCGAAGACGGCAACGTCGAACATCAGTGCGGAAGCCTTGCGGAAAGAGGGTGAGGGTGGCGGGTCGGGGGAGCCTCAGGCCCCGCCGGTCCCCGGCACCGGGAACGCGCCGGTCGCGCGCCGGGTGATCTCCCCGTAGACCTCGGGGTCCGTGGTGTACTCGCCGAGCACGCAGGTCTTGCGGCTGCCGTGGTAGTCGCTCGACCCGGTCACGAGGAGCCCCAGGTCGGCGGCGAGCCCGCGCAGTCGTACGCGGGTGTCGTCACCGTGGTCCATGTGGTCGACCTCGATGCCGTCGAGGCCGGCGGCGGCCAGCTCCGCGATCACGGACTCGGGCACCGTACGGCCCCGCTTGCTCGCGCCCGGGTGGGCGAAGACCGTGACCCCGCCCGCCGCCTTGACCAGCCGGATCGCCTCGAAGGGGTCGGTCTCGTGCTTCTCGACGTAGGCCCGGCCGCCGTCGGCCAGCCATTCCCGGGTGAACGCGTCGCCCACGGTCGGTACGACGCCGAGTTCGACGAGCGCGGTGGCCACGTGCGGGCGCCCGACGGAACCCTCCCCGGCGATCCGCGCGACCTGCTCCCAGGTGACGGGCACGCCCAGCTCGTTGAGCCTGGCGACCATCCCGCGCGCCCGCGGCACCCGGTCGTCGCGCACCAGCTCGCGCTCGGCGAGCAGGGCGGGCTCGTCGGGGTCGAAGAGGTAGGCCAGCATGTGCATGCTGGTGCCGTCGACACGGCAGGACAGCTCGGCCCCGGTGACGAGGGTGAGTCCCGGCGGCAGCGCGGCGATCGCCTCGGCGTGGCCCCGGGTGCTGTCGTGGTCGGTCAGCGCCACGACGTCCAGTCCGGCCGCGGCGGCTTTGCGCACCAGCTCGGCCGGGGTGTCCGTACCGTCGGACGCGGTGGAGTGGCAGTGCAGATCGATGCGCACGACGCGGACTCCAAGCGGTGACGGGCGGACGGGGACGCTCAAGGATAACCGGATTTCCGGACTTCTCCGTCACACCCGAACCAGTCGAGTGCCCCCTACACGCGCGTCCCCCGCGGGCACGCCCGCCACGTCTCCGCGAGCACTCCTCGCCGCACGCCCCCCGCCGGCCCGTCGGTCACGGCTTCAGCAGCCGCGGCGAGAGCGCACCGCACGGCACCAGCTCGACCTCGGCCCCGGCATCGCGCAGATCGGTCAGCACCAGCTCGTCGTACATCAGCAGCCCCGACTGCTCGGGCCAGACGACCGCCCACAGCCACAGCCCCAGCGCCTCGCCCGCGAAGACCGCGCGGTCGCCCGGGGCGCCGTTGACCAGCCAGAGCGGGGTGGGACGGCCGGCGGCCAGGACCTTGGCCTGGGGCGGCTTCTCGACGTCCAGGTACGGGCCGGGGTCGGGGCCCTCCATCCCGGCGTACCGCGCGCCGAGTCCGACGCCCAGCTCCTCCGCGACGAGGATCAGCTCCCCCATGCCGCCGAGCGGGCCGGGGCCCGTGCAGGCGACGGCGCTGGCGCGGCCGCCGCTGCGGTCGTCACCGGCGTAGGTCACGCCCGTGAAGAGCCAGCCGACCGGCAGCGGCCACGGCATCCACACCGGCACCCGGGTCCGGTGCACGACGACGTCGAGGGCCTCGACGCTGGGCGGTATCACGGGTTGGAGCGGGTGCACGGCCCCGTGCACATCGCACTGCCAGGAATCGGCGAAGAGGCCGGGAGCCCTGACCCGGCCACCACACTTCGGGCAACTGGGTTCGCCCCTCATAGAGCCCCACGGTCCTACCCGATCCGGTCCACGTCAAGGACGATCACCCGTCCGGGCGGAAACCGGCCCGTGCGACCCATATAGATGTAACTTGCATTCATTAGCTTCGCTAACTTAGTATGTGCAAAAGCCAACTATCTGCACGGGACGGGAGCAAGCATGGACCCCTTCGAAGCGGGAGCCGGTGGCCTTCTGCGCCAGCCCAAGGCGGTCTGGGCGACCGCCGGCGCGTCCGTCGTCGCCTTCATGGGCATCGGACTCGTCGACCCGATCCTGCCGTCCATCGCCCGGGGGCTGGACGCCACGACCGGCCAGGTCTCCCTCCTCTTCACCTCGTACTTCCTGATCACCGCCTTCGCGATGCTGCTGACCGGCTTCGTCTCCAGCCGGATCGGCGGCCGCAGGACCCTGCTGCTCGGCCTCGCCCTCGTCGTCGTCTTCGCGGGCCTGTCCGGCACCTCCGACACGGTCGGACAGCTCGTCGGATACCGCGCGGGCTGGGGACTGGGCAACGCGCTGTTCGTCTCCACCGCCCTCGCGGTGATCGTCGGCGCGGCGGCGGGAGGCAGCGCCGCAGCGATCCTGCTGTACGAGTCCGCCCTCGGCCTCGGCATGGCGTGCGGGCCCCTGCTGGGCGCGCTGCTCGGGGACGCCAGCTGGCGCTACCCCTTCTTCGGCACCGCGCTGCTGATGGCGATCGGCTTCCTGTGCATCACGGCGTTCCTGGGAGAGCAGCCGAAGCCGGCCCGCAGGACCTCGCTGCTGGACCCGCTCAAGGCGCTCGGCCACGGCGGTCTGGCATCGGCGGCGGCCTCGGCGTTCTTCTACAACTACACGTTCTTCACCGTGCTGGCCTTCACGCCGTTCGTGCTCGACATGACGCCCTACGGGTCGGGCGCGGTGTTCTTCGCCTGGGGCGTGCTGCTCGCCGTCTTCTCGGTCCTGGTGGCCCCGCGACTGCAGAAGCGGTTCGGCTCGCTGAAGGTGCTCGGCGGCTCCCTGGTGCTGCTCGCCGCCGACGTCCTGGTGCTCGGCTACGGCGACCACACCACCGCCGTGGTGTGCACGGTGCTGTCCGGCGCCTTCATCGGCGTGAACAACACCGTCTACACCGAGCTGGCGCTGGGCGTGTCGGACGCGCCGCGCCCGGTCGCGAGCGCCGGCTACAACTTCGTGCGCTGGTTCGCCGCGGCCGCCGCGCCGTTCTTCGCGCCGAGGATCGAGGAGTGGACGGACATCCACGTCCCGTTCGTCGTCGCCGCGGCCACCGCGGTCCTCGGCGCGGCCGTGGTCCTCCTACGGCGCGAGGCGCTCACCGCGGAGGCGGAGGAACTGGAGCCGGGGCACGCGACGCAGGACGGGGTCGCCGTGTTCGCCGGCCGACGCGCCCTTCCGGCCGATCGGTGAGTTGGGTCACTCCAGCGGGACGGACCCGCGGGACGGGTCCCGCAGGTCCGTCCCGTGCGTCAGCCACCGCTCCTGGAGTGCCTGCGCGCCGTGCACGCGCTTCCAGGCGGCCTCGTTCGGGGTCATCGGCAGCAGCGGCAGGAAGCGGACCGGGTCCAGGGGCTCGTCGAACTCCAGGTCCTCGACCAGGCCGCCGGGCTCGGCCACCAGCACGGAGGTGAACGGGGCGCCCGGCCACAGGGGTTCACCGACGTCGAGGGAGGCGCCGGGTGCCACGATCACGCCCTCGACCTGCGGGGAGGCGGCGAGCACGGCGAGCGGGCGGAGCACCTTGTCGGTGTCGGCGAGGCCCGCCCGCACGGACAGGACCAGCTCGGCACGCGGCCCCTCGACCGGATCGGCGAGCACCGCGGTGGGGTCGCTCATCGGCTGCGCGGACATGCCGAGCGTGGCGTAGCGGACGATGTCGCCCTCCTGGAAGCGCAGGACCTCGATGCGGTCCGTACCCAGGAAGGTGACCGCGGCGCGGGCGTCCGGCTCGCCCAGCGCGCTGCGCAACCGGGCTTCGACCAGAGGAAGAACATCAGCCATGCCGCGAGCATAGAACTCGCCAGTACTGGGCAAAGCAGCGCCTTGACACTTCGGTCGGCTGATACTCTTGCCCGGTGGTTCGGGGCAGCACGCAGAAGCGTCGCGATCAAGCCCCGACGCCGAGGTAGTCCCTCACGGGGGACCGGCTGGAGGAGGTGGGGCTGTCATGGATCGAAGTCGACCGTGCAGTACCACTCGCTCTTCCCGCCGCTGATGTAGCTCTGGCTCCGGCCGACCGCCGCCTCTCGCGTTCTCGTCCTCACTCGGAAGAGCACTTCGTTTCGTTGTACCGGATCTGCCCGATCCCCTCGGTCCGCGCGATCCGTCTGATCTGAAGCAGTACCTGAATCAGTAGCGAAACCCGCCACCGCGACGGAGCGGTGCTCCCCGCTTTGTGGACGTGCCAAACATCCTTCCCCGCCTCGAAGGGCGGAGACTCCTTGTCAGGACGTCCCCATTCCGGGTAGTTCCATCCGTCGTCGGCGCCTTTCGCTGCCTGCCGCGAAGGAGCCTGCCATGTCGATGATCCGTGACCTGCGTGCCGTGGTCCGCCCGTCCCGCCCCAGCCTGCGCAAGGACAGCGGCGCGTACGACACCACTCGCGACCCCGCCACGCCCTCGGCCGTCGTCGACTGCGCCGTCTACCGTGACGGCGCCCGCGTCGAGACGGCGACGCCGCTGGCCCCGCACGAGGCGATGCGTCAGGTGCGCCGCGACGGCGGCTTCGTGTGGATCGGCCTGCACGAGCCGACGGAGAGTGAGTTCGCCGGGATCGCCGGGGAGTTCGGACTGCACCCGCTGGCCGTGGAGGACGCGGTCCAGGCCCACCAGCGCCCCAAGCTGGAGCGCTACGACGACTCGCTGTTCACCGTCTTCAAGACCATCCACTACGTCGAGCACGACCAACTCGACGCCAACAGCCAGGTGGTGGAGACCGGCGAGGTCATGTGCTTCACCGGCAAGGACTTCTTCATCACCGTCCGGCACGGCGGCCAGGGCTCGTTGCGCGCGCTGCGCCACCGCCTCCAGGACGACCCGGAGCTGCTCGCCAGGGGCCCCTCGGCGGTGCTGCACGCGATCGCCGACCACGTCGTCGACGGGTACATCGCGGTCGCCGACGCCGTGCAGGACGACATCGACGAGGTCGAGACGGAGGTGTTCTCGCCGGGCCGCAAGGGCAGCCCGCGCGGCACCGACGCCGGCCGGATCTACCAGCTCAAGCGTGAAGTGCTGGAGTTCAAGCGGGCGGTGTCGCCGCTGCTGCGGCCGATGCAACTGCTGAGCGAGCGGCCGATGCGGCTGGTCGACCCCGACATCCAGAAGTACTTCCGGGACGTCGCCGACCACCTCGCCCGCGTCCAGGAACAGGTCATCGGCTTCGACGAACTGCTCAACTCGATCCTCCAGGCCAACCTCGCGCAGGCGTCCGTCGCGCAGAACGAGGACATGCGCAAGATCACGTCCTGGGCGGCCATCATCGCCGTACCGACGATGGTCTGCGGGGTCTACGGCATGAACTTCGACCACATGCCGGAGCTGCACTGGCGTTACGGCTACCCCGTCATCATGTCGGTGACGGTGATGCTCTGTGTGGGCATCCACCGCACGCTGAAGCGCAACGGCTGGCTGTGACGACCGCCTGGATAGGGTGGGCGCCATGACACGCGAGCTGCTCGAACCGGCCCTCGTCGAGGAGGCCACCAAGAAGTCCGGCCTCATCTGGGTCGAGGCGGCCGGTGAACGGAGCGCACGGCCGCTGTGGCACGTGTGGCACGAGGGCGCCGCCTGTCTGGTCGGTGACGGGCCCGGCGAGCAGCCGCTGCCGGGACTGGCGGACGGCGCGACGGCCGAGGTGACCGTCCGCAGCAAGGACAAGGGCGGCCGGCTGGTCACCTGGACGGCGCGGGTCGCCCAGCTCGCACCCGGCACCGAGGCGTGGGAGGCGGCCGTCGCCGACCTCAAGGGCAAGCGGCTGAACGCGCCCGACGGCGAGGCGATGACGGCGCGCTGGGCGCGGGAGTGCCGGGTGATCCGGCTGGAGCCCACCGGGGTCACGTCCCCGCTGCCCGACGGGGATCTGGCGGCGCCGCCGGTGCCGTCCCCGGCGACGACCCGTCAGCCGGTCCCGGCGGGCCTTCCGCGGCTGCTGCTGAAGAAGCGCGGGAAGGGCACGCGCGCGTAGCCGGTCACGACGTCGGCAGTTCCTTGCCGTAGTCCACGGTCTCGCTCTCCGCGGGCTCCTTCAGGACGAAGTCCCTGCCCCAGGCGGAGAAGGTCAGGGTGCCCGCCCCGCCCGCGCGCACCAGACGCAACGGGTACGGCTTGCCCTCCAGGGACACGTCCAGCGTGCCGCCGGAGCCCCCGTCGCCCGTGATGCGGATGCTGCGCACCCCGGCCTGCTCGTGGTGCCCGTCCTTGTCCAGCGAACCGTGCAGTGTCAGCACACTGTCGAGAAGGAGGTCCTTGTCCGTGAACCCGCTGAACTTCTTGTACGAGGGGTCACCGGTCGGCACCTTCACGTACTTGTCGTCGAGTTTGCCCGCCGCCGCGTCGTCGGAGCCGGTGTCGTCGGACGTGCCGTCCTCGTGCTTCCAGAACGCGGCGTCCGCCTTGAGGTACAGCTCCTCGTCGACCCGCAGCAGGTGGAAGGTGGCGCCCTCGGCGGTGACCGACCCGGTCGCGCCGTCCGACTTCAGGCTCATGTCGAGCCGGTACGACTTCCCGCCGGCGACCACGGTCCCGGACAGCCGCACCGCGTCCACCGCCGCGGCGGCCGCCCGTGTCTTCGCCTGGATCTTGTCGGCGGCCAGCTTGCCGACCCCGTTCGTCCCCGCGTCCGGATCCTCGCTGCACCCGGTGAGCCCCAGGCCCGTCACGGCCAGCGCGCACATCGCGCTCACCAGCACGGCCCGGCGATGGGTACGGCCCTGGGCGATCGCAGTCACAGAGGGAGCTGCCTTTCTGCGGGGGACTCCTGAGCGGCGTACCGCAGCGTACCGGGGTCCCGGCGGGGGATCGGAGCCAGTCCGTCCGGACCGCTCACCAGGGCGTACCCGATCGGGACGGGCTAGCCTGAAGCCCGCACGAGCGGGCAATTGGGAAAAGAACCTCACCCGCAACAGCGCGGGGAGCACGGGAAGCACGGCAGCGAACACCCCGTACCGGCGCGTACGAGAAGGAGGCCCGGACATGGCAGCGGGCGCCCCCCGGATCTTCGTCTCCCACCTCGCCGGAGTCGCCGTCTTCGACCCCAACGGCGACACCGTGGGCCGGGTGCGCGACATGGTCGTCATGCTGCGGGTCGGCCGCAGGCCGCCCCGGCTGCTCGGGCTGGTCGTCGAACTCACCACCCGGCGCCGGATCTTCCTGCCCATGACCCGGGTGACCAGCATCGAGTCCGGCGAGGTCCTCAGCACCGGCGTGCTGAACGTCCGCCGCTTCGAACAGCGGCCCACCGAACGGCTCGTCTTCGGCGAGCTGCTCGACCGGCGCGTCACGCTCACCGAGACCGGCGAGGAGGTCACCGTCCTCGACCTGTCCGTGCGGCAGCTGCCGGCCCGCCGGGACTGGGAGATCGACCGGATCTTCGTGCAGAAGGGCAGGAAGTCGGGCGCCTTCCGGCGCGGCAAGGGCGAGAAGCTGACCGTGGAGTGGTCGGCGGTCACCGGCTTCTCCCTGGAGGAGCACGGGCAGGGCGCCGAGAGCCTCCTCGCCACCTTCGAGCAGCTGCGCCCGGCGGACCTGGCGAACGTCCTGCACCACCTGTCCGCGAAGCGCCGCGCGGAGGTCGCCGCCGCCCTCGACGACGACCGGCTCGCCGACGTCCTGGAGGAGCTGCCGGAGGACGACCAGATCGAGATCCTCGGCAAGCTGAAGGAGGAGCGCGCCGCGGACGTCCTGGAGGCCATGGACCCCGACGACGCGGCCGACCTGCTCTCCGAACTGCCGGAGGAGGACAAGGAGCGGCTGCTCAGCCTGATGGAACCCGACGACGCCGCCGACATGCGCCGGCTGATGGCGTACGAGGAGCACACGGCGGGCGGGCTGATGACGACCGAGCCGATCGTGCTGCGGCCCGACGCGACCGTCGCCGACGCCCTCGCCCGGGTCCGCAACCGCGACCTCTCCCCCGCCCTCGCCGCCCAGGTCTACGTGTGCCGCCCGCCCGACGAGACGCCGACCGGCAAGTACCTGGGCACGGTCCACTTCCAGCGGCTGCTGCGCGACCCCCCGTACACGCTGGTCAGCTCGCTCCTCGACGAGGACCTGCAGACCCTCGCCCCGGGCGCGACGCTGCCCGTGATCGCCGGGTTCTTCGCGACGTACGACATGGTCGCGGCGCCCGTCGTCGACGAGGCCGGCTCGCTGCTCGGCGCGGTGACGGTGGACGACGTGCTGGACCACATGCTGCCCGAGGACTGGCGGGAGACCGAGTTCCACCTGGCCGAGGGGGAGGTGGCCGATGACTCCCGAGCGTGACCCCGCCCGCGCCGAGCGCGGCCCGGCCGGCGCCACGGCGACGACCCGCCCCCGGTTCCGGCTGGACCAGCCGCGCCCGCCCAGGCGCCGGTTCCTGCCCGAGTGGGACCCGGAGGCCTTCGGACGGCTCTCGGAGCGCATCGCACGGTTCCTGGGCACCGGACGGTTCATCGTCTGGATGACGATCGTCATCATCGTGTGGGTGCTGTGGAACATCTTCGCCCCGCGTGACCTGCGCTTCGACAACTATCCCTTCATCTTCCTGACGCTGATGCTGTCGCTCCAGGCCTCCTACGCGGCCCCGCTGATCCTGCTCGCGCAGAACCGCCAGGACGACCGCGACCGGGTCAACCTGGAGCAGGACCGCAAGCAGAACGAGCGGTCCATCGCGGACACCGAGTACCTCACCCGGGAGATCGCCGCTTTGCGGATCGGGCTCGGCGAGGTCGCCACCCGCGACTGGATCCGCTCCGAACTCCAGGACATGGTGAAGGAACTGGAGGCGGTGCGGGACGGCCATGTCGTATTCCCGGCGGAACGGTCGCGCGGACGTGACGTAGACGACCGCTGACGGCCATGCCAAGGCTCTAGCGGGGCGCCGTACCATCGTCCCTATGGCTACGGAAGACGCGGTGCGCGAGGCACTGGCGACGGTGAACGACCCCGAGATCAACCGCCCCATCACCGAACTCGGGATGGTCAAGTCGGTGGACATCGGGGCGGACGGGGCGGTCGCGGTCACCGTGTACCTGACGGTCTCCGGCTGCCCGATGCGCGAGACGATCACGCAACGCGTCACCGAGGCGGTCGCCGGCGTCGACGGCGTCACGCGGGTCGACGTGACGCTGGACGTGATGAGCGACGAACAGCGCAAGGAGCTGGCCGCCGCACTGCGCGGCGGCCAGACCGAGCGCGAGGTGCCCTTCGCCAAGCCGGGCTCGCTCACCCGCGTGTACGCGGTCGCGTCCGGCAAGGGCGGCGTCGGCAAGTCCTCGGTGACGGTGAACCTGGCGGCGGCGATGGCGGCCGACGGCCTGAAGGTGGGCGTCGTCGACGCCGACATCTACGGCCACAGCGTGCCGCGCATGCTGGGCGCGGACGGCCGTCCCACCCAGGTCGAGAACATGATCATGCCGCCGTCGGCGAACGGCGTGAAGGTCATCTCGATCGGCATGTTCACCCCCGGCAACACCCCGGTCGTCTGGCGCGGCCCGATGCTCCACCGCGCGCTCCAGCAGTTCCTGGCCGACGTGTACTGGGGCGACCTGGACGTCCTGCTGCTGGACCTCCCGCCGGGTACCGGCGACATCGCCATCTCGGTGGCCCAGCTGGTGCCGAACGCGGAGATCCTGGTCGTCACCACGCCCCAGCAGGCCGCCGCCGAGGTGGCCGAGCGCGCGGGCTCGATCGCCGTCCAGACCCACCAGAAGATCGTCGGCGTCGTCGAGAACATGTCCGGGCTGCCCTGCCCGCACTGCGGCGAGATGGTCGACGTCTTCGGCACCGGCGGCGGCCAGAGCGTCGCGGACGGTCTGACCCGCACGACGGGCGCCTCGGTGCCGGTTCTCGGCTCCATCCCCATCGACGTCCGCCTGCGCGAAGGCGGCGACGAGGGCAAGCCGGTCGTCCTCACCGACCCCGACTCCCCGGCGGGCTCCGCCCTGCGGGCCATCGCGGGCAAGCTGGGCGGCCGTCAGCGCGGTCTGTCGGGCCTGTCCCTCGGCATCACCCCGAAGAACAAGTTCTGACCCGTCGTCCGAACACGTTCCTTGACCCTTCGTACGACTGCGGGGGCGCCGTCCGTCAGGACCGCGCCCCCGTCGTCGTCACCGCGGCTACGCGTACTCCGCGATGTCCTTGATCACGGCGAAGCCGAGCCCGTACGCGCTCATGCCCCTCCCGTACGCCCCCACGTGCACCCCTTCCCGAGTCGAACCGGCCAGCACCCAGCCGAACTCGGACTCGCGGTAGTGGAAGGGGGTCGGCACGCCGTCGACCGGCAGGGACAGCGTGGACCAGTCCGGACCGGACAGGTCGTCGGCCAGCACCCACGCCGTCTCGGTCTGCTGTTCCAGCCAGTCGTCGCGCAGGCTGTGATCCATCTGGCCCGGCCAGGTGAAGGACAGCAGCCCCACTCCCGCCAGCCAGGCCGCCGAGGACACCGAGGTGGCCTCCAGCAGCCCCGTGCCGTCCGCGCTGCGCCGGTCCGGGTTCGCGGCGACGGTCACGACGACCGCGAACTTCCCGCGGTCCTCCCCCGCCGTCTCGTGCCGCACGGAGGGCTCGTCACCGTGCCCGATCGAACCGTGCTCGACGGCACCGTCGGCCGCCGTACCGACCTGCATCAGCCAGCGCGCTCCCGTGAAGGCCTCGTCGAGGCCGTACCAGGGGAACGGCGCCTCCAGGTACCCGTCGACCGTACGCCGGGCGGAGGGGGTCTGTTGTCCGCCCTCCGCGGCCGGCGCCTGCACGACTGCCCGACTCGTCGTCTCCATGTGCCCGGACGCCTCCTCGCTCTCGCCGGACCGTACGGCCCGCCCCCCTTCGGGCGGCGTTGCCCGTTTGGGTACGGCCCGCACAACAACCAGGCAGCATAGCCACCCCGCCCGCGGCTGCGGGGAAGCCGCCCGGCGCGGGGAGCGTGCGCCCCCTCACATCCGGGGGACGCGGGAGGCTCAGGTGGCGTCCGCGTCGAAGGGCGGGCGGTCGTCCTTGCCCGGCTCCTCCGGCTTCTTCGTCATGTCGATCCGGCCGCCGGACGAGCCGGACGGGCCGGACGAGGAGGAGGACTCGTGGTCGCGGCTGTGGACGGCGTCCGTGACCTCGGCCATCTCCTTCTTCAGGTCGAAGCCGTTGCGGATCTCCTTCAGCCCCAGGTCCTCGTTGTCCAGCTGCTTGCGGATGAAGGTCTTGGGGTTGAGGTCCTCGAACTCGAAGTCCTTGAACTCCGGGCCGAGTTCCTGCCGGATGTCCTGCTTGGCGCTCTCGGAGAACTCACGGATCTTCCGGATCGTGCGCATCACGTCCTGGATGACCTTCGGGAGCTTGTCCGGACCGAAGACGAGCACGGCCAGGACGATGATCGTCACCAGCTCGAGCGGTCCTATGTCATTGAACACCTGAAGCTCCTTGCGATGTCCGCGGTCCGCGGTCCTCGGTGGCCCTGGTGGCCCTCGGTGTGGGTGCGGGTCTTCCGTGGTCCGGGCCGGGTCCACGGTACCTGTCGCACCTGTCGGATCGGTACCGTCCCGAGGTGTCCGGCTGGTTGCGGGCGGCCTGTTTTCCGCGTGGTCCGCCCGGTGGGGCGGCAGACGGACGGCCGGACTGTGGGGTTTCTGTGAATCGGGCGGGGTACCGGCCGGCTCAGCCGCTGTCGGAGGAACCGAGCACGAGGGAGAGGGTGCGTTCCTCTCCGTCGCGTTCGACGGTCAGCTCCAGGCGGTCGCCGGGGCGGTGCGCACGGGTCTTCACGATCAGTTCCTCGCCGGAGTGGACGCGCAGGCCGTCGACCGCGGTGATGACGTCCCCGGGCCGGATGCCGGCCCGGTCGCCGGGGCCGCCGACGGTCACCGGACCGCTCCCGTCGGCGCCCTCGGTGCCGACGCGGGCGCCGTCGCCCGAGTAGTCCATGTCGAGGGTCACGCCGATGACCGGATGGGTCGCCCTGCCCGTGTTGATCAGTTCCTCGGCGACGCGCTTGCCCTGATTGGCCGGGATGGCGAAGCCCAGGCCGATCGAACCGGCCTGGCCGCCGTCGGGGCCGGTGCCGTCGGCGGCGGAGCGGATGGCCGAGTTGATGCCGACGACCTGGCCGCGGGCGTCGAGGAGGGGGCCACCGGAGTTGCCCGGGTTGATGGGCGCGTCGGTCTGCAGGGCGTCCACGTAGGACACGTCGCTCGCGTCGCCGCTCTCGCCGCCGGCGGTGATGGGCCGTTCCGTGGCGCTGATGATGCCCGAGGTGACGGTGCCCTCCAGGTCGAAGGGTGCTCCGATGGCGACGACCGGGTCGCCGACCCGGACGTTGTCGGAGTTGCCGAGGGGCAGGGGTTTCAGTCCCCGCACGCCGGTCACCTTCACCACGGCGAGGTCGTACCCGCTGTCCTTGCCGACGACCTCGGCCTCGGCGGTCTGGCCGCCGTCGAAGACGACGGATATCCCGCCGCCGGACCCGGCGGGCTCGACGACATGGCTGTTGGTGAGGATGTGCCCCTGCGTGTCGAGCACGAAGCCGGTGCCGGTGCCGCCCGCCTCGCTGCCGTTCACGTGCAGGGTGACGACGCTGGGCAGGGCACGGGCGGCGATCCCGGCGACACTGTCCGGGTCCCGGTCGCCGGCTTCGACGGGGGCCTGTGGCAGCTCCACCGCCCCCATGCCGCCGTTCCGCTCCAGGTACACCCCGACGCCTCCGCCGATCCCGCCGGAGACCAGAGCGAGCAGCAGGGCCCCGCCGGCCAGGCTCCGCCGCCGACGCCGACGCACCTGCTCCGGGCCGGCGACCGCGGCCCCGGTCTGCTGAAGCGGCCCGGCGGCCACGGGAGCGCCGGCCCAGGGGTCGTAGCGGCGCCACGGGTCGACGGGAGCCGTGGCGGGCGGGGCGGGGCTGGGGTGCGTCTCGGGGGCCGTAGCGAGGATGCCGGGGGCGTCCTCCGGCACGGGCTGAGGTGCGTCGGGGACGGGCACCGGGGTGTGCGGCGCCGTGTCCGGGACCGGCGCGCCCGGCGCACCGGGGACGGCGGGGGGCGACGGGGCGTGGGGGACGCCCGCACCGGGGATGCCAGGGGCTGACGGGCCGGGAGCGGGCATGCCGGGGACGGGCATGCCGGGGGCTGGCGGACTTGAGGCGAAAGCGGGCGCGTCGGGCGGGGCCGGGGTCGGCACGGTCGCGTCCGCGGCGGTCGTGCCGGGGGCCGATGCCGCCGCGGGGTGCTGGACGGGCGGTGCGGGCGCCCAGGGGCCGGGTTCACCGTACGGCGGGGTGCCGTAGGGGTCGGGATCGTGCAGGGGCCTGGGGCGGTCGGTGACGGCCGGGGGCTGGGGTGGCGGCTCTG
Source organism: Streptomyces sp. NPDC088766 (assembly GCF_044750845.1). Taxonomy (NCBI): domain Bacteria; kingdom Bacillati; phylum Actinomycetota; class Actinomycetes; order Kitasatosporales; family Streptomycetaceae; genus Streptomyces; species Streptomyces sp. NPDC088766. The sequence continues at coordinate 492,344 of NZ_JBIVKQ010000001.1, read as the reverse complement.
CCGACTCCGACTCCGTCGGCGACGGCGGCGATGGCGACGGCGACGGCGACACAGCCTGGTCCCCTGCGGGAGGGCGAGGCGCCTCGCTCGTCGCCTCCCCCGGCTGTGCGGGACCGGCCGCAGGGGTGACTGTCCCGGTGGCCCCGCCCTCAGCGGTCGAAGCCGTGTCCGCACCGGAGGCGGCGCGCTCCGCCGCCTCGGCGGCAACAAGGTGTGCCGGAGGGCGGTGGCCGGGCGTGACGTCGCCGCCGGGAAACGGACGGTGCCGATCCGCCACGGCCTTCTCGGCGCCCCCCGCGGGACGGGCCAGCTGGTAATCGCCCTCGGGGATCACGCCCCGCGCGGGCCCGCTCGGCGGGTCCCCGCCGGTCCGCCCGGCAGGGCTCCCCCCGACCGGGCTGCCCTCGGCCGGGCGCTCCGCCGTCGCGCTCGGGTCGTTCCCGTTCGCTCGCCCGGCAGGGCTTTCTGTGGGCTTGCCCTCGTTCATGCTCTCCCCGCGGTCAGGCTCGCGATCCGCACCGCGCCGCGTGGGCGCGGTTCACCCTGGATTCAACCAGGTTCGCGGATCAGCGGGCCTGGCGCGGCGACGGGGTGGGGGCGGAGGTGGCGTCGGGGACGGGTGCGGCGAGCAGGCCGGGGGAGGCGATCTCCGAGGTGGTGGTCCAGGAGGTCAGCGAGACCGGCGGGGTGGTGCCGAGCGGGCGTATCAGGGGGGACATGGCGGCGGCGCCGGCCATCACGGGCGTGGTCAGCCGGTGCAGCGACTGCTCGGGGTGGACCGCCGGGGACGGCACTCCGGGCAGCAGCGGGGCGGAGACCTGGGTCGGGGCGACCGGGGTCCCGCCGAACAGCTGCCCGCCCTGCGCGAGGAGGGGGCCGACGCCGCGGCGGCGCTGGCTCTCGGAGGTCGTGGCGGAGCCGCCGCCCGGCGTGCGGGCCGGTGTCACGTTGCTGCCCGCGCCCGCGCCGCCACGGGCGTCCGTGTCGGTCGGGACGCCGGTGTTCATGCCGCCGAGGGCGATCGCGGCCAGCGACACCGCGCCGGCGGCGACGAAGGCGAACCGCAGCCCACGAGAACGCTCGGCGTCGGACCGGCCGGCCAGGTGGACACCGAAGCCGCGCCCGGTGGTGGGGGTGAGCACGGAGCCGTGGTCGCGTGCGGGCACGTAGCCGAACTCGAAGGGCTCGTCCCGTCTCGCTCCGAAGACTCCGGGCGCGCCGGGGCGGGCCCCGAACCTGTCGCCGAAGCCTCCTCCGAGCGGCGGCAGGCCACCGTCGCCCGGGTCGCCTCCTGCGGGCAGCCCCTGAAGGCGCGCCAGGAAGCTCTCCGAGGGTGCGGGCGGCGCCACTTCTGCGAAGACGTTCTTCAGCCGGCGCTGCGCGTCGACCTCCGCCTTGCATTTGGGGCAGGTCGCCACGTGCGCCAGCACGCGCTCGCGGGTGTCATGGCTCAGCTCGCCGTCCACGAGGGCGGAGAGCCGGTCACCGAGGTGCTGCTCGGCCGGGGTAGGACGAGTTCCACTCACGCGGTCGCGCCCCCTCCTCCCAGAACGGGGACACGGGCCACGAACGAGCGACGCCCGGAGCGCGCCTCGGGCGAGCGGTGGGCCAGTGCCTTGCGCAGCTGCGAGCGGCCGCGGTGGATCCGCGAGCGGACCGTGCCGAGCTTGACGCCGAGGGTCGCGGCGATCTCCTCGTAGGACAGTCCCTCGATGTCGCACAGGACGACCGCGGCGCGGAACTCGGGCGCGAGGGTGTCGAGGGCCTGCTGGACGTCCGCGTCGAAATGGGCGTCGTTGAAGATCTGCTGCGGCGTGGGCTCCTTGCTGGCCAGCCGCTCGGCCGCGTCGTCGCCGAGCGAGTCGAAGCGGATGCGCTGCTTGCGGCGGACCATGTCCAGGAAGAGGTTGGTGGTGATGCGGTGCAGCCAGCCCTCGAAGGTGCCCGGTGTGTACGTCGACAGCGAGCGGAAGACGCGGACGAAGACCTCCTGGGTGAGGTCCTCGGCGTCGTGCTGGTTGCCGGTGAGGCGGTAGGCGAGGCGGTAGACCCGGCCGCTGTGCATGCTGACGATCTCCTCCCACGTGGGCGGAGTCCACGCCTGCCCGTCCGCGTCGGTGGAGAAGGTCGCGGTCTGGGCGGGACCGGCACCAGGGCCGGCGGCGTGACTGTGGTCAGCGGTGTCGTTCACGGATTTCGGCTTGCCTGCCGAACCGAGAAAGCGCCGCAGCGCTCCTCCCCGATCCACAGGCGCAGCCGCACCTCCCCTGTCGGCTCTGGTGGTGTCCAGCGGAGCCCCTACCATAGCCACCTCGCCCGTTAGCTCCGGATAAGCGGTTTTACGAGAATTTGATCTGGGCTGATACGGCTCATACGACTGCGTCAGCACTTGCTCGGCATCCCGTCGGTCGTCGTGATCCAACCGTGTCCCCCCTCGGTCCGTCCCACCTCTTCAAACGCGCGGTCCCATCTGCGGGTTCCCGGCGCCAACGGATACAGTCACGCCCAGGCAACCACGGGGACAGGAGAGGGTCATTACCGGCAACCGGCAGACGAGCTGGGCGTTCGCCGACGCCTATGTCGCCGAGGACGAAGCACTGCTGTGGGCGCGTGACCGGGCCCGCGAGGCGGGGCTGCGCTCGGTGTCGCCCAGCACGGGCGCCGCGCTGCGGTTGCTCGCCGCCACCGTGGACGCCAAGGCGGTCGCGGAGATCGGTACCGGTACCGGCGTCTCGGGGATCCACCTGCTGCACGGCATGCGTCCGGACGGCGTCCTGACGACCGTCGACCTCGAACCGGAGCACCAGCAGTTCGCCCGGCAGGCCTTCCGGGCCTGCGGGTTCGCCAGCAACCGGGCCCGCTTCATCCCCGGCGGCGCGCTGGACGTCCTGCCGCGGCTCGCGGACGCCGGCTACGACCTCGTCTTCTGTGACGGCGACCGGCTCGAGGTCATGGACTACCTCGCCGAATCGTTGCGTCTGCTGCGGCAGGGGGGGCTGGTGGTGTTCGAGGGCGTGTTCGCGAACGGCCGGACGGTCGACTCGGGCCCGCAGCCCACCGAGGTCATAAGGGTGCGCGAGCTGCTGCGCGCGGTGCACGAGAGCCAGGAGCTGGTGCCGTCGCTGCTGCCGGTGGGCGACGGCCTGCTCTGCGCGGTCAAGCGATAGCCGCGCCGGCCGAAGCCCCGCGCGTCACGACCGCCCGCCCGTACGAGGCCGTGCGACCGCCCGCGCCCCTGCCCGTGAGGCGGCCGGCCCGCGTGCCGGCCCGCTCGTATACCTGCCCGACCGGTACGCCGTTCGGGTCACTGACCCCCGGACACCCCTTGCGGAAACAGGTCTCCCCGGCACCCTTGGAGATGCCGGGGAGACCTGTTTCCGCAAGGGGTGTGGTCGCTTGCGCGTCAGCCGACGACCTTCTTGAGGGCGTCGCCGAGCGCGTCGGCCTCGTCAGGGGTCAGCTCGACGACGAGCCGACCGCCGCCTTCGAGCGGAACGCGCATGACGATGCCCCGCCCCTCCTTGGTCACCTCGAGCGGGCCATCGCCCGTCCGCGGCTTCATGGCCGCCATGCTCGTTCCCCTTCCTGAAACCAGCTCATCGTCAAAGCCGACGGCCCCTGAAGGGCAAGGCGCGGCCCAGCATGGGACCCACGACACCGGCATCGAACACATTGCTTCCCAGCCATTATCCCGCATCGAAGGACCCGATGACCAACATCGGTAGGCATCGCTTGGGCAACGCGCGCGAGCAAAACCACTCAATTCGGCGATGTGACTGCGATACTGCGCGCCCGCACGGACTTCCGCCCACCGGAAACCGTCCGGATTTCTTTGACGCAGGTCACACGTCCCGCGCGCTCGGCGTCCTTCATGCTGTCCTTCGGACACTGCGTACTGGTCAGTACGTCAGCCGCGACACCGGAGGGGACATTCCATGGCCGACACCGTGCTCTACGAGGTGAGCGACGGGCTCGCGACGATCACCCTGAACCGCCCGGAGGCGATGAACGCGCTGAACATCGCGACCAAGGTCGCCCTGCGGGAGGCGGTGGAGTCCGCGGCGGCCGACGACGCCGTACGGGCGGTGCTGCTGACCGCAGCGGGTGAGCGGGCCTTCTGCGTGGGCCAGGACCTCAAGGAGCACATCGGGCTGCTGATGGAGGGCTCGGGTGAGGTCATGAGCACGGTCAAGGAGCACTACAACCCGGTCGTGCGGGCGCTGACCGAGGCGCCGAAGCCGGTGGTCGCCGCCGTGAACGGGGTCGCCGCCGGGGCCGGTTTCGGTTTCGCGCTGGCCGCCGACTACCGGATCGTGGCGGACACCGCGTCCTTCAACACCTCCTTCGCGGGGGTCGCGCTCACCGCCGACTCGGGCGTCTCCTGGACCCTGCCGCGCGTGGTGGGTCCCGGCCGGGCCACCGACCTGCTGCTGTTCCCCCGCAGCGTCAAGGCGCAGGAGGCGTACGAGCTGGGCATCGCCAACCGGGTCGTAGCGGCGGACGCGCTGCGCGCCGAGGCCGAGAAGGTCGCGCGGGCGCTGGCCGAGGGGCCGACGGTCGCCTACTCGGCGCTGAAGGAGGCCGTGGCGTACGGGCTCTCCCACTCGCTGGCCCAGACGCTGGAGAAGGAGGACGAGCTGCAGACCCGGGCGGGGGCCTCGGAGGACCACACGATCGCGGTGCGGGCGTTCGTGAACAAGGAGCGGCCGAAGTACCTGGGCCGCTGAGGTCCGGCGGCCGGCTGCCGCCGGGGGCCGCGGGTTCGTCACGCGGCCCTCCGCGTCCCTCACGGGGCGCTTCTCGACACGCAGCCCGCGAGGTGGTCGTCCACCAGCCCGCAGGCCTGCATCAGCGCGTACGCCGTCGTCGGGCCCACGAAGCGCAGGCCCCGTTTCTTGAGCGCCTTCGACAGGGCGGTCGACTCCGGGGTGACCGCCGGGACGTCCGCGAGGGTCCCCGGGACCGGGCGGGTCGCGGCGTCCGGGGCGTGGGACCAGATCAGTTCGTCGAGGTCGCCCGGGGACCAGCCGGCCAGCACGCGCGCGTTGGCGAGCGTGGCGTCGATCTTGGCGCGGTTGCGGATGATGCCGGCGTCGGCGAGCAGGCGGGCGCGGTCCTCGTCGGTGAAGGCGGCGACCGCGTCGATCCGGAAGTCGGCGAAAGCGGTGCGGAAGCCGGGGCGGCGGCGCAGGATGGTGATCCAGGACAGGCCGGACTGGAAGGCCTCCAGGCTGAGGCGTTCGAAGAGGGCCTGGTCGCCGTGGACCGGGCGGCCCCACTCCTCGTCGTGGTACGTCACGTAGTCCGCCGCGGACAGGGCCCAGGGGCAGCGCGGCGCGCCGTCGGGGCCGGCGAGGGCGGCGCCGTCGCTCACTGCTGCTCCTCCCGCGCGGGCTTGTCCATGGAGACGTGCGGCTCGGGCGCCCGGGCGGCCGAGAGCGCGGACTCCAGTTCGCCGATGCGGGCGTCGCGCTCGGCGAGTTCGGCGCCGAGGCGGTTGAGGGCGTCGTCGACGTCGGCCATGCGGTAGCCGCGGGCGACGAGCGGGAAGCGGAGCCGGTCGACGTCGGACCGGCCGACGGGGCGGTCGGGGGGCAGCGGGTCGTGCAGCCGCTCGGGTGCGGCCTCCGGCAGCGGACCGGTGCCCTCGCCGCCGCCCACCACGGCGAGTGTCACCGCGGCCACCACGACGGCGAGGGCGATGACCAGGAAGAAGAACATAACCATCGGTGGGTCCCCACGCTCGCTGTGCTCGTTGTCGGATGTGTCAGGCTCCGATCGTGCCATGCGGGTGCGACCGTTAGGGTCGCAGGCGGCGGATGTCAGGGACGTACGAGGAGAGGTCACAGGGGATGCTCAGGCTGGGCGGGCGGGAATTCGGCACCCACGAGCCGTTGGTCATGGCGATCGTGAACCGGACCCCCGACTCCTTCTACGACCGGGGCGCGACCTTCCGTGACGAGCCGGCCCTCGCGCGCGTGGAGCAGGCGGTGGCCGAGGGCGCCGCGATCATCGACATCGGCGGTGTCAAGGCCGGGCCCGGCGAGGAGGTCACGGCCGAGGAGGAGGCGCGGCGCACGGTCGGTTTCGTGGCCGAGGTGCGGCGGCGTTTCCCGGAGGTCGTGATCAGCGTGGACACCTGGCGGGCCGAGGTCGGCGAGGCGGTCTGCGAGGCGGGCGCGGATCTGCTCAACGACGCCTGGGGCGGGGTCGATCCGCGGCTGGCCGAGGTCGCGGCGCGGTACGGGGCCGGGCTGGTCTGCACGCACGCGGGCGGCGCGGAGCCCCGGACGCGGCCGCACCGGGTGGCGTACGACGACGTCATGGCCGACATCCTGGGGGTGACCGTGGGGCTGGCGGAGCGGGCGGCCGGGCTGGGGGTGCCGCGGGAGTCGATCCTGATCGATCCGGGGCACGACTTCGGCAAGAACACGCGGCACAGTCTGGAGGCCACACGGCGGCTCGGGGAGATGGTGGGGACGGGGTGGCCGGTGCTGGTGTCGCTGTCCAACAAGGACTTCGTCGGGGAGACGTTGGACCGGCCCGTCAAGGAGCGGTTGGTGGGGACGCTGGCCACCACCGCGGTGTCCGCCTGGCTGGGGGCGCAGGTGTACCGGGTGCACGAGGTCGCCGAGACGCGGCAGGTGCTGGACATGGTGGCGTCCATCGCGGGGCACCGGGAGCCGGCGGTGGCTCGGCGAGGGCTGGCGTAGTTCTCGCCCCGCCCCCGCCGCCGGCCGGAAGGCCGGGCCGACCGCCTCCGGGGTCCTTCGTCCGGACCGGCCCGCGGGCCCGGCCTGATCCGGACGAGAGGCCTTAGCGGCTCGTCTCCTTCGAGACCAGGGCCACCGCTTCCGCCACGTCGTCCGTGACGTGGAAGAGGAGGAGGTCCTTCTCCGAGGCCTTGCCCTGGGCGATCAGGGTGTTCTCCAGCCAGTCGACCAGTCCGCCCCAGTACTCCGTGCCGAAGAGGACGATCGGGAAGCGCGTGACCTTCTGGGTCTGGACGAGGGTGAGGGCCTCGAAGAGTTCGTCCAGGGTGCCGAGGCCGCCGGGCAGGACGACGAAGCCCTGCGCGTACTTCACGAACATCATCTTGCGGACGAAGAAGTACCGGAAGTTCAGGCCGATGTCGACGTAGGGGTTCAGCCCCTGCTCGAAGGGCAGTTCGATGCCGAGGCCCACCGAGACTCCGCCCGCCTCGCTGGCACCCCTGTTGGCCGCTTCCATGGCGCCGGGGCCGCCGCCGGTGATGACCGCCCAGCCGGCCTCGACCAGCGCGCGTCCGAGCTGCACGCCCGCCTCGTACTCGGGGGAGTCCACCGCCGTCCGGGCGGAGCCGAACACGCTGATGGCGGAGGGGAGTTCGGCGAGGGTGCCGAAGCCCTCGATGAACTCGGACTGGATGCGCAGGACCCGCCAGGGGTCGGTGTGGACCCAGTCGGAGGGGGCGCGCTCGTCCAGCAGCCGCTGGTCGGTGGTGCTCGTCTGCACCTGGTCCCGTCGCCGGAGGACCGGTCCCAGGCGCTGTTCCTCCGGTGGCCGCCGCTTGCCCTCCGGGTTGCCTGTAGCCATGTGAACTCCCTCCGCTTGCAGTCGTTCCACCTCAGCGTAGATCTACGCGGGTTACGGGCGGGGGACGTCGGCGTGTCCGCCGCGAAGCGTCCCCGGGCACGGATGCCCCGTGATCACGCGGTCAGCCAGGCCCGCAGCCGCTCCTCCCCCGCCAGGATCTTCGCGGTCTCCACGCGCTCGTCCCGCTTGTGCGCCAAGTGCGGGTCGCCCGGGCCGTAGTTGACGGCGGGGACGCCGAGCGCCGAAAAGCGGGAGACGTCCGTCCAGCCGTACTTGGGCTGCGGGGTGCCGCCCACCGCCTCGATGAAGGCCGCCGCGGCGGGGTGCGAGAGACCGGGCAGGGCCGCCCCGCTGTGGTCGTCGACGACGAACTCCGCCACCCCGCAGCCGGCGAACACCTCGCGGACGTGGGCGACGGCCTCCTCGGGCGTACGGTCGGGCGCGTAGCGGAAGTTGACGGTCACGACGCACTCGTCGGGGATGACGTTGCCGGCCACCCCGCCGGTGATGCCGACCGCGTTGAGGCCCTCGCGGTACTCCAGGCCGTCGATCACCGGGTGGCGCGGCTCGTACGAGGCGAGGCGGGCCAGGATCGGGGCGGCGGCGTGGATCGCGTTGGAGCCCATCCAGCCGCGCGCGGAGTGCGCCCGCTCGCCGGCGGTCTTCAGCAGGACCCGCAGGGTGCCCTGGCAGCCGCCCTCGACCTGGCCGTCGGACGGCTCCAGGAGCACCGCGAAGTCGCCCTCCAGCCAGTCCGGGTGCGCCTCGGCGACGTGCCCCAGCCCGTTGAGGTCGGCGGCGACCTCCTCGTTGTCGTAGAAGACGAAGGTCAGGTCGCGGTTGGGCGCGGGGACCGTCGCGGCGATGCGGAGCTGGACGGCGACGCCGGCCTTCATGTCGCAGGTGCCGCAGCCCCACAGGACGCCGTCCGCGTCCAGCCGGGACGGGAGGTTGCCGGCCACGGGGACGGTGTCGAGGTGCCCGGCGAGGATCACCCGCTCCGGGCGGCCGAGGCGGGTGCGGGCGATCACGTTGTTGCCGTGCCGGTCGACGGTGAGGTGCGGCAGCGTGCGCAGAGCCGCCTCGACGGCGTCCGCGAGCGGCTTCTCCGTGCCGCTCTCGGAGGGGAGGTCGACGAGCTGCGCGGTGAGCAGGGCGGCGTCCAGCGTGAGGTCAAGCGGGGTCTCGGCCATGCCGTCGACCCTAACGCGCCGACCGCTCCGTCCGCCCGGACCCGGCTTTCCCGGTGGCCTCCCCGGTTTCCGTACTCTCCAGTACCTTGTACGCGTGCCAGAGCCGTCAGCCTCCCCCAAGCGCCGCGGCCGCCTCCTGCGATGCGGGGCGGCCTGCGCGGTCCTGTCCGCCGTCGCGGGCTACGTCGTGGTCCAGTACGTCACCGGTGGCGCCGGAGACCCAGGGTGCAGAGTCGTTTCCGAGGACGCCGCGGAGGCGTACGAGTTCACGCCGGAGCAGGCGGTGAACGCGGCCACCGTCGCCGCCGTCGGCACCAACCGGAACATGCCCCAGCGGGCCGTGACCATCGCGCTGGCGACCGCGCTCCAGGAGTCGGCGCTGCGCAACCTCGACCACGGCGACCGGGATTCGCTCGGCCTCTTCCAGCAGCGGCCCTCGCAGGGCTGGGGCAGTGCCCAGGAGGTGACGGACCCGGCCTACGCGGCGAACATCTTCTACGAGCACCTCGCCAAGGTCCCCGGCTACACCGAACTGCCGCTCACCGTCGCCGCGCAGCGCGTGCAGCGCAGCGGCTACCCCGAGGCGTACGCCAAGCACGAGCCGGACGCGGCCCTGCTGGCCGCCGCGCTCACCGGGACCTCCGCGGCCTCGCTGACCTGCGACGGCCGCCCGGCCGCCACGACGGCGGCCGCGACGGCCACCGGTCCGGACGCGGTCCGCGCCGCCCTCGTGCGGGACTTCGGGCGTGACGCGCTGCAGCAGGCGGGCGCCGAGGTGGGCGGCGCGCAGACCTCCGCCGCGGACGGGGGCCCGCCGGTCGCCGAGACCGACGGGCGGACCGTGACGCTGCCCGTGGCCGGGCGGACCGCCGCGGACGGGCGCGAGGCCGCCGCGCGCGGCTGGCAGCTCGCGCACTGGGCGGTCGCCAACGCCTCCGCGCTGCGCATCGAGCGTGTCACCTATGCCGGCCGGGAATGGGTCGCCGGGCACACCGGCAGCACCTGGCGGGCCACCGGCTCGACCGAGGCCGCCGGCGCCACGGGCACGGGCGGCGGCACCGGGAGCGTACGGATCGTCACCGCGCAGTAGTGCGGGCCTTCCTTCCGGCGGGTGACACGCAGGGCACCGGACGGCGGGGCGCTCAGGTTTTCGCTCCGTCGCCGTCGAGGCGGCCGAACGCCTTGGCGCCACTGGGCTCGACGGGTTGTGCGGACTTTCGCGTCGGGCGGCTTTCGCCCGCTTTTATCCAGAGCTGATTATGCGACGCATTACCAACTCTTTACGTCGGCCGTCCGCAACCTTCGCGGGGTTCGAGCGGTAGTCACTGCGTCCGGGCCCGGACAGATGTCACAGACCGTTCTTGTTCTCTCCCGTCGAAGGAGCATCATGTCCCTCCCCCTGACCCGCAGGATCGCCCGTGCCGCACTGCTCGTCGCCGCGGGAGCTGCTGCCGGTGTCGGTGCGGCCGGCTCCGCCGGCGCTGCCCCCGGCCTGCCCGCCACCCCGAACCTCGGCGGCCTGACCGCCCTGGACGGGGCGAGCGTCGGCCACACGGTCGACAGCGCGGCTCAGAACGTCACCGGGACCGCGGGCGAGACCGGTGGCAAGGCGGTCGAGCAGGCGGTGCCGGGCGCGGGCAAGACCGGCGGCAAGGCCGTGAAGAAGGTGACTCCGGTGGCGCAGAAGGCCGCCGGTGAGGCGGCCGGCTCCGCGGCGGGCTCCGCCGGGGACCTCCTCGGGGACACCGCGTCCACGGCCACCAAGGGTGGGCTGCCGACGGACTCGCTGACGCACGGCGGGCTGCCGGGGGCGGGCAAGCTGCCGGCCAAGGGCCTGCCGCTCGGCTGAGCACCGGCTTCCGCGGCGACGGGGTCCGGGGGTCTCCCCGGACCCCGTCGCCCGTGTGTGCGGGTGCCGCCCGGCAGCGGTCCGTTCCGCGGGGCTCGCCGCCCCCGGCGGAACGACCGCCCGCGGCGGGGACCGCGTCAGGCCAGCCGTTCCACCGCCGCCCGCACCCGCTCGTCCGTCGCCGTCAGGGCCACGCGTACGTGCCGGGCGCCCGCCGGGCCGTAGAAGTCGCCGGGGGCCACCAGGACGCCCCGCTCGGCCAGGTGGGACACCGTCTCCCAGCAGAACTCGTCCCTCGTGGCCCAGAGGTAGAGGCTGGCCTCGCTGTGGTCGATGCGGAAGCCGTGGGCGAGGAGGGCCTCGCGCAGGAGGGTGCGGCGGGCGGCGTAGCGTTCGCGCTGCTCGCGGACGTGGGCGTCGTCGGAGAGGGCCGCCACGACCGCCGCCTGGGTGGGCGCCGACGTCATCATGCCGCCGTGCTTGCGGATCTCCAGGAGCGGGGCGAGCACCGCCGGGTCACCGGCCAGGAAGGCGGCGCGGTAGCCGGCCAGGTTGGAGCGCTTCGACAGGGAGTGGACGGAGACGATCCCGTCGTAGGAGCCGCCGTTGACGTCCGGGTGGAGGACGGAGACGGGGTCGGCCTCCCAGCCCAGTTCGAGGTAGCACTCGTCGGAGAAGAGCAGGATGCCGTGCTCGCGGGCCCAGGCCACGGTCCGGGTCAGCTCGGCCTGGGACAGGACCCTGCCGGTCGGGTTGGACGGGGAGTTCAGCCAGAGGAGCTTGAGCCCCGCCGGGTCCAGTGCGGTCGGGTCGTCGTAGGCCTCGTACGCGGCGCGGGCCAGGCGCGCGCCGACCTCGTACGTCGGGTAGGCCAGACGGGGGAAGGCGACCCTGTCGCCGGGGCCGAGGCCCAGCTGGGTGGGGAGCCAGGCGACCAGTTCCTTGGAGCCGACGATCGGCAGGACGTGCCGGTGGGTGACCCCGCGGGCGCCCAGACGCCGCTCCAGCCAGCCGGTGATCGCGTCCCGCAGCGCCGGGGTGCCCCAGACCGTCGGGTAGCCCGGGGAGTCCGCCGCGTCGATCAGCGCCTTCTGGATCAGCTCGGGGACCGGGTCGACCGGGGTGCCGACGGAGAGGTCGACGATCCCGCCGGGGTGCGCCGCGGCCGTCTTCTTGTACGGCTCCAGCTTGTCCCAGGGAAAGGTGGGAAGACGGTCGGAAACTGCGGACACGGTTCTCAGCTCGCTCTCTGACGGATACGGCCCATGACGGTTGCGGCCTGCGGCCGCGGCCCGCGACGGACACGGCAAACGCCTCGGTCCCGTACGGCGATCCGGGCGATCGGACCGTACGGGACCGAGGCGGCGCGATGAAGCGGGCCGCTTGCCGGTTATCCGGCCTGCGGCGGCAGCGCGGCGATGAAGGGGTGGTCGCGCTCGATCAGGCCCAGCTTGCTGGCGCCGCCGGGCGAACCCAGCTCGTCGAAGAACTCGACGTTCGCCTTGTAGTAGTCCTTCCACTCCTCCGGAGTGTCGTCCTCGTAGAAGATCGCCTCGACCGGGCAGACCGGCTCACAGGCACCGCAGTCGACGCATTCGTCCGGGTGGATGTACAAGGACCGCTGGCCCTCGTAGATGCAGTCGACCGGGCACTCCTCGATGCACGCCTTGTCCTTCACGTCGACACAAGGCTGCGCGATGACGTAGGTCACGCTGTCGTTCCTCCTCGATAGGGCGCTGGCGGGCCTCCTCAGGCTCCGCCGCCTGGCGCGCGGGAGCGCGGCGTCGTCGATGCCCGCCCCTAGTATCTCCGTTCTTGGCACTGATCCGAACAGGAGGGGTGGACCGACCTGTGGAAATCTCGGCCGCCGGACGTCTCGAGGTTCGCATCACCGCTGCTGACGTGGGCAAACGCGTCTCCGTGCGGCGCTTGAGCGAGGCTGGAGCCACCGAGGGGAAATTCACCGACACGGTGGGTGTTCTCACATCATGGGACAGCGGTGTGCTGGTGATCACACGGAAGAGTGGTGAGAGCGTCCGCATCGCGGAGTCATCCCTGGTCGCCGGGAAGGTCGTCCCGGCCGCTCCGGCCCGCCGCCGGGGACCGGCCGCCTCCTACGGGGAACTCGCCCGGGTCTCCGCGCGGGCCTGGCCGCCCGTGGAGAGCGAGCGGCTGGGCGAGTGGGAGCTGCGCGCCGCCTCCGGCTTCACCCGCCGCGCCAACTCCGTGCTGCCGCTGGGCGACCCGGGCCTGCCCCTCGACGAGGCCCTGGACGCCGTACGGCGCTGGTACGGCGACCGGGGCCTGCCCGCTTACGTGCAGACCGCGACGGGGGCGGAGGGCACCCAGGAGCTGCTGTGCGCCGAGCTGGAGCGGCGCGGGTGGGTGCGTGAGGTGACCGCCGAGCTGTGGACCGGGGCACTGGCGCCGGTCGCCGACCGGGCGGCGGAGGCCGGCCGGGTGGTGCTGGCGCGGGAGGCCGACGAGGCCTGGCTGGGCCGGTACCGGCGCAAGGGGGTCGGCGAGACGGCGCTGAAGGTGCTGGGGTCGGGGCCGTCGGTGTGGTTCGCGTCCGTATCCGGCGAGGGGGCGGCTCCCGCGGCCGTGGGACGGTGTGTCGTGGACGGGCGGTGGGCCGGGTTCGCGGCGGTCGAGGTCGATCCGGCGCAGCGGCGGCGGGGGCTGGCGACGGTCGTGATGACCGCGCTGGCGCGCCGGGCGCTGGAGGAGGGCGCGTCGGCGGCCTGGCTCCAGGTCGAGGAGGACAACGTGGGAGCGCGGGCGCTGTACGCCGGGATGGGGTTCGGGGCGCATCACGCCTACCACCACTACCGGGAGCCGGAGGCGACCGCGCCGTGACGGGACTCGAGCGCGCGGAGCTGCGGCGCCGGTTCGCCGAGGAGGCGCGGTCCGAGCGGCCCGACCTGTCGCTGCTGTGCCTGCTGGTGGGGGCGGCGGCGGACCGGACGCTGGACGAGGCCGGACTGGACGGCGCGCAGGTCGACCTGGACTCGCTGGCGGGTCAGCTGCCGTTCCGGCCGGGCGGGCCGCTCGCGTGGGCGGTCGCGCTGCGCGAACTGCTCGGTGAACGGCTCGGTTTCGGCGGCTCCGCGGCGGACTACGAGCGGCTGGAGTCGTCCCTGCTGCATCGGGTGCTGGAGCGGCGGCGGGGGCTGCCCATCCTGCTGTCCGTGGTGTGGATCGAGGTGGCGCGGCGGGCCGGGGCGCCGGTGTACGGCGTCGCCCTGCCGGGGCACTTCGTGGTCGGCTTCGGTCCTGTGCAGGAACAGGTGCTCGTCGATCCGTTCGACGGGGGCCGGGTGCTGACGGGGCGCGACGCCGAACTGCTGGTGACGGGGGCGACGGGGGCCCCGCTGGAGCCCTCGATGCTGGAACCGGCCGAGACGCTGGACGTCGTACGGCGGATCCTCCGCAACATCCGGGCGTGGGCCGCGGTCCGGCCGGAGCGGTCGGACGTCGCGCTGTGGGCGGTGGAGCTGGCGCTGCTGCTGCCGTCCCATCCGGCCCGGCTGCGGTACGAGCGGGGGCAACTGCTCGTGCGGCGCGGGGAGTTCGTACGGGGGGCGGAGGAGATGGAGGAGTACGCGGCGCTGGTGGAGGTGGTGGACGAGGAACTGGCGGAGCGGATCCGCCAGGAGGCCCGGGGGGCACGGGCACTGCTGAACTGAGGCCCCGGCCGGCCCTGTCCGGCCCCGTCCGGAGCCGGCCCTTCTCCCCCGCCGCGCGCACCTCCGCCCGGAGCACCTCCGCCCGGGGCACCTCCCGCTCGCGGTCCGTCAGGGGCTGGTGCCGAAGACGCGGACCGTGCCGCTGCCGGCCTGCCCGAGGCCGAGGCCGAGGAGGAGGCCCGGGGAGGAGGCCCGGGGAGGAGGCCCGGGGTGGTGGGCTTGCCGGCTCCGTCGGGCGCCGGCCGGTGAACGCCCGAGGGCACCCGGCGCGGATGCTGCCGGGTGCCCTCGGGCGGAAGTGCCCGCCTCGCGTCAGCTCGGGTCGGTGTCGATGACCGCGATCCGGTCCGTCGTGCTCGTCAGGGCCGGGCGCAGGGCGCTGATGACGTCCTGGACCGTGACGGGCGTCTTCTGGCCGGTACCGCGGGTGATGAGGACACCGTCGAAGGCGCCGCCGTACAGCTCCTTCAGCGCGGCCTCGTCGTAGCTCTCGACGAGCTTGCCGTCGACGGCCTTGACGCCCAGGAACTTCCAGAGGGAGTTCTTCGGGCTCATCAGGACCGAGTGGACGGCGTCGGTCTGGACGGTGACCTTGTCGGACATCGCCGGTTCGGCGAACTCCTTCATCATCCGGTCGACCTCGGCGTCGGACACCGTCGGCTGCTTCAGCGTGGTCGGGACCTTCACCGCGGTGGGGGTGCCGGTCTCGACCTGGCCGCGGTAGGCCTCCACGACGGCCGTCTGCGCCTTGGCCGCGTCGATGCCCTTGCCCGCCTTGCCGTAGACGGCGACGGCCTTGCCGGACTCGAAC
Source organism: Streptomyces sp. NPDC088766 (assembly GCF_044750845.1). Lineage (NCBI taxonomy): Bacteria > Bacillati > Actinomycetota > Actinomycetes > Kitasatosporales > Streptomycetaceae > Streptomyces > Streptomyces sp. NPDC088766. The sequence continues at coordinate 477,227 of NZ_JBIVKQ010000001.1, read as the reverse complement.
TTGATCGTGCCGTCGGTGGCCGAGCCGGAGCCGCCCGCGGCGTTCTTCAGGGCCGCCTGGAGCTTCTCCTCGTCGACCGGCATCACGGGCTCGATCTCGCGGTGCTCGCCGAACAGCGAACCGATCACCGAGACGGGGTTGTAGTCGCTCTTGGCGGCCGCGTCGACGGTGGCCTGCATGTCGAACTGGAGGCCCGCCTGGTCCGGCTTGAGGGTGACCGTGCCGCCGTCCACGGACAGTTTCAGCGTCTGGTTCACCCGGCCCTCGAAGGCGTCGTCGAGCTTCTTGACGGCTTCGTCGCGGGTGCCGCCGCCGATGTCCACGCCGAGCACGGTGGTGCCCTTGGGCACGTCGGAGTGGTTCATCAGCAGTCCGGCTCCGTAGGCGCCGGCCGCGGCGACCACCACCAGGCTGCCGAGCAGGACCAGCTTGCTGCGGCCCTTCTTCTTTTTCTGCTTCGAGCCGGCCGCGGGCGCGTTCTGCGCGACGGGCTCGGGCGCCTGCGGCGGGGTGTGCGGCAGCGGCCCCTCGGGGTGGCCGCCGGGGGCGAACGGTCCGCCCTGACCGGTCGGGGGGACGACCGGGATGCCGCTGGTGACGGTCTGTCCGGAGACGTTGTCGTGCCGGCCGTAGCCGCCGGCGCCGGGCTCGGAGGCCGGCTGCTGCGGGGTGAGGATCGCGGTGTCGTCGCTGAGGCCGCCGCCGGGGTGGCGGACGGCGCCCGCGGCGGCGCCCGGAGCCGCGCCGGCGGCTCCGCCGTTCATCGGCGGCACCATCGGGCCGTCACCGGTCACCGGGCCGCCGGTGGGCCCGGCGGGGCCCTGCGGGCCGCCCCGGCCACCACGGCCGACGGGGCCTTCGGGTCCGTTGAAGTCGTAGGCGGCACCGGGGCCGCCGGGGCCGCCGGCCGGGCCGCTCGGTCCGGGACGGCCGGCCTGGCCGGTCCCGTTCCCGTTGCCGCTTCCACTCCCGTTTCCGTTCCCGTTCCCGGCGAAGTACGGCAGGTCGTCGCGGCGCGGCTCGGGACCGCCGCCCTGCGTCGGACCGCCCGTCGGACCACCCTGCGTCGGACCGCCCTGTATCGGACCGCCGCCCTGCACCGGACCGCCGCCCTGTATCGGACGGGCGCCGTTGCCGAGGGGACCCGCGGCGAGCGCCTCGGTCACGTCGAAGGAGCCGGTGCCGCCGCCGTGCCCGGGGGCCACCGGACCGCCGGTGGCGCCGGACATGCCGGCGCCGTTGGTGCCGCCGGAGCGGGCGGCGCCCGGTGCGCTCGGGGAGCCGGGCGCACCGCCGGGCCGCCCGGCCCCCGGACGCGCGCCGCCGGGCGCACCGGCGCCCGCGCCGGGCGCGGACGGGGCGGAGGGGAGGCCGGAGGGCGCGCCGGGGCCCGAAGCGGGCGCCGGGTCACCGCCGTTGGCGGGGCCGCTGCCCTGACCGGCCCTGGCGGGACCGGACTTGCGCGGTGCGAACCAGTCGCTGGGCGTCTTCCCCTCGGCCGTCGGCGCGTGGTCGCCTGGCGCCTCGGCGGTGCCGGTGGCTCCCGGGCGTCCGGCGGCTCCCGTCGTGGGAGCGCCGCCCGCGGCGCCGGAAGGGGCCGCGCCCCGCGCGTCGGCGCCGCCGTCGTCGCCCGCGCCGTCCGCGTCGTTGACGGGCTTGCGGACGACGACCGGCGGGATGGGCCGCGACCCGGGGATGTTGATCCGGATCCGGGTCGTCAGCGTGGTCTCGGTCTTGCGTTCCTCCGGCCGTGCGGCCGAACGGCCCGTGTCCGGGCCGCCGTCGGACACCATCGGGGTGCCGTAGGGCGGCGTGCCCGAGGGGTATGCGGCTCCGCCGCGCCCGTTGGACCCGTTGGGCCCGGAGGACGGACTGTCAGTTTCACGACTCAAGGCAGGTTCTCCAGGTTGGCTCCGCCGCCCGCCACGACCTCACGGGCAGCTCGGCGGCGCGCACCACCATACTGGCCACTTATGGCCGGTATCCCATGACCGCCGTCGAAACCGTCACGGGACTCGCACGCCCGTGCCGCGGCGAAGTGGTACGTCACTTCCCAAGTCGGACGCCGTCGCCGACCGGTTGCCGCCCCCAGCCGATGGTGGCACAGATCACAGCGAGCGCCATGCCGCCGAGCAGGAAGAGGTAGGAGCCGCCTCCCGCGCCGAACAGGAAGTCGCCCTCGGGGCGGCCGGCGGTGAGCAGGACGACGGCGATCATCCAGCCGGCGGCGGGCGCGACGGCCCCGGCCCGGCGGCCGACGGCCCGCGCACCGCCGAGGAACAGCCCGGCGGCGCCCGCGAGCGCGAGCAGCAGACCGCCGGGGAACCAGCCGGCCTGGACGAGCGCCCCGGCCAGCGCGGTGAGCGCGCCGAGCAGCAGGAGCCCGAGGTAGGCGGCGATCCGCGCGGCGGGGGGCCGTTGGAGGGGCTGGGCGAGCAGGGAGCCGTGGTCGGGCATCAGAGGGCCTCCTCGGCACCGGCGCGTTCGAGACCCGCGAACAGGTCGGTCTCCCGCCCCCGGGGCCGCTGTCCGCGGACGAGTTCGTAGTACTCGGTGGTGAAGAGGGGCTGGGCCAGCTCGTTGGAGAGCGCGAAGTGCCTGCCGTCGGGGGCGACCTCGATCTGGGTGGCGTGCGCGCGCATCGCGGCGGCCTTGGCGGCGGCGTGGGCGCCGCCGTCGATCTCGGTGGTGATCCGCTCGTCGTCGACGACGCCGGGTACGTCCGCCACGGCGGCGCTCCTGGCGAAGGGCAGGCCGGGCAGCTCCTGGGCGAGCCGGGCGAAGGCGGCCTCGGCGACGGAGCGCGGGACGCGGTTCCAGTAGACCTTGGGGATGCTCCAGCCGGCCCGGTCGGCCAGCTCGACGGCCCGCATGGCGACGCGGTGGGCCTGGATGTGGTCGGGGTGGCCGTAGCCGCCGTGGTCGTCGTAGGTGACGAGGACCTGGGGGCGCAGGGCGAGGATCACTTCGGCGAGCGATCCGGCGGCGGCGTCGACGTCGGCCTGCCAGAAGGCGGCGGGGTCGTCGTTGTCGGGCAGGCCCATCATCCCGGAGTCGGCGTACCGCCCGGCGCCGCCGAGCAGCCGGAAGTCACCGACGCCCAGTTCGCCCATGGCGGCGGTGAGTTCGCGCAGGCGCCACTCCCCCAGGGCGGCACCGGTGAGGTGCCGCAGCTGCGGCGGGACGACCTCGCCACGCTCACCGAGGGTGCAGGTGACCAGAGCCACCTGGGCACCCTCGGCCGCGTACCGGGCCATGGTCGCGCCGTTGTTGATCGACTCGTCGTCCGGGTGCGCGTGCACCAGCAGCAGACGCCGGGCTGGCAGTTCCGTCATGGGGCAACCCTACGAGGCGGGCATGCATGCGTGCCGCGGGGGCAGACGCACACACGGAGGCAGGGTCGCACCGGTCAGAACTTGATGCTGCCGATCATGCTCGCGACGCTCGTCGTCAGGTCGTTGATCGTCCCCGCCATCGTGGAGGAGGCGAGGTAGAAGCCGAGCAGGATGCAGACAACCGCGTGACCGCCCTTCAGTCCCGACTTCTTGATCAACAAGAAGACGATGATCGCCAGCAGCACCACCGCCGAAATCGAGAGTGCCACGGCGGCTCACCTCCAAGAACCCGGTTACGTGGGGGAAGACTGAACTAGGGAACCCGTAAATCCGTACAACAGCCAGCAGGTTCATACCCACACAGCGCTAGTGATCATAACTGTGGGTGCGTGCGCATCTCTCGGCGCACAGCCGCACAAGGGGGCGCATGGCCAATATGGTCGGGGCATGACGACCGAGTCCGACTCCTTCCCCCGCCGGCATGCCCGGACCCAGCGGTTCACGCTCGGCGCGCCGCGTTCGTTCACGGTGGCGCCCGACGGCTCCCGTGTCGCGTTCCTGCGCTCCTTCGCCGGTGACGACCGCAGCAACGCGCTGTGGGTCCTCGACCCGGCGGACGGCCGAGAACGCGTGGCCGCGGACCCGCGCGCCCTCCTCGGCGGCGCCCCGGAGGCCCTCTCGCCCGAGGAGCGGGCGCGCCGCGAGCGCAGCCGCGAAGGAGGCGCCGGGATCGTCGGGTACGCCACCGACGCGGCCGTCGAGCTGGCTTCTTTCACCTTGTCGGGGCGGCTTTTCACGGCGGAGCTGCGGGCCGGCACGGCGCGTGGGATCCGCACTCCGGGGCCGGTGATCGACCCTCGCCCCTCCCCCGACGGACGGCTCGTCGCGTACGTGGCGCAGGGCGCGCTGCGGGTCGTGGGCGCCGAGGGCGAGGGCGACGCGGCGCTCGCCGAGCCGGAGTCGGAGGGTGTTTCGTACGGATTGGCCGAGTTCATCGCGGCGGAGGAAATGGGCCGTTCGCGGGGGTTCTGGTGGGCCCCGGAGTCCGACCGGCTGCTGGTCGCGCGGGTGGACGACACGCCGGTGGAGCGGTGGTGGATCTCCGATCCGTCCCAGCCGAAACGTGACCCACAACACGTCCGCTATCCGGCTGCCGGGACGGCCAACGCCGACGTGCGGCTGTTCGTGTTCGGTCTCGACGGGGTGCGCACGGAGGTCGTCTGGGACCGGGCGCGCTACCCGTATCTGGCGCGAGTGCACTGGTCAGCGGCGGGTGCCCCACTGCTGCTCGTACAGGCGCGCGACCAGCGCAGTCAGCTGTACCTGGCGGTCGACACCGCCTCCGGGGCGACCCGGATGGTGCACGCCGACGAAGATCCGATTTGGCTTGATCTTTTCCCCGGGGTGCCCTGCTGGAGCCCTGCCGGGCAGCTGGTGCGCATCGCCGACGAGGGCGGCGCCCGGGTCCTCGCGGTCGGCGAACGTCCGCTGACCAACGGCCAGTTGCAGGTCCGCGCCGTGCTGGACGTGACGGCCGACGACGTGCTGGTCTCGGCCTCGGCCGGGGAGTCGGCGGAGCGCCCCGAGATCGGCGAGGTGCACGTCTACCGCGTCAACGAACTCGGCGTGGAGCGCGTGTCCGACGAGCCCGGCGTGCACTCGGCGGTGCGGGCCGGGGGCGTGACCGTCCTGGTCTCGGCGGCCCTGGACCGGCCCGGGAGCCGGGTGCGGGTGCTGCAAAACGGCGACCGGAGGGAGCCGGGGGCCTCCGCGGCCGGGGGCCGGCAGACGGCGGTCACCGTCCGGTCGTACGCGGAGGATCCCGGCCTCTCTCCCCGCGTGACCCTCACCCAGGGGGGCGCACGGCGGATCCCGTGCGCCGTGCTTATGCCTACGGACTACCCCGGTGACACCTCGCTCCCGGTCCTGCTGGACCCCTACGGCGGCCCGCACGGGGCCCGGGTGCTCGCCGCGCACAACGCCCACCTCACCTCGCAGTGGTTCGCCGACCAGGGGTTCGCGGTGGTCGTCGCCGACGGGCGGGGCACTCCGGGGCGCTCACCGGCCTGGGAGAAGGCGATCCGGGACGATCTGGCGGCCGTCGTGCTCCAGGACCAGGTCGACGCGCTCCAGGCGCTCGCCGCCGACTTCCCGCTCGATCTGAGCCGGGTCGCCGTCCGAGGCTGGTCCTTCGGCGGTTACCTGGCGGCCCTCGCGGTGCTGCGCCGCCCGGACGTGTTCCACGCGGCGGTGGTCGGCGCCCCGGTCACCGACCTGCGCCTGTACGACACGCACTACCAGGAGCGCTACCTCGGACACCCCGGGCAGCAGCCGGAGGTCTACCGGCGGAACTCACTGGTGGACGACGCGGGACTGGTCGACCCGGCCGAACCGGCCCGCCCGATGATGATCATCCACGGCCTCGCCGACGACAACGTGGTGGTCGCCCACTCCCTGCGGCTCTCCTCGGCCCTGCTCGCCGCCGGCCGCCCGCACGAGGTCCTGCCGCTGGCCGGCGTGACGCACATGACCCCCCAGGAGACGGTCGCCGAGAACCTGCTCCGCCTCCAACTGGACTTCCTGCGCCGCTCCCTCGAACTCACGTGAGCGGCAGCCCTCCGGAGAGCACCGCAACCGACAATTGAGGAACCACGACGAGGCACCAGCCAGGTCCGCGAGAGCGGCGCCGGTTCAGGCGCAAAAAAGGGGCAACGGGCCGGGGCGACATGGCGCGCCCCGGCCCGTTCACGGCACCCGCACGGCCGTACGCTGTTCAGCCTGACGCGTCCGTATATCGGAATCGCGTCGGCCGAGTTGCCTGCGTGTTAACGCGATTGCGGCGCAAATGTACTCCTATGCCCGCTCGTTTCCATGATCTTCCCGGGGCTCCTCGGACGGCACCACCTGCTTCTCCTCCGCGAAGTGGCAGGCGGAGTCGTGGGCCGCGGGGCCGCCCGTGCGGCGGAAATCCGCCGGGACGGCGAGGGCCGGCACCTCCACGGCGCAGCGCTCCCGCGCCTTCCAGCAGCGGGTGCGGAAGCGGCAGCCGGAGGGGACGTTCGTCGGCGAGGGCACGTCCCCGGAGAGGATGATCCGTTCCCGGTGCTCGCGCGCCTCCGGGTCAGGCACGGGCACCGCGGAGAGCAGCGCCTGGGTGTACGGGTGGGTGGGGTGGTCGTAGATCTCGGCGTCCCGGCCGGTCTCCACGATCCGTCCGAGGTACATCACCCCGACCCGGTCGGAGATGTGCCGGACGATCGACAGGTCGTGCGCGATGAAGACGTACGAGAGGTCGAACTCGTTCTGGAGGCTCGCCAGCAGGTTGATGACCTGCGCCTGCACGGACACGTCGAGCGCGGACACCGGCTCGTCGGCGACGATCACCTCGGGGCGCAGGGCGAGCCCCCGCGCGATGCCGATGCGCTGGCGCTGGCCGCCGGAGAACTGGTGCGGGTAGCGGTTGATGTACTCGGGGTTGAGGCCGACCACGTCCAGCAGGTCCTGGACCTTCCTGCGCCGGTCGCCCTTGGGCGCCACCTCGGGATGGATCTCGTACGGCTCCCCGATGATGTCGCCCACCGTCATGCGGGGGTTGAGGGAGGTGTAGGGGTCCTGGAAGACCATCTGGATGTTGCGGCGGACCGCCCGCAGGGCCTTCCCCGACAGCTTGGTGATGTCCTCGCCCTTGTAGCGGATCGTCCCGCCCGTCGGCCTCTCCAGGTTGACCAGCATCTTGGCGACCGTGGACTTGCCGCAGCCGGACTCCCCCACGATGCCGAGGGTCTCGCCGCGGCGGAGGACGAAGTCGACGCCGTCGACGGCCTTGACCGCGCCGACCTGCTTCTTGAAGAGAATGCCCCGGGTGAGCGGGTAGTGCTTGACGAGCCCGGTCACCTCGAGGATCGGCTCGGCCGGCGCGGGGACCGGGGCGGCCGTGTCAGCCGGGGTACTGGCCATGCAGGCACTCCCTCCAGAAGTGGCAGGCGCTGCCCCGCTCCTCGTCCACCTCGTACAGCGGCGGCTCGTCGGTGCGGCACACGTCCCGGGCCATCGGGCAGCGCGGGTGGAAGGCGCAGCCCTGCGGGATGTGCATGAGGTTGGGCGGCAGGCCCTTGATGGCGTACAGCTCCCGGCCCTTGTGGTCCAGGCGCGGGATGGAGTCGAGCAGGCCGCGGGTGTAGGGGTGGGCGGGCGCCTTGTAGATGTCGTGGACGGGCGCCGACTCCACGATCCGGCCCGCGTACATCACGGCGATGCGGTCGGCGACGTCGGCGACCACGCCGAGGTCGTGGGTGATCAGGATGAGCCCCATGCGCAGCTCGCGCTGCAGTTCCGCGAGCAGGTCCATGACCTGGGCCTGGACGGTGACGTCGAGGGCGGTGGTCGGCTCGTCCGCGATGATCAGCGCGGGTTCCAGGGCCATCGCCATCGCGATCATGATGCGCTGGCGCATGCCGCCGGAGAACTGGTGCGGGTACTGCCGGACCCGTTCCTTCGCCGCCGGGATGCGGACCCGGTCCATCAGCTCGACGGCCTTGGCGCGGGCGTCCTTCCTCGACATGCCGCGGTGCACGACGAACATCTCGCCGAGCTGGTCGCCCACGGAGAGCACGGGGTTGAGCGAGGACAGCGCGTCCTGGAAGATCATCGCCATCTCCGCGCCCCGGACCTTGCGGCGCTCCTCCTCCTTGAGGGTCAGCAGGTCCCGGCCCTGGAAGAGGATCCGACCGCCGGTGATCCGGCCGGGCGGGACGTCCAGGATGCCCATGACGGCCTGGGCGGTGACGGACTTGCCGGAGCCGGACTCCCCCAGCACGGCGAGGGTCTCGCCCGCGTCGACGCCGTAGGTGACGCCGTTGACGGCCTTGGCGATCCCGTCGCGGGTGCGGAACTCCACGTGCAGGTCGCGCACTTCGAGCAGCATCGGGACGTCACCTCAGCTTCGGGTCGAGGGCGTCGCGCACCGCGTCGCCGAGCATGATGAACGCCAGCACGGTGAGCGCCAGGGCACCGGAGGGCCACAGCAGCGCGTGCGGCGCGTTGCGGATGTACGGCGAGGCGGCGGAGATGTCGATGCCCCAGGAGACGGTCGGCGGTTTCAGGCCGACGCCGAGGTAGGACAGGGTCGCCTCCAGGGCGATGTACGTGCCGAGCGCGATGGTGGCCACGACGATCACGGGGGCGACGGCGTTGGGCGTGATGTGCCGCAGCAGCATGCGCGAGTTGGAGGCGCCGAGCGCCCGCGCGGCCTGGACGTAGTCGTTCTGCTTGGCGGTGATGACCGAGCCGCGGGCGATGCGGGAGATCTGCGGCCAGCCGAGCAGCACCATGAACCCGATGACGGGCCACACGGTGTTGCTGGTCACCACGGAGAGCAGGACCAGGCCGCCGAGGACGACCGGGATCGCGAAGAAGATGTCGGTGATCCGGGACAGGAACGAGTCCCACGTACCGCCGAAGAAGCCGGCGAGCCCGCCGAGGACGCTGCCGAACAGGGCGACGCCGAGCGTGGCCAGGACGCCGACCGTGACGGACGTACGGGCGCCGTAGACGGTGCGGGTGTACACGTTGCAGCCCTGACCGTCGTAGCCGAACGGGGCACCCTGCTGGGAGCCTTCCTGGGCCTTGGCGAGGTCGCACGTGAGGGGGGAGCCGGAGGCGATCGCCGAGGGCCACAGGGAGATGAACACCAGGAAGAGGATGACCAGGCCGGCGATGATGAAGACCGGGTTGCGGCGCAGGTCGCGCCAGGCGTCGGACCACAGGGAGCGGGCCCGCTCGCCGGAGGCGGCCGATGTGCCCGGCTCCGTGGGGCCGGTGCCCTCCGGGCCGGCCGGGGTCCCCTCCAGGGTCTCGCCCTCGGAGGCGGCGAGGTCCATCGCGCCGCCCATGCCCGTCGCGGCGACGGCGCCGTCCTCCTGTGGGGTGTGGCCCCCGCCGGAGGGAGGGCGGGGCTCCGGCGGCATCGGTTCAGGCATAGCGGATCCTCGGGTCGAGTACGGCGTACAGGAGGTCGACGAGCAGGTTGGCCACCAGGAAGACCAGGACGAGGACGGTCACGAAGCCGACGACGGTCTGGGTGTTCTGGCGGAGGATGCCCTGGTAGAGCTGGAAGCCGACGCCGTGGATGTTGAAGATGCGCTCGGTGACGATCGCGCCGCCCATCAGGGCGCCGATGTCGGTGCCGATGAAGGTGACGACCGGGATGAGCGAGTTGCGCAGCAGGTGGCGGGTGACGACGCGGCGCCCCGGCAGGCCCTTGGCGACGGCCGTACGGACGTAGTCGGACCGCTTGTTCTCCGCGATGGAGGTGCGGGTCAGGCGGGTGACGTAGGCCAGTGAGACGCTCGCCAGCACCAGGCCCGGCACGATCAGCTCGCCGAACGCGGCGTCCGGCGACACCGACGGTTTGATCCAGCCCCACTGGACGCCGAGCAGCAGCTGGAGCAGCAGGCCGGTGACGAAGGTGGGGACGGAGATCACGACGAGGGTGCCGAGCAGGACGCCGGTGTCGACGGGGCGGCCGCGGCGCAGGCCGGTGACGACTCCGAGGGTGATGCCGATGACGATCTCGAAGAGGATCGCGACGATCGTCAGCCGGATGGTGACGGGGAACGCCGAGGCCATCAGCTCGGTGACCGGCTGGCCGTTGAACGCCGTCCCGAAGTCACCGGTGAAGATGTTGCCCAAGTAGGTCAGGTACTGCTGCCAGACCGGCTTGTCGAGGCCGAACTCCTTCTTCAGCTGGGCGGCGGTGGCGGGGTCGCACTGCCGGTCGCCGCAGAGGCCCGCGATGGGGTCGCCCATCACGTTGACCATCAGGAAGATCAGCAGCGTGGCCCCGATGAACACCGGGATCATCTGGAGGAGGCGCCGGATCACGTACCGCCCCATGGCGGGTCAGCTGACCTTGATCTCGTTGTAGACCGGCACGGAGAACGGGTTGAGTTTGACGCCCGAGAGGCGCTCCGAGTAGCCGGCGCTGCCGTTCTGGTACCAGAGCGGGATGGCGGCCATGTTGTCCCGGACGACCTCCTCGGCCTGCTGGAACGTTTCGACGGCCTTGGCGGTGTCGGTCTCGGCGTTGGCCTTGTCGACGAGGTCGTCGAACTCCTTGTTCGACCACTTGCCGTCGTTGGAGGAGGCGTTGGTGTAGTAGAGCGGCTGGAGGAAGTTCTGGATGAGGGGGTAGTCCATCTGCCATCCCGCGCGGAACGGGCCGGACATCTTCTGGTCGCCGATCTGGCCGCGGAAGTCGGCGAAGGTGCCGACGGGGTTGCCGACGCAGGCCTTGTCGTTGCCGAGGGCGTTGTTGATGGAGTTGCAGACGGCGTCGACCCACTGCTTGTGGGAGCCGGTGTCCGCGTTGTAGGTGATCTTGACCTGGCCGCCGGGGAGGCCGCCGCCCTCCTCGATGAGCTTCTTGGCCGCGGCCGGGTCGTAGTCGCAGGCGTCCCCGCACAGGCCTTTCTTGAAGCCGCCGTCCTCGCCGAGCACCGGGGAGGTCCAGTCGGTGGCGGGGGTGCGGGTCTTCTGGAAGATCGTCTCGGTGATCTGCTCGCGGTCGATGGCCCGGGACAGGCCGGTGCGGACCTTGTCCGAGCCGCTCTTGTTCCACTTCGGGTCGTAGAACGGGAAGGCGAGGGTCTGGATGATGCCGGCCGGGGTGTTGAGGTAGCGGTCGCCCAGATCGTTCTTGACGTTCTTGAGCTGGGCCGCCGGCACGTCGTCGACCAGGTCGAGGTTGCCGGCCAGCAGGTCGGTGTAGGCGGTGTTGTTGTCGGTGTAGACCTTCAGGTCCACGCCGCCGTTCTGCGCCGCGTCGTCGCCGGGGTAGTCCGCCCACTTGCGCAGGCTCATCTGGGAGCCCTTGGTGTAGGAGTCGATGGCGTAGGGCCCGTTGCCGACCGGCTTGGCCAGCCAGCCGGCGTGGTCGGTGAAGAAGGCCTGGGGCAGCGGGGCGTAGGCGGGGTAGCCGAGGGTGTCGGGGAAGGTCGAGAACTTCTGGTTGAGCTTGACGGTGAAGGTCTTGTCGTCGACGACCTTCAGCCCCGAGAGGGTGTCGGCACTCTGCTTGCTCCCGTCCTCGGGGTGCGTCTTGTCGTAGCCCTCGATGTAGCCGAAGAAGTAGGCGTTCTTCTGGTTGTTCTTCAGGCTGGCGCCGTAGTTCCAGGCGTCGACGAAGGACTTGGCGGTGACCTTCTCGCCGTTGCTGAAGGTCCAGCCGTCCTTGATCGTGACGGTGAAGTTCTGCGAGTCCGAGGTCTCGATCTTCTCGGCGAGCATGTCCTCGGCCTTGCCGGTCTCCGGGTTGTACTTCTTCAGGCTCCGGAAGATCATGTCGAGGACCTTGCCGCCCTGCACCTCGTTGGTGTTGGCCGGCTCCAGCGGGTTCTGCGGGTCACCCCACGAGGAACTGAGCACCGCGCCGCTGTCGCCCCCGCTGTCGCCCCCGCCCCCGCAGGCCGTCGCCGTGAGGGCTGCGGCCGCCGCGCATGCGGCCCACCTGGCGTGCGTGGCTCCACGCATGGATGCCTCCTCTTGACCGCGCCTCACCTGAGCGCTGTGCCGTAGGTGTCGACGCCCGTATCGACGTACTGATTCCTTATCAGTAAATATCAACGCAAAAGGTGTACGACGCATACGCGCGCCACCCGTCCGGGTGCCGGACCTCCGGGAACCGCGGGCGGCGGACGGCCGCCGTGAGGGCGCCGGTGAAGCGGTGGGCGCACGAAGGCGCCCCCGGCGAGGTGCCCGTCGCGTCACCGCACGACGCGCGCCGCGGACACCCCGGCCCGCGGAGCGTGCCCGAGCCCTGGCCGGCGCCTCCCGTGCCGCGGTCCTGCCGTCGGCGGCTCCCGCGGACCGGCACCCGCGGGCCCCGTCACCGCCCTCACGCAGAAGGCCCTCGGCGTTCGAACCGGCCGGTGGGACCCGCCTCGTCAAGCGGTACGAGCGCCGCTTCCCGCGACCGCCCGGCGGCGCGTCCCGGGCAGGCGGAAGGCGCGGGGTGTGGTTCTGCCGCGCGGCTGTGCGCAGCGCCGCGACGACGGCCGTGGTCGCCGGGGGCGCGGTCTCGGTGTGGCGCGTCGCGGCGAACGGCAGGCGCGGGACCGGGCGGTCCTCGACGGGCCCTCGACGGGCGCCGCGCGGATTGCGGGTGTGCCCGGGTCGACGGCGGTCCGGGGGACGAGCGCGGTGACGGGTGCGGCCCGTGTGCGAGCGGGTGCGGCCCGTGTGCGAGCGGGCTGAGCGGCGATGTCGGCGGTGACGTGGCGCGTCACGGGTGTGAGGTCGGCCTGGTGGCGGGCATGCGGGACGGCCTCTGTCCGCAGTCCGTGGTCGGCGGCGGCACGGCAAGGCTGTGCGGCGCCGGTTCCGGCAGCGCGACAGGCCGCCCGCCGGTACGGGCGTGCGGCGGATCCACGTACTGCGGGAACACCGTGGCGCCTGCCACCTGGCGGCGGAGCACCCGAGCGGGCCGAGCGTCCGGGCGGCCATGGTCATCGGCCTCGGCGTCGAGCAGGCGACCCGCTCTCGAACGGTTGCGGACCCTGCCGAGTCCCTGCCGGGCAGCGACGGCCACCCGTCTCGCCCGGCACCGCCTGCCGTACCCCCCGCCGCGTGTCACCCGGGACGGCAGATGCCGCACTCCGCGGCTTCCCAGGAGTTCCGGCACGGCAGGCCCGGCACCGGCCTGTGCGGACGGCACACCCAGCGGCGCACCCGCGTGGCACCGCGCGAGACGGGCCGGGTACGCGTCGGGGGCGGGAGCACGGGCTCCCACCCCCTGTCCACGTCTCGATGCGCGTGGCGGAGCTACTCCTTGGTGGCCGATTCCTCCAGCGCCCTGAGCGCCGGGTCGAGGACGACGTCCTCGTCACGGGCCTCGGTGGTCGGGTCCTCCGGGAAGTGGCAGGCCGTCAGGTGGCCGGCCCGGTTGCCGGAGAGCTGGACCAGCGGCGGCTCCTCCGTCGCGCACTTGTCCTGCGCCTTCCAGCAACGGGTGCGGAAGCGGCAGCCGGACGGCGGGTGGATCGGCGAGGGCACGTCACCGGAGAGCCGGATCCGCTCCCGGGCGGGACCCTCGTCCTCGATCTCGACCTCGGGGACCGCGGAGAGGAGGGCGTGGGTGTACGGGTGCCGGGGCCGGTTGTAGAGGGAGTCGCGGTCGCCGACCTCGACGATCTTGCCGAGGTACATCACGGCCAGGCGCTGCGAGAAGTGGCGCACGACCGCCAGGTCGTGGGCGATGAAGAGGAAGGCGATGCCCATCTCTTCCTGGACCTTCTGCAGCAGGTTGACCACCTGTGCCTGGATCGACACGTCCAGCGCCGAGACCGGCTCGTCGGCGACGATCAGCTTCGGGTTCAGGGAGAGCGCGCGGGCCACGCCGATGCGCTGGCGCTGGCCGCCGGAGAACTCGTGCGGGAAGCGGTTGTAGTGCTCGGGGTTGAGGCCGACCAGCTCCAGCAGCTCCCGGACCTTCTTCTCCCGGCCTCCCGGCGGGTTGATCCCGTTGACCTCCATCGGCGACTTGATGATCGTGCCGACCGTCTGGCGCGGGTTCAGCGAGGAGTACGGGTCCTGGAAGATCATCTGGATCTCGGACCGCACGGGCGCGATCTGCCGCCGCGAGGCGTGCGTGATGTCCTGCCCGGCGTACGTGATCTTCCCACCGGTCGGTTCCAGCAGCCGGGTGATGAGCCGGCCCGTGGTCGACTTGCCACAGCCCGACTCGCCGACCAGGCCGACGCTCTCGCCGACGCCGACGGTCAGGTCGACGCCGTCGACGGCCTGGACCGCACCGACCTTCCGCTTGATCGGGAAGCCGCCGTAGATCGGGAAGTGCTTGGTCAGACCCTCGACCGACAGCAGCGTCTCGGCGGACGGTGCGTCGGTCGGTCCCTGCTGTGTGGGGAGGGTGAGGTTGTCGCTCATGTCTCGGTTCTCCCTAGCGCAGCCGGGGCTGGATCTTGTCGATGAAGATGGACTGCTTCTGCTCGGCCGTCAGGTGGCAGGCGGCCGCGCGTCCTTCGCCCAGCAGCGGACGCTCGTCCGAGCACGCGGTGCCTGGCACCTCGGACCGGAAGGCGCAGCGCGGGTGGAAGGGGCAGCCCGAGGGCGGGTTGAGCAGGCTGGGCGGGTTGCCGGGGATCGGCGTGAGCGCCTCCGACGTGTTGCCGCCCAGGCGCGGCATCGAGCTCAGCAGCCCCCAGGTGTACGGGTGCTGCGGGTTGCGCAGCACCTCGCGGACGCTGCCGCGCTCGACCGCGCGGCCCGAGTACATCACCAGCAGGTCGTCGGCCATGTGCGAGATGACGCCGAGGTCGTGGGTGATGAAGATGATCGCCGAACCGAACTCCTGCTGGAGGTCCTTGAGCAGGTCGAGGATCTGGGCCTGCACGGTGACGTCCAGGGCGGTGGTCGGCTCGTCGGCGATCAGCAGGTCGGGGTTGCAGACCAGCGCCATGGCGATCATCGCGCGCTGGCGCATACCGCCGGAGAACTGGTGCGGATAGTCGTCGACGCGCGTCTTGGGCTGCGGGATGCCGACCTTGGTCAGCATCTCCACGGCCCGGTCCTTCGCCTCCTTCTTGGAGGCCCCCGTGTGCTTCATGAACGGCTCGGCGATCTGCCGGCCCACCGTGTAGTACGGCGAGAGCGCGGTGAGCGGGTCCTGGAAGATCATCGCGACCTTGTTACCGCGCAGCTTCTCCATTTCCCGCTCGGTCGCCGTCACCAGCTCCTTGCCGTCCAGGACGATCTCACCCTCGACGGTGGAGCTCATGGGGTTGTGCAGACCGAGGACGGTCAGGTTGGTCACGGACTTGCCCGAGCCGGACTCGCCCACGATGCCGAGGGTCTTTCCCCGCTCGACGTCGAAGGAGAGCCCGTCGACCGCCTTGACGATGCCGTCCTCGGTGGAGAACCGCACCCGCAGATCACGGACCGACAGGAAGGCCTCGGACCCGGTCGGAGCCTGGGCGCCTTCGGACTTGGTCAGTGTGGTCACGGTATTTCTCCTAGGCGAGGCGCACGCGCGGGTCGATGTAGGCGTAGGCGAGGTCCACGATGATGTTCAGGACGAGGATGAAGAACGCCCCGAACAGCATGACGCCCATCGTGAGGGGCAGGTCCTTGGTCAGCGAGGACTCGACCGCGAGGCGGCCGATGCCGGCCAGGTCGAAGGTGAACTCGGTGACCACCGCGCCCGCGAGGAGCGCGCTGAGGTCCATGCCGATGATGGTGACGATCGGGATCAGCGACCCGCGCCAGGCGTAGCGGAAGAAGACGTATCCGCGCTTCATGCCCTTCGCCCGTGCGGTGCGGACGTGCTCCTCCTGGAGCTGCTCGATCATCGTCGAGCGCGCCATACGCGTGTACTGCGCGGTGAAGATGGTGGACATCACGAGCCAGGGGATCAGCATGCCCAGGAACCAGCTGGCCGGGTTGTCCGTGAACGGCACGTACTTGGGGTTGTCCATCCAGCCCGTGCTGTAGACGAGGAAGCCGAGGACGATCGGGCCGAGGAAGTAGATCTGGAACGAGCTGAGGACCATGGACACGCCGCTGACGGCCTTGTCGACGACCGTGCCGCGCTTCCAGGCGGCGAGGAGGCCCGTGCCGAGACCGAACAGCAGGAAGATCACCAGGCCGCCGACGGTCAGCGACAGCGTCAGCGGGAAGCGGTCCATGATGGAGTCCCAGACGAAGTCACCGCTGCTGAAGGAGACGCCCAGGCACGGCGCGGGGCAGTGCCCCTGCGGGAAGTCCCGGCCGGTCACGATGCCCACCATGAAGTCCCAGAACTGCGCGGTGATGGGCTTGTCGAGACCGAGGTTCTCGCGGATCACGGCGATGTTCTCGGGGGTGCAGTTCTTGCCGCAGGACAGTTCGGCGAAGTCCTGGGGGATTGTGTAGAACAGGAAGAAGGTGAAGGCGCCGATCAGGAACAGGATCACGACGGCGCCGGTCAGCCTGCGGAGAAGGAACTGAAGCATGGCGGATAGATGCTCTCTTCGAAAAGCGGCGGTGTGAGGGGTACCGACCGCGGGGGTGCGCTCCGCCTGGCGCGCACCCCCGCGGGTCAGCCGAGCTGACCGGTTACGGCTGCTTCAGGAACAGGTCGTTGATGTCGATGTAGCTCGACTCGGTGCTGTAGCGGGCACCGCCGATGTTCGAACCGAAGAGCTGGATCTGCTTGGAGTAGTACACCGGGGCGGCCGGGTTGACCTTCTCCACGATGAGGTGGTGCGCCTTCTCCCAGGTCTTGGCGGCCTCGGTCGGCTGCTCGGTCAGCGCCTTCTGGATGAGGGCGTCGACCTCGGGGTCCTTGATGTGCGAGTAGTTCGAGGCGCCGTCGGCGACCTGGGTGCCGTCGTAGACCGGGGTGATGACGGTGGACGGGGAGGACCAGTCCTGGCCCCAGCCGGTCATGTACAGGTCGTACGGGTTGGCCAGCTTGCCGATCTGCTCGTAGAACGAGGCGCGGTCGATCTCCTTGGCCTGGACGTCGAAGCCGATCTTGTTCAGGGCGTCCTTGATGATGACCATCTGGGCCTGGCCGCGGGGGCTGTTGGAGTAGGCGTAGGTGAGCTTCGTGCCCTCCTTGACACCCGCCTCCTTCAGCAGCTCCTTCGCCTTCGCCGGGTCACCGTTCGGCTTCTTCAGCTTGCCGAACGGGTCGTAGCTCGGGTCGAAGCCGGGCAGGGTCGGGGCCATCAGACCGCCGGCGACCTCGCCGCCGTAGCGGCCGCCGTCCGCCTGGACCATGGCCTGGCTCGGGAGAGCGTAGGCGATCGCGTCGCGGACCTTCTTGTCCTTCATCCGGTCCAGGTTGAAGGACATCTGCCACACGTAGGGCTGGTAGCCCTGGATCGTGCGCTTCTTGGCGGCGGCGTCACCGATGACCGTGGAGAGCTGGGCCGGGTCCACCGAGTCCGTGAACTGGATGGCGTTCTTGGCGTCGCCCTGGTCGGCGATCAGACGCTTGGTCTGGCTGGCCTGGTCGATCGTGGTGGTGAAGTTGTAGCCGTTGACGTACTGGTGGCGCACCGAGTCCGTCTTCGGGTCCCACTGGTCGTTCTTGACCAGGGTCAGCGACTTGCCGGACTTGTAGTCGGAGATCTTGTACGGGCCGAGCGAGGCGGGGGCCTTGTCGTAGCCCTCCTTCGTGTCCCGCTTCGCCGGCACGATGCCGTAACCGGCCATGGCCAGGGCCTGCGGGAGGTCCGGGCGCGGCTTGTCGAAGTGGAAGACGACCGTCTTCGCGTCCGGGGTCTCCAGGACGGTGTCCGGGAGGTGCTTGCCCTTGTACGGGCCGTCCGGCAGCGCCTTGCGGTAGTCCGAGCCCGACAGCCAGTTCTGCAGGTAGGTCGGGCCGTCGAAGATGACCTTCGAGTACAGCCGCTCGACGGTGTGGCGGACGTCGGCGGACGTGATCACGTTGCCCTGGTCGTCCTTGACGCCGTCCTTGAGGGTGTACGTCCAGGTCTTGCCGCCGTCGGTGGACTTGCCGGAGTCGGTGGCGATGTCACCGACGACCGTCAGGTTGCCCTTGTCGTCCTCCTGGTAGTTCGTCAGACCGCGGTGGATCAGGTTGGCGAACTGGCCGGCGTCGCTGACGTAGATCTGCCCCGGGTCCATGTGGCTCAGGTCCGACTGCATGTACACGTTGATCGTGCCGCCGGGCTTCGCACCGGTCACTTCCTCGGCCGGGCCCGTGGAGGCCTTCACGTCACCGTAGGCGACAGGCTTCGACTGCGCGGCGGCGTCGTCCTTGGACTTGGACGTGTCCTTGGCGTTGTTCTTTCCGTTGTCGGAGCAGCCGGTCAGTGCCAGCGATCCGGCCACGAGGGCCACGGCTATGGCGCGCGCCTGGCGCGTTCTGATGGGCGTCATCATCCCGATGCACCTGCCTGTCGATAGTTGTCCACGAGTACTGCCTGACGGTCCGGGAGGCCCGGATCGGGGGTGGCAGTCCCCCCACCACCAACGGACGGATCAGCGTCCGGTCTTGGGGTCGAATGCGTCCCGGACGGAGTCTCCGAGAAGGTTGAACGCCAGCACGAAGACCACCATCGCCACGCCCGGGAAGACCATGAACATGGGGTCCTGCTCGTAGATCTCGGAACCGATGGCGAACATGCGGCCCCAGTCCGGCGTCGGCTCGACGAAGCCGACACCGACGTACGAGAGGAAGGCGATGGAGAGGATCGTGCTCGGCAGGAGGTAGGTGCCCTGCACCAGGATCGGCGTGACGATGTTGGGCAGGATCTCCTTGCGCACGATGCGCCAGGGAGAGGCACCCGACACCTTGGCGGCCTCGACGAACTCGCGCTCCCGCAGGGAGAGCACGGAGCTGCGCACCAGACGGGCGATGCCCATCCAGCCGAGGAACCACATCACGAGGATGATGGCGACGGCCCGCAGGTAGGTGGGGGTCTCGTCCCGCGGGGAAACGAACATCGCCGTGACGACGGGCATGAAGGCGATGAAGAACAGCTGGCTCGGGAACGCGAGGAAGAAGTCGGTGACCCGGCCCGTCCAGTAGTCGACCCTGCCGCCGAAGTAGCCGCCCACCATGCCGATGAGCACGCCGGTGACGACGCTGGCCACCGTCACGATCACCGCCATGTACAGCGAGGTGCGCATGCCGTACAGCAGCATGGTCATCACGTCACGGCCGAGCCGGGGTTCGACACCGAACCAGAAGTCGCCCGACATGCCGCCGAAGGAACCGGTAGGCATGGCGAAGTCGTCCAGCAGGAAGGGGTAGTCCGGCTCCTGCGCGTACAGCGTGTACGGGTCCTTGCCGTACAGCTTGGAGATGACCGGCGCGAGCGCGGACACGGCGAAGAAGAAAATCACTACGCACGCGGAGACGACACCGGTACGGTCACGCTTGAAGCGCTGCCACATCAACTGGCCGGGAGAACGACCCTCCAGCTTCGCCTCACCCTTGACGGGCTCAGGTGTCGACTCGAGCTGGGGGTCCAAGGCGATCGCGGGCCCGGAGCCTTCAGCCTTGGCTGGACTGGTCATGTGTGTACTTCCCCCGGGGGGTTGGAGAGTTGAGCGCAGCACAGATACCGGCAGGTTCTGTGGTTTGGGGGAACTTTCGCCAAAGTGTTCAACGCGCGTCAAGGGCGAATGACATAGGGATCTCCCTACCGCCCATATTTTGAGGAAAAATTGCAAAGATCGACACCTGCGCGCGCTTGACAGGTGGGACAATGAACGGTCATTTCGGACATACATTGACTAATTTTTGTTTACATGTCCGAAACGCGTTGGCTGGTTAACCGATAAACGGACGGCCACTCCTGTGACGCGGACAGCGGGCTCACAGGCTTCCCGCCGCGCTTCCCGGCACACCCCCGCGGACACCCGGCGACCTGCGGGAGCCGGCACCGCACCGGCGCCGGAGCATCCCCGTGCGGGCAGGCCGAAGTCCCGGCCCTCCGCCGAGGAGAGCCGGGACTTCGGCCTGCGGAGCGTCAGCCGTGCTTGGCGCGGCTCGCGGTGCGGGCGCGGTCGCGCTGGTCGAGCACGACCTTGCGGATGCGAACCGCCTCCGGGGTCACCTCGACGCACTCGTCGTCGCGGCAGAACTCCAGCGACTGCTCGAGCGACAGCTTGCGCGGCGGCACGATCGCCTCGAAGGAGTCGGCCGAGGAGGACCGCATGTTCGTGAGCTTCTTCTCCTTCGTGATGTTCACGTCCATGTCGTCGGCGCGCGAGTTCTCGCCGACGATCATGCCCTCGTACACCTCGGTGCCGGGCTCGGTGAACAGCACGCCGCGCTCCTGGAGGTTCGTCATCGCGAACGCGGTGACGGCACCGGCACGGTCGGCGACCAGCGAGCCGTTGTTACGGGTCGTCAGCGTGCCGAACCACGGCTCGTGGCCCTCGTGGATGGAGTGGGCGATACCCGTGCCGCGCGTGCCCGTCAGGAACTCGGTGCGGAAGCCGATGAGGCCGCGGGAGGGGACCACGAACTCCATGCGGACCCAGCCGGAGCCGTGGTTGGACATGTTGTCCATCCGGCCCTTGCGGACGCCCATGAGCTGCGTGACGGCGCCCATGTGCTCCTCGGGCACGTCGATCGTCATGCGCTCGACCGGCTCGTAGACCTTGCCGTCGACGAGCTTGGTGACGACCTGCGGCTTGCCGATGGTCAGCTCGAAGCCCTCGCGGCGCATCTGCTCGACCAGGATGGCCAGCGCCAGCTCGCCGCGGCCCTGCACCTCCCAGGCGTCCGGACGCTCGGTGTCCAGGACACGGAGGCTGACGTTACCGATCAGCTCGCGGTCGAGGCGGTCCTTGACCTGACGGGCGGTCACCTTGCGGTCCTTGACCGCGGCCTTGTTGTCGGCGCCCTTGCCGGTGCCGCCACGGCCGACCAGCGGCGAGGTGTTGGTGCCGATGGTCATCGAGATGGCCGGCTCGTCGACCGTGATGAGCGGCAGCGCGACCGGGTTCTCGGGGTCGGCGAGGGTCTCGCCGATCATGATGTCCGCGATGCCGGCCACGGCGCAGATGTCACCCGGGCCGGCCTTCTCGGCGGGCTTGCGGGTGAGCGCCTCGGTCATCAGCAGCTCGGTGATGCGCACGTTGGACATCGTGCCGTCGCGCTTGATCCAGGTGACGGTCTGGCCCTTGCGCAGCTCGCCCTGCTCGACGCGCAGCAGCGCGATACGGCCGAGGAAGTTGTCGGCGTCCAGGTTGGTGACGTGCGCCTGGAGCGGAGCCTCCTCGTCGTACTCGGGAGCCGGGACGTGCGACAGGATCGTGGTGAAGAACGGCTCCAGGCTGTCGCTGTCCTTCGGGACCGTGCCGTCCTCCGGCTTGGTCAGCGAGGCGACGCCGTCGCGCGCGCAGGCGTAGACGATCGGGAACTCGATCTGGTCCTCGTCGGCGTCGAGGTCGAGGAAGAGGTCGTAGGCCTCGTTGACGACCTCGTCGATGCGCGAGTCCGGGCGGTCCGTCTTGTTGATGCACAGGATGACGGGCAGGCGGGCCTGGAGCGCCTTGCGGAGCACGAAGCGGGTCTGCGGCAGCGGACCCTCGGAGGCGTCCACCAGCAGGACGACGGCGTCGACCATCGACAGACCACGCTCGACCTCACCGCCGAAGTCGGCGTGACCGGGGGTGTCGATGATGTTGATGGTCACGACGTCCCCCCCGTCCTTGGGGTGGTACTTCACCGCCGTGTTCTTGGCGAGGATCGTGATGCCCTTCTCACGCTCCAGGTCGTTCGAGTCCATCATGCGGTCGTCGAGCGACTCTGCGGCGTGCGCGGCGAAGGCGCCGGCCTGCTTGAGCATGGCATCGACCAGAGTCGTCTTGCCGTGGTCGACGTGGGCGACGATGGCTACGTTGCGAATGTCGTGGCGCGTGGCCATAAAGCGGCGATCTCCCGGAGTGTGAGGGCGGCCCTGCTGCGTACGTCTGTGTTACGCGGGCCCTGCCGGGCTTGACACGCCACGGCCTCACCCCATCGTACGTGGCCCGGCGGGGGACGGCCTCCGCAGGGCCGAACGGTTCATCCGGCGATCACCGCGCGCTCACTTTTCCAAGGGGCTCGCGGAGGCCCTCACGGGGACCTTCGCGCCCTTCCTCAGGAAGCCCATGTCCTCGTAGACGGGGGTCTGGAAGCCGAAGGCACCGGCGTTGACCACGGTCTTCCGTGCGGCCGTGAGCTGGGGGCGCTGGTAGAGCGGAATCGATCCGGCAGCGGCCCAGATGCGGGCGTCGGCCTTGCGGATCAGGGACCGGCCCTCCTTCTCGTCCAGGGTCGAGACCGCCCGGTCGAACAACTGATCGATCTGGTCGGTGCCGATCCTCGTGTAGTTCTGCTCGACGCTCAGCGACCCGTCGGCGCCCGGCACCGGCTTGGCGTAGATCGGGCGGGCGTCGGTGGCCGGGAAGACGGGGGCGGGCCAGGAGTACAGGGCCAGGTCGTACTCGCCGGAGGCGATGTGGTCCTTGAAGTAGCTCTCGTCGGAGACCTTGGTGGTCTCGGTGCGGATGCCCACCTTCTCCAGCATCCGCGTGATCCGCCCGGCCACCAGGTGCAGGGACTCCGAGCCGGGGCCGGTCGGCAGCACGAACCGCAGGGTGAGCGCCTTGCCGTCCTTGGCCAGCGTCTCGCGCGCGGCACCGGCCGGGGCGGCGGTGCCCCTGGGGGCGTAGGCGCCGGGCGCGCCGGGCCGGTTGAGGTACTGCTTGCCCTCCTGGGCGAGCTGCCTGCCGCGGTCCTCGTGGTCGCCGCCGTGGTCCGCGGGTGCCTTGCCGTCCTGACCGACGATGTAGGTCCCGTCGTCGCCGCCCTCGGACCTGTCGCCGCCCTCGGACTTGTCGTCGCGGTCGGACTTCTTCTCGCCCTCCGGCTTCTTCTCGCCCTCGGCCCCGGCGGCCTTCTCGCCCTTCTCGCCCTTGTCCACCGGGCCGCCGGCCACCCAGCCGGCGTCCGCGAGCAGCGCCTGCGCCTCCTCGGTGTCCTGGCTGCCGAGTGCGCCGCTGTTGTCGGCGTACGCGGCCTGCCCGGCGAGCGCCAGGTGGCTGCCGACCGGTTCGGCGGGCAGGCCGAGCGGCTTCAGCACCACCTGCGCCAGCTCCTTGCGGTCGAGCGCCCTGGCCACCGCCCGGCGCACCCGCTCGTCGGCGAGGGGCCCGTCGGCGCCGTTGAGGGCCAACTGTGTGTAGGCGGGCTCCAGCGACCTGCGCACCTCGTAGCCGCGCAGCTCCTTCTGCTGCGGTTTCCTGGCGGCGACGGACCCGCGGGGCTTCTCGCGGTCGCCGGTCTCCTCCCCGGTCTCCTCCCCGGTCTCCTCCCCGGTCTCCTCGTCGGTCTTCTCGTCGGTCTTCTCGTCGGCCGCGTCCTCGTCGCCGCCGGGCCCCGAGAGCGGTCCGGCGGCGCCCGCCGCGCCGTCGATGGCGCGGGCGGCGGCCGGGTCGATCTCCGCCAGGTCGAGATCGCCGTCGGCCAGCCGGGCGGCCCGCTCGTCGCGCGGTACGGCGGTCAGCTCGATCTCGGCGAGCTTGGCGGGCCGGCCCCACCAGCGCGGGTTGCGGGTGAGCCGGATCCGGTCGTTCTCGCGGTCGACCTCCTTCACGGCGAACGGCCCGGCGGTGACCTTCAGCTTGCGCCGTGCCCCGTCGTTGAAGGCGTCGGGGGTGCCCATGACGTCCTTCGGGTACAGCGGGGAGAACAGCGACCGCCAGTCGGCGTAGGGGCGGGCGAAGGTGACCCGGACCTCCAGGTCGTTGGCGCCCCGCTCGATCTTCTCGATGCGGTCGTAGCCGGCGTTGCGGGCGGTCCAGTAGGCGCTGTCCTTGCCGGACAGGGCGCGCCACTGGGCGGCGAAGTCGGCGGCGCCGATCTCGCGGCCGTCGCTCCACACGGCCTGCTGGTCGAGCCGGTACAGGACGACCTGCTTGGGCTCGGTGTCGACGACCTCGGCGGACTCCAGGAAGTCCGGGTTCGGCCGGGGCCGCCCGGTCGCGTCGAGCCGGTACATCGACGGCAGGACAGCCTGGGCGACCCGGGTGGTGGTGGCGTCGGCGTCCGACTGGAAGGTGTTGAAGGTCTCGGGTACGGCGTCCACGGCCCAGCGCAGGGTGCCGCCGTCGGTGATCTGGGCGCGGGCGGCGGGGGCGATGTCCTGGGGGGCCGACGGTTTGCCGGCCTCGTCCTCGGAGGAACAGGCGGACAGCAGGGGCACCGCGAGCGCACCCGCGGTGAGGAAGGCGACCGAGCGCATGACCGCGCGGGGTCCGAGGCCGTCGTGGGACATCTCTGCTTACCTCCGGGAGCCGCGGGCGCAATGATCACTTTTGGTGGTATATGGAGCTGATCACATCTATTCGGCCACTGAAGAGGAAAGGATTCGGCAGCGGTCGACGACACGGCGACGACGGCCGGGAAGCCCACCCGTGCGGCGCAACGAGCGCCAGGGCGCACCCGTGCGTCCCGGACGCTCGGTGCGTGTTCCTTCGGCTCGGCCGGCGTGACGCGCGGCACTCGCCGGCGCATGACCGTTGCCCCCGACCGCGCCCGGTCGCGCCCAGGGCCCTCGGCCGACGGAAGCGAGGTACGTCCTGTCCGTGCACGACGGACCGAGGCCGGTGCAGCGCTGTCCCGACGACCTGTCCCGGTCGGTCGGGCGCCCGGAGCGGCAGACGGCCGGCGGCGGGCTCGACGTGCGCCGCGCGTACGCCCCGCGGGTACACCCCCGCTCGCAAGACCCGCGGGTACGACCCGCTCGTGCGGCCCACCGGCACGATCAGGCGGCGGAGCTCCCCGGAGTGAGGGCCGCCGGATTCAGGCGGAGGCCCGCAGGTACCCCGAGTGCGCCACGCGCCCGAGGAACGTGAACCGGGTGTCGCCGGCCATGTGCTTGTCGAACGCCTCCTCGATGCCGGGCCACTTGGGGTGTCCGAAGTCGTCCAGCACGACGATGCCGCCCGGCGCGACGATCCGCTCGGCCCACTCCAGGTCCGCCGCGACACCGGCGGCGGAGTGGTCGCCGTCGACGACGATCACGCCGTAGGAGCGGTCGGAGACCAGGGCGCGCACCTCGGGGTCCTCGGAGAAGCCCTGCTGGATCCGGGTCGCGGCGCCGGCCGCGCCCGCCAGGGAGAGGTTGGTGCGCACGGCGGCCTCCCGCACCGGGGTCCCCGAGGCGTCGTCCGACATGGTGGTGCCGGGCTGCAGCTGCGTGCCGGCGAGCGGGTCGACGATCGTCAGGCGGGGGTCGCGGCCGGCGCGCTCCATCATGCGGACCAGGGCCGCGCCGAACATCCCGTACAGGGTGCCGATCTCCAGCATGTCGTCGTTCGGCGGGTCGAGCAGCGGTACCGCGGACAGCTTGCCGACGATGTTCATCGTGCCGCCGGCGATCCGGCCCACGCCGAGCGCCTCCAGGGCGAGGAGCAGCCGGAACGCCTGGGCGGCGCTGCGCTCGGCCTCGTCCCGGTTCCCGGTCACCGCGGCCAGCTCGTCGACCAGCTGGTCCAGGTGGGTCGCGGACGGCATGCGCGCCATGCCGCGTCCGGTGCCGTCGAAGAAGAGTTCCAGGGGGCGCTGCCGGTTGCGGAGCGCCTGGAGTTCCTGCCGCATCGCGTCGAGGGAGGCGTCGGCGGTGGCGCGCCCGTCGTCGCGGACGGCGCGGCGCACCTGACGCTCGATGCGCTGGTCGATGAGTTCGGCCACCGGGCGCAGGGCTCGGCGGACGGCCTTACGGGTGAGGAGCGATCGCATCAGAGTGTGACCCTTACAGGGATGGGAGATGTGGACGCTAGGGCGCTCACAGCCCCCGCACAACCAACACAGGTGGCCCCGGAGACGAAGGCCGCATGACGTCCGGGCGACGCTCCGATGGCGTCGCAGGTGGTGCGGCGACGGCCGCTTCCCACGGCCCGACGGCCCGGTCGCCGGCGCCGGGTGTCAGCGCACCCAGCCGTCGCGGTACGCCGTCCAGTCCGCCTCCTCGGCCGCGAAGTCCACGTACAGCGCGACCCCGAAGTTCGCGCGGTCGGCGTCCGTGCGGGACAGGCCGAGGCGGACGCCCCGGACTCCGGCGGGGACGGTCTCGGCGTGGTTCCAGTGGCCGAACCGGTTCTCGTGGTAGAAGGGCAGGCCCATCAGCAGGTCGGTGGTGGGCGGGGTGACCTCCAGGGCGAGGGAGGTCTGCTGGGCGACGTAGCCGCCGTAGGTGCTCTCCAGCGGCTGGATGGTGTCGTACGACATGACGGCGATCTGGTCGACGCGGCGGGCCACCTCGCCGAAGAACTTCTGCGACCACCACTTCGGGTGGCCGGTGGTCGTGCCCCAGAAGGAGTGGAAGCCGGGCACCGGGTCGATCTGGTGGGCGGCGACGGACAGGGGCACGTCCCGGTCGGCGGTGACGCGGTGCAGGGCGTCGAGGAGGGTCAGGTAGTTCCGGTCGCCGGAGTGCAGGGGCTCCAGGTCGAAGTGGACCCCGTCGAATCCGGTGGCGAGGATCTCGCGCGTGGACCGTACGACGGCCGCACGCGTCGCCGCGCGCTCCAGCCGCATGCCGTGCGGGCTCTCGCTGGCGAGCACGTCACCGAGCCAGGCCTGGACCCGGACCTGCGGCATCTCCCGGTGGACGGCGGAGATGAACCAACGGGCGTTCGGGTACGACGACCCGGGAAGCGTGCCGTCGTGCTCCAGGGGCCCGGAGTGGACGTACAGGTCGCGGATGCCGGTGTCCTTCAGACGGTCGGCCAGGGCCGTGACGTCGGCGTCCTTCTTGCGGCCGTCCACCCAGGCGTGGCCGAGCCAGAGGGCGTCCTTGCCGCGGGTGCAGGTGCCGTCGGCCGGGTCGCCCGTGTAGTTGACGCGCAGGGCGGTGAGGGCGACGAGGACCGGGAGCACGAGGAGGAGCGGGACGGCCAGGGCGACGCGCACCGCCCTCCGGCGGCGCCGGCGCCTCCGGAGGGCCGCCGCCTCGGTGGTCGCGTCGGCCTCGGTGACCTCGTCCGCCTCGCTGGTCGCGTCCGCCTCGGTGGTCGCAGTGGTCGCGTCGGCCTCGGTGACCTCGTCCGCCTCGCTGGTCGTGTCGGTCGCGGTGGTCGGCGCGTCCGTGTCGGGCCTGTCCTCCGCGTCCGTACCGGTCGAGTGATCCGTCACCTGTTCCCCCTCCGTGTCGCCCGCCCCACGTGCCCCGTCCCGGGTGCATACCGGTCGCGTGGCCGCATGGGCGGCCATACGCTCCCGAATGTGACGTCGTCCAAGCTCCGGAGCCGGCCGCGGCGGGCCGGTGCACAGGTGTCCGTGCGGGTGCTGCACGCCGTGCTGGGCGGAGCGACGGGCATCGTGTGGCTGGTGTTGCCAGGGATGACGACGCGAACGGACGTTCCGGTTGCGATCACCCGGCCCACCGCGCCCGCCGCGTCCGCCGTCTCCGCCCCGGCCGCCGCGCCCGCGGAGGACGGGACGTCCACCACCGACCTGGTCCTGCCGCTCGTCGTGGTCGGCGCGGCCGGGGCCCTCGCGGGGTACGGCTACCTGCGCCGCGTCCGCCGCGCCCGCACCCGGACGACACCGGGCGGCGTCGCCCCCTCCCCGCACGCGGAGACCGGCGTGCCCGACGAGCAGGTCCGCGCGGCACTCGTCGCGGCCGACGACCGGGTCCGCGCCGCCCGCGACGAACTCGGCTTCGTGCGCGAGCTGTTCGGCCCGGAGGCGGTGGCGCCCTTCACCGACGCCCTGCGGGAGGCCGAGACGGAACTGGCGGCGGCCTTCCGGATGCGGCAGCGCCACGACGACGGCGTACCGCGGGACGCGGCGGCCCGGCGGCAGGCGCAGGCCGGGATCGTCGGGCGGGGCGCCGAGGCGGTGCGGCGGCTGGACGCGGCGGCCGACGGCTTCCGGCGGCTGCGGGGACTGGAGCGGGGAGTGGGCGGGGCGCTGGGAGTCGCGGAGGCACGGTTCCGGGAGCTGACCGGTCGGACGGCCGCGGCGGAGACGGTCCTCGACGACATGCGGGCGGCGTACGCGGCCACGGCGAGCGCGTCCGTCGTCGGGTACGTCGAACAGGCCAAGGACCGGCTGGTGTTCGCCACCGTCCGGCTCAACCAGGCCCGTCAGGCGGACGACTCGGGCCGTCCCGGGGAGGCGGCCCGGCACCTGCGCGCCGCCGAGGGCGCCATCGCCCAGGCCGCCGTCCTCGTCGAGGCGGTGGAGCGGACGGCCGCCGAACTGCGGGAGGCCGCCGGCCTGGTCCCGGCCGCACTGACGGACGCGGAGGCGCGACTGGCCCCGCTGCGGGACACGGCCGGCCCCGGCGACGAGGCCCTCACCCACCTGCTGCACGCCGACACGGTCCTGTCCTCCGTGCGCCGGGAACTGACCTCGGGCCGTCCGCACGACCCCCTCGGCATGCTCCGCCGCATCACGACCGCCACCTGGCGAGCGACCTCGGGCCGGGCCGACGCCCCCACGAGCCCGGTGCGGGCCCCGGGCCCGGCCGGCGCCCCTGCGAACCGGGCGTCGGCCTCGGGCGCGGCCCACGCCCCCACGAACCCCAAGCCCGCCTCGGACCCGACCGTCACCCGCGCGACCCCGCCGACCGCCCCGGGCGGGACCGGTGCGCCCCCGAACCCGCAGCCGGCCCGGGAGCAGGCCGGCGTGGCCGGGGCCGCCGCTCGGCTCACCGCGCGCAGTGCCACCGCCGCGGCGGACGGCTTCGTCGCGACGCACCGGGGCGCGGTCGGTGCCGCCCCTCGCACCCGCCTGGCGGAGGCCCGTCGCCTGCTGGCCGCGGGTGACGACCCGGGGGCCGACGCCCTGGCCCTGGAGGCCCGCGCCCTGGCCGAACAGGACGTGCGGGTCCGGGGCAACCCGTACACCGCGCCGCCGTCCGCCCCCGACGCGGCCCGGCCGGCGCACACGGCCGGCACGGCCGGTGCCGTCCTGGGCGGCATCCTGCCCGCAGACGACCCGGAGAACGCCGATCCGGCGGGCTTCGCGGGACGACCGCACCGGACACCGCCCGGGTAGGGGCGACCCGCCGGGACGGTCCGGCGGGACCGCCCGTCAGAACAGGCTCAGCAGCGCCTCCGCCGGGTCCGCGAGGCCCGTCTCACCACCGGGGAGCGGGAGTTCGAACCAGACCGTCTTGCCACGGGGGGTACGGCGGGAGCCCCAGGCCGCGGAGAGCAGGCCGACGAGCTGGAGGCCCCGGCCGCCCTCGTCGGTGTCGCGGGCGCGGCGGCGGCGCGGCTGGACGAGGCCCGCGTCCCACACCTCGCAGACCAGCGTGCGGTCCAGCAGCAGCCGCAGTCTGATCTCGCCCTCGCCGTAACGGAGCGCGTTCGTCACGAGTTCGCTGACGAGGAGTTCCGCGGTGTCGACCAGCGGTTCCATGTCCCAGTCGATCAGCTGTCCGCGGGCGTACTCGCGGGCGCGGCCCACGCTGCGCGGCTCGCGCGGCAGGGTCCAGTCGCCGACGGACTCGGCGGGCAGGCCCTGCACGCGGGCCATCAGCAGCGCGATGTCGTCCTCGCCGTGGTGGGTGTCGAGGGTGTTGAGGACGTGGTCGCAGACGTCCTCCAGAGGGCTCGCGGGGTCCGTCAGGGCGCCCACGAAGGCCTGGAGGCCCTCGTCGAGGGGGTGGTCGCGGGATTCGACGAGTCCGTCCGTGTAGAGGGCGAGCAGCGCGCCCTCGGGGAGTTCGACCTCGACCTCCTCGAAGGGCTCCCCGCCGACGCCGAGCGGCATGCCGGGCGGCACGTCGAGCATCAGCGCGGCCTCGCCGGGTTCGACCAGCACGGGCGGCAGATGGCCCGCGTTGGCGAAGGTGCACCTGCGGGTCACCGAGTCGTACACGGCGTACACGCAGGTCGCCAGGTACACCTCGGACAGGTCGGCCTCGCGGGGCCGGCGGGCGGCGCGGGTGGCCTGCTGGACACCGCCGGGGGCGCCGAGGCCGCGCGCGATCTCGTCCAACGCGGAGAGCACCTCGGCCGGTTCCAGGTCGAGGAGGGCGAGAGTCCTCACGGCGGTGCGGAGTTCGCCCATCGCGACCGCCGCCCGCAGTCCGCGCCCCATCACGTCCCCGACGACCAACGCCGTACGGTGGCCTGGGAGTTCGATGACGTCGAACCAGTCGCCGCCGACCTCGCTGGGGCGGCCCGAGGCGACGCTGCCGGGCAGGTAGCGGCAGGCGATGTCCAGGCCGGAGGCGACCGGGTCGCCCGGCGGCAGCAGCGACCGCTGGAGCATCAGTGCCCGCTCGTGCTCACGCCGGTACAGCCGCGCGTTGTCGATGCAGACCGCCGCCCGCGCCGCCAGCTCCACCGCGAGATCCCGGTCCCGGTCCCCGAAGGGCTCGCTGCCCTTCGTCCGCGAGAACTGCGCGAGGCCCACGACCGTGTCGTGCGCGACCATCGGAACGGCGAGGGTGGACTGCACGAGGCCGCCCTCCTCGCCGGGGATGGTCCCCGGACGGGCGGTGCGCAGAGCGTCCGCGCAGGGCGAGTTGAACGGGAAGTGGTGGACCGCGCCGACCGTGACGTCCGAACCGCTGCCGGGGAACGGCGCGTCGGACACGGCGGACGAGAAGGCGACGCGGCGCAGTTCGGCGCTGCCGTCGGCGAGGCCGGGCGGCGTCTCGTCGCCGGCGAGGAGCCCTTGGTAGAGGTCGACGGTGGCCAGGTCGCAGAACCCGGGCACGACGACGTCGAGGAGTTCGCGCGCGGTGGTCTCGAGGTCGAGGGAGTTCCCTATGCGGGCCCCCGCCTCGTTCAGCAGGGCGAGGTTGCGCCGTGCTGCGGCGGCCTCGCGGGCGGCGGCGCGGCGGGCGGTGATGTCGACGCCGAGCCAGGCGATGCCGATCGGCCGGCCGGAACCGCTGTGCACGCGGTACAGGTTGATGGACCAGTGCCGGCGTTCCTCGGAGCCCGGCACGAAGCCCGTGACGTGCATGTCCGTGATGGAGTCGCCGGTCTCCAGCACCCGGCGCAGCACCGCGCTGACCCGCTCGGCCTCGGGCCTCGGCAGATAGTCCTGAACGCCCTTGCCGCGGTGGTCGTCGGGGGTGCCGCCGAAGATGGACGCGAACCGCTCGTTGGCCCGGCGGACCCGCAGTTCGGGGTCGATCAGCAGGAAGCCGAACGGGGATTGACCGAATATGGCCTGCGAGGCGGCCAGGTCGGTCTCGATGCTGCGCAGGGTGCGGACGTCGACGACGATGCAGACGGCGGCCTTCTCGCCCTCCTGGGTGCGCGTCGGCATGACGTACACCTCGGCCAGGCCCTGTTCACGGCGCGCGCCGTCCCCGGTGGCGGGCAGCCGGAAGGGAACGACGCCGGTCCACTCGCGGCCGTCGAGGATCTCGGCCATCTTCCGCTGGCCGCGCTCGCGCTGACCGGCGTCGACGAACGCGTCGATCGGGTCCATGCCGACGGCCCGGTCGGCGGGGATGCCGAAGATCTGCTCGGCGCGCAGACTCCACTGGTCGACGAGTCCGTCGGGGCCGATCGAGAAGGAGGCGACCTTGATGTAGTCGTAGATGGAGCCGGGCGGACTGCTCTGCCACAGCGCGTCACCGGCGGGCACTTCGCCCTCGCCGTCGGCAGGGGTGCGCCCGGGGCCGCCCGCGAGCGCACCCGCGGCCTTCGCCCTCGCGCCGTCCGACGGGTCCTCGGACTCCGTGGCCTTCGCTGGTATCTCGCTCACGCGAACCGTCCCCTCCAGCTCACCGCGCCCGGCACCGGTCACCGGTTGCGGCTGCCCGCAGTATCCAGCACTACGGCGCCGCACGACACGGTGTTCACGATCACAGCACGGTCCAGGCTTTTTTCGGACCGTCCCGCGACAACACTTCCAGTCTTCTAACCAGCGGACACGTCGTCGAACCACCCCGGACGGCACGGTTCGCCGGACTGGTGTCCGGGCGGCCGCCGGCGGGGCCGCGAAAGCCCGGATTCCCGGCCCGCGTCCGGCCTCGATCCGGGCCTCGACTCCGGGCCTCGGCTCCGGGCCTCGATCCCGGCCTCCGGATCCGGCCCCGGGATCCGTGCGGACGCGTACGTCAGCCGGGGACCGCCAGTTCGAACCACACCGTCTTGCCCGTGCTGCCGGGCCTGCTCCCCCAGCGGCGCGAGGAGGAGGCGACCAACTGCAGTCCGCGGCCGCTCTCGTCCTCGGGCCGGGCGGCGCGCTCGCGGGGCGGGTCCGGCACCGGGTCGGAGACCTCCACGAGCAGCACCTCGGGGAGACCGGCGGGCCGCACCAGGCGGACTCCGATGGGACCGGTGGCGTGCCGCAGGGCGTTCGTCACGAGTTCGCTGACCAGCAGGGCGGCGACGTCACCGAGGCTGTCGAGGCCCCAGCGGCACAACTGCCCCCGTACCGCGGCCCGGGCGGCGCGCACCGCGCCGGCTTCCGCGGGGAACGTCCACCCGGCGCAGCCGCCTTCGGTGTCTGTCACGCCGATCACTTCCCGGGCCGGCGAAGCATTCCCACGTCCGTTCAAGTGGTGTTGATGGCGATATACCCGGTATGCGGCATGAAGTACCGCGCGGGACGGCGCATGCCGGCGACGAGGGGGCGCGGGGATCGCGGGAAGGAGTGAGAGCGAGAGGGTGGCGGCGGTCAGCGCGGGCCGGCCGCCGCCGGGGGCTCCCCGGATCCGTCGCCCAGCCGCGCGGCCACCTCCCGTACCGCCGGGACGTCCTGGTCGAGCCAGTCGACGTCCCAGATCTCCCGCGGCGCGAGCCAGCGCAGGCCGTCGTGGTCCTGGAGGGGGGCGGGGGTGGCGGAAGCGGGCTCCAGGCGGGCGGTCCACACCTGCAGGGTGTAGGGCGGCCTCAGCGGCCACTCCCCCGGGACACGCTCCAGGGCCCTTGCGTCGACGCCGAGTTCCTCGCGCAGTTCGCGGACGAGGGCCTCCTCGGGCCGCTCACCCGGCTCCACCTTGCCGCCGGGCAGTTCCCAGCGCCCGGCGAGTTCGGGGGGTGCGCTGCGGCGTGCGGCGAGCAGGCGGCCGCCGTCGAGGAGGGCGGCTCCGACCACCACGATCCGTTCCGTCATGCGCGGGAGCCTACGGGAGCGGTCGGGGCGTCAGTTCCGTGCGCCGTCGCCGTGCTAGGCGATGTGTTCGACCCAGTAGAGCTGCTTGTGGCCGCGGCTGTCGAGGCTGTCCGCGATCTTCTGGGCCTCGGCGCGGGTCGCGTACCGGCCGACGCGGTAGCGATTGCCGTTGTCGTCCTGGCGTATGACGAGCCAGGGCAGAGAGACCGTGCTGTCGTTCATTGCGCCCCACGCCCCCTTCTCGCCCCGGCCGGGCCGGATCCCGTCCGTGACGCGACCCGCGTCCCGCCCTGTGAGGAAACCGCAATCCGCATATGCCCGAGCGTACGCCCAACCTTTACGGAGCGAATACGGCTTTTCACAAACAGGTACGCAACCAGCCAACGTACAGGGGGCGCACGGCACCGAACGCGCCGCCCCCGCACCGCGATGTCTCCGGTCGGCGCGCTGCCGGACACCCGGCGGACGACCTGCGGGAACGCGCGAGAACGACCGGATTACGACGGCCTGCGGACGGCCGCGCGGCGGGCCGCTTCCGGGGGCAACTGCCAGGGGGGTGTGCGCTGTCACCGCAAAGGTGTGCGCCACTTCACCCCGCGCCCGGGGCGGCACCCGCCCGCACACCGGGACGGGGCGGCTATCTCACCGGCAGGTGGTAGGAGACCCGGTAGCGGTCGGCGGGGATGACCACGTCCGCCGTCTCGACCGCGCGGCCGGAGGCGTAGTAGGTGCGCTGGACGACCAGGACGACGTGGCCCGGTACGCCGCCCAGGGTGAGGAGTTCCTCCGCGAGGCCGGGACGGGCTCCGACGTCCTCGGTGACGTTGTCCACGACGATGTCGATGGCGCGCATGCGCTCGACCACGCCCATGCCGCCGAGCGGCCCCTCCTCGGGCAGCATGACGGGCGTGCGGCCGGTGACCGCGAGGGGCTCCCAGGAGGTGGAGAGCATCATCGCCTCGCCTGCCTCCCGGAACACGTACCTGGTGCACATCACGCGGTCGCCGGGCTTGATGCCGAGCCGCTCCGCCACGGTTCGGCCGGCCTCCACCTGCTCGCTGCCGGACTCCCAGCTGCCGCGCGTCCGGGCGTCCGCCTGCTCCTGCCGGAACGGCGTCGCGCCGGACTCCGGGCGGTAGCCGGAGCGGGCGATCCGGCGCGGCACCGGACGCTCGCGCACGTACGTCCCCGAACCGGAGCGGCCCTCGACCAGGCCCTCCGCCATCAGCACCTTGCGCGCCTCCAGCGCGACGGTGTCGGAGACGCCGTACTCCTCGCGGATGCGGGCCTGGGACGGGAGGCGGGTGTGCGGTGGCAGCGAGCCGTCGACGATCTGCTTGCGGAGATCGCCCGCGACCCGCAGGTACGCAGGCTGCTCACCGAATGTCACTGGCCGCTCCCATCAGGTTGTACAGACAGCAACAGCCTGACAACCATCAGTTGTCCCGTGCAAGCAAAGGCCAGGGAATCACTCGAAGTGATGACTTATCCCGGGGAAGGGCTTTACGCAGGCGGTTTCTCCCCGCTATGGACGCGATCACACGTCCAGGCCGCCGTCGCTTCCCCCGGTGCTCCCGCCCTCGCCGTCCTCCTCGTACGTGGGCGGGCTGGTGGCCAGCCCCAGAGCCTTGCGGGCGGTGACGGTCGCGGCGCCGTCGACGTACGAGTAGGCGGTGTCGTAGTGCTCGTAGAAGGTGTCCACGTCGGCTGCGGTCGATGCCGCCGTCCACTCCTTGCCCGCCTTGCCCATGTCCTTGACCAGGGCGGCGACGGGCTCGCGGGCGCCGGTCCGCCAGGTGTGCCGGTCCAGCGCCCCGGCCTGCTCGGCGGTCGCGCCGGCGACGTCGCCGGCCCAGGCCCTGTTGGCGTCCAGGTCCTCCTCGGCGTAGTCCTCGGGCTCCTCGTAGAGCGCGTCGTCGAGGGCGTTCATCGCCTCGAGGAAGGCCAGTTGGTCGGCGGTCAGGGTCGTGGCGTCGGAGCGCAGCGAGCCGGTCAGCGGGGACCGCTCGTCGGCGTGGGCGAAGACGCAGACGATCTGGCGGTCGCCCCACTCCCAGCTCTCACGGGTGGGCGTGAGGTGGTAGACGTCGATCTCCTCGGTCAGCGCCCAGGTGTCCATCGCGTACTCGGCCTCGAGGGTGTAGCACCGGTCCTCGGCCTCGTCCGCCACGCGGTCGTCGCCCGGGTAACTCCCGCCGCTCAGCGGGACGGTGCCGAACACCTCGCCCTCGTGCTCGCCGGCGCAGTCCACCGTGTCGACGTCGTAGACGTCCCCGCCGACGGAGTCGCCCGGCACGTCGAAGCAGTCGCCCTTGACCAGGGAGAGGCTGGAGTTGCCCCGCGCGCCCTCCTTGAAGCCCTCCCAGAACGAGGAGGCGCCCCCCGTGGCGAGCGCCAGCACCCACAGCGCGAGCCCGAGCGAGGACAGCACGGCCCCGCCGATCGCCATGCCCGAGCCGCGCTCCCCGCGCCTCCTGATCTGCACCAGCGCGATGATCCCGAGCACCAGGCCGACGGCCGGCAGGAAGCACAGCACGCCGAGGACGAGCGCGGCGATCGCGACCCCGTTGACCGGCGCGGGCCGGTTGAGGGGCAGGTAGCCCTGCCCCCAGACCGCGTACGGCGCCCCCGCGTACGGCCCCTGGGGCGCCTGCGGGCCGTACGGCTGCTGCGGGTACGGGCCCGGCCCCTGCGGCTGCGGAGGCCCGTACGGGTCCTGTGGCTGCTGGGGCCCGGAGGGCGGGGGTATGGACACGAGTGGCGTGCTCCTGGATCGGACGGGGCGGGCGGGCGGGTCGGGCAGGGCGGGCCGCACGGGCTGCACGCCGTGATGCAGAACTGACGTACGACTGCGCGCATGGTAAGCGCGGTGCGGGCGGGGGTGGTATGCGGGTCACGAATACGACGATCCGGGCGGTGGACGGGCTCACCGACCGGTGAACGGGGCGGCCCGGGACCGGCTGCGGCTGCGGCTGCGGCTGCGGCTGCGGCTGCGGCTGCGGCGGACGGTCCTCGCCTCGGGCGGAACCCCGCAGCCGGACCCGAACGGCCCTTGTCGGAGCGGGCGTCGGCCTCCGGCGGGCACTCACGGCTGTCCGGCGGGCAGGCCGCGGACCGCTCCCGGCCGCGCCTGCTCCTCCCCGGCGGTCCGGCGGTCCGGCAGGCCGGCGGGGCATCGCCGTGTCCGAGACGTCGACGGCGTCCGGCCCGGCCGACCTCGCGGGGCGCGCGCACGCCGCTCTGCGCATCGCCATGACGTCTTTGGCCCGCACGGCCTCTCGGTGGGCGTCCTCGCCGGACGCGCTCATCTCCTCCCACCCGTCCGTGTGCCCGACCACGTGGCTCACCCCGGCGCGGGCACTCTCATGTCAGACCCGGTGCGCGCAGAGGCAAGGAGCCGCGGAGCGAATTCGTATCGTCGGAAATGACGGAAGGGCTCACCGCCCGTCTCTCCCACCAGGACCCGCCATGACCGAACCCACCATCGTTGTCGTCCGCACGGCGTCACCGCCGGCGGACCACGACGAGAAGAACCCCGACGTCACCGTCGACGCCGAGAAGTTCCCCGAGGTCGTGGCCGCCGATGCCGATCCGGATCTCGCCGCCGTGCCGGAATCGGCTTCGTGGAGATCGGCTCCTCGCACCTGGTCGTGCTCTCCCACCCCGACGAGGTGGTGGACATCGTCCCGCAGGCGGTCGAAGCGGCCAAGAGGCGACGCGGTACGCGGCCCTGACGGCGGGTCGGCCCCCGTCCGTCCGACGGCGAGAACTCCTCCGCACGGGTGCGGCGGCCGCGGTCGGCGCACCCCGGTCGTCGACGCGCGGCCCGCCGCGCGCGACGCATCCCCGAAACACCCCGTTCAGCAAAGGAAACAGCAATGAGCACAGTGACCACGCCCGACGGCACCGTCATCTTCTACAAGGACTGGGGCCCCCGGGACGCCCGGCCGATCGTCTTCCACCACGGCTGGCCGCTCAGCTCGGACGACTGGGACGCCCAGTTGCTGTTCTTCCTCGGCAAGGGGTACCGCGTCATCGCCCACGACCGCCGGGGACACGGGCGCTCCGGCCAGCCCGCGACCGGCCACGACATGGACACCTACGTCGCCGACGTCAACGTGCTGACCGACGCCCTGGATCTCCGGGAAGCGGTGCACGTCGGGCACTCCACCGGCGGCGGCGAGGTCGCGCGCTACGTGGCACAGGCCAAGCCCGGCCGTGTCTCCAAGGCGGTCCTCGTGGCGGCCGTGACCCCGGTGATGGTGCAGAAGGACACCAACCCCGAAGGCACCCCGATCGAGGTCTTCGACGGGTTCCGCGCCGCCGTGGCCGCCAACCGCGCCCAGTTCTTCATCGACGTCCCCACGGGGCCGTTCTACGGCTTCAACCGGCCCGGCGCCGAGGTGTCCCAGGGGCTGATCGACCGGTGGTGGTGGCAGGGCATGATGGGCGCGACCAACGCCCACTACGAGTGCATCAAGGCGTTCTCGGAGACCGACTTCACCGAGGACCTGCAGAAGATCGACGTCCCCGTCCTCGTGATGCACGGGACGGACGACCAGGTCGTGCCGTACGCGGACTCGGCTCTGAAGGCCGTCGAGCTGCTGAAGGACGGCACGCTCAAGAGCTACGAGGGTTACTCCCACGGAATGCTGTCGACGCACCCCGAGGTCCTCAACGCCGACATCCTCGCCTTCGTGGAGGCGTGAGGCCGAACCGGCCCGCGGAGAAGGCGGACGCCGGATCCGCGGAACCCGCCGGAGCGACAGGCGCCGGGTGCCCGCGCAGTGCGGGCACCCGGCCGCGCCCGGCGGGCGGGCACCGCGGCCGCAGTGCGCCGGGACGGACGTGACCGCCGTCGCCCTGCGGTGGCCGGTGTCGTCCCACGTCGCCTTCGCCCTCGTCCCACGACCGCTCCCGCGCACGCTGCCGTCCGGCCCGGCCGTCGCCGGTGACGGCGGACGCTCCCCGCCCCGCGTGCGGGCACCCCGGCGACATGGACGCCCTGCCACCGTCGTGCGAGGGCGGGCGGGGCCGGCCGGGAACCGGTTCGCCGCCCACCGGGGGTACTTGCTGCGGGCGTCGACCGCCGGCGCCGCCCGACCCCGCCGGCACAGGGGCGAGGAGGAGAGGCCCGCCCGGGCGCGACGCGCGGACGCACTCCCGCCGGCGGCGTCCGCCGGGTTCCCGGCGGACGCCGCCGGCCCTCACTGCACGGCGCCGCCGGTGGTCCCGGCGGCGATGTGGCGCTGGGCGACGACGAGCAGCACGGCTGCCGGGACGGACGCCAGGACCGCGGTGGCCATGACGGCGTTCCACCGGTCGGTGTGGGCGCCCAGGTAGTCGTAGATGCCGAGGGTGACCGGCCGGACGGTGTCCGTGGTGGTGAGTGTGAGGGCGAAGAGGAAGTCGCTCCAGGTGAGGAGGAAGGTGAAGAGCGCGGCGGTGACCAGGGCGTTCCTGCTCACCGGGAGCACCACGGAGCGGAAGGTGCGCAGCCGCCCGGCGCCGTCCACGCGCGCGGCCTCGATGATCTCCCGGGGAATGCCCCGCATGAACGCGCGCAGGACGATGACGGCGAAGGGGACCCCGGCGGTGGAGTCGGCGAGAACCAGTCCGAGGACGGAGTTCAGCAGCCCCAGGTCGGCGTAGGCGCCGTAGATCGCGTTGGCCACGACGATGCCCGGCACCATCTGCGTGATCAGGACACCGAAGAGCACGAGGTCGACTCCCCGGAGGGGGAGGTGGGCCAGCGCGTAGGCCGCCGGCGCGGCGAGCGCGAGGCTGAGCGCGACGCTGCCGAGGGACACGACGAGGCTGGTGACGAGGTTGCCTCCCTGGTCGCGCAGTGCCCTGGTGTAACCGCTGAAGTCCGGGTGGAGGGGGAACCAGCCGCCCTGGAGTGTGTTGCCCGCCTGCTGCAGGGAGGCGTTCACCATCCAGTACACGGGGAAGAGCATGACCGCGAGCAGGACGATCGCGACGACGGTGGACAGCAGGCCGCGCCTCGGTGCGCGCTTCACCGGTTCCCTCCCCGGATGCGCCGGGCACGCAGATGGACGAGGGCGAAGACGAGCGAGACGACGACGAGTACGTTGCTCGTCGCGGCGCCGCGCCCGAACTCGAGTTGCTGGAAGGAGAGCTGGTAGGAGCGGGTGGCGAGGGTCTGGGTGGCGTCGGCCGGTCCTCCGCCCGTCACGACGAGGATGATGTCCAGCGTCTTCACCGTGTAGATCGCCCCCAGCACCAGGACGACGTTCACCACTGGCCGCAGCAGGGGCCAGGTGACATGGCGGAACACGGCGACCGGACCGGCGCCGTCCAGCATCGCCGCCTCGTGCAGATGCGTGGGGATGTCCTGCAGCCCGGCGTACAGGATGCTGGTGTTGAAGGGGATGCCCACCCAGATGTTGACGAGGATCACCGACACGAGCGCCTCCGAGGTGCCGGTGAGCCAGGGGATGCCGGAGGACACGAGGTGGAGGCCGCGCAACGCTTCGTTGACGACTCCGGAGTCCGTGTCCAGCATCCACTTCCACGTCGTTGCCGAGACGACCAGGGGAAGCAGCCACGGCAGCAGCAGGAGCGACCGCAGCAGGCCGCCGAGCGGGAACCGGCGGTGGAAGAACAGGGCGAGGGCCAGGCCGATCACGAACTGGCCGACGAGCGAACCGGCGGTGAACAGGACGGTGGTCAGCAAGGCCTCGGAGAACAGGTCCGACGACAGGATGTCCGCGTAGTTCCGCAGTCCCACGAACGGCGCGTCACCGGTGGAGAAGGTCGTCGCCGTGTACTCCTGGAAGCCCGTCACGACGTTCTTGACGATCGGGTAGCCGAAGAACAGCAGCAGATACGCGGCGGCGGGCGCGAGGAACATCCACTGGGAGACCGACTCCCGGCGGCGGGCCCGGGGGGTGCTCATCCGCGGGGCGCGGGGCCGGTCAGGAACCGGTCGCGATCTGCTGCGCACGCTCGAGTGCTTCCTGCGGTGTCCGCTCGCCCGTCAGCGCGTCCTGGACGGCGGTGTATATCCCGGTCGCCGCTTCGGGCCACCTGACGCCGAGTTCGCGGGTCCGGGCCCGCGCGCCTGCCACGCCGCTGACGAACGCGGCCATCGCCGGGGTCTGCTCGGCGTAGCGGGACGCCACGGCGGTGCGGGAGGGC
Source organism: Streptomyces sp. NPDC088766 (assembly GCF_044750845.1). Classification (NCBI taxonomy): domain Bacteria; kingdom Bacillati; phylum Actinomycetota; class Actinomycetes; order Kitasatosporales; family Streptomycetaceae; genus Streptomyces; species Streptomyces sp. NPDC088766. The sequence continues at coordinate 437,156 of NZ_JBIVKQ010000001.1, read as the reverse complement.
ACCGTGTGGTACTGCTTCGCCACGGCGAGGGTGTGGGTGGAGTCGGTCAGGCAGGCGAGTACCCGGGCGGCCTTCTCCTGCCGGTCCTCGGAAGCGGTCCGCGGCACCGTCCACACCTCACCGCCGAGCGGGGTGACGAGGGTCTGCCCCGTCTGCCGGACGGGGACGGGGGCCGCGCCCCAGTGCAGGTTCCCGTCCTTGTCCAGGTCGGAGATCCGCCAGGGACCGTTGATCATCATGGCCGTCCTGCGGGCGACGAACTGGTCGTGGACGTCGGCCTGGGTCCAGTTCAGTACCGACTTCGACATGGAGCCGCTCTTGACCAGGTCGACCCACAGCTGGAGCGCCTGCGCGGCCTGCGGGGTGTCGAGTCGCCTCTCGTCACCGCCGTTGGACCACAGGAAGGGCAGGAACTGCCAGGTGCCCTCGAAGGTGGCGTTGGCGTCGACCGCCATGCCGTACCGCCCGGGCCGTGTCAGCTTTTTCGCCGCCGCCTTCAGCTCGTCCCAGGTCTTCGGCACGGAGACGCCGGCCTCGGCGAGCATGTCCTTGTTGTAGACGAGGGCGACCGTGCTGACGGCGGGGGCCAGTCCGTAGACCTTCCCCTCGTAGGTGCCGGCCGACAGGATGCCCTCGGCGAAGCCGCCGGAGTCGACGCCGTACCGGTCCAGCGGGGTCAGCGCGCCGGCCTCGGCTATCTGCTGCATGTCGGGGTTGTCCAGCATCAGCAGGTCGGGAAGGGTTCGCGAGGACGCCTGCCGCAGGACCTGAGGGACGAGCGAGGCCCCGGGGACGCTTCGGTGCTCGACCTTCACGCCGGCGGCCTTGCCGCAGGCCGTGAGCCACTTGCCCCACTGGGCGTGTTCGGAGGCGTCGGTGTAGTAGTCGAGCGCGGTGACGGTGGTCGCCTCGCCGCCGGCGGATCCGGTTCCGCCGCCGCACCCGGTGGCGGCCACGGTCAGAACGACGGTGCCGAGCAGGGCGGTGATCCGCCGTGCCGACGATCCGGCCGGTACGTTCACGATGGTGCCTTCCCGCGGCGAAGATGAGGCGTCCGGGTCGCTGGCGCGACGGTTCGTACCGGAAACGCCGATAGCGCGGGGATATTACCTCACTTGTCCGCCGGGGAGACGAGCCGCATTCGTCCGCTCAGGAGAGCAGCCGACGATGCGTGCCGTCGCCGCGGCTGCGGCCGCGGCCGGCGGCTGCCCGGATCATCGCCGCCACGGCCGCGGGCTGCGAGAGGACCGCGGCGTGCGAAGCGGCGTCCAATACGCGTTCGGTGGCCGCCATGCGCTGTGCCATGAAGCGCTGGGCGGCGGGGTTGAGCATCCGGTCGGCCGCCGCGATGGCGTACCAGGACGGTGTGGAGGCCCAGGCCGGCGGGCCCGATCTGTCGGTCAGCGCACCCTGGGCGATCGGGCGCTGCCGCACGGCCAGGACCTGGTTGTCCTGCGGCGGCAGGTCCGCCGCGAACACCTGGGGGAACCGCTCCGCGCGGATGTACAGCTCCCTTCCCGGACCGTCCGGGGACCCGGTGGGGAAAACGGCGGTCACGGTCGCGTCGGCCGACGGCATCGGGGCGAAGCGGCTCGTGATGTCCAGGACGCACTCGCCCTCGTCCAGACCGAACGCCGCCACGTAGCACAACGCGACGACGTTGTCGGCGCCGGAAGCGGCATGGGTGATGACCGCGCCACCATAGCCGTGGCCGACCAGGACGACCGGTACACCGCTCTGCCGCACCACGCTCCTGACGTAGGCGGCGTCCTGTTCCAGGCCGCGCAACGGGTTCGCAGGGGCGTGCACCGTCAGGCCCGCGCCGTGCAGGAGGCCGATGACCCGTGTCCAGGACGAGGCGTCGGTGAACGCCCCGTGGACGAGCACGATCAAGGGCGGTGTGTGGGCGGGTTCGCGCATGCCGGCTGCCTCCGGGTGGGCTTCGCCCCCAGTCAAGCCCACTCCCCCACGCCCGACATCGCGTGAACGTACCAGCGTGCCCGCTCAGTCCTCGCGCAGGGTCGTCACCAGGTTGGCGAGCTGGACCCGGGAACTGACCGACAGCTTCCGGAAGACCGACGTCAGGTGCGTGTTGACGGTGTGCGGGGAGACCACGAGCGCGTCCGCGGCCGACCGGTTGGTGTGGCCTTCGGCGATGAGGCGCGCGACCCGCCTCTCCGAGGCCGTCAGCGCCCCCCACCCCTGGACGGGGCGTCGCCTGCTCGCCCCGTCGCCGCGGCCGCCGGCCCCGGCCCCCCGCAGCTCGCGCTGTGCGCGTGCCGCCGCGGCGTGCGCGCCCGACGCGGCGAACGCGGCACGGGCCCGGGTCAGGGCGGCGGCCGCCTGGGGTCCGCGGCCCGCCGCCAGGAGTGCCCGGCCGAGATCGGCGGTGGCGGCGGCCCGGACCAGCGGGCGCGGACCGGACTCGAGCAGGGCCACGGAACGTTCGAGGAGGCCGAGGTCGTTCCTCACCAGTCCGAGGCACTGGGCCGCGACTCCCGTGGCGGTGGGCACGGCCGGATTGCGCGCCGCGTGAGCCTGCGCCTGGGCGGCCAGGTCCTCGGCGAGCCCGTGATCGCCGCCCCGCAGGGCCATACGTACGGCGGAGTCGACCCAGGTGCGCAGCAGCCGCCACCGCATGAAGGGATTTTCCCGCTGCACCTGCCGGAGCTTGTCGAGGGCGAGCCCGACGTCCCCGTCGTCCTCGGCGAGGACCGCTTCCAGGAAGCGGACCGCGGCCGTGTTGCCCGGATTCGGTCTGCCCGCCCACCGTTCCAGGGCCGCGGCCAGATGCTGCCGCGCAGCGTCCCGCTCACCTCGCAGGAGGGCGATCCACGAGCGGATCACGCGGGCGTTCACCTGCTGGACGGGGATCTGCACGTCGTCCTCCAGGCGCTCCATCGTGACGAAATCGGCCTCGGCGTCGTCGAGCCTGCCCAGCCCCAGGTGCTGTTGCCCCTGCGCCCACAGCAGCATCGCCTGCCGGGGCGCCTCCGCGTGGTCCGCCGCCCGCAGGAGCAGCCGTTCGCCGGACTCGAAGTCGTCCATGTGCTGGTACGCGACGATCTCCTCGGGAAGGAAGGCGGGGTCGACCGCGCTGAGCGCGGTGAAGCGCTCCAGCGAGGCGGCGTTCTCACCCGCGTTGAGCGCGATCTCGCCGAGCCCGACCAGGGACAGGACGTGCGCCTCCCGGTCACCGATCGCGAGGGCGGCACGCAGCGCGGTCTCGCCGGCCTGCCGCGCCGCGACCAGATCGCGGCTCCGGGACAGGGCCAGTGCGCGCAGGGCGGCCAGCCGCGCCCCGACCTGCGGGCCGGCGCCCCCGAGCGCCAGCGCCGCTTCCGTCCGGCGGCGCAACTCGTCGGCGAGGTCCAGGTTCCACAACGTCCCGCCGAGGGCCGCCTGCAGCCGGCCGACCGCCTCCATGGGAGGCCGGCCGGCCAGCAGCCGGTCACCGGTCGCCAGCGCCTCCCGGTCACGGCCGGCCCGCGTCAGACAGACGATGGCCTGCTCCGCCACGTCGAACCTCGACGGCCGCGTGGCCGGAACCCATTCCAGGGCGCGCGTCATGAGGTCGGCCGCGAGGCCCGGCGTGACCGGCAGCACGTCGTCGGCGGCTCGCCGCAACAGTGCCACCGCCTCCTCGTCCCCGGGCCGGCCGCCCCTGAGGATGTGCGGAACCGCGTCGACCGGCTGGTGCCCCGCGGCCACCAGGAGGCCGGCGGCCTCCCGGTGCAGGGCCCTGCGGGCCGACGGCGGGATGTCCACGTAGACCGCCTGGCGCAGCAGGTCGTGCCGGAAGACCAGCCGGTCGCCCTCGTCGTCCAGCAGTCCGGCGCGCACCGCCTCCTCCAGTGCGCCGACCAGGTCGGCCGGAGGCCGGCCGCAGAGCGCGGCGGCGTCGTGGAAGCCGAACCCGCGTCCCAGCACCGCCCCCATCTGGAGGAAGCGCAGGGTGTCGGGGTGCAGGGACGCGAGCCTGCCGCGCACACCGACCACCAGTCCCGCGGGCACGGACTCGCCCGAAGTCTCCGCGGTCCGCAGTCCGGCGAGCATCTCGACGGCGAGGAACGGGTTCCCGCCGGCTCCGTCGAGCAGTTCCCGTACCCGCTCGTCGGCGGCCGTCCCGAGGGCGTCGCCGGCCACCTGGTCGATGGCCGGGCCGGACAGGGGGCCCAGGGGCACGGTGACGGTGGGGAGTCCGCCGTCCCGCGCGGCCTCGACCGTCTCCTCCGCCGGTCCGGGGGGACCCTGCCGGCCGGTCAGCATCCACAGCACCGGCGAGGCCCGCAGGCGGGTCGGCAGCTGCTTCAGCGCGAACAGGCTCAGCGAGTCGGCCCACTGCACGTCGTCCAGGGCGATCAGCACCGGCCCGCCGCCCGCTCGGGCCTCGATCCCCTCCGCGAGGCGCTCCACCAGCCAGATCCGCTGATCGTGGCGGTGCGCGAGATCGGCGAAGGCGGCGCCGGACAGCAGCGCGTCGTCGCCTTGCAGGACGCAGGCCGCCAACGACGACAGCGGCACGATGTGATGGAGCTCGTCGGCCCTGCCGAGGCCGACCGAGAATCCCGCCGCACGGGCCCTGGCGACGGCCTCGGCGAGCAGCGTGGTCTTGCCGATGCCCGGTTCGCCCCGGATCAGGGCCAGCGCGCCGCCGCCGGCGCGGGCCACCGAGACGATCAGCGTCTGCACTTCCTCGAGCTCGGCCTCCCGGCCGCGCAGACCGCTGCGGGACAGCGATCCGCCTGACCTCGCCACTCGTGTTCCCTCCCGTCCGCACCCTCCGGCCGGAGCCCCACTATGGCAAGGGCGGCGGCCGGGCGCACAACGCGGTACGCAGAGCCCACGGTGCGGCACGCAGAGTGATGCGACCGGTACTCGGGGAGGGACACGGCCGGTGCGGTCCGGGACGACGGGCAGGGAGCTCCTCAGGCCATTGCGGCCTCCACGCCCCTCGGCGCGTCACCCACGGCACCCACGGCGTCTACGGCACTCAGGCCACCCACGGCACCCATGTCACCGGCCGCGCTCACGGCACCCGGCGACGCGGGCACTCGACGCGCTCGCGCCGCGAAGTCCCGCCATTCGGCGGGAGACAGTCCGTAGGCGTCCCGGAACACCCGGCTGAAGTGGGCCGCGCTCGTGAACCCCCACTGGCGGGCCGTCGCGGCGATGGTCCGGGCCGCCGCCTCCCGTCGGGCAAGCTCACGCCGGCACTCCTGCAGCCGGCGGCGCTGGATCCACCGGCCGACCGTGACGCCCTCGGCCTGGAAGAGCTTGTGCAGGTAGCGCACGGAGATCCGGTGGGCGCGGGCGATGGCGTCCGGCGTCAGGTCCGGGTCGGCGAGGTGCAGGTCGATGAACGTCTGGATCCGCGGCAGCAGCGTCCGGGACTCGCCCGACGCATCGGCCCTCTCCTGGTGGAGTCGCTCTCCGACCAGGACGGTGAGGAGATCGACGACGTGGCGGGCCAGTGCCTCCCCGGTGGACGGCGGGTACGTCGCCGCCGTGTCCACGAGCCGGCCGAGGAAGGGCGCCAGCAGTGAGCCCACCGTCGTGTCCGGGCGCAGCGGTGCCGCGGTGAGCCGTCGCAGGTCGGACTCGTCCAGGCCCAGGAGCCGACGGGGCAGGAGGAGGGATTTCGTCCGGAACGGCTGGGGGAACGTCATCCGCAGCGGGCGGGCCGTGTCGCAGAAGACGATCTCCCCGGGAGACAGGTCGGCCTCCCGGCCGTCCTGCTCGAACCCGGCGACGCCTGCGACCAGGAGCGTGACGACCAGCAGCTGGTCGTCGTCCGGGCCGATCAGCCGCGGGCTCCGCCGCACCGACAAAGGGCCGCCGTCCACCGTGGCGACCCGCAGACGCCCCAGCCGGGAGGTGCGGACGGACCCCCGGCAGACCTCGTCGGGGAAGGTGACGTCGACGGGGGCGAACGTCCGGGACAGGGCTGCGCGCCAGTACGCCGGTCTTTGGCGGATGGGCACCGACTCGGTGGTGCAGAAGGTGTCCGAGAGCTGCCCCGCCGTCGGTACCGATGAGTCCAGCGACATGGTTCCCGCCTTTCAGCCGGTACGTTTCCGGACACCCTCCCAACGGGCGCGCGGCGGCACATCGCGTGAATCCGCTAGATCCGGGGACCGCCGTGGGGGTCACGGCCGCCGGGCCGGTCCGTCACCCGCTTCCCGCCACGAGTTCGGCCACGAGGCGGTCCAGGTCGATGTGGAGGCCCTCCGCTCCCGCCGGTACGACCCGGCCGGTCTCCGCCAGGAACGTGGCGACCGCCGATGCCGCGATGCTCACCACGGCGGTTCCCGCGGCGGACCTGAGGACCACGCGCACCGAGTGGCGGTGGCAGCGGTGCGGGGGCACCACCAGGACGTCTCCCCTGCCCGCCGGGCGGACCAGTCCCTCCGTCAGCAGACTTCGGGCGAACACCCAGTCGACCGTGCCGGTCGACGCCCCTCCGAGGGACAGGCACACGGCGTACGGGTCCGCCCTGTCGTAGCGGAGCCGGGCGGGCAGGGGTACCGGCGGTTCGTCCGCGACGACGACGAGCACCACGACCTCGTGGGCGACGAAGGTGTCACCGGCGGCGCCGGAGAACGGCTGGGTCATTTCTCACCCCGATCAGCGAGGGAATCCCGGAGGGCGGCACGTACGCGAACAACCCTGGAGTCGCCGTTGGAGGCAGCTTGCCGTGGAGCGTACGAAAAGTTGCCCGTGAGAGCCCGGAGCACGGACTTCCACGATCCGCGCCCACCGTGGGCCCGGCTATGCGCGGTGCGTGGCGCGCCACTCGCTGGGGGACATCCCGTAGGCGGTCCGGAACACCCGGCTGAAGTGGGCGGCGCTGGTGAAGCCCCACCGTTGGGCCACCGCGACGATGGTGCGGTTCGCCGCCTCCCGGTGCGCCAGTTCCCGTCGGCACGCCTCCAGGCGGCGGCTCTGGATCCAGCGGCTGACCGTGGTGTCCTCGCCCTGGAAGATCTTGTGCAGGTAGCGCACGGAGATGTGGTGGGCCCGGGCGACGGCCTCCGGGGTCAGGTCGGGATCGGCCAGGTGCCGGCCGATGAAGGCCCGGATCTGCTGCAGCATCGCCGCGTCACCGCCCGGTGTGCCGGCGGAGCCCCTGCCGAGTCGTTCGTCGGCGAGGACGGTCAGCAGATCCACGACATTGCGGGCGAGCATCTCGCGCGTGTGCGGTCGATACGCCCCTGCGGTGTCCGCCAGCCGGGAGAGAAGGACGGACAGCAGGCCGCCGAGCGGCGTGTCGGAGCGGAACGGGGATGCCGTGATCTGCCGCAGGTCCGCCTCGCGCAGGCCCAGGACCTGGCGTGGCACGACGAGGGAGGTGGTCCGGAAGCACTTGGCCAGGGACAGCCGAACCGGCCGTGACATGTCGTAGATGAAGACTTCGCCCGGCCCCACGCTCACGTCGCGGGCGTCCTGCTCGAGCCTGGCGCCCCCTCTGGTCAGAAGCTTGACGATCACGTACGCCTCGTCGTCGCCCTGCGCGATGAGCCGCCGCGTCCGCCGGGCGTCGAGTGCGTCGCCGTCCACGGTGGTGACCTGGAGCCTGCCGAGCGGCGCCGTGCGGATCGTTCCGGTGTCGATCTCCTCGGGAACCGACATGTCCACCGCGCCGAAGGTCCGGGACAGGGCCTCACGCCAGTACTCCCGTCGCCGGTGGGCCGGCACCGTGTCCGTGCTCAGGAGGCTGCCGGTGAGGCGGTCTTCATCAGGGAGAGGTACGACCTGCGTCATGACTTCGGCCCCGCCTTTCACGGTTCGAGCATTCATCACCACTGTGGCGGTCCGCCCGCGTCCGCGCATCGCACGGTCCGTCGCAGGCGGGCGGACCGCCGTGTGATGCGAAGCGGTCACGCTCCGCTGTCGCGGTCGGCCGTCAACCGGACCAGCTCCACGCGCGAGGTGATGTCGAGCTTGACGAAGGCGTGCCGCAGGTGGGAACTCACCGTGTGCGGAGACAGGGAGAGACGCTCCGCCACCTGCCGGTTCGTCAGGCCCTGCGCGACGAGCCGCACCACACGCGCTTCCGAGGCGGTCAGCTCCGGCCAGTCCTGCCCCGCTCCCGGGGACGTGGCGGGCCGCCGGACCCCTGCCGCCCGCAGGCGGCTGCGGACGCGCGCGGCGTCCCGCTCCGCGCCCGCCTCGGTGTAGAGGGCGAGAGCCGCGTCGAGGTGGGGCACGGCTTGGGACGCACGGGTGGCGGCGAGCTTGCGGCCGGCGTCCTCCAGCGCCGAGGCGCGGGCCAGCAGCCGGGGGCAGTCCTCGTACAGGCGGACCGCCCGCAGGAGGTGGGTGAGGTCGTTGTCGAGCAGCCCCCGGGCGTGTGCGGCCGAGGCCGCCAGGATCGGGAAGTCCGGGTTGAGCTCGGCACGTCGCTCCGCCACGGAGACGGCGAGCTCGGCGCGCTCCCGCGCTCCGGCGCGCAACGCCATGCGGACGAAGACGGGCGCGTCGGCGGGGTCGTCGGGGCTGGCGAGGGAGGGCCTCTGCCCGGCGAGCGCCTCCGCCGCCTCGTCGAGCAGCGCCATGGCCCGGTCGGGGCGGCCCTCGACGTCCGCCAGCAGTGCGGCCATCCACGAGCCCACGTTGCGGACGAGCGGCGCCTCGTCGCGCAGCATCCGCTCGCCCTGCTCGACGTAGGACCGGGCGGCCTCCAGGTCGTTCGTGTGGAGGGCGACGCGCACCAACGTGTACAGCAGGGTGGCGTCGGCGAAGTTGCCCATGCCGAGCTCGTCGACCATGGCCGAGGCGCCTTCGGCCTCGGCTCGGGCGTCGGCCAGCTGCCCCGCGTCCAGGAGTGCCCGCGAGCGGTTCATGAGCCACAGGAGCATGGCGGCGGCCTGGCCCTGCTGCCGGGTCTCGCGGACGCCGGCCGCGGACGCCGCGAGCGCTTCGTCGGACCGCCCCGCCGCGCTGAGGAGGAACGTCGTCCAGAGTGCCTCCGGCACCCACAGCGAGTGCGCTATTCCGAGGTCGGCCGCCAGGCCCGCGGCCCGGTCCGCCAGCCGGAACGACTCGTTCCAGTCCATCCGGTAGAAGAGCACCACCGAGTCGACGGCCATCGCGGTGGCCTCGGCCACCTGGTCCCCCGCCTGCGCGGCGGCCTCCAGCGCCTCGGTCACGGCCCGGGCGGTCGCCTCCATGTCGCCCACCATGGAGAGGTTGAGGCACAGCAGTGCCAGCAGCTGGGCCCGCAGCGCCGCCGGGACGCCGGGCAGCGCGGCGCCGGTACCGGCCTGCCGGACGGCCTCCGTGAAGTCGTACTGGCTGGACATGCGCGCCAGATTGAGCCGCACCCGTGCTTCGTCCGCCGGCCGCAGGCTGCCGGGCAGTGTCGCGTCCCCCAGCGCGCGGGCCCGCGCGGCCTGCCCGGTCTGCCACAGGAGGAGGATGGTCTCGGCGACGACCGCCGACCGTTCCGGGGCCCCGTCGGCCATGAGTTCCAGAGCTCGGCCACTGAGTTCCGCCGCCGAAGCGGGCGCGGTGGCCGCGAGTTCCGACGCGGCGCCCCGGAGCAGTTCCACTGCCGAGCGGTCGCCGACGTCCGAGCTGTCCGCCAGCATGGTGGCCGTCTCGACCACCGGGGCACCGCGTGCCAGCAGCACGTCGGCCGCATGGCGCCGCAGCGCCCGGCGCACGGAGACGGGGAGGCTGTCGTCGACGGCCTCGCGGATCAGGTCGTGACGGAACCGCAGATGGCTGTCCTGCTCGACGAGCAGGTCGGAGTCGAGGCACTCCCGCACGGGCGTGATCAGGGCCGCCGCCGGTCTGCCCGTCAGCTCGGACAGCAGGTCGATGGGGACGGTGCGGCCCACCGCCGAGGCGGCCTGCACGACCTCGCGGGCCGGTTCGGAGAGCTGGTGGAGACGCCGTCGCACAAAGAAGCGCAGGCGCTCGGGGATCGAGCCGCGCGACAGCCGCGCCACGCGGTTCTCGATGATCACCGAGCCCTCGTCGCGGAGTCCGCCGAGCAGCTCCACCAGCAGCAACGGCACGCCTTCCGCGCGCCGGGCGGCATGCAGGAGCCCGGGGTCGGGAGCGGCGCCCAGCACGTCCTCGGCGATCTGGGCGACCGCCTCGTCCGAGAGCGGGCCGAGGCGCAGCTCGTACGCACCCGCCTGCCGCAGCCGGTCCAGCGTCAGGCGTACCGACGGGGACCCGGTTCCGCCGCGAACGGCCATCACCCACAGGATCGCGTGCGACGAAAGCCTGGCCGAGAGGCTCCGCAGGGCGAGGAGCGTCAGGTCGTCGCACCACTGCACGTCGTCGAGGACGATCAGCAGCGGCGTCTCGAGGGCCGTCTGCTCCAGCCGGTCCTGCAGCTCCTGGAGCAGCCAGAACCGCTGGTCGGGCGAGGCGGAGAGCTCGCGCACCCTCGCCGGGTCGAGCAGGGGTTCGGCGCCGGACAGCAGACCGTCCAGGAGCGGACCGAGCGGCACGTAGTGTTCGTCGGGATCCGCACCTGCCCGGAACGCCCTGATGTCCCGCCGTATCGCCGCGGCGTACGTCTCCGCCAGCAGCCGGCTCTTGCCGCCGCCCGGCGCACCCTCGACGCACACGATCCCCCCGCGGCCCTGGGAGAGGGCGTCGAGCCGGGCGTCGAGGAATGCCAGTTCGTCGTCCCGGCCGCGCACCGGTGCCTGCACCGCACCCGTTCTGCGGACGGCCGGCTGCTTCGTTGTCCGGTCCATGTGCCATCTCCCAAGCCCGGTCGCACGGAATGCGGCTGTCACGGCCCGGCGGCGCGGCGAATCCGCACATGAAGGATGCCATGGTCCAGCCGGACGGCCCCCGCCCCGCCCCAGGCAGCCCCGCGCCCGCCCGGCCCGCGCCCTGACCGAGCGGGCGGGTCCCCTCACGGGCGCGGCGGCGATGTACGGCGAGCGCGGCCGTCCCGCCCTGCTCCGCCGTGCCCTGCCCCGCGGCTTCGGCCGTACCGGGCGCAGACTGCTTCGGCCACCCGATGCCGTTCCGGCACGGGAGCGGCAACCCGGCACGGGCAGCCCTGCGGATGCTCGACGGACACCCGGCCCGCGTGCCCGCTGCGGCATCGGGGCCGTGGACCTCCGCATCGTCCGGCTGCGCGTTCCGACCGGCCACGACCGCGCTCCCCGGCCAGGTCCGCACCCTCCGGACCGTTGCCCGGACGCCCTGCCGTCGAGCCGGCCGTCACGTCCGTCACCACCCGACCGAGCGTGACGTGTCGTGAACTGGTGAAGAATTGACGGGTGTTGTGAAAGGTGGCAAGAATGCGCCTCACTTGCGGCGCCCGTGAGGCGAGTGGAGCACCTCATGTCCGACGAGGTCCTCTGCCGTCCTGCACAAAGCTGTCATGCGCCTGCTCACCCCCCACTCACCTGAGTACCCGAGGTCAATGTGTCGCGCTCACAACGATTCAGGACGCCGGCCGCGCTCGGCGCCGCCACGTTCACCGCTGCCGCCCTGCCCCTGTTCGGAGCAACCGCGGCGAACGCCACGGACAACGGCTGCCAGTCCGCCACCGTCCAGTACCGCGTCGTCGACGGCGGGGGAAGACCCGTGGAGGCCGACTGGACCTCGCAGGGTGGTTTCCGCGTCTGGGACACCCCTCCCGGTGCCGTCGAAGTGCGCCTCGCACCCGGCCAGAAGATCGGCGACGGCTGCCGGTACCCGGTCTCGCTCGCCGAGTACACCACCGAGGGCCCCAAGTGGGAGACCTCCGGCCGTCAGACGTACGTCGACAAGGCCACGGTCTACCTCACCGCAGCCGACGTCGCCGACGACGACGACGCCGAGCGGACCTACCAGAAGCTGACCGTCGAGACGCCCGACTGCTACGGGCAGATAGACCTCTACGGCGACGACGTCGTCTACGACGGCAAGCCGGGGGACGGACACGGTCCCCTTCCCTACCAGCCCGACGGCGTGATCACGCCGTACCACCTCATCGCCGCGTGGAACGGCGGTGACAAGGAGTGCGCCCCCGCAGAGCCGGACACGCCGAGCCCGACTCCTTCCGAGTCCGCACCGGACGAACCCGGCACGCCGACCAGCCCGGCCGACAGCACTCCTCCCGCCCAGGACACGGCTCCGCCCACCACCCCCGAGCCGGCCACCAGCACCCCCTCCACGACGTCGGACGTGCCTCCGCTGGAGAGCACGCCGCCGGCCGCCCCGGAGCCCTCGCCCCAGGGCAGCACACAGCCGCTGGCGGAGACCGGGTCGAGTGCCCCGGTCGGCCTGATCGCCGGTGGTGCCGCCCTGGCCGTCGCGATCGGCGCCGGCACGATCTACGCAACGACCCGCACCCGCCGTTCCTGACGGAACGGGGGGCCGGACTGCCGCACCGCGGGGTGCGCCTGACTGCCGGACAGTCGGGCGCACCCGGGCCTTCGCAACTGTCACGGCCGGCGGACGACCCCTGGCCGACGGGCGGGACGTCGCCTGTCCCACCGTGGAGTCGGCGCTGGCGGTACCAGTCGGTCCACCAGGAATTCCTCCGTCGGCGTGCGCTGGGTCCCGACGGTCGCTCACGGGTGTCCTGCGGACTGGTTGCGGACAGGAGGACTTCATCGATCGGACGCCGTGGGCCACCCGTTCGTCATGCCCAGACGCGCCTGCTCCTCCTCGACGATCCGGCGGGCCAGCTCGGTGTCCGACACATCGACCGCGTCCGGGGTGGCTTCGGCCACGGCGCTGCGGCGGGCGTAGGCATCGAACAGGCGGGTCTTCTCCTCCAGCATCCTCACCATGCGTTCGTCCACTCCCCCGGTGGCGAGAAGGCGGTGCACGTGAACCGGCCTGACCTGGCCCATGCGGTGGGCCCGGGCCACCGCCTGGTGTTCGATGGTCGGCTTGATCTGCGGTTCGCAGATGACGACGACGGAGGCAGCCTGCATATTGAGGCCGACGCCGGCCGCCTGGATCTGTGCCAGGAGCACCGCTGGTCCCGAGATCCCGGCGAAGTCGTCGACGATCTGCTGCCGTCGCCCGGCCGGGACGCTGCCGGTGAGCGGACCGAGCATCGGGGCGCCGGCGGTGGGCCCCGCGGCGAGCGCCGCCTTCACCACGCCCAGCACGTCCTTGAAATTGGAGAAGACCACCGTCTTCTGCCCGTTCTCGCCAGCCTCCTGAACGATCTCGCGGAGCCGGTCCAGCTTGGCCGACTTCTCGGGGCGCATGTACGCGGCCCTGCGCATCGCCATGAAGTTGCCCGCGCGCACGGCTTCGCGGTACGCCTCCTCGTCCGACACGCTCAGCTCCTCCCACTCGTCGGTCTGCTGGAGACTCGGGAGTTCCGTCAGCACGTCTTCCTGGTTGCGCCTCAGGTAGACCGGGGCGACGGCCTTGCGGAAGGCGACCGATCCTGCCAGGGCGTCCCGCTCGCCGAGGGAGTCCGCCACCCCTGCGTCGAGCATCCGGACCAGGTTGCGGAACTCCACGACCCGGTTCTCCATCGGGGTTCCGGTCATGAAGAGGCTGCGCTCACACCGCTCCGTCCACAAAGCGACCGTCTGGGACCGCTTGGTCCTCGGGTTCTTCACGGAGTGCGCCTCGTCGACGACGAGCAGTCCGACCTCCCCGCCGCCCGGCGCGGGAAATCCGCGCAGTGCGTCGAACGTGGTCACCCCCACCCCGCCCCGCCCCTTCCAGTCGGCGAACGCGTGGTGCCGGTCGGGGCCGTGGAGCAGCGTGACACGAAGGGCGCTGCGGGTCTCGATCTCCCGGGTCCAGTTCACGAGAACGCTCGCCGGGCAGACGACCATGAAGTGACTCTGCCCCTCGGCGGCCAGGTGTGCCAGTACGGCGATCGCCTGGATGGTCTTCCCGAGACCCATCTCGTCGCCGAGTATCATCTTGCGCTGCGCGAGGACGAATCGCGCACCGAACGCCTGGTAACCGCGCAGGGACACCCGTCGGTGCGAGTCGTCGAGCTGTTGCGTCCGTACCCGCTCGGCGATCTCCTCCGGCAGGAACCCCTCGGCGGCCGCCGCGTCCGGCGACCGCCCGGAAATCTCGGCGAGCAGGCTGTAGTACTCCGCGGAGCGGAGTTCGAAGTCCACCCATGCCGCGATGTCGGACGAGGATCCGCGCAGCAGGTCCACCGAGGCCTGTGCGAACAGTTCGGGCAGGCCTGCCTGCTCCGCTTCGTCCACCAGTGAGCGGATCTCGACGACCGCCGCCAGGGCACGTGCCCTCTTCTCCTGGCCGGCCAGCAGCATCCTGACGCGCCCGGCGGCGGGCCTCGCGTCGGCCAGCAACGGGCCGAGCCGTTTTGACAGGGCTGCGGCTCGGTCCACCGCGCGGCGGGCGTCCGGGCCGGCTTCCACCAGTACGTGCAGGGCCATGACGAGCGCGGTGGTGCTCGGCTCCGGCCGGTCCACGTCGATGTGGACGGCCACCGTCTCGTGCACCGCTTCGGAAAGCCGGCGAGCAGCGGCAAGGATCTGATCGACAGTGCGCTGCCCGACACCGGGGATCTGCCGCAACCGATAGGGGCCCGCTTCGAGAACGCGGCCCACCGTGCCGAGGCCGTTCTTCTCGACGTTCCCCAGCCGCAGGCGCCCTTCGGTGACGTCCTGCAGCCGGGCGACGGGTATGGCGTCGAGCTCCCGCGTGACCGCCGCGTCGTGAATCGGCTTCAGCGCCAGCCGCACCGCCTCGACCGCCCTGCCGTGGTCACCGGCCACTGCCTGCGCTGCCTCGTACAGTCGCGCTCCCCTCGCGACCGCGTCCCGCTCACCACGCCCCACGCTTCCCGCCCCTCTCCCCGACCCTTCCTGCATCTTCCCACCGCCCCACACGGGCCTCGACGGACCTTCGCAGCCTTCTTCGGATCGAACGAACCTCGGGGCAGTCATTGACACCCCCAGATCTACGACCACAGGTAGGATCGGCACCATGAGCGGTAGCAGGAAGTACTCGATCAGCCTGCCCGAGGATCTCGCCGAGGCCGTACGGGCCCATGTCGGGCCCGGCGGTTTCTCCGCCTACGTCGCCGAGGCTCTGGAACAGAGGGTCGCCATGGACAAGCTGCGGGAGATCGTCGCCGACTTCGAGACCGACAACGAAGCTCTCACCCGCGAGGAGGTCGAGGCCGCCCGGGCGCTACTGCGCCACGACCACCGGCAGGCCGGCGGTGCCGCCGCCTGATGCCCGGCACCCTCCTGCTCGACAGCGAAGGACTCTCGAAGCTCTACCGCAAGGACCGCACCGTCGTGGCTCTGGTCCAGGCGGCGTCGGAGGAGGGCGTCCGCGTCGCCACCAGCGCCATGACCACGCTCGAGGCCGACTACGAGCGCATCCACCCGGCCCGCATCAAGTGGGTCCTCTCCCGCGTCGACGTTCACGACGTCACCAAGGAGATCACCGACCAGGCCGCCGTACTCCTTCGCACCCATCACCTTCACGGCCACAAGTACGCCATCGATGCCGCTCTCGCCGCCATCGCGCGCAACGCGCCCCAGCCGGTCACCGTCCTCACCTCCGACCCCGAGGACCTGACACTCCTGTGCGGCCTTTCTGTGGAGGTCGTCAAGGTCTGAGACCGTGACGCCGCCGCGCCGCCCGACAAGCGCTGTCACCGCATCGCCGGATCGAGGACTCACTGCGGCCAGACGTCTGTGCCCGACCCGCCAACAGGCAGGTCGGGCACAGACGTTGACATAACGTCAGACGTTGAAGCGGAACTCCACCACGTCGCCGTCCTGCATCACGTAGTCCTTGCCCTCCATGCGGGCCTTGCCCTTGGCTCGGGCCTCGGCGACCGAGCCGGTCTCCACCAGGTCGGCGAAGGAGATGACCTCCGCCTTGATGAAGCCCTTCTGGAAGTCGGTGTGGATGACGCCGGCGGCCTCGGGGGCGGTGGCGCCCTTCTTGATCGTCCAGGCGCGCGATTCCTTGGGGCCGGCCGTGAGGTAGGTCTGGAGGCCGAGGGTGTCGAAGCCGACGCGG
The DNA here is from genome assembly GCF_044750845.1 of Streptomyces sp. NPDC088766. Classification (NCBI taxonomy): domain Bacteria; kingdom Bacillati; phylum Actinomycetota; class Actinomycetes; order Kitasatosporales; family Streptomycetaceae; genus Streptomyces; species Streptomyces sp. NPDC088766. Next base: position 421,193 of record NZ_JBIVKQ010000001.1, on the reverse strand, counting down.
GCGAGGGTGGTCAGGCCCGGCTCCTCGGCGCCGACCGACTCCAGCAGCTCCATGGCGTCCGCCTCGTCGAGTTCGGCGAGGTCCGCCTCCAGCTTGGCGTTGAGGAAGATCGCCTCGGCCGGGGCGACCAGGGCGCGCTGCTCGTCCTTGAAGTCCTCGTCCATCAGCTCGTCCTCGTCGACGTTGAAGACGTAGAGGAAGGGCTTGCTGGTGAGCAGGTGCAGGTCGTGCAGCGGTTCGTTGCGCTCGGTGCCCTGGACGATGCCGTGCGAGAAGAGCGTGTCGCCCCTCTCCAGGATCTCCTTGGCCTCCTCGACGGCCTTCACCTTCGGGCCGATGTCCTTCTTGATGCGCGACTCCTTCTGGAGCCGGGGAAGGACCTTCTCGACGGTCTGGAGGTCGGCGAGGATCAGCTCGGTGTTGATCGTCTCGATGTCGTCCTTCGGCGAGACCTTGCCGTCTACGTGCACGACGTTCTCGTCCTTGAAGGCGCGGATGACCTGGCAGATCGCGTCGGACTCGCGGATGTTCGCCAGGAACTTGTTGCCCAGGCCCTCGCCCTCGGACGCACCGCGCACGATGCCCGCGATGTCGACGAAGTCGACCGTCGCCGGGAGGATCCGCTGCGAACCGAAGATCTCCGCGAGCTTGGTGAGCCGGGCGTCGGGGACGCCCACGACACCCACGTTCGGCTCGATCGTGGCGAACGGGTAGTTGGCCGCCAGCACGTCGTTCTTGGTCAGGGCGTTGAACAGGGTCGACTTGCCGACATTCGGCAGACCGACGATTCCGATCGTGAGCGACACGTTGCGACTTCCCGTAGTGAGAGGGCCAGGGGGCCAGGGGGCTGGCCGATCCACCAGTTTACGGCGTGCCCGCGCCCGCCCCGGCGGACCTGTCGAACGCTTGGCCAAGGTCGCCTCTCCGGCGTGTCCCGCGCCCGATTCGGCACATAAACCGACCTAGGTTGGACCGGTGGAGCAACACAGGACGCGACCCCCGCAGAACGGAACGCGACGCGGCGGCCCGCCCCTGCCGCCACAGACCGGCCGCGGCGGGGCCGGCGACGCCCGCCGCGGGAGGGGGCAGGTGGGCGCCGGCCGGGGGGACGCGCCGCGCGGCTCAGGTTCCGGTGCACCGCGCGGCCCGGGTTCCGGTGCGCCGCGCGGCCCGGGTTCCGGTGCGCCGCGCGGCCAGGGTTCCGGTGCGCCGCGCGGCCCGGGTTCCGGTGCGCCGCGCGGCCCGGGTTCCGGTGCGCCGCGCCGGTCCGGCGGTGCGCCGCGGCTCCCGAAGCCGGCCCGCGCGCCCGCTCCGCTCCCGTCCCCGGCAGCGGTCCGGCGGCTGCCGAACCTGCGGCTCACCGGCCTCGGCACCGGCCTGTTCAGCGCGCTGCTGATGCTGGCGCTCGGCTGGCTCGACCGGCTGCTGGGCGCCTCGCAGACGGCGTACGGCGTGCTGTTCCTGCCGGTGTGCGTGGTGTGCGGGCTGTGGGTACGGCGGGCCGAGCTGCTCGCCGCGCCCGTCGTGGTGCCGATCGCCTTCGCCGTGGGCATCCTGCCGCTGGCGAAGGACGGCGACGGTCCCGGCGCCCGGCTGATGGCGCTGGCCACCGCCCTGGCCACCCAGGTGGGCTGGCTGTACGGCGGCACGCTCCTGGCCGCGCTGACCGTGCTGGTGCGCCGGGTGGTCCTGGTGGCCCGGCGCCGGGCCGCCGCCCGCCGCTAGACCCTGTCGTCACCTTCCCGCCGTCCGCCCGGGGGCGGGCCTCGCGGCGTCAGGTGCGTGCTCCGGGGTCCCCCGGCCCAGGGCCGGGGGAGTCTGCCCGGGCCCTGGTTCTCGTACCGGACGTACTCGGGTCAGGGCCCGGTGCGGCGCATGGGGGCCTCCCTCTGGGGGAGGCGCGTGCACGGCGTCGCGGGGCAGGCGGGAAGGTGACGGCAGAGCCCGGGCCCCGCCGGCAGGCGGCTCCGGCCCCGCACGCCGGTGGCTCCGGCCCCCGGTGTGCGGGGGGCCGGGAGGGACCGCTAGCGGCTCTCCTTCGCCGCCCGCATCGCCGCGCCGACGATCCCCGCGTTGTTCTGGAGCTGCGCCGGGACGATCTCGGCCTTGATGCCGTCGATGTGGTGCAGGAACTTCTCGGACTTGCGGCTGACGCCGCCGCCGATGATGAACAGCTCGGGCGAGAAGAGCATCTCGACGTGCGCGAGGTACTTCTGCACGCGTCGCGCCCAGTGCTCCCAGGTCAGCTCCTCGTCCTCCCGGGCCTTGCTGGAGGCGCGCTTCTCCGCGTCGTGGCCGTGCAGTTCGAGGTGGCCCAGCTCGGTGTTGGGGACGAGGACCCCGTCCACGAAGACGGCGCTGCCGATGCCGGTGCCGAAGGTGAGGAGGATGACCGTGCCCCGGCGGTCGCGACCGGCGCCGAAGGCTATTTCGGCGACACCGGCCGCGTCGGCGTCGTTGACCACCGTCACCGGCAGTCCGCCCAGCCGCTCGCCGAACAGGGCGCGCGCGTCCGTGTCGATCCAGCTCTTGTCGACGTTGGCCGCCGTGCGGATCGTGGAGCCGCCGGTGACCACGCCCGGGAAGGTCAGGCCGACCGGGCCCGTCCAGCCGAAGTTCTCGATCACCTGCCGCACGCCGTCGGCGACGCCGTCGGGCGTCGCCGGTTGCGGGGTGAGCACCTTGAAGCGCTCCTGGGCGAGGTCGCCCCTGTCCAGGTCCACAGGGGCGCCCTTGATCCCGGATCCACCGATGTCCACGCCGAAGATCTGCATGGCCCCACGTTACGACGGCGGACGGACCGTCACTCGCCCGAGGTGGCCGCCGGGCCGCTCCCGCCCCGCCCGGCCACCAGCGCGGCGGCCTCCTCGCGCAGGTCGCGGCGGAGTTCCTTGGGCAGGGAGAAGGTGATGTGCTCGTCGGCGGCCTTCACCAGCTCCACGTCGCCGTAGCCGCGCTCGCCGAGCCAGCCGAGGACCTCCTCGACGAGGACCTCGGGGACGGAGGCGCCGGAGGTGACGCCGACCGTCGTCACCCCTTCCAGCCAGGCCTCGTCGATCTCGCTCGCGAAGTCCACCAGGTAGGCCTCGCGGGCACCGGCGAGCTTGGCGACCTCGACGAGCCGCTTGGAGTTCGAGGAGTTGCGCGAGCCGACGACGATCACCAGCTCCGCCTCGGCGCCCATCTGCTTGACCGCGAGCTGACGGTTCTGCGTGGCGTAGCAGATGTCGTCGCTGGGCGGGGAGATGAGCTGCGGGAACTTGTCCTTGAGGGCGTCGACGGTCTCCATCGTCTCGTCGACGGAGAGGGTGGTCTGCGACAGCCAGACGACCCTGGAGGGGTCGCGGACCTCGACCTTGGCGACGTCCGCGGGCCCGTCGACGAGCTGGATGTGGTCGGGGGCCTCGCCGGAGGTGCCGATGACCTCCTCGTGGCCCTCGTGGCCGATCAGCAGGATGTCGTAGTCCTCGGCGGCGAACCGGACGGCTTCCTTGTGGACCTTCGTGACGAGCGGGCAGGTCGCGTCGATGGTGGCCAGCCGGCCGCGCTCGGCCTCCTGGTGGACGACCGGAGCGACGCCGTGCGCCGAGAACATGACGATGTTGCCCGGCGGGACCTCCTCCGTCCGTTCGACGAAGACGGCGCCCTTCTTCTCCAGGGTCTGCACGACGTACTTGTTGTGGACGATCTCGTGGCGGACGTAGACGGGAGCGCCGTACTGCTCCAGGGCTTTCTCGACGGCGATCACGGCGCGGTCCACTCCCGCGCAGTAGCCCCGGGGGGCGGCGAGCAGGACACGGCGGCCAGACGAAGCGGTCATGGGTCCCATCGTAAGGCCGGGTCGGCGGCGCGGAGATCGCGCACGGGTCCCGGGCCGACGGGGCCGCCGGGTGCGGGGTGTTGTCGGCGCCGGCCACTACCCTCGCGGCATGGCTGTCAATACGTCCGCCGAGGCCCCGCTGCCCGTCGGCGAGGTCTCGCGGCTCATCGGCGGGTGGATCGAGCGGCTCGGCGCGGTGTGGGTCGAGGGGCAGATCACCCAGTTGTCGCGACGCCCCGGCGCGGGTGTCGTGTTCCTGACGCTGCGCGACCCCTCGCGCGACGTCTCCGTGAGCGTGACCTGCTTCCGGCAGGTCTTCGACGCGGTCGCGGACGTCGTCGGCGAGGGCGCCCGCGTCGTGGTGCACGCCAAGCCGGAGTGGTACGCCCCGCGCGGGCAGCTGTCGCTGCGGGCCGTCGAGATACGGCCCGTGGGTGTCGGGGAGCTGCTGGCCCGGCTGGAGCAGCTGAAGAGGTCGCTGGCGGCCGAGGGACTGTTCGCCGCCGAGCGGAAGAAGCCGCTGCCCTTCCTGCCGCAGCTCATCGGGCTGGTGTGCGGGCGGGCCTCGGCCGCGGAGCGGGACGTGCTGGAGAACGCCCGGCGCCGCTGGCCCGCCGTCCGCTTCGAGGTGCGCAATGTCGCGGTGCAGGGCGTGCACGCCGTGGCACAGGTCGTCCGGGCCGTGCAGGAGCTGGACGCCCAGGAGGGCGTGGACGTGATCGTCGTCGCGCGCGGGGGCGGCAGCGTGGAGGATCTGCTGCCGTTCTCCGACGAGCAGCTGGTGCGGGCGGTGGCGGCCTGCCGTACGCCGGTCGTGTCGGCGATCGGGCACGAGCCCGACAGTCCGCTGCTGGACCACGTGGCCGACCTGCGGGCCTCCACGCCGACCGACGCGGCGAAGAAGGTGGTGCCGGACGTCGGCGAGGAGCTGGAGCGGGTGCGGGTGCTGCGCGGCCGGGCGAGGAGGTGCGTGGAGGCGTTCGTGGAGCGTGAGGAACGCGGGCTGGGCCACGCGCTCGGCCGGCCGGTGGTACAGGATCCGCACCGGATGATCGACGAGCGCGCGGACCATGTCTCCTCGCTGGTCGACCGCTCGCGGCGGACGCTCGGGCACCTCCTCGACCGCGCCGACTCCGAGCTGACGCACACGCACGCGCGTGTGGTGGGGCTCTCCCCCGCGGCGACGCTGAAGCGGGGGTACGCGGTGCTGCAGAGGGCCGGCGGTCATGTGGTCCGGGATCCGGGCGAGGTGGCGGCGGACGAGGTGCTCCGGGCGCGGGTCGCCGCAGGTGAGTTCACGGTTCGAGTCGACGATCAGGGGATGGGTGCATGACGGGCAGGACGGACGAGGCGCTGGGGTACGAGCAGGCGCGGGACGAGCTGATCGAGGTGGTGCGCCGCCTGGAGGCCGGGGGGACGACGCTGGAGGAGTCCCTCGCCCTGTGGGAGCGCGGGGAGGAGCTGGCCAAGGTGTGCCGGCGCCGGCTGGAGGGCGCGCGGGCCCGGCTGGACGCGGCGCTCGCCGATGAGGAGGGGGAAGAGGGGGCCGCGGAGGAGGAATAGGCCGGGGCGGACGGATCCGGCCGGTGACGGTGGGTGTGAAGCGGGTCACTCACGGCCGGGTTTTTGTTGAAAGTTTAATTTCCTTGGCGTACCGTCGAGCACGTCAACCGGCCCGGCACCCGGGCCACCGACGCCCACCCCGAGGAAGATCCCCCATGTCTCTCGTTCTTGACCCCGCCGCCCAGGACCTGCTGTTCCGCGAGGCCCACACCGCCAACACCTTCACCGACGAGCCGGTGACGGAGGAGCAGGTCCAGGCGATCTACGACCTGGTCAAGTTCGGCCCCACCGCCTTCAACCAGACCCCGCTGCGCGTCACCCTGGTCCGCTCCGCCGAGGCCCGCGAGCGCCTCGTGCAGCACATGGCCGAGGGCAACCGGGCCAAGACGGCCACCGCGCCGCTGGTCGCGATCCTCTCCGCGGACAACGAGTTCCACGAGGAGCTGCCGACCCTGTTCCCGGCGTTCCCGCAGGCCAAGGACGCCTTCTTCGCCGAGCGCCCGGTCCGCGAGGGCTCCGCCAAGCTGAACGCCGCCCTCCAGGCCGCCTACTTCATCGTCGGCATCCGCGCCGCCGGTCTCGCCGCCGGCCCGATGACCGGCTTCGACGCCGAGGGCATCCGCAAGGAGTTCCTGGACGACGACCACACCCCGCTGATCGTCGTCAACATCGGCAAGCCGGGCGAGGGCGCCTCCTACCCGCGCTCCCCGCGCCTGCCGTACGAGCAGGTCTTCACCACCGTCTGAGACGCGAGACTCCCCGTCCCGGAGGCGACGCCCCGGGCACGACGAAGGCACCCGGCCGATCGGCCGGGTGCCTTCGTCGTGCCCGGGGTGCGGCCGGGGACTCACGCCGGCTTCAGCGCGCCCGCCATCTCGGCCAGCCGGTCGAACGACGCCGTACCCGCGACGACCGTGGTGGCGCCGTCGGTGCCCTCCAGCACCAGGGCGTCGTAGCGGCCGCCGGTGTAGCGGGTCCAGGTGCGGCCGCCGATCTCCTCGGTCACCTTCGTCTCGCGGGCACCTTGGCTCGCGTCCTCGATGAACGGCACGCGCTCCTGAGTCGACTGCTCCACCGCCACGTACTCCCCGTCGGGAGAGTGGAAGCCGAGGTGCCAGGAGTCGAACTCGGCGCCGTCGAAGCGCACCGAGGTCGGCTTCCAGTCCGAGGAGAGCCCCTCGGGCGCGGCCACCGGGTACGAGGCCGCGCGGCGCGCCGTCAGCAGCTCCACGCGGTAGTCGACCCGCTTCACGTCGGGAGCGGCACTGTCGTCGTGCGGGATGAAGAAGTACATCACCAGACCGGCGACCATGATCAGGCCCAGCGAGAGCACCATGTCCCGGACCGTCTGCGTCTTGCCTTTCGAACCTGCCACGCCCCCTATCGTCGCAGGTACCGAGTGCGCTCATCCGTGGGGTCCCCTGCTCATTTTGTCGTACTGGCGATAGAGTCGAGTGGAACCCTCATCCGGCCGTCGTCGTATCAGAAAGGTGCGCTCCGATGACCGAGCATCATCATCTGCCGTCCGAACTCGATGTCCCCTCCGAGGCCCCGGACCGCAACCTCGCCCTGGAACTGGTCCGGGTGACCGAAGCCGCCGCCATGGCCGCGGGCCGCTGGGTGGGACGCGGCGACAAGAACGGCGCCGACGGCGCCGCGGTGCGCGCGATGCGGACCCTCGTCTCCACCGTCTCGATGAACGGCGTCGTCGTCATCGGCGAGGGCGAGAAGGACGAAGCCCCGATGCTCTTCAACGGCGAGCGCGTCGGTGACGGCACCGGGCCCGAGGTCGACATCGCCGTCGACCCCATCGACGGCACCACGCTGACGGCCAAGGGCATGCCGAACGCGATCGCCGTCCTCGCGGCCACCGAGCGCGGCGCCATGTTCGACCCGTCCGCCGTGTTCTACATGGACAAGCTGGTCACCGGCCCCGAAGCCGCCGACTTCGTCGACATCGACGCCCCCGTGTCGGTGAACATCCGCCGGGTCGCCAAGGCCAAGCGGGCCACCCCGGAGGACGTCACCGTCGTCATCCTGGACCGGCCGCGGCACGCGGGGATCATCGACGAGATCCGCCGGACCGGCGCCCGCATCAAGCTCATCTCCGACGGTGACGTCGCCGGTTCCATCCTCGCGCTGCGCGAGGGCACCGGCGTCGACCTGCTCCTCGGCGTCGGCGGCACCCCGGAGGGCATCATCTCGGCCTGCGCCGTGAAGTGCCTGGGCGGCACCATCCAGGGCAAGCTGTGGCCGAAGGACCAGGAGGAGCGGCAGCGGGCGGTCGACGCCGGACACGACCTCGACCGCGTGCTGACCACCGAGGACCTGGTGACCGGGGAGAACGTGTTCTTCGTCGCCACCGGCATCACGGACGGCGAGCTGCTGCGCGGCGTGCGGTACCGGTCCGAGACGGCGGTCACCGATTCGATCGTGATGCGGTCGAAGTCGGGGACGGTGCGCAGGATCGACTCCGAGCACCGGCTGAGCAAGCTGCGGGCCTACAGCGCGATCGACTTCGACCGGGCGAAGTAGCTCCGCCTGCCGGACGGGGCCGCGGGCAGTGGGCGCGTGCGAGCCCGCTGCGGCCGGTCGCGCCCATGCGGCGGAGCCGCGCGCAGATCCGGCCCCGCGCCCCTCGGGGCGCGGCGGCCACCCCGTCGAAAAGGGCGCCCCCGGTGCGGTGGGGGCGCCCTTTCCCATGCATGTCGTTCTAGTCGTTCTAGCCGGCTGCCGCTATGCGGTCCGCCGGTCTGGCCGCCTTCTTCAGTTCCACGTCCCGGCGACGGCGGCGGGCCAGGACCACCCGGCGTTCCGCCGCGGTCAGGCCGCCCCAGACGCCGTAGGGCTCCGGTTGCAGCAGGGCGTGCTCCCGGCACTCCACCATGACCGGACAGCGTGCGCAGACCCGCTTGGCCGCCTCCTCGCGGGACAGGCGGGCCGCGGTGGGCTCCTTGGAAGGGGCGAAGAACAGGCCTGCCTCGTCGCGCCGGCACACCGCTTCGGTGTGCCATGGCGCGTCCTGGTCCCTGTCTCGCGCCGGCAGCAGCTGGGCCGGCACGGCAGCGACCTGGGACGAATGCGGCGATTGCAGCACGGTCTACTCCTGACGACGGCTTCGCGAGCGAGAGACGATGCAGCAAGGCCTACCCGCTGTGCGTGCGCCTATGCACTGAGTTGACGGCCGCCGCCGTCACGACCGTCAACGGTCCAGGTGCTTGCGCACACCCTTGTCGACCCTGCGGTGGACCCGACCGAGGATGTCCGCGACGACCTTGCCGCGCCTGGGCCGGGCCTCGATGCTGCCGAGGACGGACCAGCCGTCGACGTAGACGACGGGGGCGCCGGGGTCGGACGAGTCGAGGGTGTGCACCTCGAAGGCGCCCAGGACGCCGCCGCCGGTGCCGCGCAGCGACACGTTCTCCGGGACGCGGATGTCGACGCTGCCGAAGACCGAGAACGCCTTGACGACGACCTGCTGGTACTCGAAGACCGCCTCGCTCAGGTCGATCTCGACGCTGCCGAAGACCGCGTACGCGTGGATACGGCGGCCCGCGCGCCAGCGGCCCCTGCGGACGGCGGCACTGAAGATCGCGACCAGGCTGTCGTCCGGGTCGGCCGGGACGGCTCCGGCCGTCGGGCGGTCGGGAGCCGGGACGGGGGACGAGGCGGGCGGCCGGTGCGCGGCGGGCAGGTCCCGGACGAACGCGTCCAGTTCGCCGACCGTCTTCGCGGCCAGCACGCCCTCGACCCGCTCGGCGTGCTCGTCGGCGGTGAGACGCCCCTCGGCGAGAGCCTCGCGCAGGATGTCGGCGATGCGGTCGCGGTCGGCGTCCGAGGCGCGCAACTCGCTCACCGCGGCACGCGGTCGGTTCTGCTTCTCAAGGTCCACGACAGCAGCGTACCGAAACACGATAGATCGCGATAGCCCTCCTCGGCGGCCGGCCGCCGCCGAACTGAGCCTTACCTCACAGGCCCGCCGCGATCGGCAGGTCCTACGCTGGTGGGCGCCGCCAACGGAGGCCGGCCGCGCTGTCTGTCGAGTGAGGAATGGGCGACATGCCTGAGTTCGCGTACACCGATCTGCTCCCCATGGGAGAGGACACCACCCCCTACCGGCTGGTGACCTCCGAGGGTGTCTCCACCTTCGAGGCCGACGGGCGGACGTTCCTCAAGGTGGAGCCGGAGGCGCTGCGCAAGCTCGCCGAGGAGGCCGTCCACGACATCCAGCACTACCTGCGCCCGGCCCACCTCGCGCAGCTCCGCCGCATCATCGACGACCCGGAGGCCTCGGCGAACGACAAGTTCGTCGCCCTGGACCTGCTGAAGAACGCGAACATCGCGGCCGCCGGCGTGCTCCCCATGTGCCAGGACACCGGCACCGCCATCGTCATGGGCAAGCGCGGACAGAACGTGCTCACCGAGGGCGGCGACGAGGAGGCCCTCAGCCGCGGCATCTACGACGCCTACCTCAACCTCAACCTGCGCTACTCGCAGATGGCTCCCCTCACCATGTGGGAGGAGAAGAACACCGGCTCCAACCTGCCGGCCCAGATCGAGCTGTACGCCACCGACGGCGGCGCCTACAAGTTCCTCTTCATGGCGAAGGGCGGCGGCAGCGCCAACAAGTCCTTCCTCTACCAGGAGACGAAGGCCGTCCTGAACGAGGCCTCCATGATGAAGTTCCTGGAGGAGAAGATCCGCTCCCTCGGTACGGCCGCCTGCCCGCCGTACCACCTGGCCATCGTGGTCGGCGGCACCTCCGCCGAGTACGCGCTCAAGACCGCCAAGTACGCCTCCGCGCACTACCTGGACGAGATCCCCGCCGAGGGCTCGCCGCTCGGGCACGGCTTCCGGGACAAGGAGCTGGAGGAGAAGGTCTTCGAGCTGACGCAGAAGATCGGGATCGGCGCGCAGTTCGGGGGCAAGTACTTCTGCCACGATGTGCGGGTCGTGCGGCTTCCGCGGCACGGGGCCTCGTGCCCCGTCGCGATCGCCGTGTCGTGCTCCGCCGACCGGCAGGCCGTCGCGAAGATCACCGCCGAGGGCGTCTTCCTGGAGCAGCTCGAGACGGACCCGGCGCGGTTCCTGCCGGACACGACGGACGAACACCTCGAGTCCGACGGCGACGTCGTGCGCATCGACCTCAACCAGCCGATGGACGACATCCTCGCCGAGCTGACGAAGTACCCCGTGAAGACCCGGCTGTCCCTGTCCGGGCCGCTCGTCGTGGCCCGCGACATCGCGCACGCCAAGATCAAGGAACGCCTCGACGCCGGCGAGGAGATGCCGCAGTACCTGAAGGACCACCCGGTGTACTACGCCGGTCCGGCCAAGACGCCCGAGGGCTACGCGTCCGGCTCCTTCGGCCCGACGACGGCCGGCCGCATGGACTCCTACGTCGAGCAGTTCCAGGCCGCCGGCGGCTCCAGGGTCATGCTCGCCAAGGGCAACCGCAGCAAGCAGGTCACCGACGCGTGCGGCACCCACGGCGGCTTCTACCTCGGCTCCATCGGCGGCCCGGCCGCCCGGCTCGCCCAGGACTGCATCAAGAAGGTCGAGGTCGTCGAGTACGAGGAACTCGGCATGGAGGCGGTCTGGAAGATCGAGGTCGAGGACTTCCCGGCGTTCATCGTGGTGGACGACAAGGGCAACGACTTCTTCCAGGATCCGGCTCCGGCGCCGACGTTCACGAGCATTCCGGTGCGGGGGCCGGGGCTGGCGTAGGGCCACAGGGGGTGGTGGGGGTGTTTTCGCCCCCGCCGCCCCTTCCCGGCCCGTCCCCCGGGGCTGCCGCCCCCGGACCCCCGCTGCCGGCCCCGGACGGACCTCGTCCTCGGACGCCGGACGGGCCGGCGTGTCCCGCCGCCCGGAACAACCGGGGCCGGCCCCACGCTGTACCCCGTATGACCGAATACCGCATCGAGCACGACTCCATGGGCGAAGTCCGCGTCCCGGCGGACGCCAAGTGGCGGGCCCAGACCCAGCGGGCCGTCGAGAACTTCCCCGTCTCGGGGCAGCGCATCGAGCGCGCCCACATCGAGGCGCTGGCCCGGATCAAGGGTGCCGCCGCGAAGGTGAACGCCGAGTTGGGCGTGCTCGACGAGGAGATCGCCCGGGCGATCCAGGAGGCGGCCGCCGAGGTGGCCGAGGGGCGGTGGGACGCGCACTTCCCGGTGGACGTGTTCCAGACGGGTTCCGGGACGTCGTCGAACATGAACACCAACGAGGTCGTCGCCACCCTGGCGACCGAGCGGCTCGGCCGGGACGTCCACCCGAACGACCACGTGAACGCCTCTCAGTCGTCCAACGACGTCTTCCCGTCGTCGATCCACATCGCCGCCACCGCCGCCGTCACCCACGACCTCATCCCCGCCCTGGAGCAACTGGCCGGCTCCCTGGAGCGCAAGGCGGAGGAGTTCTCCGACGTGGTGAAGTCGGGGCGCACCCACCTCATGGACGCCACGCCCGTGACCCTGGGGCAGGAGTTCGGCGGGTACGCCGCGCAGGTGCGGTACGGCGTCGAGCGGCTGACGGCCTCCCTCCCCCGGCTCGCCGAACTGCCGCTGGGCGGCACGGCGGTGGGGACGGGCATCAACACGCCGCCCGGTTTCTCCGCGGCCGTCATCGAGGAGGTCGCCCGGGTCACCGGGCTGCCGCTGACGGAGGCGCGCGACCACTTCGAGGCGCAGGGCGCGCGCGACGGCATCGTGGAGACCAGCGGGCAGCTCCGGACGATCGCCGTGGGACTGACGAAGATCGCCAACGATCTGCGGTGGATGGCTTCGGGGCCGCGGACCGGGCTGGCGGAGATCTCGCTGCCCGATCTTCAGCCGGGGTCCTCGATCATGCCGGGCAAGGTCAACCCGGTGATCCCGGAGGCGGTGCTGATGGTCGCCGCGCAGGTCGTCGGGAACGACGCCACCGTGGCGACGGCGGGCGCGGCCGGCAACTTCGAGCTGAACGTGATGCTGCCGGTCATCGCCAAGAACGTGCTGGAGTCGGTCCGGCTGCTCGCCAACGTGTCGCGGCTGCTCGCCGACCGGACCGTGGACGGGATCGTCGCCCACCGTGAACGCGCCCGCGAGTACGCCGAGTCGTCGCCGTCCGTCGTCACCCCGCTGAACAAGTACATCGGGTACGAGGAGGCCGCGAAGGTCGCCAAGAAGGCGCTGGCGGAGCGTCGGACGATCCGCGAGACGGTGCTGGAGGGCGGGTACGTGGAGCGCGGCGACCTCACGCTCCAGCAGCTCGACGAGGCGCTCGATGTCCTGCGGATGACACGGCCGTAACCTTTGGCGGCCCGCGCGAGAACCGTGACGCGTACCGCAGCGTCGTATGCCCATGGCACCTAATATCTGTGCATGGCAGACGGCGGAGCGGTGAGGCGCGTGGGAACGGGTGGGGCGGCGGGCTTCTGGCGGCCCGGGGACCAGATCCTGTGGCGGTACCGGGAGAACGGCGGTGCGGGGGTCCACATCGCCCGCCCCGTCACCGTGGTCCGGGACGACGAGGAGCTGCTCGCCGTGTGGCTGGCCCCCGGCACCCAGTGCGTCAGACCCGTGCTCGCCGACGGCACTCCTCCGCACCAGGAGCCGCTGCGCACGCGCTACACCAAGCCGCGGACGGTGGTGCCGGGCCGCTGGTTCGGCACCGGTGTGCTGAAGCTGGCCCGGCCCGGTGAGCCCTGGTCGGTGTGGCTGTTCTGGGAGCCGGGCTGGCGGTTCAAGAACTGGTACGTCAACTTCGAGGAGCCGCTGGTGCGTTGGGGCGGCGGGGTGGACTCCGAGGACCATTTCCTGGACCTGTGCGTGTATCCCGACCGCTCCTGGGACTGGCGCGACGAGGACGAGTTCGCGCAGGCTCAGCAGGACGGGCTGATGGACGTGTCGGTGGCCGAGCGGGTCCGGGAGGCCGGCCGGTCGGCGGTGGAGGTGATCCGTGCCTGGGGCGCACCGTTCGCCGACGGCTGGGAGGACTGGCGCCCGGATCCGTCCTGGGGCGTGCCGTCGCTGCCGCAGGACTGGCACCGAACACCTGCGCGCCTGTCCACGTGAGACCCTTGATGTGCCCCCGGGCGGCAAACGTAGGATCGTCCTCCGCAAGGGCGCTCCCACCGTAACTCCCGGAGCGGGTGCCAGGTCTGACCGAACGTCACCGAGGGGCGGCAGGACGTGAGCGAGGGGTACGAGGGCAGTACCGGCAGGGGCCGCGGTGGGCCCACCGGTGGCACAGGAACAGCCTCTGACCACGCGGGAAATCCGTTCCGGGGACACGTATTCCGGGTATCGGATTCTCTGCGGGACCGACTGCACGCGCGGCGCGCAGCCCCGGACGGACGGATTCGACACGCGTGACGGAGCAGCCCACCTCCTACGAACGCCCTCAGGGCGTGGACCCCACGGACGACCGCGGGGCGCTTCTGCGTGCCCAGGAGCCCGCGCCCGGCGCCGCCGCCTTACCGGCCGCCGCCCAGGGCCGTACCGACGGCGTGCCGGGCGCCACCGCGCCGGGCGGCCCGGCGCTCTGCCCCCAGGGGAAGGAGCAGGCCGTTTCCGACGCCGAGCACTCACAGCCTGCGGCCGCCGAGCCGGACGCGCACCGGCCGCGCCCCGCGCCCGAGGCCGTACCGCTCCAGCCGGGCGCCGAGACGCGCCCGGACGGCCGGGAGCGTCGTACCGGGCAGGCGCCCACGGCCGGCCGGCAGCCCACGCCGATGCGGCGGGACGGCGACCGGCTGCGCTTCGTGGGTGCGGCGACCCGGCGGATCGCCCGCGGTCTGGACCTGGACGAGATCGTGATGGGGCTGTGCCGGGCCACCGTGCCGACCTTCTCCGACGCGATCCTGGTCTATCTGCGCGATCCGCTGCCGGTCGGCGACGAGCGGCCGGTCGCGGACCGGGTCGTGCTGCGGCTGCGGCGCACCGACCGGATCCCCGAGGAGCGCGAGCCCGAGCCCGGGTTCGCGCAGCTCGGTCTGCCGCCTCCCGAGGCGCCGGAGCTGTCCGAGCTGTCGGCGGCGATCGCGGAACTGTGCGAGGTGCGTCCGGGCGGGGCCCTCGCGGAGGTGCTGCGGGGGGTGCGTCCGGTGTTCGCGGACACCCCGGCGGCCACCGCCGCGTTGCCCGAACTCCTGGGTCCGGAGAGCAGGTTGGACATTCCGGGCGACCGGCGGGCGATCCTCGCGCCGCTGCGGGGACGGCGCCGGGTGATCGGCGCCGCGGTCTTCATCCGCCGTCCCGAACGCATCCCGTTCGACACGGACGACCTGCTGGTGGCGGCGCAGCTCGCCACGCACAGCGCCCTGGGCATCGACAAGGCGGTGCTGTACGACCGGGAGGCGTACATCGCCGACGAGCTCCAGCGCACGATGCTGCCGGAGACCCTGCCGCGGCCCACGGGCGTGCGGCTGGCCTCCCGCTATCTGCCGGCGGCGGAGACCGCGCGGGTGGGCGGCGACTGGTACGACGCGATCCCGCTGCCGGGCAGCCGGGTCGCGCTGGTGGTCGGTGACGTCATGGGGCACTCCATGACCAGCGCCGCCATCATGGGCCAGCTCCGCACGACGGCCCAGACGCTGGCCGGGCTGGACCTGCCCCCGCAGGAGGTCCTGCACCACCTGGACGAGCAGGCCCAGCGCCTGGGCACCGACCGCATGGCGACCTGCCTCTACGCCGTCTACGACCCGGTGGCGCACCGCATCACCATCGCCAACGCCGGCCATCCCCCGCCCATCCTGCTGCACCTGGGCGGCCGGGCCGAGGTGCTGCGGGTGCCGCCGGGCGCCCCGATCGGGGTGGGCGGCGTCGACTTCGAGGCCGTCGAGCTGGACGCGCCCGCCGGTGCCACCCTGCTGCTGTACACGGACGGTCTGGTGGAGTCCCGGCTGCGGGACGTGGCGACCGGCATAGAGCAGTTGCGCGAGAAGCTCGCCGCGACCGCGCAGCTGACCGGTCCCGACCATCCGCCGCCGCTGGAGGCCCTGTGCGACGAGGTCCTCGACATGCTCGGTCCGGGCGACCGGGACGACGACATCGCGCTGCTCGCCGCCCGCTTCGACGGGATCGCGCCCAGTGATGTCGCGTACTGGTTCCTGGAGCCGGAGGACGCGGCTCCGGGGCGGGCCCGGCGCCTCGCCCGGGGGGCGCTGTCGCGCTGGGGCATGGAGGAGATGACGGACTCCGTCGAGCTGCTGGTGAGCGAGGTGGTCACCAACGCGGTGCGGTACGCCACCCGGCCGGTGTCGCTGCGGCTGCTGCGCACCGACGTGCTGCGCTGCGAGGTCGGCGACGACGTGCCGCAGCTGCCGCGGCTGCGGCAGGCCCGTGCCACCGACGAGGGCGGCCGCGGGCTGTACCTGGTGAACCGGCTGGCCCGGCGGTGGGGGGCGACCCGGCTGAGCACCGGGAAGGTGGTCTGGTTCGAGTTGAACCAGGGCTCGTAGGCCGCGCCGTCCCGGTGGCAGGACGGCGGGCAGCGGTAGGACGCGGAGGGGCGCCCGGCATGATGCCGGGCGCCCCTGCCTCGTGCTGTCGTCCTCCGCTGCCGACTGCTACTGACTGCCGAACTGGGGATCCAGCGGGTTCTGGGGTTCGCCGGTCGTCGGCGCCCCCGTGGTCGGTGTCTGCGACGGTTCCTGCGTGGTCGGTGTCTGCGACGGTTCCTGCGTGGTGGGCGTCTGCGACGGCTCCTGCGTCTTCGACGGCTCGCTCGACGAGGGCGCCGTGCTCGGCGTCTTTGACGGCTCCTGCGACGGCGACTGCGAGGGGCTCGTCGTGACGGTCGGCTGGACCGCCGCGCCCTGGTCGGTCTCCAGGTCGAACCGGCTGACCTTGCTCGAGACGCCGAAGGTGTACGCCGCCCAGATCTGCGCCGGGTAGCCGCCGCCGTTGACGCGGCCCTTGCCGGGGAGCAGGCCGGTCGCCCCGGTCATGGTGACCTGGGGGTGCGGCGGCTTGGCGGACTCGCCGAACAGGCCGACCGAGGTGACCAGGTCGGGCGTGTAGCCGGTGAACCAGGCCGACTTGTTGTCGTCGGAGGTGCCCGTCTTGCCCGCGACCTTCTGGCCGTTGCGCAGGGGGTTGTCCCGCACGGACTTCTGGGCCGTGCCGTCGTCGACCACGCCGGTGAGCACCGAGGTGACCGTGTCGGCGGCCTCGCGGCTGACGACTTGGTCGCCGATCGGGTCGGCCGGCTCCACCGCGTGGGCGCTGCTCTCCGCCGACTTGATGAGCGTCGGGGTGACCTTCTTGCCGTGGTTGTCGAGGGTCGCGTAGACGCCGGCCATCTGCAGCGGGCTCGCGCCCATGGTGCCGAGGGTCTGCGCGGGCACGGCCTTCAGGTCCGCGGTGTCCATGCCGAGGTCGGAGGCGGTCCTGAGGACCTTGTCCATGCCGACGTCGACGCCCATCTGGGCGAAGACGGAGTTGACGGACTTGTTCATCGCCGTCTGGACGGTGACGTCCCCGTAGTCGACGTCGTCCTCGTTCTCCGGGGCGAAGCCGATGTCGCTGCCGACGACGGGGCGCTTGCTGGTGCCGTCGTAGACCGTGTTCACGCTGATCTTCTGGTCGTCCTGGGTCACCGCGCCCTGGTCCAGGGCGGCGGCCAGGATCACCGGTTTGAAGGTGGAGGCGGGCTGGTAGTCGGTGCGGGTGGCGTTGTTCGTGTAGTGCTTGACGTAGTCCACACCGCCGTACATCGCCACGACCGCGCCCGTCTTCGGGTTCACCGAGACGGCGCCGGCCTGGATGTCGCCGTCGACCGGGCGCTTCTTCGCGTCCAGTTTGCCGGTCAGCTGTTCCTTGACGGACTTCTCCAGCGCCTTCTGCTTCTTCTTCTCGATGTTGAGGGTGATGTTCCAGCCGCCGGCGCCGACCATCGCCTCGGCCTCCTGGCTGCTGTCGGCGACGCCCTGGGCGACGAGCTGCTTCTCCAGCTCGCTGTTGGCCGCCTTCACCAGGTAGCCGACCTGGCCCTCCTGGCCGGGGACGGCCTTGGGCTCCTCGGGGACCGGGAACTCCATGGCGTCGCGCTCGGCCTTGTCGAGCCAGTCCTCCTCGACCATGTTGTCCAGGACGTAGTTCCAGCGCTGTTTGACCAGCTTCTTGCCGGTGTCGCTCGCGGAGGACCAGTCGTACTGGCTGGGGGCCTGGAGCAGGGCTGCGAGGTAGGCGCCCTGGGGGACGGTGAGCTTGTCGGCGTCGACGCGGTAGTAGGCCTGGGCGGCGGCCTGGATGCCGTAGGCGCCGCGGCCGTAGTAGCTGGTGTTGATGTAGCCGGCCAGGATGTAGTCCTTGGACTCCTCCCGGTCCAGCTTGAGGGAGATGACCAGTTCCTTCAGCTTGCGGGTGACCGTCTGTTCCTGGGTCAGGTAGTAGTTCTTGACGTACTGCTGCGTGATCGTCGAACCGCCCTGGGCGCCCTTGCCCATGACCGTGTTGAGGACGCCGCGCGCGGTGCCCTTCAGGTCGACGCCGGCGTCGTCGTAGAAGCTCTTGTTCTCGGCGGCGACGAAGGCGTGCTGGACCTCCTTGGGGACCTCCGCGAGGTCGACGTTCTCCCGGTTGACGTCGCCGTCGCGGGTGAGCAGGGTGCCGTCGCTGTACTTGTAGATGTTGCTCTGGAGCTTGGCGGCGGCGTTGCCGGCCGGAATCGGCGTCGTCATGTACAGGACGATGAAGGCTCCGACGACGAGCACGCAGAAGCCCAGGAAGCCGCCGAGCATCTTCTTCCAGGTGAACAGGCGGCGTATGCGGCCCTTGCCGCCCTCGGCCCCCTTGCCGCCCTTCCCCGCGCCGCGGCGGGCCGCCGCGCGCCCGCCGGCCGCGGTGCGCGTCGCGCCCTGCGCCGACGACGCCGACTCGGTGCGCGCCTCGGGGGCCGCCGTCTGCGACGAGCGGTTCCTGGGCGCCGCGCGACGACCACCACGCTGTCGCGCTCGTCTCTCTTCCGCTCGTCCCATGAGTCCGCTCGCTCCGCTTCCTACTCGGTAGTCGCACCAGTGCCCGGAGGCAGGTCAGCTCAGAAAGCTAACACCGCTCTCTGTGACGAACGGGTCTCGATCCGGTCCCGCGGGGGCGTGAGAATCAGCACCCCCCACGGGGGGAACCGGCGCACCGTTCCACCCGAATCGACGTCCGGGAGCGGTCGAGGGTTGCCAACGCCCGTTAAAGTGATATCACTTAGATAGACCGCAGCTCATCCGCGGGCGTCCCCCGGACCACCGGCCCGGCCGCCCGCGAGAAACGGGGGAACCATGCCCACGAACGAGTCCACGCACGAGCCCTCGGCCACCGCCGACGTGCCCGAGATGCCCGCCCCGCGGGTGCGCGAGTTCCCGGCCCGCAGCGTGGGCGGCGGCCTCGCGCTGCTGTCGGGCCTGGTCGGACTGCTGGCCGGCGCCGCCCTGCTCGCCGCCGCCACCACCGTGACCGCGACCGGCGGCAAGGCCGCGCTCATCACCGGCGGCGTCCTCGTCGCACTCGCCGCGTTCCTCGCGATGTGCGGGCTGAACACGGTGGCGCCGGGCGAGGCCCGCGTGGTGCAGCTGTTCGGGCGCTACCGGGGGACCATCCGCGAGGACGGACTGCGCTGGGTGAACCCCTTCACCTCCCGCGAGAAGATCTCGACCCGCGTCCGCAACCACGAGACCGCCGTCCTCAAGGTCAACGACGCCTACGGCAACCCCATCGAGCTGGCCGCGGTCGTCGTGTGGAAGGTGCAGGACACCGCGCAGGCCTCCTTCGAGGTGGACGACTTCGTGGAGTTCGTCTCCACCCAGACCGAGGCCGCGGTCCGGCACATAGCCATCGAGTACCCCTACGACGCCCACGACGAGGACGGGCTCTCACTGCGCGGCAACGCCGAGGAGATCACCGAGAAGCTCGCCGTCGAGCTGCACGCGCGCGTGGCGGCCGCCGGTGTGCGGATCATCGAGTCCCGCTTCACGCACCTCGCCTACGCTCCGGAGATCGCCTCCGCGATGCTGCAGCGGCAGCAGGCCGGCGCGGTGGTCGCGGCGCGGCGCGAGATCGTGGACGGCGCGGTCGGCATGGTGGAGGCGGCGCTGGGCCGGATCGCCGAGCAGGGCATCGTGGAACTGGACGAGGAACGGAAGGCGGCGATGGTGTCCAACCTGATGGTGGTGCTGTGCGGGGACCGGGCACCGCAGCCGGTACTGAACGCGGGGACGCTCTACCAGTGACCCCGCCCGAAGAGGGGGCCGCCCCTCGGCGTCGGCCGCAGCAGCGCAAGCAGGTGCTGCTGCGGCTCGATCCGCTGGTGTACGACGCGCTGGCCCGGTGGGCCTCCGACGAACTGCGGTCGGCGAACGCGCAGATCGAGTTCCTGTTGCGGAGGGCGCTGAAGGAGGCGGGCAGGCTGCCCGGGGAGGCCGGCCCCCTGCCCCGCCGGGGGCGGCCTCCCGGCCCTCCCGGCGGCTCCGCACCGGGGCCCCCGCCGACCTGACCGCCCGGCCCCCCGCGGCGTCCGGCCGCCACGTCCGGCTGCCACGTCCGGCCGCCGCGCACCGGACGGCCGTTGTGGCGAACCTGTGACAATCAGCCCCCACCTGCGCCGCCGTACAGCCAGCCGCCCTCTCCGCACTCCGCGTATACACACCGCGTATACACCGTGTGTACAGTCCTCCTCATGTCCATCGGTCACACACTCCTGGGACTCCTGGAGTCCGGGCCCCGCCACGGTTACGACCTCAAGCGGGCCTTCGACGAGAAGTTCGGTCACGACCGGCCGCTGCACTACGGCCAGGTCTATTCGACGATGTCCCGGCTGTTGAAGAACGGCCTGGTCGAGGTAGACGGCATCGAGGCCGGCGGCGGCCCGGAGCGCAAGCGGTACGCCATCACCGACGCCGGGATCACCGACGTCGCCCGCTGGCTCGCCACGCCCGAGAAGCCGGAGCCGTACCTCCAGTCGACGCTCTACACCAAGGTCGTCCTCGCGCTGCTCACGCACCGCGACGCGGCCGACATCCTGGACACGCAGCGCTCCGAGCACCTGCGCAGCATGCGCATCCTCACCGACCGCAAGCGCCGGGGCGACCTCGCCGACCAGCTGATCTGCGACCACGCCCTGTTCCACCTGGAGGCCGACCTGCGCTGGCTCGAGCTGACCGCCGCCCGTCTGGACCGGCTGCGAGAGGCGGTGACCGCGTGAGCGCCCCCGCCGGTTCGCTGCTCGCCGCGGAGAACCTCCGCAAGGCCTACGGTCCGACGCTCGCGCTGGACGGCGCCGAGTTCTCCATCCACCCCGGCGAGGTCGTCGCCGTCATGGGCCCCTCCGGGTCCGGCAAGTCCACGCTGCTGCACTGCCTCGCCGGGATCGTGACGCCCGACTCCGGCTCGATCACCTACGACGGGCAGGAGCTGGCGACGATGAGCGACGCCCGGCGCAGTGCGCTGCGCCGCTCGGAGTTCGGGTTCGTGTTCCAGTTCGGGCAGCTCGTGCCGGAGCTGACCTGCGTGGAGAACGTGGCGCTGCCGCTCAGGCTGAACGGCGCCCCGCGCAAGCAGGCCGAGCGGGCCGCCCTGGCGTGGATGGAGCGGCTGGAGGTCGACGACCTGAAGGGCAAGCGGCCCGGCGAGGTGTCCGGCGGGCAGGGGCAGCGGGTGGCCGTGGCGCGCTCGCTCGTCACCGACCCCCGGGTGCTGTTCGCCGACGAGCCGACCGGCGCGCTGGACTCCCTCAACGGCGAACGCGTGATGGAGCTGCTGACCGAGGCCGCCCGGTCGGCCAACGCGGCCGTCGTCCTCGTCACGCACGAGGCCCGGGTGGCCGCCTACTCCGACCGCGAGATCGTCGTACGGGACGGGAAGTCGCGGGACATGGAGCGCGTCGTATGAACCTGCGCCAGTGGGGCCGTGATCTGGCCCTGGGGGTCCGGTTCGCCTTCGCCGGCGGCCGGGAGGGCTGGATCCGGGCCGTGCTGACGGCCGTGGGCGTCGGGCTCGGCGTCGCCGTCCTGCTGCTGACGACGGCGGTGCCGAACGCCCTCGCGGCGCGCCACGCGCGTGAGGACGCCCGGCTCGACTGGCCGTTCGGGGCGAGCCAGCCGGCCAGGGCCGACGACACCCTGCTGATCGCCGACTCCGACACGACGTTCCGCGACAAGGACGTACGCGGCCGGCTGGTGGAACCGGAAGGGGCGCGGGCTCCCCTGCCGCCCGGTGTGAGCCGGTTCCCGGCGAGGGGCGACATGGTGGTCTCGCCCGCGCTGAGGAAGCTGCTCGCCTCCGACGGTTCGGCGTTGCTGCGGGAGCGGCTGCCGTACCGGATCGTCGGGACGATCGGGGAGGCCGGGCTGATCGGCTCCCGGGAACTCGCTTACTACGCGGGCGCCTCCGGGCTCGCCGCGCACCTCGACGACGGGGTGGGGGCGATCAGGCTGAAGGGGTTCGGGAACCCGCAGCCGACGAAGGAGGAGACCGACCCGGTGCTGCTCCTGCTCGTCCTCGTCGTCATCGTGGTGCTGCTCATGCCGGTGGCCGTGTTCATCGCCGCGGCCGTGCGGTTCGGCGGCGAGCGGCGCGACCGCAGGCTCGCGGCCCTCAGGCTGATCGGCAGCGACGGGCGGATGACGCGGCGCATCGCGGCGGGCGAGGCGATGGCCGGCTCGCTGCTGGGCCTGGTCCTCGGCACGGTCTTCTTCCTGATCGGCCGCCAGGTGGCCGGTTCGGTCGAGGTGATGGGCATCAGCGTGTGGCCCAGCTACCTCGACCCCTCCCCCGCGCTGGCCGCCCTGATCGTGCTGGCGGTGCCGACGGCCGCGGTCCTGGTCACCCTCTTCGCGCTGCGGGGCGTGGTGATCGAACCCCTCGGCGTGGTGCGCACGGCCAGGCCGGCACGGCGACGGCTGTGGTGGCGGCTGCTGATGCCGGTGGCCGGCCTCGCGATGCTCTACCCGATGATCGGACAGGGCCGCGAGAACGGGGACTTCAACCAGTACCTGGTGACCGGCGGTGTCCTGCTCGTCCTCGTCGGGATCACCGCCCTGCTGCCCTGGCTCGTGGAGACGGTCGTGGCCAGGCTCGGCTCGGGCGGCGTCGCCTGGCAACTGGCGGTACGAAGACTGCAGTTGAGCAGCGGTACGGCGGCCCGGATGGTCAACGGCATCGCGGTGGCGGTCGCCGGGGCGATCGCGTTGCAGATGCTGTTCGCGGGCGTGGACGGCGACTACACCGAGGCCACCGGCCAGGACGTCACCCGGGCGCAGATGCAGGTCGCGGTGCCGGACGGCGTCCCGATGGCCGAGACCGCCCGGAAGTTCACCGACACCAAGGGCGTCCGCAAGGTCACGGCCCTGTGGGAGGGCTACCTGGGCGACTCCTCCTGGAACAGCGAGAACGGCCCGAGCCTGAGCGCGGCGCTGACCGTGGGCGACTGCCCGGCCCTGCGCGAGCTGGCGAAGCTTCCTTCGTGCCGGGAGGGGGACGTCTTCGTGGTCGACGGCGTCGAGTACGCCACGGAGGGCCCGCAGCTGAACAGGCCCGGCAAGAAGCTGTACCTCGAGCAGTCCACGTCGGAAGGCAGCCGGGAGACCGTCTGGACCGTCCCCGCGGGCGTCACCACGGCCCGGTCGGTCGAGGGCCTCACCGAGTGGGAGCGGGGAGGCTTCCTGCTGACGCCGAGCGCGCTGCCCGAGGCGGCCCAGGAGCTGGTCAGCGGTCAGCTGTACCTCTCGTTCGACGAGTCCGTGCCCGACGCGTACGACCACGCCCGCAACACGGCGTTCCGGGTGGATCCGATGACCCGCCCGATGAACTGGTACTCCACGAAGCAGGACGAGAAGTTCGCCTCCATCCGCACCGGTCTGCTCGTCGGCTCCGTCTGTGTGCTGGTGCTGATCGGCGCGAGCCTGCTGGTGTCGCAGCTGGAGCAGTTGCGCGAACGCCGCAAGCTGCTGTCCGCGCTGGTCGCCTTCGGCACCCGCCGCCGCACGCTGAGCATGTCGGTGCTGTGGCAGACGGCGCTCCCGGTCGGGCTCGGCCTGCTGCTGGCCTCGGTGGTGGGCATCACGCTGGGCGGGGTGCTGCTGCGGATGACGGGCACGCCGGTGGGCGTCGACTGGTCGAGCGTGCTGGCGATGACCGCCACCGGTGCCGCGGTCGTCCTCGGGGTGACGCTGCTGAGCCTGCCGCCGCTGCTGCGGCTGATGCGGCCGGACGGCCTGCGCACGGAGTGACGCGCGCGGCGTCGAACGGGCCGGGAGCCCTGCCGGAACGGCGGGGCTCCCGGCCCGTTCGGCGCTGGCGCGCTCTGCCCGTCGGTGCTCCTCCCCCGCCCGCGGACGGGGCGTCAGGCATCCGCCCCGAGAACGCGCACCGGCAGCGGCACCAGCGCCTCCCGCAGGGAGTCCGCCAGTTCGGCGTACTCGGCGCCGCGGGCCGCGCCGGAGCGCATGGCGAGGGCGATCCGGCGGGTGGGGGCGGGGTCGGCGAAGCGGCCGGTGAGGAGCTGCGTGCTGCGACTGGTCTCGACGGTGACGGCGGTGCGCGGCAGCAGGGTGCAGCCCAGGCCGCCGGCGACGAGCTGGACGAGGGTGGAGAGCCCGGCGGCCGTGGTGGTCACCGGGGCGTCCTCGCGGCCGGCCTCCCGGCAGATGTCCAGGGCCTGGTCGCGCAGGCAGTGCCCCTCGTCGAGGAGCAGCAGGTTCAGCTCCCTGAGGGCCTCGCGCGCGATGCCCTCGCGTCCGCCCAGCCGGTGGCCGAGCGGGGTGACGAGCACGAAGTCCTCGTCGAAGAGGGGGAGTTCGGTGACGCCGGGCATGCCGAGGGGGACGGCGAGCAGCAGCAGGTCGAGGCGGCCGGTGTGCAGTCCGTCGACCAGGCTGGCGGTCTGCTCCTCGTGGACCTGCAGGTCGAGCGCCGGGTAGCGGTCGTGGACCAGGCGCAGGACGGTGGGCAGGAGGTAGGGCGCGACGGTGGGGATGACCCCGAGCCGCAGCACCCCGGTGAACGGCGCCCGCACCGCGTCCGCCTCCTCCATCAGCGCCCCGACCTCGGCCAGCACCGCCCTGGCCCGTACGGCGAGACGCTCACCGGCCGGGGAGAGCAGCACCTTGCGCGTCGTACGCTCCAGGAGGGTCACGCCCAGGGTCTCCTCCAGCGCGGAGACGGCGCCGGACAGGGCGGGCTGGCTCATGCCGATGGCGGCGGCCGCGTCCCGGAAGTGCAGGTGCTCGGCGACGGCCGCGAAGGCCCGCAGTTGCGCCAGACTGGGCAGTCGCCTCTTGGCCCCGCCATTACCCGTGGTCACTGATAACCGCCTCCGATCAACCGGACCGAGTGTAGCGATTTCTGCAATCAATGCACCCTGTGCCAGCATCGGGTTCGTCCAACCCATGGGGAGCGTCCGCGATCCGGACGCTTCTTCGCTGCAAGGAGAGCGTGTGCTCACTGTCGGTGACAAGTTCCCCGAGTTCGAACTGACCGCCTGCGTCTCGCTGGAGAAGGGTGCGGAGTTCGAGCAGATCCACCACAAGTCCTACGAGGGCAAGTGGCTGGTCGTGTTCGCGTGGCCCAAGGACTTCACCTTCGTGTGCCCCACCGAGATCGCCGCGTTCGGCAAGCTGAACGACGAGTTCGCCGACCGCGACGCGCAGATCCTGGGCTTCTCCGGCGACTCCGAGTTCGTGCACCACGCCTGGCGCAAGGACCACCCGGACCTGACCGACCTGCCGTTCCCGATGCTGGCGGACTCCAAGCACGAGCTGATGCGGGACCTCGGCATCGAGGGCGAGGACGGCTTCGCCCAGCGCGCCGTCTTCATCGTCGACCCGAACCGCGAGATCCAGTTCACGATGGTCACCGCGGGCTCCGTGGGCCGGAACCCCAAGGAGGTCCTGCGGGTCCTGGACGCCCTCCAGACCGACGAGCTGTGCCCGTGCAACTGGACCAAGGGCGAGGACACCCTCGACCCGGTCAAGCTGCTGGCCGGGGAGTGACCTGAGATGTCCCTCGACACCCTGAAGTCCGCCGTACCGGACTACGCCAAGGACCTGAAGCTCAACCTCGGCTCGGTCATCGGCAACTCCGACCTGCCCGCCCAGCAGTTGTGGGGCACCGTGCTGGCGACCGCGATCGCCTCGCGCTCCCCGATCGTGCTGCGCGAGCTGGCGCCGGAGGCGAAGGCGAACCTCTCGCCCGAGGCGTACGCGGCGGCGAAGTCGGCCGCCGCGATCATGGCGATGAACAACGTCTTCTACCGCACCCGCCACCTGCTGTCGGACCACGAGTACGGCAACCTGCGGGCCGGGCTGCGGATGAACGTGATCGGCAATCCCGGGGTCGACAAGGTCGACTTCGAGCTGTGGTCGTTCGCGGTCTCCGCGATCAACGGCTGCGGGATGTGCCTGGACTCGCACGAGCAGGTGCTGCGCAAGGCGGGCCTCGAGCGTGAGGTGATCCAGGAGGCGTTCAAGATCGCCTCGGTGATCCAGGCGGTCGGCGTCACCCTCGACACGGAGGCCGTCCTCGCCGAGTGACGGCGGGCCGGCCTCGGGCCCCGTTCACCCCTCGGGGTGGGCGGGGCCCTGTCGTTCCCCGCCCGCGGCGCCCTGCCGGGTCCCGTCGCCGGAGGCTGCCGCCGCCGGACCCCCGTCGTCGGGCCGGACGGACCCGTCCACGAGGGCCGGAGGGGCGGCCGGCCGGACCGGTGCCACGTCGACCGCGGTGGCGCCCCTGGGCTGCGGGGCCGTCCGCGGGGCCGGTTCGCGCGAGTAGGCGTGCAGGTAGCCCACCACCGTGTTCGTCACCGCCACCAGCGGTACGGCGACGACCGCGCCGCCGATGCCGGCGACCATGCCGCCGGAGGCGACCGCGAGGACCACCGCGAGCGGGTGGACGCGCACGGCGCGGCCCAGGATGAACGGCTGGAGGATGTGGCCCTCGATCTGCTGCACGGCCAGCACGACCGCCAGCGTCATCACCGCGGTGAACACGCCCTGGGTGACCAGGGCGACGACGACGGCGAGCGCCCCGGAGGCGACCGCGCCGACCAGCGGGATGAAGGAGAACAGGAAGATGAAGACGGCCAGCGGCACGGCCATGGGCACGTCGAGGAAGTAGATGCCGAGGCCGATGAAGACGGCGTCGATCAACGCCACCACGACCGTGCCGCGCACGTACGCCGTGAGGGTCGCCCAGGCCCGCGGGCCGGCGCCCGCCACACCCGGCCGGGCGGCGGCGGGGACCAGCTTGAGGGTCCACTGCCAGATGCGCTTGCCGTCGTAGAGCAGGAACAGCGTCGAGAAGAACGACAGCAGGATGCCGGTGAGGGCCTCCACGACGACGGTGACGCCCTCCAGGCCGGCGGAGGTGATCTCGTCGGTGTTGGCGCCGACCGCCTCGCGCAGGTTCTTGGCGATCCCGTTGATCTGCTTGTCGGTGACGTGGAAGGGGCTGTTGAGGAGCCAGCGGCGGAGGTCGTCGATGCCGTCCTGGACCTGGTCGGAGAGGTTGTCGATGTTCTCCATGACCTGCCAGGTCACGAACCAGCCCATCAGGCCGATGACGACGAACCCGAGTATGGCCGTCAGCGCGGTCGCGGGCCCGCCGGGGACGCCCAGCCGCTTCAGCCGGGCCACGGTGGGTTCCAGGAGCGCGGTCAGCAGCAGGGACACCACGAAGGCCAGCACGACCAGTTGGACGGCGGTGATGACCTTCATCAGGACCCAGACGGTCCCGGCGAGCACCAGCAGCCGCCAGCCCGCCTCGGCGGCGACCCGGACGCCCCACGGCACGACCTGTGCCGGGTCGGGGCGCGGCGCGGGCGGCGGCAGTTCCGCGGTGGGCGCCACCGGCGTCTCGGGCACCGCCGGTTCGGGTCCGGCGCCGCTCTCTCGGTCGGCCTCGGCCCGACGTTCGTCGAGCCGCTCACCCATCTCGGTCAGACCGGCACCGAGCCGGCCGAGCCACCCTGGCACTCTCGACATGATCCGCCTTCTTCCCCCGTCTCTCCCCACCACTCACCCCTGGAGTCGTCGGCATCGACCGTACAGGGCGAAAGCCCCTCCCCCGAGGACGGGGAGGGGCTGCGCGGGGTTGAGCGGGTGTCGCGGGCGTGCGGCCTAGTACCAGTGGTTGGCCTGCCAGAACGACCAGGCGTCGCACGGGCTGCCGTAGCGCTCGTTCATGTAGTTCAGCCCCCACTTGATCTGGGTGGCCGGGTTGGTCTGCCAGTCGGCGCCCGCGGACGCGTACTTGCCGGCGGGCAGCGCCTGGAAGAGGCCGTAGGCGCCGGAGGAGGCGTTGACGGCCTTGTAGTTCCAGCTGGACTCGTGGTCCACGATGTTGCTGAAGCACTGGTACTGGCCGCCGGGCACCATCTGCTGCGCCATCGCCTGGATCTGGGCGATCGTGTAGGAGCTCTGGACG
This sequence comes from Streptomyces sp. NPDC088766, assembly GCF_044750845.1. Lineage (NCBI taxonomy): Bacteria > Bacillati > Actinomycetota > Actinomycetes > Kitasatosporales > Streptomycetaceae > Streptomyces > Streptomyces sp. NPDC088766. Next base: position 393,416 of record NZ_JBIVKQ010000001.1, on the reverse strand, counting down.
GCGAAGGTCACGGAGCCACGGCTCGCGGCGGCCTTGGCCTCGGCGCGTTCCTTGGCTTCCGCGGCCGCCTTCTCGGCGGCCTCCTTCTTCGCGATCGCGGTCTTGGCGGCGGCCTTGCGGGCCGCTTCCTCGGCGTCCTTCTTGGCGCTCTCGTCCGCCGCGATGGCCTGGACACTGGCCTGCTGCGTCAGGGAAGCGGTCTGCACCTGGGCCTGCTGGCCCACGGGGATGTCTGCGAGGAGCGTCGTGGCCTCGCTCGCCGTCGCTTCCGCGTCGTTGGACTGCGCGACGCTGCCCGAGGCAACGCCGACCACGCTTCCGACGGCGGTGACCGCGGTGGCCGAGGCCACTGCGAATCCCCGGACCGAGATCCGGCTCACACGGTTTCCTTCCAGCATCGCCCGCTTCGGTGACCCTGGCGGACGCAATCGTGCCCTTGAACACTGGCCTCCCAACTGCGGGGTCACGGGAGGCGCGGGCCCGGTGGGCAACTCCCTGTCCGGGAGCGCCGCGTGGTGCTCGGGCGGCATACGACGAAGCTATGGAGTTGGTGTGGTGCCGTATCGCTGGCGATACATGTGTGTCGTATGCGGGGCCTGACAGGATGGAGACTCTGCCGTAACCCGACGCCGGGTGGCAATTCCGAGTTGCGTGTGAAAGCTCACATCCCGTTTCGCCCTGGGTATTTCATCGTTCGCCCACATGCGAAGGCGCCGCCCGACTAGGCTCACGGCCTTTGCCGAGCGGCGCCAACTCTCCGACGGTGCCCACGAAACGGGGCGGGCCGGTCAGATGTGACCGTCCTCCAGCATTTCGGTCACAAGGGCCGCGATCTGGGACCTCTCGGACCGGTTCAGGGTGACGTGCGCGAAAAGCGGATGCCCCTTCAGTTTCTCCACGACGGCGACGACGCCGTCGTAGCGGCCGACCCGGAGATTGTCCCTTTGCGCAACATCATGGGTCAGAACGACCCGCGAATTGGCGCCGATCCGGGACAGAACGGTCAGCAGGACGTTCCGCTCCAGCGACTGGGCCTCGTCCACGATCACGAACGCGTCGTGCAGCGAGCGGCCGCGGATGTGGGTGAGCGGCAGGACCTCGAGCATGCCGCGGGCGGTGACCTCCTCGATGACCTCGCGGCTGGTGACCGCGGACAGCGTGTCGAAGACCGCCTGCGCCCAGGGGCTCATCTTCTCGGCCTCGGAGCCGGGCAGGTAGCCCAGTTCCTGCCCGCCCACCGCGTACAACGGGCGGAAGACCATCACCTTCTGGTGCTGGCGGCGCTCCAGGACCGCCTCCAGACCGGCGCACAGCGCGAGCGCCGACTTGCCGGTGCCGGCCCGGCCGCCCATCGACACGATCCCGACGTCCGGGTCGAGCAGCAGATCGAGCGCGATGCGCTGCTCGGCGCTGCGGCCCTTGATGCCGAACGCCTCCCGGTCGCCGCGCACCAGCCGCACACTGCCGTCGGCGGTGACCCGGCCGAGCGCCTTGCCGCGCTCGGACTGGATGGTCAGGCCGGTGTGCACGGGCAGCTCGGAGGCTTCCGGGACGTACACGCGTCCTTCCTCGAAGAGGATGTCCACCTGTTCGCCGGGGAGCGTCAGTTCCGACATTCCGGTCCAGCCGGAGGAGTCCGTGATGGCCAGTTCGGCCCGGTACTCCTCGGCGAGCAGTCCCACGGAGGACGCCTTGATCCTCAGCGGGAGGTCCTTCGACACGACGGTGACGTCGAACCCCTCGGCCTGGAGGTTGCGGGCGACCGCGAGGATGCGTGAGTCGTTGTCCCCCAGGCGGTAGCCGGTGGGCAGCACGCTGGGGTCCGAGTGGTTGAGCTCGACACGGAGGGTGCCGCCCAGCTCCCCGATCGGAATGGGGGCGTCGAGACGGCCGTACTTCACCCGGTAGTCGTCGAGCAGGCGCAGGGCCTGCCGGGCGAAGTAGCCGAGTTCGGGATGGTGCCGCTTGGCCTCCAGCTCGGTGACCACGACGACGGGGAGCACGACCTCATGCTCGTCGAAGCGGTTCATGGCGTGCGGGTCGGCCAGCAGGACGCTGGTGTCGAGAACGTAGGTGCGCCGGTCTGGCTTGTGGCGCTTTGTGCTGGTCACCACGGAAGGACGTACCCCCTCGGATGAGGTCGGGGAGCGACGGAGTGGAGCTGGACCGGAATTCGACCGCCTGCACGGGCCGAATACCGGCCCTCCGCTGCGTCCGTGCGGACCGCACGATCGGGCTGGTGCAAAGGGCCTCCCGGGCGGACGGCCCCGTGCCGTCCGCTGAGATCCGACACCCGTGGTTCGGGCGTCGACCTGCTTGGTTTATGCCCTCGAAGATGCGCCGCCATGCCACGGCACATGACGACGCACCGATGAACTCCTTGTTACTTCCGCCCCGGACGGGGTACCCGGGGGGGCTTTCACGGGGACGGCGGAGAGGTGCGGCCGGTGCGTGCGGCCGGAAACGGCCTTCTTGCCGGTGGTGCGGTCGGCTCAGCCGCCGTAGCGCCGGTGCCGGGCCTCGTAGTCGCGCAGGGCGCGCAGGAAGTCGACCTTGCGGAAGGCCGGCCAGAACACGTCGCAGAAGTGGTACTCCGAGTGAGCGGTCTGCCACAGCATGAATCCGGACAGCCGCTGTTCGCCGCTGGTGCGGATCACCAGGTCGGGGTCGGGCTGGGCGCCGGTGTAGAGGTGGCGGCCGATCATGTCGATGTCGACGGACTCGGCGAGGTCCTCCATCGAGACGCCCTTGTCCCGGGCGTCGAGGATCATCGAACGGACCGCGTCGGCGATCTCCTGGCGGCCGCCGTAGCCGATGGCGACGTTGACGAGTATCCCGTCGACGTCGGCGGTGGCTTCCTCGGCCTCCTTCAGCGTGCGCTGCATGCCGGCCGGCAGGAGGTCGGGCGTGCCGACGTGGTGCACGCGCCAGCGGCCGTCGGCGGCGAGGGTGCGGACGACGTCCTCGATGATGCCGAGAAGGGGGACCAGCTCCTCCTTGGCGCGGTCGAAGTTGTCCGTGGACAGCAGCCAGAGGGTGACGACGCCGACGTCCGTCTCGGAGCACCAGCCGAGGAACTCCTCGATCTTGTCGGCGCCCGCCCGGTGGCCGTGCACGGTGGTGGAGCCCGCGGCCTTCGCCCAGCGCCGGTTGCCGTCCATGATCACGCCGATGTGCTTGGGCACCTGAGCGTGGTCCAGGTGGCCTTCCACCCGGCGCGCGTACAGCCTCACCAGCAGGCCGCGCAGCTTGTCGCGCAGGTTCACGTGAATGTCAGCCCCTCCGTGCGGTGGCGGTCCCCGCGGGCGGCAGCCTACCCCCACGGGAGCCGGGGCGGGCGGGCGGGGTGCGGGAGGCCCTCGCGCGACCCCGTCCCCGCGGGCACAAAAAACGGGCCGGTCCGTGGGGGGGATACGGACCGGCCCGAGGGGGGGTTTCCACCATAACCCTTCGTGAGGGATGCCGCGTGCATCGGCGCGCCACAATTACTCTCCGGAGCCGTCCGGCGACGGGGCGCTGACGAGTCGGGGTGGGATTCGCAGGTGGTTCACGACCGAAAGGCGGCGGAATCCAGGCGGACCGCCTCGGACGCCGATGAAAGCGGAGACTTTTCCGCCGATCGGGCCCCGCCCGGGCCGCGCGGCCGACTTCCCTCCGACGGGCTAACCCCGGCCGCACGTCCGCTTGACGCGGCACGTCACCGCGCAGCCCCCTCCGCTGCACGGTGACGCCCGCGCAGCTTTGCTGGCGCGAATTGCCTGGCGTCGAATCTACCGGAGGCGGGGCGGCGGTCCGGACCAACTCCGATAACGATGTGGAAACCCTGTGGAGATGACGGGGCGATGTGTGGAGAAGTAGGCCTGATGCCCGGTTCGCGCAGGGTCGTTGTCCCGACGCAGGCTCGAGGGACGGCCGGCCCCCTGAGGCTCGACGGGGGCGGCGGGCGCAAACAGGTCGCGGCTCCCGGAACGAACGGGAGTCGGGCGAGCGGGTCCGGCGGATGGGCGAAGTGCTGCGAGCACGGACGGAGTTGGCGGTCAGGGAGGTGACGGCCGGGCCGCACGCCCGACGGCCGGGCGCACGGCCGGAGTGCCGGGACGCACCACAGGGCAGCGTCGAAACGTACTACGGGGCAGCGTCGGGACGTACTACGGGGCCGGTCTGCGGGCGTCGACGAGGTGGCGGGGCCGGTCCTCGCCGTTGCGCGACGACGACTGCCGGGAGCCGTTCCTCTTGGCGGACACGGTCACTTCACCAGGGGCCGTACGTCGTCGCCCACGAACCGGATGAAGCCCTCGGGGTCGGGTTCGTCGGCGGTCGGCAGGAGGACGACCGTGTCGGCGCCCGCCTCGGCGTACCGCCGGACCCGCTCGGCGACCTCGGCCGCGTCCCCGGCGACACCCAGACCGGGCACGTCGGCGACACCGGTCGCGACCAACTCCCGCTGGAGGCGGGCGGCGGCGTCCTCGCCGGTGGCGGTGAAGAGATAGACGACGATCTTGTGCGGGGCGGCGTCCCGGCCGGCCGCCGCCCTGCCCTCCGCCACCAGCCGGCGGGCCTCGCGCACGCCCTCCGGGGTGAAGACCTCGTTGAGGACCGTGCCGTCCGCGACCTCGCCGGACAGCCGCAGGGTGCGCGGGCCGATCCCGCCGACCAGCACCTCGGCCCCGCCCGGCGGCGGCCAGTCGAGGGCGACGTCGTCCAGCGTGACGTACCGTCCCCGGGTCGTGATCCGCTCCCCGTTCAGCAGGCCGCGCAGGGCGAGGGTGTACTCGCGCAGCAGGGTCAGCGGGGAGGCGGGGCGGGCGCCGACCTGGCCCATCCAGTCCTGGACGCCGTGGCCGATGCCGAGGCTGACGCGGCCGGGGAACATCCGGTGCAGGGTGGCGGCCTCCATCGCGGTGACGGCGACGTTGCGCAGCGGCACCGGCAGCAGACCCACCCCGATCCGGACCCGCTCGGTCCAGGCGAGCGCGGCCGCGGCGGCCGAGATCCCGGCCTCCCGGAAACAGTCCTCGAAGACCCACAGCTCGTCGAGTCCGGTGGCGTCCGCGAGACGGGCGATCGTGCGGAGCCGCTCCGGGGGCAACTGCGGGCGGAAGATGGCGCCGAGTTCGGTCATGATCCCTTCTTATCCGGGTGTCCCCGTCCGGACAACTCCTTTACCGCGCAGCCGATTCGGCGGGTTCGTGGGGCGCAGCCGGGACCCTCCGTGTACCCGTCGACGGAGACGGAGACCGAGGCGGAGGCGGAGGCGGTCAGGACGACGTCACGCATGGCGGTGCCCCTCGCTGGTCCTCGGGTCCTTCCGCCCACGGTGCCACGGGAGGGGTGTGGTGGGGGTGGGGCGGGGATACGGTCGTGTCGTGGCGCGGGAGTCAGCGCCGGGGGGTGCTGGGCTCACTGGGGCCACTGGGATCGCGGGGTCGGTCGGCGGATCGGATCCGGGGACAGGGACAGGGACGGGGACGGGAATGGGACGGCGGTTTCGGGACGGGCGGGGGCGGCTGGTCGTGCGGGGTGAGGGCGGGGCGGCGGTGACGGTCCCGCTGGAGATCGCGGCCTCGTACCGCGCCCGCACGAGGGGCCTGCTGGGGCGGGACGCGGTCGAGGGCGCGCTGCTGCTCTCCCCCGCCGGCAGCGTGCACACCTTCGGCATGCGGATGCCCATCGACGTCGCCTATCTGGACCGCCGCCTGACCGTCCTGTCCGTCCGCACCATGCGCCCGGGACGGCTGGGCCTGCCCCGGCTGAGGTCACGTCATGTGCTGGAGGCGGGGGCGGGGGTCATGGCGGGGTGGGGGGTGCGGGTGGGGGCCCGTATCGAGGTGGAGGCCGATTTCGGGCGCTCTGCGTGAGGGACCGCTGCTAGCGGCTAGCGGCTTGCTTCCGGTCGGGTGGCGGACGCGGCTGCAACGGCCGTGGCCAGTGGGTCGCGGGCCGGGCGGCCGAGAAGATCCGTGAGGTCGGAGGCGGTGCCGTCCAGGAAGCCGTGCCGGATGCCCGTGGCGATCGAAGCGAGCATGGGCGGCTGGAACGGCAGGAGCCCCGGCGTCTCCTCGAGGAGCCTGCGCCGGTACTCGCCCAGCCCGATGGTGCGGTGCGGGACCCCGAGCCGGTCGGCCACCTGGCCTGCCGTGATCGGCGTACCGACAAGGTCGTGGACGCGCCCGCCGTGTGCCGCCGGACTCACCGCGACGATCGCCGCGGCGTCGGCGAGATCCTCCCGCGCGACGGCCGCCAGGGCACCGTCCCCGAATGCGGACTCCACGCCGTCGTCGGCCCACATCAGCAAGCCGCCGAAGAGTTCGGCGTACAGGCCGTTGCGCAGGATCGTCCACGGCAGTCCGCTCGCCCGCACCAGGCGCTCGGTGGCACGGTGTGCCGACGCGAAACCGAGATGGTCGCCGGCAGTGGTCAGGCTCGTGTACACGACGTGGCCGACACCGTCGCGCGCGGCGGCCTCCAGAACCGCCGCGTGCCGCCCGACGACCTGGTCGTCCTCTGCGTAACCGGCGGAGATCAGCACCAGGGTCGACACCCCGGTGAGGACGAGGCTCGCGTGGTCGTCGAAGTCGAGGTGCCGCATCCCCTCGCCCGGCGTGCGGCTGCCCCCCGTCGCAGCGGCGCCGCCGGCCCGCAGCGCCGCAAGGGTGGCCGAGCCGAGGTTCCCGTTCGCTCCCGTCACCAGGATCATGTCGATCGCAGCCTTCCGTCGTGGTTCCCATCGGTAACTACGCTTGATCCTTGATCGCGCCCCCACCGGCTTCAAGAAGGCAGTTCGATGTCACTCACGCACACCGGGGTAACCACCCCCGCCGACCTCGCCCCCTGCGGCCGCGAAGACCACCCCGACTGCGGGATCCGCGACGTCCTCGACCGCATCGGCGACAAGTGGTCGGTGCTCGTGATCGTCGAACTCGCGGGCGGACCGCGCCGGTTCCGCGAACTGCAGCGCGCCGTCGAGGGCATCTCCCAGCGCATGCTCACCCTCACCGTCCGCAGGCTCGAACGCGACGGCCTCGTGCTGCGCACCGTGTACCCGACCGTCCCGGCCCAGGTCGACTACCGCCTGACCGAGACCGGAGCCGGCCTGACCCACCTGGTCAAGGCACTCGCCGACTGGTCGCTCGCCCACCGCGCCGCCATCGCGGAGGCACGGCACGCCTACGACCGGGCCCACCCCGACCACGACATCCGCTGACGAGGAACACCGTCACCCCGCACCGGGCGTCCGGGGCGGGGCCTACGGGCCGGCCCGGTCCTCGTTCCCCGCAGGCGGGCGGTGGCAGGCGCAGCCGCAGCGGCGCACCAGCAGCAGGCCCCCGCCGTGCGGGAGCGGGACATCCCGCAGGCGGTCGCACGCGCCGTGTATGTCCTCATATCCGGGCCTGCGCGCCAGGGCGCACTCGGGCGACGGTTCGCACTCGTCCGTCGCCGGGCCGGGGGGTGCGGTCACTGCCGGTCCCCGGCCGGGCCGGGCAGTCGCCGTACGGGAAAGGCGTCCTGCTGCGGCGGGTAGTGCACGGCGCACGCCTGGCACGCGTACACGACGAAGCCCGGCCCCGAGTTCTGGTGCACCACGGCGACCACGACCGGGGTTTCCGTGGTCACCTCGCAGCGCACGCACATCCGCACCGGCGGGCGGGGCTTCCTGCCTTCCGCCCCCATCAGGCCGCCCTCTCCGCCGCGAGCACGTACGGGCGGACCGGGGCGGTGCGGGCGCCGTCGAGCAGCACGGGCAGCCCGTACGGGGAACGGGCTGTGGGGAGCGGTACGACCACGGGGCCGGGCCGGCTCTCCGGGACGCGGGCCGGGGCCGTAGCGGCGGGGCACGTACCCGCCCGGCGCCTGCCGGTGCCGGGCCCGAACACGGCCAGGGTCCAGCGCAGCAGCGCGTGGATAATGCTCACTGTCATCAGCTCCTTGAAAGCTGGTGGTCGTGCCCCGGGGCCGTTCGCGCGGTCGCCGGGGTCTCGTCTGCCCACGATCCCACTAAGCCATGTATAGCTATGTATAGCTCTCTATAGATTCGCGCAGCTCAGCACCGACCTATGTTGCCCTTGTGAGTGACCGCAGTGAGGTGCCCGACTTCAACCCGCAGGGAGCCCAGCTCATCTACGTCGCCGTCGCCGACCACGTCGAGGCAAGGATTCGAAGCGGGGAACTCCAGCCCGGCGCCCGCCTGCCCTCGGAGCGCGATCTCGCTAAGGAGTACGGCGTCGCCTACCTCACCGTCCGACGGGCCGCCCAGGTTCTGCGCGAACGAGGGCTCGTCGAGACCGTTCACGGGCGTGGGACCTTCGTCGCCGACCCACTGCCCGAACCAGCCCCGAGCACGCCGGGTAAGGGCGAGGGGCCGGTCGGCTGAGCAGATCGGCCCGTCAGCCCGCCGTCCTCGGGAACGTGACCTCCACTCGGCGGTTCTTCTTGCGGCCTGCCTCCGAGGCGTTGTCGGCGATGGGGTACTGCTCGCCGTAGCCGCGCACCTCGAAGACGACGTTCGCGTCGTTCAGATCGCCGGCGAGGGCGGCCTGGACCGCGTTCGCCCGCTGCTTCGACAGGACGTCACCGTGGGCGGAGGAACCGAGGTTGTCGGTGAAGCCGAAGACCCGGATCTGCGTGGCGTTCTGCTTCTTGATCTCCGCGGCGATCCCGGCGATGCGGGCCTTCGCGTCGGCGCTGAGCTTGGCACTGTCCTTGCCGAAGAGGACCTCCGCCTGGAGGGCGAACTTCACGTCCGCGTTGGTGTCCTCCCGCCGCTCGTCGCCGGTCTCGTCCTCGACGACCTGCTTGATGTCGAGCACCTTGGGCTCCGCGAGGGTGGCGCCCTCGGGCAGCTTGAGGTCGGGGTCGTTGGGGTCCACCTCCACGGGGGCGGTGGCCGTGGGTTCGGTGCCCGGCGGGACGCTGGGGTCGTCGGCGCGGGCGGGGGGCGCGGTGAGGACGAGCAGGGTGGTGGTGAGCAGGGCCAGGGGCAGGTGACGGGGCGCGAGTCCGGTGTGGGTCATCGGGGCTCACCCGGAGATCTTGATGACCGCGCTGGGGAACAGCGGCAGCTGGAAGGAGACGTCGGCCGTGCCGGCGGGCGGCGACGGGAACTGGAGGAACACGTCGATGGATTCGCCGGCCTTGAGCGTCGAGAAGCCCGTCGTCGTCAGGGGGCGGCCTTCCGTGTCACGGAGGACGTAGTAGCGCTTCTTGCTCTTGGAGTCGACGAGGGTGGCTCCGCCGAGGGACCTTCCGTTGTTCATGATCTCGGTCTCGTTGCCGCTCAACTCCAACGGAACAACCGCTACTTCCGAACCGTCATTCTTCAGGACACCATTCACCGTCACGAAGCCGCCGGAGTCGCGCGCGGCAGAAGTGATCTGAAGGAGAAGCCCGCCGGGCCCCTTCACCTCTGCCAACGGATCGTCGGACTTCCCCTCCTGAGGGTTCGGCTGCGATCCATCGGCCGTGGAAGCGGACGACGAGCTTTCAGGCTTCTTGGCGTCGTCGCCCCCGCCCCCGCCGCAGGCTGCCGAGCCGACGGCCAGCCCGGCCACGGCGGTCAGCGCGACCATCCCCCTGCGGGCTTTCCCCGTGAACCGCATGCTCATCACTCTGTTTCCTTCTCCACTCGTCATTCGCTCGTCAGTCGGCCAGGTGGACGTCAAAGAGGTCTTCGGGCCCGGGCAGATCGCCGAGGTCGTCAGGATCCAGCTCCCAGTCATCCCCGCCCTCACAGATGAGCTTCGGCAGTGCGTCCTCCTCGGCGTCCTCACCCGGGGGGTCGAAATCGCACAGCGGTTCGATCACGGCGACGGCGTCGGCGCGCGCCCTCGTGGTGCTCGTGGCAGGAATAACGGATTTTCCCGCCGCTTTGTTCGCCTGGACGGTGACGCGGAATCGCAGCCCGTCCGGGTCACAGCCATCCAAGGTGGCATCGTTCTGTGCGGCGAGCTCACCGGCGCGCCAACACGGGTCGGGTAGCCCCAACCCGTCGCCGCCCTCGAAGATGTCCTGCCATTTCGTGGGATCGAGAACGTCCTCCACCCACTGACCTGCAAGCCCGTCCCTGGTCTCCTGCGCGGCCGCCAGCGCCGCCGCGTCAGCGGCGGTCTGGGCGCCGTTGCGGTTCACCGCGGCCTGGCCGACCGCGAAGTACGCGAACGCGAGAAAGAGCAGGCCCGCCACCACCGTGAGGTAGATGGGGAAGACCTGCCCTGCGTCGCCGTGCCCGCGTGAAGGCGTCAGGGAGCCACCTTGGCGATCTGAGCTGTCAGCTTGTTGACGATGGTCGCTCCCAGGTTCGTGTTCGCGATCAGCACCACGATCGCCACCACCACCGCGATGATGCCCAGGTACTCGACCGCGGTCTGCCCCCGGTCGCCGCGGCGACGGGCGGCCTCGGCCGTCGTGTTCTTCCAGCCGCTCACCCGGACCTTGGCCGCGACGACGGTCTTCAGCATCAGGTCGCTCATGGTGTTCCCCTCCGTTTGCGGCGTTACCGGCACGAGGAACGTAGAGCGGAACGGGAGTCCCGGCGGAGGGTCCCAGGGCCCAATCGCGGGCCCAATCGGGGGTGCGGCGGCTTGTCACGGGGTCACCGCCGTTCCCAGCCACTTGGCCGCCGCTTCGGAACGGCTGGTGCTGTGGAGCTTGGCGAAGATGCGGTTGATGTGGTTCTTGACCGTCTTCTCGCTGATGAAGCAGGTGGCGGCGATCTGCTGGTTGGTCAGGCCCGCTGCGATCAGGTCCATGATCTCCGCCTCCCTCGCGCTGAGTTGGTGCGCCCCGACCGACTGTCCCACAAGTGGTTGCATATGCGAAAGCCGTTCGCGATAAGTCGCAGGGAGTAAGGAACCTGAGGAACCGTCATAATGTGCACTCGCATTGGAGGAGCGGAGGTGGGCGAGCACCGCCGTCGCCGCCGCGGGGGTGAAGTGGGCCCGTCCCGCCACGATGTCCCGGATCGCGGAGAGCAGCTCCGTGACGGTGAACTCGCCGTGCACCAGGTAGCCGCCCGCCCCGCGCCGCAGGGCCTCCTGGACGACCTCCGACTCGCTGCTGTAGGTGAGCATCACGACGGGGGCGATGCGCACCAGGTGGGGAAGTGCCGAGAGGCCGTCCACGTCGGGCATGCGGACGTCCAGCAGGACGAGGTCGGGGCGGTGGTGGAGGGCGGCCTCGTAGGCCTGGCGGCCGTCGGCGGCCTCGGCGACCACCGTGATGTCCTCCACGCCGGAGAGGAGAGCGGTCAGGCCGGCGCGGACCACCGGGTTGTCGTCGGCCACCACCACGCGCACCGGCGTGGACGGGGGCGGTGGGGCGAAGGCGTCACCCAAGGGGGTGGCGGGGGGCTGGTCCGGCATCGGGCGGCCTCCTCTCGGGGGGTGGGGGGTCGGGTCGTAGTGTGTGCCGGTCATGGTGTCGAAGTCGTGAGTGCCGCGAGCGGGAGTTGCAGGAACACTCCGGTGCCGCGGGGGTGAAGACCGTCGCCGAAGCGGATGCGGGCGCCCACGGTCGCGGCCCGCTCCGCCATGCCGACGAGTCCGAAGTGCCCTGTGCGGCGCAGCTGTTCGAGGTCGGTGTCGGGCGGCAGGCCGGGGCCGTCGTCGAGGACGCCGACGTCGAGGAGTCCGTCCCGCACGCCTGCCCGTACCTCGACGCGGGTGGGGTCGGCGTGCCGGTGGGCGTTCTCCATGGCTTCCGCGGCGATGGTCAGGAGGTGTCGGGCCACCGCGGGCGGGACGGGGAGCGTGCTGCGGTCGCCCGTGGGCCGGTAGGTGGCCGGCAGGCCGGTCCGGGCGGTGAAGGCGCGGGTGTGGGCGGCCAGTTCGTGCAGGAGGTCGACGCCCTGGTCCGGGTCCGTCTCGCGGCGCAGGTCGGTGAGGAGTTCGCGGGACTCGGCGGCGGCGCGGCGGGCGGCGCGGGCGACGAGTTCGGCCTGTTGCCGGACGCGGTCCGGGTCCATGGCCGCCGACCCGGCCGAACGGGCCAGGCCGTCCGCCGCGAGGGCCACGCCGTGCAGGGTCTTGGCGACGGAGTCGTGCATCTCGCGGGCCAGGCGGGCCCGTTCGGCCGCGACCGCCTGGGTCACGGCCAGCCGGGCCTTGACCGTGGTCAGGGCCAGGGTCGCGGTGCCGAAGCGGAGCATGAGGCCGCGCAGGGTGGAGCCCACGGCCCCGGTGATGACGCAGAAGCCGGGGAGCAGCAGCCTCTCCGCGAGGCCGGCGCCGGACTCCCGTTCCAGGGTGGCGTGGACCAGCAGCAGGATCAGCGACTGGAGCGAGGCGAAACCCGCGGCGCCCCGCCAGCCGTAGACGATGCCGGCGAGGAGGGGGGTGCAGACGCTGACGTAGGCGAGCGTGGTGTCGGGGCCCGCGGAGATCAGCAGCAGGGTGCCGAAGAGGGTGTCCACGGCGAGCAGGGTGGGGTGGCGCAGCAGGAGGGGCCCGAAGCGTTCCCAGTCCCGGAAGAGGACGTAGGAGCCCATGAAGGTGATGACCACGGCCGCGCCGACCAGGCGGGCCCCCAGGCCCGGTGAGGCGTTGAGGAGGGCGGCCGGGGCGGCCAGGGCGATCATGGCGAGCCGGAAGCCGAAGACCTGGCGGCACATCGCCTGGAGGGCGTTGACCTGGAGCGGTATGGGCGGCTCGGCCTCCCGCCGCTCGGCCGGGAACTCGGCCGCGGAGGCGGCGGGTGCGCCGACGGGGGCGGCGGCGGGGGCGGGGGCGGGGGCGGCGGCGGAAACGGGGGCGTCCGCGAGGTCCGGACCCGCGGCGGGAACGCCGGCCGCCGCAGCGGCTTCCGCCGCCCGTGCACGGCGGCGGCGCAGCAGGCCGCCGCGTCGCCCCGGAGTGGCCGTCATGGCCGTCATCCCGCTCACCTACTCGCCCGTGATCGAGCTGAAGTCCGTGCCGGAGCCCAGCAGCATGCCCGCGCCGAGGAGGAGCATCGTGGCCGGGACCATGAACGTCGTGATCATCAGCGTGGCCTTGGGGACCGCGCGGGCGGCCTTGCGGCGGGCGTTCTGGGCGTCCGTACGGCGCATGTCCTTGGCGATCGCGACCAGCGTGTCGACGATCGGCGCGCCCAGTTCCTCGCCCTGCTGGAGTGCGGTGACGAACATGGCGACCTGCTCGGAGTCGTTGCGGCGGCGGAGTTCGGCGAAGGCGTCGCGGCGGCTCATGCCGAGGTCCATCTGGCGGAGCGTGATCCGGATCTCGTCGGCCCACGGGCCCGCGTACCGGGACGCCACCCGGTCGAGGGCCTGGCGGAAACCGAGGCCCGCGCTCACGACGACGGCGAGTACGTCCAGGAAGTCCGGCAGGGTGCGTTCGATCGCGTCCCTGCGGACCCGGATCGCCGACCAGATGCCGACCTCGGACCAGAACAGGCCGAACGCGATCATGAGGAGGGCGAGGAAGAAGCTGCCCTGGAGCAGCGCGGCCAGGGCGCCGAGTGCGCCGATCGCCCCGTAGACCGCCCGGCGGGCCGCGTAGCGGTCGATCGTCAGGCCGCCGGGGTTGCCCGCGAGGTCGATCCTGCGGCGGTATCCGGCGACCTGCCGGGGACCCATGAGCCGCAGGACCGCGGGGGCGTAGCGCATGCCGAGGCGGTCGACGAGGGAGCCGACGGCACCGGTACGGGTGGCGCCGACCTCCAGCGCCAGGGCGAGGTCGCTGGGCAGTTTCACCTCGGCGCGGTACATGCGCAGGCCGGCGAAGACGCCCCAGACGGCGAGGCCCATGACGAGTGCGAGCAGAAGTTCCATGGCGGTCGATTCCTCCCTCGGTCCTGAAGTCCTCAGTCCTGAAGTCCTCAGTCCTCAGACGTCGATGCGGGACATGCGGCGGATGAGGACGAAACCGACGGCGTAGAGGGCGAAGGCGATGATCACGCTGGCCTGGCCGGCGGCAGATCCGGTCATGCGGTCGAGGGTGCCGTCCGCGACGCTGTCCATGAGGAACAGGGCGCCCACCCCCAGCGCCGGCACCGCGTAGGAGGTCATGTTCACCTGGGACAACTGGGTCCGGACCTCGCGGCGGGTCTCCTTGCGTTCCTCCAGCGTCTCCGTGAGGTTGCGCAGGGCGCCCACCACCTGGCCGCCGGCCCGGTTGGACAGGACGAGGGTGGTGACCAGGACGACGAGTTCGCGGGAGGGAAGGCGGTCGGCGAGTTCGCCGAGGGCGTCGTCCAGGGAGTGGCCGACGGCCAGTTGGTTGGCGACCTTGGCCAGTTCCTCGCCGGCGGGGGCCTCCAGTTCCTCCGCGGCCATGCCGATCGCGGTGCGCAGGGCGAGGCCCGCGTTGGTGGCGTTGGCCAGGATGCGGGCCAGTTCGGGGAGTTGGTTGATGAAGCGTTCGATGCGTTTCTGGCGCTGCCAGTTGAGGAACTGCCAGGCGGCCCAGATGCCGAGCAGGCCGGCCAGGGGGCCGAAGAAGGGCGCCAGGGTGGCATGGCCGATCAGCCACAGGGCCGCGACCGCCGTCAGCATGTGGGCGAGGAACTCGCCCGGCGTCACGTCCAGGCCGGTGGCCGTCAGCCGCAGTTCCAGTGTGCGGCCGAGGTCGGTGCGGCGCAGGCGGCGGTCCAGGGTGCGGAAGCGGCGCCGGCGGCCGGCCGGGGGGACCTGGCCGGTGGCGGTGAGGCGGTCGACGAGGGCGGCCCGCTGGGCGCGGCCCCGCGCGTAGGTGTGCACGCCCGCGACGGCCAGGCAGCAGGTCAGCAGGCTCACGCCGGTGGTGAGGGTGATCAGGTTCTGGAGGGTCATGTGGGGTCCTGCCTGTCCTGTCCTGTTCCGTTTCCGTCCTGGCCGCGCTGTCGCGAAGGTCTGCTGCCGGGCTGTGGGGCTGTGGGGTTGTGGGGCTGTCGGGCTCTCCGGCCACTGGGCTGTCGCGCTGTCGGGTTATCGGGCTTCTCTGGTGGTCAACTCGTCGAGCGTGCGGGCCACTCCGAAGGCCTGCGGGATCGGCTGGCTCGCCATGTAGAGGCGGTCGGCGGTGCGGCGCGGCAGCGGGTGGTACGCGAAGACGCCGTGGATGCGGCCGTCCGCGCCCATCGGCCGGGCGTTGAAGCGGGCGATGGTCGCCAGCCGGTACGGCTCCCCGCCGTGGCTGTCGAGCAGCGCGATCTCCGTCACCCGCCGGGTCCCGTCCGCGAAGCGGGTGAGCTGGACGATGACGTCGACCGCGCTGTTGATCTGGTCGTGCAGGGCGACGAACGGGATCTCGACGTCCGACATGGACGCCAGGGTCTGGAGCCGCATCAGGGCGTCCTCGGCGCTGTTGGCGTGGACGGTGGCCAGGGAGCCGTCGTGACCGGTCGACATCGCCTGGAGCATGTCCAGGGACTCGCCGCCGCGGACCTCGCCGACCACGATGCGGTCGGGGCGCATGCGCAGCGAGTTGCGGACCAGGTCGCGGATGGTGATGCGGCCCTTGCCCTCGACGTTCGGGGGCCGGGACTCCAGGCGGATGACGTGGGACTGCTGGAGCTGGAGTTCGGCCGAGTCCTCGATGGTGATGATGCGTTCGTGTTCCGGGATGAGCCCGGAGAGGGCGTTCAGGAGGGTCGTCTTCCCGGTGCCGGTCGCGCCCGAGACGATGATGTTGAACTTCGCCTGCACCAGTGCCGCCAGCAGGTACAGCATCGGCTCGTCCAGCGAGCCGAAGCCGATCAGTTCGTGCAGGGTGAAGGAGCGCGGGAAGCGGCGGATGGTGAGGGTGGGTCCGGTGAGGGACAGCGGGGGGATGATCACGTTGACGCGTTCGCCGGACGGGAGGCGGGCGTCGACCATGGGGTTGGTCTCGTCGACGCGGCGGTTGACCGTGGAGACGATGCGCTCGATCGTCTGCATGAGCTGGTCGTCGGAGGCGAAGCGGAGGGGCAGTTGTTCGACCCGGCCGCCCCGCTCGACGAAGATCGCGTCCGGGCCGTTCACCATGATCTCGGTGATGGAGGCGTCCTCCAGGAGCGGTTCGAGGATGCCGAGGCCCAGCGCCTCGTCGACCACCCTGCGGATGAGCTGTGCGCGCTCCGTCGTGGACAGCACCGGGCCCTCGCGGCTGATGATGTGCGCCAGCACCCGTTCCAGACGGGCCCGGCGCTCGGCCGCCGCCAGTGCGCTCATCTCGGCGAGGTCGATCTCCTCCAGGAGCTTGGCCCGGTAGGAGGCGACCAGGTGGCCGTCCTCGCCCCGGCCGCCGTGCTCCTCGGGCGAGGTGATGCGTGCCCGCAGGCTCATGTCGAAAGCCCTTCCCTCAGTGGTCGACCGGCATGGTGGCCGTCTTGTGGGCCTCACCGAAGTCCCCTATGCCGGGGATGACGGAGGGGATGGTGACGGTGGAGGTGACGCGGACCTCGTCGCCCAGGTCCTCGGGGGCACAGCTGGTGCCGCCGGCGAGCCAGGAACTGACCGCGCCCTGGCAGGCTCCCCCCGCGCCCTCGCCGAGCGACGCGCTGCGGGCCCCGGCCCTGGCCGCCGTACCCGCCTGCTGCGCCGCGTACGCGATCAGGCCCAGCTGTACGGCGGCCAGCGCGACGAGCAGCAGGATCGGCAGGAAGCCGAGGTACTCCAGGGCGACCTGTCCCCGGTCCCGTCCGAGGCGACCACGTCCCATGTCACGTCCGAGGCGTTCACGTCCGAGGCGTCCACGTCCCATGTCAGTCGCCGTCCTCTTCCTCCACGGCACCGGCGTGGCCCTTCACCTCGAACGGGAAGTCGATCGCGCCCGGGAACAGGACCGGGACCCGGAGGGTGACGGTCGCCGTCACGTACCCGCCCGACGTCGGGCAGCTGACCGTGGCCCCGGAGCGCCACGCGTCCGACAGCTTGTCCAGTCCCGCCTGTTCGCACACGGCCTGCCGCTCCCCCCGCTGCGCCGCCGTCCCCGCCCGCACCGCCTCGTCGGCAGCATTCCCCGCGAGCGTGAACGTGTATCCCACGAGCACGAACTGCCACACCACCACCAAGGTCACGATGATGAGCGGGGTCATGCCGAGGAGTTCGACGGTGACCTGGCCCCGGTCGCCTCCGTACCGCCCCGGTGCCGGTCTCCGTGGTGTCGGCAAGGTCGGTCGCCATGGTGTCGGTCGCTGTGGGGCCGGTCGCTGTGGGGCCGGCCGTCGTGCTCTCACGTCACTCCCTCCTGCGGCGGAATCCCGCCGCCCCCCGGTCGCCGCCGCGCCCGGCCCGGCCGGACCTTCGGTGCTGCGAGCCCTCCGGGGCCGCGACGAGGCCGAGTTCGCCCGCGAGGGCCCACATGGCCTGGCGGACGGTGCCCTTGCCGTCGAGGGCGTGGACGCGGCCGGCGTCCACGGCGGACTGGAGTTCCTTGAAGTTGGCGGGGATCGCGGTCTCCGCGACGGGCGTACCGGTGATCTTCTGGACGAGCGCGGGCTGGATCTCCGTGGCGCGGCTGTGGCGGTTGACGACGACCGTGGTCTCCTCGGCCTTGCGGATCTGGAGGCGGTCCCACATGCGGACGGTGCGTTTGGCGCCGCGGACGGCGACCACGTCGGGAGTGGTGACGAGCAGGGCGCGGTCGGCCATCTCGACGGCGGTGGCGCCGGCCCCGCCGAGCTGGGCGCCGCAGTCGACGACGACGACCTCGTAGCGGGAGCGCAGGGCGCCGATGATCTGGCGGGCGGCGCGGTCGGTGACCTCCTCGCCGCGTTCGCCCTCGCCGGGGGCGAGCAGCAGGGCCACGCCGGTGTCGTGGCGGAAGACGGCCTCGGCGAGGATGCGGGGCGAGAGGTCGTTGATCGCGGCGAGGTCGACGACCGAGCGGCGGAACTGGACGTCGAGGTAGGAGGCGACGTCGCCGGCCTGGAGGTCCAGGTCGACGAGGGCGGTGGGACGCCCGGAGGCCTGTGCGGCGAGGGCCAGTTGGACGGCGAGCAGGGTCGCGCCGACGCCTCCCTTGGCGCCGCTGACCGTGACGACGGTGCCGCCGACGCCGGTGAACACGTCGCCGCCGTGGCCGAGATGGCGTCGTACGCCGACCGACCACTGGGCGACGGCCTGGACGCGGTGGGCGAGGTCCTCGTAGCCGAGGGGCAGGGTGACCAGGCCGCGGGCGCCGGCGTCCATGGCGGCGGAGAAGAGGCCGGGGCCGGCGTCGGTGGTGACGAGGATGACGCCGACGGCGGGGAAGCGCAGGGCGACGTCGCGGACCAGTTCCAGGGCGGGGACGGGACCGATGCGCTCGTGGACGATGACGACCTCGGGCAGTTCGTCCACCGACTCGGCGGCGAGGCGGGCGAGGGTGTCGACGAGCTGGGTGGAGTCGGCGACCGGGGTGACGGGTTCGGCGTCGGGGAGCTGGCTGAGCAGGCTGGTGAGGGAGCGGACCGCGTCCGCGTCGCCGACGGCCGGGAGGATCCTCGTGGGCATGGCGGCGGCCCTCACTTGTCCGTGACGAGTTCGTACGTGCGGTCCTTGTCGGGGACCGTGGTGGGAGTGCCGGGCGCCACCAGGGCGAGCCGGACGCGCTTGGCGAACGACTCGGCGTACGTGATGCGCTGGGCGTCGAGGGTGGACAGCGCGAAGGTGATGGGGACCGCCTCGGTGAGCTGCTGTCCGCGGTCGTCCTTGTCGGGGTTCAGGGCGCGCAGGTCGCCGACGTCGAGGACGCGGGCGTTGGTGACGATGATCTTCGACTGGTCGGGGTCGCTCTCGCGGGCGCCCTCGAAGGTGGCGTAGACGTTGACGGAGGAACCCGGGGTGATCTTCCCGGCTACGCCGGTCGCCGCGTCGATCATGATGGCGACCTCCTGCTGGCCGGCCTGGAGGGCGGGCTGGTCGACGATCATGTCGCTCTGGAGCAGCGAGCCCTTCTTCAGGGTCGTCACGGCGATCTTGCCGCGGATGCCCGCGAGGTCGGTCACCGCGTTCCCGGAGAGCCAGCGCTCGGGCATCTCTATCTTCTCGAACTGGTCCTCGGTGAGGGGCGCGTAGGGAGCCACGTCGGACCTGACCCGGTACGCGGTGACCTCGGGGCCGACCTTGGACTGCACGTCGTCGATGACGGAGAGGACGCCGGCGAAGGCGCCGAGGGCGCACAGAACCGACAGGAGCAGGAGGATCACGCCGCGGCGCTGACGGGAGTTCATGAACCGGTGCAACCTCGTTGGGGGTCGGATCGAGCGGACGGTGGCGGGGCGGGCGGGGGACGTGGTGGGGCGGGCGGAGGGACGTGGCGGGCGGGGCGGAGGGACGTCGGCGGTTCCGGGTCGGGGCCGTCCGGGGCGGGCCCGGGCGGATCGCGCGGTCGGGGGGCCTCGTGCCGGCTCAGCCGCCCGTGGTGAGTGCGCGGTGCGGGGGGCCGCCGCCGGTGAGGGCGCGGGCGGGGGCGGGCTCGTGGGCGGGCGGCGGGGTGGCGGAGCAGAAGACGCAGAGGTCGCCGATGACGTCGACGCCGCACCAGTGGCACACGGCCTGGCGGACCGAGGTGACCAGTTGGTAGAGGACCGACAGGTCGGGCAGGTAGGCGCAGAACTCGATCAGCCTGTCGGTGCCCCACCAGGCGGCGGACTCGGCGGGCGCCTCCGTCTCGCGCAGGCCCTGGGTCCGCCAGGCGGGGGCGAGGGTGCCGGTGACCCAGTCGGACTGGAGCCGGCCGCGGGCGACCAGCATCCGGGTGCCGAACTCGGGTCCGGGCAGGACCGTCTCCGGCCCGGCCTTCACCAGCTGGGGCTGGGGGTGTGCCAGTACGGCGAACTGGCTGCCGGGCATCCACGACCGGGCGTGCGAGGTCAGGCCGACGGGGACGCGGTCGAGGCGGGCCACGGAGGCGAGGAGCGCGCCGGCGTGGATGTAGTGCGTGAGCAGCCGGCCGGCCGAGGCGAGCACGCCGGGGCTGAGGTCGCAGGAGGCGAGCTGGCGCAACTGGCGTGCCAGGACGGCGAGTCCGAGGGGCGGCAGGTCCGGCCGGAACAGGGCGATGCGGTCGCTCTCCAGGAGGGAGCGGACGGTGTGCAGCCGTTGTTCGACGGCGGCGGGGACCGCCTGCGAGTACACGACGACGAGGTGCCCGTGCTGGTCGAGGAGGGTCTGGACGTCGGCGACGGCCTGGTCGAGGGGCCGGCGGTCCAGGCCGTCGAGCACGGCGGCGGGCACGGTGCGTTCGTCCTGCGGCGGCAGGGCCAGGTCGGCACCGGTCACGGCAATGGCAGTTGGCACGCGCAGCTCCCCGATTCCCGCGGTCCGGTCCACCGGGAGTTACTCCGGCGCACCGAGGTGACTTCATTGCGTGACTACCTCAGCACTGTATCCACGCCGCTGTGGCGGGAGAACAGCTTTCCGTGGCCGCCTGCGGACGGATCTTCACGCAAGTCACTGCAAAACGGGGCAGGTTGCTCACGAGGGTCCGTCGCGGACCGGCCCCTTGACGCTTGACAACGGAATTGGTCTGGACCAACTTATTGTCATGTCCCCACTTAAAAGATCGGCCCGGCTCTGGTCGGGAGCCGTCACCGCAGCGCTCGCCCTCACCCTCGCGGGCACGGGCCAGGCGTCCGCCGCGGACGTCAACAACGCCAGGAACGCCGGCTTCGAGTCCGGCCTGGGCAACTGGACGTGTTCCGCGGGCAGCGGGACCACCGTCGCCTCCCCCGTGCACGGCGGCACGGCCGCGCTGAAGGCGACCCCGGCGGGCCAGGACAACGCCCGCTGCACCCAGACGGTCGCCGTGAAACCCAACTCCACCTACACGCTGAGCGCGTGGGTCCAGGGCGGCTACGCCTACCTCGGCGCGACCGGCACCGGCAGCACCGACGTCTCCACCTGGACCCCGGACTCCGCCGCCTGGAAGCAGCTGTCGACGACGTTCTCCACCGGCGCGTCGACCACCTCGGTCACCATCTACCTGCACGGCTGGTACGGCCAGGCGGCCTACCTCGCCGACGACGTCTCGGTGTACGGCCCCGACGGCGGCGGGGGCACCGACCCGGGCCCCACGGTCCCGTCCGCCCCGGCCGGTCTCACGGTCTCCGCCACGACGTCCTCGTCCGTCTCCCTGGCCTGGAACGCGGTCTCCGGCGCGACCGGGTACGGCGTCTACCGCGACGGTACGAAGGTGACGGCGGTGACCGGCACCTCGGCCACCGTGACCGGACTCGCGGCGGCCACGTCGTACTCCTTCCAGGTCACCGCGACGAACGCGGCCGGCGAGTCGGTGAAGTCGGCGGCGGTGACCGGGCGGACGGCCGCGACCGGACCGGGCGGCGGGGGCTCGGTGCCCAGGCACGCCGTGACCGGCTACTGGCAGAACTTCGACAACGGCGCGACGGTCCAGCGGATCTCCGACGTGCCCGCCCAGTACGACATCATCGCGGTCGCCTTCGCCGACGCGACGACGACTCCGGGCGCGGTCACCTTCACCCTCGACTCGGCCGGCCTGAAGGGCTACACCGTCGACCAGTTCAAGGCCGACATC
This sequence comes from Streptomyces sp. NPDC088766, assembly GCF_044750845.1. NCBI lineage: Bacteria > Bacillati > Actinomycetota > Actinomycetes > Kitasatosporales > Streptomycetaceae > Streptomyces > Streptomyces sp. NPDC088766. The sequence continues at coordinate 371,988 of NZ_JBIVKQ010000001.1, read as the reverse complement.
AGGGCCAAGCAGACGGCGGGCAAGAAGGTGATCATCTCGGTCGGCGGCGAACGCGGCACGGTGACCGTCAACGACCCCACCTCCGCCACCAACTTCGCGAACTCCCTCCACGCCCTGATGCAGACGTACGGCTTCGACGGCGTCGACATCGACCTGGAGAACGGTCTCGACGCGACGTACATGACGCAGGCGCTGCGCTCGCTGTCCGCGAAGGCGGGGCCGTCCCTCGTCCTCACGATGGCCCCGCAGACCATCGACATGCAGTCGACGTCCAACTCCTACTTCCGGACGGCCCTGAACGTGAAGGACATCCTCACGGTCGTCAACATGCAGTACTACAACAGCGGTTCGATGCTGGGCTGCGACGGCAAGGTCTACAGCCAGGGCACCGTGGACTTCCTCACCGCCCTGGCCTGCATCCAGCTCGAAGGCGGCCTCGCCCCCTCCCAGGTGGGCCTCGGCCTCCCCGCCTCCACCCGCGGCGCGGGCAGCGGCTACGTCTCCCCCACGGTCGTCAACAACGCCCTGGACTGCCTGACCAGGGGAACCTCCTGCGGCACCTTCAAACCGTCCCGCACCTACCCCGACCTCCGCGGCGCGATGACCTGGTCCACCAACTGGGACGCGACGGCGGGCAACGCGTGGTCCAGCGCGGTGGGACCGCACGTGCACGGGCTGCCGTAGGGCGGACGCCGGTTGAGGGGGTGACGACCTCTCGCCTGCCGAGTGTGCGTCCGTTCTGGTCCGGCTGGAGGCGATCACCGACCAGTGGGCACGGGGGAAAAGCGACCAGCCCCTCCAACAGCACCTGGAGGACGCCCGCCGGTTGGCGGGCGTCCTGCGCCTCTGCATCGAAAAGGACGCCCCGCCGGCCTTCCTCTGAGGCAACCAGCCACGGAACCCGCTCACGGGACAACCCTCGGGTCGCCGGCCAGCCGTGCCCCGTAGCCAGTCCAGCGCAGGGAGCAGGTGTCGCAGGTTCGAATCCTGCCGGGGGCACACGGCACAGGGCCGGTTCCAAGGACTTGATCTCTCGAACCGGCCCTGCCCCATGATCACATCCGTGCCACGCGCGGACCATGAAGTCCGGTGTGCTTCCACCGCACCGGTGCCCTGCCGTCAGCCTTCGTGGGGCACCCTCGGCCGGGTGACCGGCACGACGGTGAGGAGGTCGTCCAGCTCTTTGAAGTCGTCGGGGTTGGTCGTGAAGAGGGGGAGGCCCTCGGCCACGGCGATGGCAGCGATCATCAGGTCGGCCACCCGGCGGCGCGGCTTGCGGCCGGCGCCGATCACTGCGGCACAGATACGGCCGTAGATGCGGGCTGCTTCGGCGTCGAAGGGGATGGGGTCGAACTCGTTCTCGGCGCGTTGCAGGACGTCGAGCCTGCGGGCGCGTTCGGCGTGCTCGTCGTAACTGCTCTGTTCGTCGTTGCGACGGACCTCGTGCGGACCGGCGGACAGCTCGGCCAGGGTGATGGCGGTGATCGCCATTTCGTCCGGCAACTCCTCGGGGGCCACCCAGCGGCGCAGAATCATGATGTTGGTGTCGAGGAGGCCCTGCTGATACGTCGAGCGGTCAACGGTCATAGGGGTCGTCCAGGTAGGTGTCGGCCGTGGCGTCCTGATCGGCGCGGAACCTGTCAAGGTTGATGCCGGGGGCGGTCCTGGACATCGCGGCGAACTCCTGGCGGGAGACGAACCGACGGCGTCGACGCAGCGGGACGAGCTGGCCGATCGGATGTCCGTCGCGAGTGACGGTGAACGACTGGCCGCCCTGTATGGCATCCATGATCTCTCGGGACCGGCTGCGCAGATCCCGTTGGGTGATTTCGGGCTGAACGCTCATATCGACCAAGGTAGCACTCGGTGCCACCAGGTAGCACGTGACGGCCGAAGGCTTGCACCGACAGACCTTCGGCCGTGGCGGCCGGATATGGCCTTCGCCGGTCGCTTCGGTGGGAGCCACGGGTGAGAAGGCACCTGACATCCACAGTCGACATCAGCGATGTCGGACGGCCGAAGCCGGCACTTCATCCAGATCGGCTTCTCAGTTCCGTGTCACAGCCGTGTGGGACACAGAGGTCAGAAACGGTCGACGAGGGTGTCCTGCGGTCGGGTGGCCAGATGGCTCACCAGGTCAGGAAGCGCCAGTTCAGCAGAATGATCACCCAGCCTCCCTGTACGTACGGCGGTCGACGAGGAGCAGGGCGGAGCAGACGACGACGCAGGCCAGCCCCGCGTACAGCAGAGGCAGAACCCAGAACCGCACCTCCTGGCTACTGTGGCCGCCGGTCCAGTGACAGGTGATGGACGGGGGGAAACTGTCCACACTCACCGAGACCAGGACGTGGTCCCGCCCGGCATCCATGTACACGCCGCCACCGGTCTTGTCCCCGCACACGTCGAGCGGATTCGTGAAGGCGAGCCCGTAGACGGTTCCGGCCCCGTAGGCGGCGAGCGCTGCCGCAACCCCGATCGCAGCCCAGCGGGCCGGTCGTGAGGGTTTCCTCCTGCTCACCCACAGCGCGTACGGGAACGTCCCGACGGCGAAGAGGAGGAGGGTGACGGCGGGCGGGCCGAAGAACGAGAACAGAGACACCATGCGCCTTGACGCTGCTCAGAACGGAGGAGTCGCTGCCGGCCGCCCGACGCTCGGCCCGGCGGACTCTTGCCGTACGTCGCTGCGCCTCCCCTCAGCGGCCTCGCCCGCATACGGGTGCCGCCGACCGCAACGCCGAACCGCCTTCCGGCGAGGCGGCGTTGCGGTCGGCAATGTGCTGGTGTTTTGATGCCGGACATGGCTGAACAGGGGGACGGGGACGGTCCGAAGGCCCACACCCGCAGGTCCGTACTGGACGACTACGCGGAGCTGACCGGACCGGGCACGGCGGACGAGCGCCCCCCTTCGGCCACCGCGAAGGTGCTTCCCGCCCCGGACGACGGAGCACCACCCTCGCCCGTTCCGGCATCACCCGAGCTCGCGCCCTCCTTCCCGGAGACGGACGACATCGCCCGCGGCCGTCGCGAGTTCGGCGCGCTGCTGGGCGAGTTCCGCCGTACGGCCGTCCTGGTCCCGGTCGGCGAGGACGAGGCCCCCCTGGTCGCGGACCACGGCGGGATCCGTTGGCTGTACGCCTTCTCCGACGAGTCGGCGCTTGCCCGGTTCGCGATCGCGAGGGGCGAAGCCGCACGCGAGTGGCCGTACCGGCGGGTGCTGGGAGCCCGGTTGCTGGACGCCGGGGTCGGGGCGACGGGCGTGCCGTGCGGGGTGGCTCTGGACGTGGGGAGCGAGGGGAACGGCGTGCTGTTCCCGCCTGTGGCAGGGATCGTGCCGGACGCGGTGGCGGTGGACTTACGGGCGGCACACGGGGAGGAGCCGCGATGAGCGGTGACGAGGACAAGGACATCAAGGCGTCGGGCCTGGACTCGATCGCCCGGGGGATCACTCTGACGCTGGCCGAGTTGAAGGAGATCGGTGTCGACAGCATGGCCGGGTCGGGCCGGGGCTTCTCCGGACTCTCCCTCTCGGGACTGCAGTTGGGGCACGAGGGGCTGACGTCGGCGTTCACGACGTTCTGCGAGCGCTGGGAGTGGGGCGTGCGCTCGCTCGTGATCGAGGGGAACGGCTTCGCGCAGAACGTGGGGCTCGCGGCGGGCACGCTCCACGAGACCGACGAGTACGTCGGTGGCGCGCTGAAGGTCGGGGCGAACTCGCTGCTGGGCAACCCGTACGCCTCCGAGGAGGAGGTCACGCGGATGGGCTGGGGCGAGCTGGCCCAGAACAACATCGACGCCTACCGCAATCCGGACTACAGCAAGGAGTCCTTCGAGCAGGCGTGGGAGAACAGCAAACAGGGCTGGAAGGACGCGGGCCGGGACGTGATGACCTCGCGCTGGGCGGGGCCGATGTACCTCAACCCCGAGAACCTGCACGGCGCCTTCGGGGTGGATGACGCGCAGTACGACCAGTGGCTCGACGACACCTTCGGTCCCTCACCGGAGGAGCGGGCCGAGGCAGCGGAACAGCAGGGGCAGCAGGGGCAGCAGGGGCAGCAGGACGGGAACACCGGCTGATGGACATCGGCAAGCTGGTCGACTCCGGTCTGGAAAAGATCGATGACGGTGTCGACGCGGGCAAGAAGTTCCTCGGTGAGGGCATCGACAAAGGCACCGACCTCATCGGGGAGGGACTGGAGAGGGTCGGCGCCGAGGGCTGGGCCGACAAGGTCGAGGACTTCGGTGACAGTCTTGCCTCGGAGCTCGGGGCGACTCCGGGCGAGCAGCAGCTCGGGGAGACCGACCAGGCCGACGAGCTGATCCACGGAGACCCGGCTGCCATCCGGGGGGCTGCCGGGCACCTCAAGGACTTCCGGAAGGCCTTCGACACGACCGGCGAGGGCATGCGGAAGCTGGACTCCTCGCACTGGAAGGGCGAGGCCGCCGACACCTTCCGCGAGAAGTTCGCCATGCATCCCGCCAAGTGGCTGCGCGCGGCGGACGCCTGTGACAAGGCCGCCAAGGCCCTGGAGGACTTCGCCGACACGGTGACCTGGGCACAGGGCCAGGCGAAGAACGCCATCGCCCTGTACAAGCAGGGCCAGAAGGCCTCCGAGCAGGCGAGGGAGACGTACAACAAACGCGTCGACGCCTACAACGCCAAGATCAAGGCGAACGAGGAACCCGGCCCGCGCCCGGAAAAATTCGAGGACCCCGGCTCCGCCGACATCGCGCGTGCCCGCGAGATCCTCGCGGAGGCCCGGCGCCAGCGCAACGACGCCGGCCGCACCGCCGCCACCTCGGTCACCGCCGCGCTCGCCCACGCCCCGGCCGAACCACCGGCGTTCGACCGCCTCAAGGCCGATGCCGGCGACGGGTTCGCGGCGGTCAACACCGAGGGCCTGCACCTCCTGGGCGGCGTGGTCAAGGGCACGGCCGGGCTGGTGAACTTCGCCCGCGGCCTCAACCCGATGGACCCGTACAACGTCACGCACCCGGCGCAATACCTCCAGAACGTCAGCATGACCCTGTCCGGTCTCGTCTCGGCCGCCTCACACCCCGAGCGCACGGCGAAGGCGGCATGGGACGGTTTCGTGAAGGACCCGTCGGAAGGAACGGGGCGGCTGCTTCCGGAGCTGATCGGCACCAAGGGCCTGGGCGCGGCCCGGGGCGGCATACGGGCCGGCGTCAAGGCCGGAATGGAGGAGGCCGCCGAGACGGCGGCACGCCGGGAGGGGAGGGGAGCCGCCGAGACGGCCCGGGAGCGTCCCGCCGAGTACGACAACCCCAATCCCCGTGACAAGGTCGACAAGGATCCCACCGACCCGGTCGACCTCACCACCGGCAGGATGTACCTGCCGCAGACGGACGTGACGCTGCCGGGCGCCCTCCCCCTCGTCTTCCGGCGACGCGTGGAGTCGGGCTACCGCTTCGGACGCTGGTTCGGACCGTCCTGGTCCTCGACGGTCGACCAGCGCCTCGAGATCGACTCCGAGGGCGTCGTCTTCGTCACCGAGGACGGCATGCTGCTGTCCTACCCGCACCCCGCACCCGGTCTGCCGACGCTTCCCGGTCACGGCCCGCGCCGGCCGCTGGACCGCGTGGACGGTGGCTACACGGTCACGGACCCGCGGACACGCCGCGTCTGGCACTTCGCCGACCGCGGTGACGACCTGGCGGTCCTGGAACAGATCGACGACCGCAACGGCAACTGGCTCACCTTCGAGTACGACGCCGAGGGCACGCCGCTGGGGATCGTCTCCAGCGCCGGTTACGACGTCCGTGTCTCCACGGAGGCGGGCAGGGTCACCGCCCTGCGTCTGTCGGCGGCCGACCAGGTGCTGATGCGTTACGGATACACCGACGGCAACCTGACGGAGGTCGTCAACTCCTCCGGCCTGCCCCTGCGCTTCACCTACGACGAGGCCGGCCGCGTCACCTCCTGGACGGACACGAACGACCGCGGCTACACCTACGCGTACGACGACCGGGACCGCTGCGTCGCCGAGGGCGGCTCGCACGGCCACATGAGCCTGCGGCTGTCGTACGGCGAACGGGACCCGGACACCGGTCTGAGGGTCACCACGACCACCACCGCCGAGGGCCACACCCGCCGCTACACCGTCAATGACGCCTGCCAGGTGATCGCCGAGACCGACCCGCCGGGCGCGGTCACCCGCTTCGAACGCGACCGGTACCACCGCCTCCTCTCCCGCACGGACCCACTCGGCCACCGGACGACGTTCACCTACGACGCAGCGGGCAATCTGCTCGCGCTGACCCGTCCCGACGGGCGCGCGTCGAGGGCCGAGTACAACGACCTCGGGCTGCCGGTGAAGGTGGTGAACCCGGACGGCACCACCGTCCGCCAGACGTACGACGACCGCGGGAACCGCACGTCGGTGACGAACCCGGCGGGCCGGACCACCCGCTTCACCTACGACGAGGCCGGCCACCTGACGTCGGTGACCGACCCTCTCGGCCGCACGACCACGGTGGTGTGCGACCGTGCGGGCCTCCCGCTGGAGATCACGGACCCGCTCGGCTCGGTCACCCGCTACGAACGCGACGCCTTCGGCCGCCCCGTCACCGTCACGGACCCCACCGGATCGGCGACCCGCCTGGAGTGGACGGTGGAGGGCCGCCCGGCCCGCCGTACGGCAGCCGACGGCACGACCGAGTCCTGGACGTACGACGGCGAGGGCAACTGCACCAGCCACACGGACGCGACGGGCGGCGTCTCCCACTTCGAGTACACCCACTTCGACCTGCTGACGGCCCGCACCGGCCCGGACGGCGTGCGGTACACGTTCGACCACGATCTGGAGCTGCGGCTGACGAAGGTCACGAACCCGCAGGGCCTGACGTGGACGTACGCGTACGACGCGGCCGGCCGGCTGGTCACGGAGACGGACTTCGACGACCGCGCGCTGACGTACACGTACGACGAGGCGGACCGTCTGACGTCCCGGACGAACGCGCTCGGCGAGGTCGTGTTCTTCGAGCGCAACGCGCTGGGGCAGGTGATCCGCAAGGACGTGGCCGGCAGGGTCACGACATACGCGTACGACATGACCGACCGGCTCGCGCAGGCGACGGGCCCGGACAGCACCGGGGTGACCCTGCTGCGGGACCGCTTCGGGCGCCTCAGATCCGAGACGGTCGACGGCCGGACCCTGACCTACGGGTACGACGAATCGGGCCGCCGAACGGGCCGTACGACCCCGACCGGCGCGGTGACGACGTGGTCGTACGACGCGGCGGGCCGCCGCACCGGCATGACGGCCTCGGGCCGCTCCATCGACTTCACGTACGACGAGGCGGGCCGCGAACTGGCCCGCCGCATCGGCGAGACCGTCACCCTGGAGCACGGCTACGACGACCTCGGCCGCCTGACGAGGCAGTCGGTGACGGGGCCGGGCGGCCACGCCGTCCAGTCCCGCACCTACACCTACCGCGCCGACGGCAACCTGACCGGCATCGACGACCAGCTCTCCGGCTCCTGCCGCTTCGACCTGGACGCGGCGGGCCGGGTGACGGCGGTGCACGCGGCGGACTGGACGGAGACGTACGCGTACGACGCGACCGGCAACCAGACCTCGGCGTCCTGGCCCGCCTCCCACCCGGGCGGGGAGGCGACCGGCGACCGCGAGTACACGGGCACCCGCATCACCCGGGCCGGCCGCGTCCGCTACGAACACGACGCGCTCGGCCGCATCGTCCTGCGCCAGAAAACCCGCCTGTCCCGCAGGCCTGACACCTGGCGCTACGAGTGGGACGCCGAGGACCGCCTGACGTCGGTGACGACTCCGGACGGCACGCGCTGGCGGTACACCTACGACCCACTGGGCCGCCGCACGGCGAAGCTGCGTCTGGCGGAGGACGGCGAGACGGTAGTCGAGCAGGTGCTGTTCACCTGGGACGGCACGACCCTGTGCGAACAGACCACCACGTCCACGGACCTGCCCAACCCCGTCACCCTCACGTGGGACCACAAGGGTCTGCAACCCGTCGTCCAGACCGAACGCATCCTCGGGAGCGACGCCGCGCAGGAGGAGATCGACTCCCGCTTCTTCACCATCGTCACGGACCTGATCGGTACGCCGAACGAACTCGTAGACGAGCAGGGCGTCGTCGCCTGGCGGACTCGTAGCACGCTGTGGGGCACAACCGCTTGGGCCGTGAACAGTACCGCCTACACGCCATTGCGCTTCCCTGGCCAGTACTACGACCCCGAGAGCGAGCTGCACTACAACTATTTCCGGTACTACGAGCCGGGGATCGCTCGCTACCTCACACGAGATCCACTGGGAATCACCCCTTCGCCGAACCCCGCCACATATGTCGAAAATCCGCACCTACGATCGGACTCGCTCGGCCTCGCTCCTGATTACCCTGGAAGCGAGGGCGACCGTGGCACCTACGACTTCAGAGAACCGAATCCAAACTATCCGCCCGACGAAGGAGCTATCACCGCCATGAGGTCCGCCCCCATTGGCGGCAATATCGACTGCTCAGAGATCGCCGAGTACATCTTGAGAGAAAACGGAGGGAAAGGAAAAATCGTCAACTTCACCTCACCTCACAGCTCGACCATCAACATCCCAGAGCAATCAGGATCCCAAGTTCAGGAGTACCGATACCATGACGTATACACTGACGGGAGGTACGTCTACGACCCAGCCATGAGTTCGAATCCAATCACATATGGCGATTACGAACGAGCCATTCGACTGGAGAACCCAGGCAAGAAAATTTACGTCCAAAACGGGGGATACTCGGGCCCTCTCTGGTAGCACGGGAATGGATCACCATGTCAATTCGCAGCGAGAGCGCCGTAAAGGCGCTCAGGCGATTCGGGGAACTCGAATGGTTCAAGCTGCCCTTGGAGGTCAATCCAAGGTACGGCTACCATCAGGTGCCTTACATGGGGTGGCGCTACACAGCCCCCGAGGAAAGGACTGCACAATACATTGAAGCCGCCGTGAAGGCGCTTCCTACGCAAGTCGAATGGACGCTTGACAGGTCTAGAAGAAATTGGGTGATTTTGCCGACTCGGATTCTCCATGAAGCCGGAGGGCTAGCAGATCCCGCTTTCAGAGATGCCGTTGATTTGATCAACAAAAATGACCAGGACTTCTGCCTCGTAGCGCTAGAAGATTTTAAAATGATCATCCATAAACTCCGGGAGATCCCCGCCCTCAAGGGCTGAATTTTAGATTCACACCATGCGGCTTGGTGGCGCACAACCGTGACAACTGGATGACTAATCCGAATGATGCGAAAAACTAGATATCGTCTACATAGGCATTTCGGCGGACTAGCGGTCGATCTCACCACAGAATCAAGACGCCCTACAGATAACACCGCTCCCAGTATTCAGGTATACGGAAACATCCGATTGACACTGCCCCCGACGGTCTCCACTGGAAAGATGTTGCACGGCTCTCCTTCGGGCTCGCTCTCAATGCCCAGGAGATCGACACCAGGCTCCCGGAAGGCGTCACAATTCAAGTGATCAGCCTAGAAATGCCGTTGAGTGACTACAGGGCCGAAGCCGCAGCACTTGCCATGAATTTGTGGACCCAAGAATAATTCGGGCTTCCCAAAAATGATGCAACTGCCGCATTTAATGGGTCGACTGGCGACTACACCTTCACCTGGGGAGGAACAGAAAACCCGTTTTCAGATCCCACGCCGCAGGGGGCATTCGACTGCACATCTTTGATCAGACCGGACTTCGCGCCGCTGCGGCTACTCAAGACCCGGACCTTCCGCCCGCTCCGGAGAAGTGCGATCTGTTCTACGTCCATATCGACGAACGCGGTGACTCGGTCACGCTCGGGTTCGAGACCGTCCACCTTCCCTCGCATCCTCTGCCCGAGTGGTCCGAGAAGCCGTACAACCGGCTGGAGTTCTACCTTCTCTTTTGCGGTGTGACCGAAATAGCCGTCGCGGGGTGGACCGCCTCCGAGGCCGAGAGCTTCGGCGTCTCGGCCGTGCCGGAGAAGGAGATCGCCGTCCGCCTGGGCCGCGATCAGGCCGGTATGCGATTCCGGGCCTCGTCGGTGCGGCTGGCGAACACACGTGTGTATCTCGCCGCCGAGTCACCCTGAGCTCCCGGCTATTCCCTTCCCGTAGCCGCACCGTAGGCCGCCGCGCTCCGCCTCGGCAGCCTCGCCCACATGCGGGTGCCGCCGCCCGGTTCGCGGGACTCGCCGAAGCCCCAGTCGCCGTCGCAGGCGCGGCAGACGCAGGCCAGGAGGCGGAGTGCCGCTCGGCGGCGGGTGTCGCAGGCGGTGGCGAGGTGGGGCTGGGCGTGGCGGGGGTGGTTGTCGTAGACGATCACTCGCAGGGTGTTCGCGCGGTAGCGGAGGGAGAGGTAGAAGTCCGCGGACTCCGTGAACTGGGCTGCCACCGCCGTCAGTTCGCCCACCGCTTGCAGTGCCGGGTCCAGCATGTCGTGCAGGTCGTGGGCCTTGAGGACCTCGCGGGTCGTTGCCCGTGCGAGGGCGGGGCTCGCCAGGGCGGCGGGGAGCGTGAGGCTGTAGGAGACGGTTTCGGGCACGGGGGCGGTGAAGTCCGCGGGGAAGGTGGGGGCGAGCGGGCAGCGGGGCATGGGCATGGCCGGTCTCCTCGTGATGGGTGGGCAGGCGTGTGCGGTCGGTGGCTCGTCTCCCTGGCGCGGGCCCGCCCCTCCCAGGGAAGAAGCGTGCGGGCAGGCTCGCGCGGTGCACTGCCGACAGCGGTGTGTAGCTTGTGCATCACTGAAGGTAGAGGAAAGGGGCCTATGTTGCCCCTTAGTTGGGGCAATACGTGCCCCGATAGAGTGACTCCGGCTCCGAGGAGGGAACCGCATGGCCGCGAGGACGTCTCCGACCGAACGTCAGAAAAGGCTCGGCGCAGAGGTGCGGAGGCTACGTACTGCCGCCGGCATGACCGGGGAGTACGCGGCCGGTCTGCTCGGCGTGGACCGGGGGAAGATCTCCAACATCGAGTCGGGCACACGTGCCATCAGCCCCGAGCGGTTGCGCACCCTGGCCTGCAACTGTGACTGCGACGACGAGGCGTACATCGACGCTCTGGTCGGGATGGCCCAGCCGTCCGAGCGGGGCTGGTGGGAGCGGTACCGGGGCAGCCTTCCCACCGGGATCCTCGACATCGCCGAGTTGGAGTACCACGCCGCGGGAATCCGCAGCGTCCACCTCGTCCACATGCCAGGACTGCTGCAGTCCGGCGATCATGCGCAAGCCGTCTTCAAGGCCGCGCTTCCGCCCCTGCCCGAGCACGAGGTCGCGCTGCGGGTCGCCCACCGGCTGGAACGGCAGCGGATCCTGGAGCGTGAGACGCCCACCGAGTATGTCGGGATACTGCACGAGGCCGCCCTGCGCATGCAGTTCGGCGGACGCAAGGTCGCTCGTGGACAGCTCGAGCATCTGCTCGCCGCGTCGGAGCGGCCTCATGTGACGTTGCGCGTCATTCCGTTCGAGGCCGGTTCGTTTCCCGGTGCCGGGCAGACCGTGGTCTACCTGGAAGGTCCGGTGCCACAACTGGACACCGTCCAGGTCGACAGCACGCACGGTCCGGAATTCCTTTACCAGGAAACCCAGTTGAGCAAGTACCGCGCACAACTCGACTGGATGGAGGAACGTGCGCTCTCACCCGAGGAGTCGTACGGATTCATCCAGGACATCGCCAGCCAACTCTAGGAGACGAACGTGCCCGACATCACCTGGGAAGAACCCTTCTGCGCCGAGGGATCGGCGTGCTTCCGCCTCGGTACCGACCCCGAAGGCAACGCCTACATCGCCATAGCCGGGGCCGAGGAGGCCTACCTCACCGACTCCCGTGACGCGCTGCGGACCATGATCCTCGACATCAAGGCGGGGAAGGCCGACCACCTGCTGTGAGTCGGCGTCAGCCCGCCGGGCGGTAGTGGCCGAGGACCCAGGCCAGTTGGGCGAACCAGGTGTGCAGCACCTGCTGTGGCTTGGCGTTCACCACGGCCTCGTAGACGCGGCCGTCCAGGTGGACCACGGCGACCATCAGGGCCTTGCCGTCGGGGCGCGCCTTGTAGTGGACGCTGCGGATCTCGGTCCAGGAGAAGTCGACGACGGTGCCGTACATGTCGAAGGCCACGCCGGACGCGTCGACGAGGACCGAGTTGTGCTTGTCCATCGCCAGGAACTCCGGGGCGTCCGGCGGTACCTGCGCGGGCACGGGTACGGGCGCCGGCACAAAGGGGGCGTACTGCGGCGGAGGCGGGCCGAAGCCGGTGGGGACGGGGGCCTGCGGCTGCTCTGTCACACCGGGAATCTACCCGCCGTGGAGCCGCCCCGGGGAGTGGGGCGGACGGCGAGGAGGGCGATGTCGTCGCCGTTGTCCGCCCCCAGGCCGATGAGGAGTTCGTCGCAGAACACGTCCAGGGGTTCGCGGGCCAGCGCGGCGGCGTGCCGGCGGAGGCGGTCCATGCCGTCGCCGAGGCACTCGTCGCGCCGCTCGATCAGGCCGTCGGTGTAGAGGAGGACGGTCGAGTGCGCCGGGATCGCGTCGCGGCCCCGGGGGCGGGGCAGGTCGGGGTCGAGCCCGAGGAGGACTCCGGCGCCCTCCTCCAGGTAGCGGGTGCGGCCGTCCTCGCTGATCAGGAGGGGCGGCAGATGGCCGGCGGAGGAGTGCACCAGCTCCCAGGGGCCGTCCGCGGGGCCTTTGAGGAGTCCGTAGATGCAGGTGGCGGTGGCCTCCTGGTAGAGGCTGTGGTTCGCCATGTCCAGGCGGCGCAGAACCGTCTCGGGGGGTTCCTGCCGGTCCACGGCGATGCCGCGCAGCATGCTGCGCAACTGGCTCATGGCGATGGCCGCGTCGAGGTTGTGGCCGGCGACGTCGCCGATCACCAGGGCGGTGTCCCCGCTGGGGAGGACGAAGCTGTCGTACCAGTCGCCGCCGACCTGGGCGGTGGTGGGGGAGGCCACGTAGCGGGCGGAGATCCGGAGGTGGTCGATCTCCGGCAGCGCGGGCAGCAGGGAGCGCTGGAGACGTTCGGCGATGTTCCGCGTCTCCTGGTGGAGGCGGGCGTTGTCCACCCCCAGGCCGAGGGCGCGCGCCAGATCGTCGATCAGGGGCAGGTCCTCCTCGGTGAACGGCCGTTCCGCACCGCTGCGGGCCACGGTGAGCGCGCCGATGACCTGGCGGCGTGCCCGGAGCGGGGCGACGACGGCGCTGCGCGTGTCCATGCTCCGCAGCAGTTCCGCGTAGTGGGTGTCCAGCGGGCTGGTGGCCAGGCCCGGCGGTGGGGGCTCGGTGAGCAGCAGCGGGCCGGCGCCGCTCAGGGCGCGGGCCAGGGGACCGCGGGAGGCCTGCGACACGGGCGGAAGCCGGCCCTCGTGCTCCTCCGGGTCCGTCGCTCCGGGGGCGCGGCGGACGACGCAGACGCGGTCCACCTGGGTGGCGCGCGCGGTGAACAGGTCCACCGCGCACCAGTCGGCCAGCCGTTCGGTGAGGACGCGGGCCACCTGCTGGACGCCCTCGCTCAGGCCGGTGGCGTTGCTCAGCGTGTTCCCGGTGTCGGCCAGGAGTGAGAGCCGCTCCAGCGCCGACATGCCCGCCCCGTCGCCCTCGTTCTGCGGGACGGCCGACGGGGCGGGTCCGCCGGGCTGCTGCGGCGCCGGGGGCCGGGCCCGGCCGGGCGGGTGCGACACGGCGTCCGGCGCGGCCGCCCTGGGGGTGAGCTGGGCCACGAACACGGTGCGGCCGTCGGGCATCTCCTGGGACTGGACGAACAGCCGGATGGGGACGAGCCGGCCGTCGCGGTGCAGCGCGGGGAGCGGCACCGAGCGGCCCAGGATTCCGGGCCGCCCGCTGAGCATCAGGGACGTGAACGCCGTGCGGTGGCGTTGGCGGAGGTGTTCCGGCATGAGCGTGGTGAGCCGCCGCCCGACGAGGTCGTCCGGGTGCCAGCCGAGCAGGTCCGCCGCCGGTCCGTTCACCACGACGATCGTGCCCCGCTCGTCGGCGGCGATCGTCGCGACCCTGCTGGCCCGCACCTGGTCGGCGTCCCAGGAGACCGGCTCCGACAGGCTGGCCCCCGGTTCCCGGGGCACCACCGTCCACGCGGTGGGTGGCTCGCCGGCGAGCTGGCCGATGATCTGGTCGCACAGCCACTCGTGGAAGACGCGACCGCGCGGCAGGGCCGGCAGGGTGAGGAACCGTCCGTCACGGGCCGCCTCCTCGGCCAGGTCGAGCACGGCGCGCAGCGCCCGCGCCGCGGGGCCGGCGTCCGCCGGCACGGACAGCGGCAGGGACCGGATGCCCGCTCCGCCGGCCTGGTGCCGCAGCGCGGCCGTCACACACGTGCTGATCAGGTGGTTCATGTCCTGGGCGGCGGCGAGTTCCGCCGGTGCGACGCCCAGGACGTGTCCGGCGGCCAGGGCCAGGGCGACCTCGCGGAGCAGCCTGTGACGGTGCTGCTGGGAGGCGGAGTACAGCGCCCCGGGCACGTCGATGAGCGTCACGGTCGCGCCGGGAGCCTCGTCCCCGCCGGCTTCCGGACCCCCGCCGGACCCGGTGTCCGCCGGCGGGGCCGGGGTCCCCCACCCGTCCGGCTGCGCCGCCGTCCCGTCCGGCTGCGCGCCGGGCCCCAGCTCGAACCACACCGTCTTGGTCTCTTCGCCGGTGTCGACGCCGTACCGGGACGCCAGCCGTCCGACGAGGGCCAGGCCCTGCCCGGTGCCGGCGTACGCGGGATAGGTGTACGACACCGGCCGGCGGTCCGGCCGCCGGTCGCTCACCGCGACGCGCACCGCACCGTCGGCCGCCCGGACCTCGACCTCGACCTCGGCCTCGGTACGGGCGTGCAGCAGGGCGTTGGTCACCAGCTCGCTGACCAGGAGCTCGGCGGTGTCGACGGCGTCCGGCGCGAGGACGTCCTCCAGCGCGGACCGCACGAACCGCCGGGCCTCCGCCACGCTCCGCGGCCCCTGACCGAACCGCCGCGACGGCGCGCCCGGAACATGGTGGTCGGCCATGTGCCCAGTCTGACCCAGGGGGCCCGGCCCCGCGCCCGCGCACGGCTCGGGGACGGCGGACGGGTGAAGGCACCCCCGCTCACCGTGAAAGCGCTCCCGCTCACCGTGAAAGCGCTCCCGGTCGCCGTGAAACATTTCCGGGGGCCCACCGCATCAGTGAGGTGAAAGCAGCACACGGGGACGTACCGGACTGGGGGAACAGGCATGAGACAGGTCCGCGCCGACGGGTACGCCGAGTTCGCGGCGGCACGGACCGGGCATCTGTACCGGTCCGCGTGTCTGCTCACCGCCGGGGACACGCATCTCGCCGAGGATCTCGTGCAGGAGACCCTCGGCAGGCTGTACGTCCGCTGGGGGCGGGTCTCCCGGGCCGACAACCCCGCCGGGTACGCGCAGACCGTCCTCACCCGCACGTTCCTCGCCCATCGCCGACGGCGCAGCAGCGGTGAGCGGGCCGTGGACGTCCTTCCGGAGCGGGCCGGTGCGGGGGCCGACGTGCCCCTGCGGCTCACGCTGGTGGAGGCCCTCGGCCGGTTGCCCGCGAAGGACCGGGCCGTGCTCGTCCTGCGGTACTGGGAGGACCGGTCCGTGGAGGAGACGGCCCGGGCGATGAACGCCAGCTCCGCCGCCGTACGGACGCGGTGCGTGCGGGCCCTCGGCCGGCTGCGGGAGCTGCTGGGCGAGGACATCGGGGAGTACGCCCGTCCCTGAGCGTCCCCGCCGTACCCGTAGTCGTACGCGTACAACCTCGTACGTGTACACCCCCGTACGCGTACACCTGTGTCCGTCCGGGTCCGGCACCTGTCCGTCCGTGTCCGGCACCGGGCGGTCCGACCACCCCCACGACGTCCTTCCGACCACTCCGACCCCCGGAAACGGTGGTGCGACATGCCCGTCGACCAGACCCACGACCCCTTCGAGGAGCAGCTCTCCGCCGCCCTGCACCAGGCCGGCGGCGCCTTCGACACCGACCGTGCGGCGCTCGCCGCGGCCGGCGAGGTGCGCGGTCGCCGGCTGCGCCTGCGGCGGCGGGCCGTTCTCGCGGGGGGTGCGGCAGGCCTCGCCCTCGTGGGGGTGGGCGGGGCGCTGCTCGTACCCTCCGGCGGGGGTGACGGCCCGCGGCACGGCTCGGTCGCCGCGAACGTGTCCGGCGGGCCGACGGCCACCGCCGCCGCCGTCTCGGCCGACGACATGGTCCGTACGCTCACGAAGCTGCTCCCCGAGGGGAAGGTGACCCGCGGGGCGGCGCGCGGGACGGACGATCCGCTGGGGCTGCCGCCGCTCGCGCAGGTGGTGTTCGACGACGGCGAGGGCGTGGGGGCGGTCTCGCTGCTGGTGGACCGGGTGGGGCGCGGGGAGGGGACCTTCGATCCGGCGAGCGTGGTGACGCCCTGCCCCGGGATGGAGATGCCCGGCTCGGTACCGGACAGCTGCGTGACGCAGAGCCTGCCCGACGGGTCCGTGGTGACCCTGATCCAGGGGTACGAGTACCCGGACCGACGCGAGGACACCAAGGCGTGGAGCGCCGACCTGGTCACTCCGGCCGGGCAGCGGGTGAGCGTGAGCGAGTGGAACGCCGCCGCCGAGAAGGGCGAGCCCGTCTCCCGGCCCGAACCCCCTCTGACCATGGCGCAGTTGAAGTCGCTGGTCGCGGCGAAGGAGTGGCGCCGGGTCGCCGACGCCCTCCCGGAGCCGGCCGCGGCGCCGACGGCGTCGGGCTCCGCCGCGGGCACGTCGGGGCTCGCAGGGCGGCGGATCCTCGCCGTCCTCACCGGCTCGCTGCCCGACGGCGTGCAGGTCGTCTCCAGCGACCACGACGAGACCGAGTTCGCCTGCGCCGTCGTGGACGACGGCAAGGGCAGGAGCTACCTCCAGGTCAACATGCAGCGCGGCATGTCCGACGCCGCGGGCGAGCTGTACGGCTCCGGTGCCGAGACCCTGGCCGACGGCACCCGGGTCGCGACGCGGCAGGGGCCGGGCGAGAAGGGCGGCGAGGGCGTCGTGATGTGGACCGTGGACACGATGCGCGCGGACGGCAGGCGTGTGGTGGTCAGCGCCTTCAACTCCGGCAGCCAGACGACGGCCGCCACGCGCTCCGAACCGGCGCTCACCATGGCCCAGTTGCGCGAGATCGCGCTCAGCCCGCAGTGGGAGGTGCTGGGCGGCTGAGCCCGGCCCCGCCGCGGCCCCGGTGCCGGCCGCGTCGACCGCGGCCGGCACCGGGGCGAGCGGGCGCCGTCCGCCGGGGTCGGCAGCCGGGGTCGGCTGCCGGCCGGGCGTTGCTCAGAAGAACTCCGACCACGGCTGGTCCGCGACCTGCTTCACGCACAGCACCAGGAACAGCAGCCCGGCCGCCGCGAGCATCCCGTTGCTGAGCCGGCCGTTGCGCCACTCGGCGGGCGTACGGGCCGAGTTGAGCAGCCAGATCAGGGTCAGCGCCAGGAAGGGCAGGAAGGCCGCGCCCAGCACGCCGTACAGGATGACCAGGCGGAAGGGCTGGCCCTGGAAGAGCAGGACCATCGGCGGGAAGGTCAGCCAC
Source organism: Streptomyces sp. NPDC088766 (assembly GCF_044750845.1). Classification (NCBI taxonomy): domain Bacteria; kingdom Bacillati; phylum Actinomycetota; class Actinomycetes; order Kitasatosporales; family Streptomycetaceae; genus Streptomyces; species Streptomyces sp. NPDC088766. The sequence goes on along the minus strand of NZ_JBIVKQ010000001.1, from coordinate 354,432 downwards.
AGCAGGTACAGGCGGAACGGCCAGGAGCGCTCCCGCCGGCCGGAGGCGACCTCGGTGCCCGTGGCCCGCGCGCCGGCCCGGTGGCGGGCGACGAAGTCGGCGAACATCAGGCTCACGCCGTGCCAGACGCCGATCAGGGAGGTGAAGGAGGTGGCGAAGAAGCCGATGAGGAAGAACGTGGCGGTGGCCGAGCCGTACTCCGCCTCGAGGATGTCGCCGAGCTGCACGAGTCCCTTGTCGCCGCCGGCGATGGCCACGTTCGCGGAGTGCAGCAGCTCGGCGCCGACGAACAGCATCGCGACCACGAAGACGCCGGTGGTGAGGTAGGCGACGCGGTTGTCGAGCCGCATCACCTTCATCCAGCCGGTGTCGGTCCAGCCCTTGGCGTTGACCCAGTACCCGTAGGCCGCGAGGGTGACGGTGCCGCCGACGCCGCCGATCAGGCCGAGGGTGTTGAGGACGGAGTCCTTCTCGTCGGGCAGGACGGGCAGCAGTCCCGCAAGGGCGTCCGGGATGTTCGGCGTCACGCGGATCGCGAGGTAGACGGTCACCACGAACATGACGCCCACCAGGACCGTCATGACCTTCTCGAACACCACGTACTTGTTGAACCAGACGAACACCAGGCCCACCAGCCCGCAGGCGATGGCCCACCACTCCAGGTCCATCACGCCGGGGAACAGGGCCTGGAGGGGGAGCGCGCTGGACGACATCGCCGCCGCGCCGTAGACGAAGCCCCAGACGACGACGTAGACGAGGAAGAACCACGTCGTCCAGCGGCCGAGGCTCGCCCAGCCGTCGAACAGGGTGCGGCCGGTGGAGAGGTGCCAGCGGCCGGCCGCCTCCGCGAGGGAGATCTTGACCAGGCAGCCGAGGACCGCCGCCCAGAGCAGGGTGTAGCCGAAGTTGCTGCCGGCGATGAGGGTGGCGACCAGGTCGCCGGCGCCGACGCCGGTCGCGGCGACGACGATGCCGGGACCGATGTGCCGCCAACTCGGCTTACGGGGGGTGGGGTTGTCGCTGCCGGATGATGCCTCGGTGTCAGTGGGGTTTCCCGTGGTGTCCGCCATGCCCCTCAAGAAAGCCGAAGCGGGCGGGCCCGGCAAGGGGCCGTACACATCCGCACGCGCGACTCACACCCACGGGTGCACTTCGCCGGGGCCCGCCGCGCCGGGGCGGGCCACGCGTACGCTGCGCAGCCGCCGTCGGCGCGGCAACCGCCGTCCGCGCACGGCCGTTCCGTACGATTCCGGCCATTCGACTCCTTGACCACTCTTGACCTGACCATGTCACACCCCGACGATGAGCGGCACCCCGCACCCGTGCACAGCGAGCACACAGCACCGCAGCACCGCAGCACCACAGACGCACCGCACCTCGCACGCAGCTCCACACCGCTCCATCCCCCACGTGTCCGGCGATCCCGGACTTCTGGAGAACCGAGGAGAACCCATGCGACTCCGCACACGCGGCGCAGGCCTCGTCCGCGGCCGCGGCGGCAGACGAACCGCCGCGCTGGCCGCCCTGATGGCCCTCGCCCTCGCCGCGCCGATCTCGGCGACGGCCACGAACGCGGCGGCCGGCGGCGCCGTCAAGGCGGCACCCTCCGCCGACGACATCCGCCAGTACGAGATCCACGTCCGCCACAGCACGCCCGAGATGCGCACCGCGATCGCCGCGGCCGGGGTGAGCGTGGACGAGGCCGACGAGGAGACCGTCGTCGTCTCCGGCCGCGCGGACCAGATCAGGAAGCTGCGCGCGCGGGGCTACGAGGTCGCCGCGCTGGGCGCCGCCCCGGACCGCACCGCCGAGGGCGAGACCCGGCTCTACGACTTCCCCTCCGCCGACTCGCGCTACCACAACTACGCCGAGATGACCGCGGAGATCGACCAGCGCATCGCGGCCTACCCGAACATCATCAGCAAGCGGGTGATCGGCACCTCCTACCAGGGCCGCGACATCGTCGCCGTCAAGATCAGCGACAACGTCGGCACCGACGAGGCCGAGCCCGAGGTGCTGTTCACCCACCACCAGCACGCCCGTGAGCACCTGACCGTGGAGATGGCCCTGTACCTGATCCGTGAGCTGGGCGCCGGCTACGGCACCGACTCCCGCATCACCAGCATGGTGAACAACCGCGAGATCTGGATCGTGCCCGACCTCAACCCGGACGGCGGCGAGTACGACGTCGCCACCGGCTCCTACCGGTCGTGGCGCAAGAACCGCCAGCCCAACTCCGGCTCCACGGCGGTCGGTACGGACCTCAACCGCAACTGGGCCTACCGGTGGGGCTGCTGCGGCGGCTCCTCGGGCTCGACGTCCTCCGAGACCTACCGGGGTGCGGCGGCCGAGTCGGCGCCCGAGGTGAAGGTGGTCGCGAACTTCGTGCGCAGCCGGGTCGTGGGCGGCGTCCAGCAGATCAAGTCGGGCATCGACTTCCACACCTACAGCGAACTGGTGCTGTGGCCCTTCGGGTACACCACCGCCGACACCACCACCGGGATGACCGCGGACGACCGCAACGCCTTCGCCACGGTCGGCCGGTCGATGGCCGCGAGCAACGGGTACACCCCGGAGCAGTCGAGCGACCTGTACATCACGGACGGGTCGATCGACGACTACCTCTGGGGCACGCACAGGATCTTCTCGTACACCTTCGAGATGTACCCGGGCTCGTCGGGCGGCGGCGGGTTCTACCCGCCCGACGAGGTCATCGAGCGGGAGACGGCGCGCAACAAGGACGCGGTGCTGCAACTGCTGGAGAACTCGGACTGCATGTACCGCTCGATCGGCAAGCAGGCCCAGTACTGCGGCTGACGGCGCCCGCTAGTCGGCGTCGGGCTCAGCGTCCGACTTGGCGCCGGGCTCCGCGTCCGACGTGGCGTCGGATGCGGCGTCGGACGCGGCGTCGGATGCGGCGTCGGACGCGGCGTCGGACGCGGCGTCCTCGCGGTCGGCCGCGTCCTCGAAGTAGGCGTCGAGGACCGCGTCCAGCTGCTCGTCCCACTCCTTGAAGCGGCCCCTGGCCGTCGCCTCGATCTCGATCGGGTACCAGCGGCGGTCAGGGGTGTGCACCGTGATGGTGAACCGCTTCCCGAACCGCGGGGTCTCCGTCTCGATCGCGCCGATCTCCTCCCAGCGGAACTCGCACTCCTCCTCGTCGAGGCGGAGGCGGACGCCCCGGGCGTCGGCGACGATCCGCGCCCGGCGGTCGGCGGCCTCGAAGACGGGGCCGTCCGGCGTCGCCTCCGGCTCCGGCTCCTCCGACTCCCCGGCCGACGCGGCCACTTCGGCCGGTGCGCCGCCGGAGACGTCCGGGGCGGTGACCGCCCCGTCCTCCTCCGCGTCGTCCTTCGGCCTGGCGTCCTTCGGCTCCGCGGTCACGGGCGAGGTGAGCCCGGGGATGAATGCCGGATCGAATCCGGCGCCCTCCAGGGGCTGGCTGCTCGAACCTATGCGCTGCTCCACAGCGGGCAGTATGGTCGACGATCCTGTGCCGGACACAGCCAGCCCCGACTTCGTTATGAGACGCCTACACGCGAGCAAGCGGCCGCGGCTGGACGAACAGGCCCAATACGGCCGCCACGGCGAAGCCGACGCCGGACGGCGCCGTCTTCGGGATCAGTCCAGGACGGCGAGCGCGTCGATCTCGACGAGGAGGCCGGCGGGGAGACCGACGTAGACGGTCGTGCGCGCGGCGGGCGGGGCGGTGAGCGCCTGCTCCTCGAAGTAGGTGTCGTAGAGGTCGTTCATCTCGGCGAAGTGGTCCACGTCCGTCAGGTAGACGCGGATCATCACCACGTCGTCCCAGCTCGCGCCGCCCTCCTCCAGGACCGCCTTGACGTTGGCGAGGGTCTGGAGGGTCTGCTCGCGCAGGGTGGGGCCGGCCGGTGCGGGGGGCCTGCCCTCCTCGGCGGGCAGGAAGCCGACCTGCCCGGCGACCTGGAGGATGTTGCCCTTCCGCACGCCGTGCGAGAACTTCGCGGGCGGAGCGGTGTGGGTCTTCGGGGTGAGCGCGGTCTTGTCGGTCATGGTCGTACGGTGTCCTTCGCTTCAGGTCCTGCCGGAGTACTCGCCGCTGATGTCGTCCGCGGTGCGGCGCACCTGCGGGAGCAGGGTGAGGAGTTCGTCGGCGGTGACGACGACGTTCGGCGCGGAGACCGACATCGCGGCGGCCACCCGGCCGTCGGCGCCGCGGATCGGTGCGGCGACGCAGTTGACGGACTCCTCGTGGCCGCCGAGGTCGGTGGCCCAGCCCTGTTCGCGCACCTTCGCCAGCTCCCGCAGGAAAGCGGGTGCGTCGGGGGTGGAACGGGCCGTGTAGAGGGGGTAGTCGAGCCGCTCGGCGACCGTGCGCCGCTCGGGCTCGGGCAGGTCGGCCAGGAGCAGTTTGGCGACCGCGGCGACGGTGATGGCGACCGGCCTGCCGATCCGCGAGTACATCCGCACCGGGTAGCGGCTCTCCACCTTGTCGATGTAGAGGACCTCGCCCTCCTCGTACACGGCGAGGTGCACGGTGTGTCCGCACCGCTCGTTGAGCCGTACCAGGTGGGGGTGGGCGATCTCGCGGACGTCGAGGTTCTCCATCGCCTCCTGGGCGAGGGCGAAGAGGCGGGCGCCGAGCCGGTAGCGCTGGTCGGACTGCCGGTAGACGAGCCCGTGCTCGTGCAGGGTCCGCAGCAGCCGCAGGGCCGTGGACTTGTGGACGCCGAGGCGGTCGGCGACCTGTCCGAGGTCGGCGGGGCCCTCGGCGAGCAAGGGCAGGATGCTCAGGGCGCGGTCGACGGTCTGGCTCATGGGGTGCGTACCTCCTCGGTGGCCGCCGCGGCTTGCGTCCAGCCCGGGCCGAGTCGAAGTCTCCCCCACGCGCCGTCGTCGAGGGCGGCGAGGCGGTCGGCGTGTGCGATCCAGGCGGGGCGCGGCGCAGCCGCTCCGTGAGGGGCGGTGGCCGGGCGACGGGCGGGCGGGGGCACGGCGAGGTCGCCGGGGACGGTCAGGGCGGCGGCGGCCCAGAGGTGTCCGTGGCGCAGGCGGTCCTTCACCGGCAGGCCGCGCAGGGTGGCGGAGAGGAACCCGGCGGCGAAGGCGTCCCCGGCGCCGACGGCGGCGACGACGTCGACGCGGGGGGCGGGGACACGGGTGGCCGTCCCGTCGGCGTCCTTTGTCCCCTCGGCGTCCCGGTCGAAGGCCACGGCTCCGTCCGGTCCCTGCTTGACGACGAGGAGGTCCACCCCGGGCAGCGCGTCGGCGACGGCGCGGGCGCCGTGCAGACCCCAGGCGTCCCGTGCCTCGTCGGCCCCGACGAAGACGATGTCGGCGCGGCGGGCCAGTTCGAGCAGGACGTGCGGGCCTTCGGCGTCGGGCCACAGCACGGCCCGGAAGTTGACGTCGAAGGAGACGAGCGGCCGGTCCGGCCGGGGCCCGGTCAGTTCCTCCAGGAGGCCCAGGCAGTCCCCCGACAGGGCCGCCGTGATCCCCGACAGGTGCAGGACGCGGCCGGCCCGCGCGGCCGTGAGGTCCACGTTGCCCGTCGTCATCGCGGAGGCCGCCGAACCGGCCCGGTAGTACGCCACCTCGTGGGCGTCGGTCGCCCGGTCCCCGGCGGTGCGGAAGTACACGCCGGTCGGCCGCGCCGGGTCGCGCCGGACGGCGGTGACGTCGACGCCGTACGCCCCGATCGTCTCGACCAGGTGGTCGCCGAACCCGTCGGCGCCGACGCGGCCGACCCAGCGCGCCGGGTGGCCGGCGGCGGCCAGCACGCAGGCCACGTTGGACTCGGCGCCGCCGACGGCCCGGTCGAAGGAGGGGACGTCGGCGAGGCGGCCGGGCCGGGAGGGCAGGAAGGTGACCATGGACTCGCCGAGCGTGACGACGTCCACGACGTCGGGGGCGTTGCGGGATCCGGTGGCGGTCACGATCGTCGTAGCTCCCTGGTCGGTGTGCGGGTCGGTTCCGTTGACCCCGCGTCGGCCGAGATGTTAGACAGCCGCAAGCGGCATACGCAACGAGTGTTGCACATGATGCAACACGGTACTTCTGGAGGCTCGTATGGCCCTCGATCCCGGGACCGAAGCGCTCGCGCGGCTCGCGCAGGAGCGCGTCGACCACCGTTTCAAGGGCCTGCCGCCGGACGCCGACGGTCTGACGGTCGGCGAACTGGCCGCCCAGCGCCGCAACCTCTTCACCGGCGGTTTCACCACCCCCGTCCTCGCGCTGTCCGCCGAGCGCCTGGAGCACAACCTGCGGCTCATGGAGACGTACGCCACCCGGCACGGACTCGCGTTCGCCCCGCACGGCAAGACCTCCATGGCGCCCCGGCTGTTCCGGCGGCAGATCGAGCACGGCGCCTGGGGCATCACCCTCGCCGTCCCCCACCAGGTCCGCGTGGCGCGGGCGTACGGCGTCCGGCGGGTCTTCCTCGCCAACGAACTGGTGGACCCGGCGGCCCTGCGCGCCGTCGCGGCGGACCTCGCCGCCGACCCCGGGTACTCCTTCGTCTGCTACGTCGACTCCGTGCGCGGGGTCGAGCTGATGGACGCGGCACTGCGCGGGGCGGCCCGGCCGCTGGACGTGGTCGTCGAACTGGCCGCGGGCGAGGGCGCCCGCACGGGGGCCCGCACGGAGGCCGGGTGCGCGGCGGTCGCGGAGGCGGTGGCCGCCGCGCCGACGCTGCGGCTGGTGGGCGTCGCCGGCTACGAGGGCGAGGTGCCGCGGGCCGACCCGGAGCGGGTGCGCGCCTGGCTGCGCCGGCTGGTGGCGCTGGCCGTGGACCTCGACGGGGCGGGGCGGTTCGCCGGCGCGGAGGAGATCGTCGTCAGCGCGGGCGGCAGCGCCTGGTTCGACGCGGTCGCGGACGTCTTCGCCACGATTCCCGAACTCTCCCTGCCGGTACTGAAGTTGCTGCGCTCCGGCGCCTACGTCTCGCACGACGACGGCCACTACCGGAGGCTCACGCCCTTCAACCGCGTCCCGCAGGAGGGCGCCCTGGAACCGGCGTTCCGCCTCTGGGCGCAGGTGGTGTCCCGGCCGTCCGCCGAGCAGGCCTTCCTGAACGCGGGCAAGCGGGACGCCGCCCACGACCTCGACCTGCCCGTCGCGCAGGTCGTGCGGCGGGACGGCGGCGAACGCCCGGCGGCAGGCATCGACGTCACCGCCCTGTCCGACCAGCACGCCTGGCTGCGGACGGCACCGGACGCCGACCTGGAGGTGGGCGACTGGGTGGGCCTCGGCCTGTCCCACCCGTGCACGTCCTTCGACAAGTGGCAGCTGATCCCGCTCGCCGAGGCGGACGGCACGGTCGTCGACTACATCCGTACGTTCTTCTAGGAGGCCGGTCGTGGAAGCTCTGGTCATCCGGGACGCGGACGTCGTCGACGGCACGGGCGCGGACTCCTACCGCGCCGACGTGGTCGTCGACGGCGGCCGGATCGTCTCGATCGTCAAGGAGGCCGCCGCCGCGGGCTGCCAGCGCCCGAAGGCGGTCCGCGAACTGGACGCCGAGGGGCTGGTCCTGTCCCCCGGCTTCATCGACATGCACGCCCACAGCGACCTCGCCCTGCTGCGCGACCCCGACCACGGCGCGAAGGCCGCGCAGGGCGTCACCCTGGAGGTGCTGGGCCAGGACGGCCTGTCGTACGCGCCCGTCGACGACCGCACGCTCGACGGGGTGCGCCGGTCCATCGCCGGCTGGAACGGCCCCGGCGACGACATCGACTTCGACTGGCGGTCGGTGGGCGAGTACCTCGACCGGCTGGACCGCGGCATCGCCGTCAACGCCGCCTATCTGATCCCCCAGGGCACGGTCCGTGCGCTCGTCGTCGGCTGGGACGACCGCGAGGCGACCCCCGGCGAACTGGACCGGATGCGGCACCTGGTGGCCGAGGGCCTGGAGCAGGGCGCGGTCGGCCTGTCCTCCGGGCTGACCTACACGCCCGGCAGGTACGCCGGGAACGCCGAACTGACCGAACTGTGCCGGGTGGTGGCCTCGTACGGCGGCTACTACTGCCCGCACCACCGCTCCTACGGCGCCGGGGCCCTGGAGGCGTACGCGGAGACGGTCGAGCTGGCCCGGCAGGCGGGCTGCGCGCTCCACCTCGCCCACGCCACCATGAACTTCGGGGTGAACGAGGGCCGGGCGTCCGAGCTGCTGGCGCTGCTGGACGAGGCGCTGGCCGCCGGGGCCGACATCACCCTCGACACCTATCCCTACACCGCCGGCTGCACCACCCTGGCGGCGCTGCTGCCGGGCTGGGCGGGCGAGGGCGGCCCCGGGGAGATCCTGCGCCGGCTGACGGACGAGGAGAGTGCCGAACGGATCCGGCACGACCTGGAGACGGTGGGCTCGGACGGCTGCCACGGCGTGCCGGTCGACTGGGGCACCGTCGAGATCTCGGGTGTCGGCAGCGCCGCCCTGGACGCGTACGTCGGCCGCACGGTCCGGGAGTCGGCGGCGCTGCGCGGCGAGACGCCCTGGACGACCGCCCGCCGGCTGCTGGTCGAGGACCGGCTCGCCACGGCGGTCCTCCAGCACGTCGGCCACGAGGAGAACGTCCGCGCGATCATGCGGCACCGGGTGCACACCGGCGGCTCGGACGGCATCCTCCAAGGCGCCAAGCCCCACCCGCGCGCGTACGGCACCTTCCCGCGGTACCTCGGCCGGTACGTGCGGGAGTTGGGGGTGCTGTCGCTGGAGAGCTGCGTCGCCCACCTCACCGGCCGCCCGGCGGCCCGGCTGCGGCTGCCGGACCGGGGCCTGGTCCGCGAGGGGTACCGGGCGGACCTGGTCCTGTTCGACCCGCGGACGGTGGCGGCGGGCTCGTCCTACGACGCGCCGCGCACGCCGCCCACCGGCATCCCGTACGTGCTGGTCGACGGCCGGTTCGTCATCGAGGACGGCCGGCGCACGGACGTACTGGCGGGACGGGCGGTCCGTCGCACTCCCGTGTCCGGGTGACGGACGCGAAAGCACGGCGGGCCGCCCCCGCGCGTCGTCCTACGGCTTGGGCAGGGCGCACCCGGCGGCGCTCAGGTTCAGCTGGTTGCCGGTCGTGAAGCAGGCGGGGAACTGGTAGGTCTCCTGGGCGTAGTTGATGCCCTGGCGGACGGTGACGTTGCCGCTCGCGTCGACCTCGCAGGGGTTGTTCACCGTGCAGGACTCGCCGTCCTCGTTGCCGGTGTTGTTGACGGCGACGACCTTGCCGGTGGCCTGGTCGACCACCGGCGAGCCGGAGGTGCCGCCGATGGTCTGGCAGGCGGAGGTGTAGCGGACCGAGTCCTTCCAGGTCCAGTCGCCCTCCTTGATGCGGTACACGAACCCGTCGATGTTGCAGCTGTAGAGCCGCTTCCAGTAGCCGGAGGCGACGGTGATCGCGGTGCCGGCGGTCGGGTGCGTGTCCTGCACGGTGAGCGCGCTGATGCCGTAGGAGCTGCGGATCGTCGCGTACGTGCTGGTGAGCTGGTAGACCGTGGCGTCCGTGTCGGTCATCGTCGAGTAGGCGATCTTGCTGGCGCGCAGGGTCGCGACCCGGGTGCCGGCGGAGTTGAGCAGCCCGAAGGTGCGGCTGGAGGCCCGGTTCACGATGACCTGGCCCGGCGCCGGGAACCCCGTCTCCAGGCAGTGGCCGTTGGTGAGGACCAGTGCCGGGTCGGTGTCCAGGGAGTTCGGGAAGCGGACCAGGGAGCCGGAACAGTTGCTCAGCGCCACGGTCCCGGCCAGGGTGACGGCCTGCAGGGCCGGCGACGCGGCCGCCTTCGTGTCCGCCGCGTCCGCGACGGCCGACGCCGTGCTCACGACCGCCGGCGCCTCGCCGGCGGGCGCCTCGCTCACGGGCGCCGCGACCGCGGGCGCCGCGCCGGCCCCGGCGATGGCCAGGGCGATGAACGCGGCGACGAGAGGCTTTCTCATGTGGGGGTCCCCTCTGACGACAGGACGACCGGAGATCTTCCGGCCGCCGGTGCTGTGCCACGCGCGACGGATCAAGCGCGCTTTTTGTCATGCGCATTGTTAGCGCAGAGAGAGGGGAGGACAAGGATCACTTTTCAGCCGCGGGGGGTGCGGTGGGGCGGGACGGCCGGGACGGCCGGGACGGCCGGGACCACTGGGTGCGGCGGCCCGGCGCCGCCGAGGGATCGGCGAGGGCGGCCGCCGGCAGCCGGCGCGAGTCGGCGGGGCCGTCGGAAGCCGGCTGGAGCCGCCCGAGCACCGGTGCGGAACCACCGGAGACGGCGAGACCGGCCGGGAAGCCGGCGGGCGCCGCCGGAAGGTGCCGCCAGTCGGCGGGAGCGGCCAGGAAGCCGACGGGTGCGGCGCAAGCGGCCGAAGGCCCGTCGGACAGCCGCGAGGCAGCGCCGGTGACCGGCGGGAGGCGGCAGGGGACGCGGTGCGGGGCCGGCGGGAGCCGACAGGGGACGCGGGCCGGAGCCGGCGGTCGGGGGGCCGGATGCGGCCGGGAGCCGTGGCCGCCTCAGTGCGGACCGGCGCTCTCCCGGCCTCCTCTACCTCTGCCCTTTGCCCCGCCCTTTGGCGTTCCCCCTGCCGGATTCGGCTGTCGGGGCGGTGCCCGCCTCGTCGGGTGCGGAGCTCGTCGCGGGGGCTGCCGAAGGGGACGCCGCCGCCGTCGGCCCGGGCGCCTTGGCGTCCGACGAGGGAGTGGGCCGGGCCGCGGTGGGGGACGCCCCGGCCGTCGGCCCGGTGTCCGTCCCCCGGGCGGGGGACGGGGACTGCTCGCCCTCCGCTCCGGACGTCTCCACCGGAGCCGACCGGGTGTCCGCCGGCCGCCCCTTCTCCGCGTCGTCCGGCGGTCCGGAGAACGCGAAGCCCGCGACCAGCGCGGCCACGGAGGCGACACCGACCGCACCGACGGCGGCGAGCGCGCGCCGGGGCCGCCGGGCGGCCCGCCGACGGTCCGCACGGCCGCCGGACGGCTGCGGGTCGTATCCCCACGGGCCGTATCCCTGCGGGTCGTGTTCCTGCGGGTCGTGTTCCTGCGGGCCCGGCGTCTCCGCGACGCGCGGCAGCTCGCTCGTCTCGTCGTAGGCGTTCTCCCACCCGTGCGCCGCGGCCGGATCCCGGTACGCCTCGTAGGGCGGCGGGTCGGTCTCGGCGTACGGGAGGTACACGTTCGGCTGAACCGGGGGGTTCGCGCTCTCACCTGGCCTGGACATGGCCGGGGATTGTAGAGAGGCGGGGGGCCTCCGGGACAGCGGGCGGCGATATCACCGCAAACCAGACGTCTCACGTGGCGGAAAACACGCCCCGGGGAGCGTTACCGAGCCGTAAGCTCCCAGACATGCAGGTGATCCAGTCGACCAAGCTCAGCAATGTCTGTTACGAGATCCGGGGCCCGGTTCTCGAAGAGGCGATGCGTCTGGAGGCGGCGGGACACCGCATCCTCAAGCTGAACACGGGCAATCCGGCCGCGTTCGGCTTCGACTGCCCGCCGGAGATCCTGGAGGACATCCTCCGCAACGTCTCCTCGGCGCACGGCTACGGCGACGCCAAGGGCCTGCTGGCCGCGCGCCGCGCCGTGGTCATGCACAACCAGACGCTGGGCATCGAGACGGACGTCGAGCACGTCTTCATCGGCAACGGCGTCTCCGAGCTGATCGTGATGGCGATGCAGGGCCTGCTGGACGACGGCGACGAGGTCCTCGTCCCGGCACCCGACTACCCCCTGTGGACCGCCGCCGTGGCGCTCTCCGGCGGCACCGCCGTGCACTACCGCTGCGACGAGCAGGCCGACTGGATGCCGGACCTCGCGGACATCGAGCGCAAGGTCACCGACCGCACCAAGGCGATCGTCGTCATCAACCCGAACAACCCGACGGGCGCGGTGTACGACGAGGCGATGCTCCGGGGCCTGACCGACATCGCCCGCCGGCACAACCTGCTGGTCTGCTCGGACGAGATCTACGACAAGATCCTCTACGACGGCGCCACGCACACCCCGACCGCCAGGATCGCACCGGACCTGCTCACCCTCACCTTCAACGGCATGTCGAAGGCGTACCGGGTGGCCGGGTACCGGGTGGGCTGGATGTCGATCTCGGGGCCGCGCGCCCACGCCGACTCCTACATCGAGGGCCTGACGATCCTGGCGAACATGCGCCTGTGCGCGAACATGCCGGGTCAGCACGGGGTGGTGGCCGCGCTCAGCGGGCGGCAGACGATCAACGAGCTGGTGCTGCCGGGCGGACGGCTCAAGGAGCAGATGGACACGGCGTACGAGCTGCTGACGCAGATCCCGGGGGTGACGTGCGTGCGGCCGAAGGGGGCGCTGTACCTCTTCCCGCGCCTGGACCCGTCGGTCTTCAAGATCAAGGACGACCGGCGGATGGTCCTCGACCTGCTGCGCCAGGAGAAGATCATGGTGGTGCAGGGCACCGGCTTCAACTGGCCGGAACCCGACCACTTCCGGGTGGTCACGCTGCCCACGGTGACGGACCTGCGGGACGCGGTCGGACGGATCGGACGCTTCCTGGACGGTTACGGCCAGCCCTGAAGGCCCGGCCCGGTCACGCCCGGTGAGCGGCCGCGTCCACTTCCGAGACCGCCACAACTTTAGACGAATTCCAAGCTAGGATGGTTTCCTGTCAGCACACGGGAGGCCATCTCATGTACGAACCGATCCGCACCAAGTCGGTGCACAGCACGATGGCCGGCACCTCCGACTTCCCCCACCGGACGCGCGAGGAGGAGCTGGACATCCAGCTCGCGGGACATCTCGCGGCACTGCTCGCCGTCACCGACGAACTGCGCGCCCGGACCCCGTCCTGCGACCTGGACACCGCGGCCGAACGGCTCGCGCAGCAGGTCGCCCGGCTGCGGGGAGGCAGGCCGCCGGTCCGCACCACGACCTCCGGCACCACCCGGTCCGCGGCTCTGCACCGCCGGGCCCACACCCTCGCCGGACGCGCCCTGGTCGTCGCCGCGTCCCGCGCCGACACGGCCGCGGCGATCCTCGCGGCCGAGCGCATGGACGCCCACACCGCGGCCCTGGCGGCCGACACCCTGACCGCCACCGCCTGACCCCACCGGGGCCCCCGAACGGCCCCGGTCCGCGCGCACCCGCAGCGACGCGCGGACCGGGCGCCACGCTCTCGGTACTCTGGCCGCATGGGCATGGAGTACGCGAAGATGCGCGCGATCGCCGAGGAACTCGGGACCTACGCCGAGCGCCTCGAAGGGGCCTGGAGCGTCGAGATCGGCCCGTCCGGCCCGATACTGGCCATGATGTGCCCGTCGAAGCGCCACGAGGGCACGATCCGCCGCATCTGCAAGCAACTGGACGCGCAACTCCTCAACACTCACCCGGGGTACATCTGTGCGAACGGTCCTGAGATCGAGCACCCCGGTATCGGCCGCATGCGTCTCCCCGACGCCGCCGTCATCCCCGAGGAGGCCCTTGACGAAGAAGGTCTCGCCGTCGACGCCGTCCAGGTGCTCGCGGTCGTCGAGATCATCTCGCCGTCCAACCCGAACAACGACTACATCGAAAAGCTCGCCGACTACCCCGCCATGGGCATCCCCCACTACCTGATCGTCGACCCGCGCACCGGCACCGTCGAGGTGCACTCCGAGCCCTGCAAGGGCCGGTACACGCGCAAGGACCCGTACATCTACGGCGACAAGGTCCCCTTCGGTCCCTGGACGATCGAGACGGCCGACTTCCGCCGCTACGGCAGGGCCGGTGACAGCGTGGACTGAGCCGTCCTCCCGACGGCCGCGGGCCCACAACAGGAAGGGCCGGTTCCCGTTGCATTCCGGGTCCGGTCCTTCACCCCCCGTTCATCCCGGTCACCCGGGAATGTGCGGTTCCGGGAGCACGCTCCGGGCGTGAGACGTATCGCAGGAATCGTCCTCGCGGTGCTGCTGATCGGTGGCGTGGTGGCCGCCGTCGTCGCAGGCCGGGACAACGAGGAGACAGGCACGGCAACGAAGACCGTGCGGATGGTCATCGGATCGGAGAAGGCCGAGTTCTTCGCCGATCCGGACGTGGTGAAGGCCCTCGCCGCCAAGGGCTACACCGTGCGGGCCGAGACCTCCGGATCCTGGGCCATGGAAGGACTGGACCTCGCGGGATTCGACCTCGCCTTCCCGTCCAGCCAGGCGCCCGCCGCCGAACTCGCCGCCAAGTACGAGGTCACGGGGACCCTCCCCCGCCCGTTCTACTCGCCGCTCGTCGTCGTGGCCCACCGCGGGGCCGCCGAGGTGCTCGCCAAGAACGGGCTGGCCGCGCTCGACGGAAAGAGCCGCGGCACGCTGGACATGGCCGCCTTCCTCGACGCGGCCGGGCACGACCGCACCTGGCAGCAGCTCAAGGGCGCCGCGGCGTACGGGGAGCTGACCGGCACCCTCTACATCTCCAGCACCGCCCCGGAGAGCTCCAACTCCGGCGCCCTCTACCTGGCCGCCGCCTCCTACGTCGCCAACGGCGGCAAGGTGGTCGCGAGCGACGCCGAGGTCACGAGGACCACGCCGCTGCTGCGCAAGCTGGTCGGCGTGCAGGGTGCCCAGCAGTCCAGCACCGACGCGGCCTTCCGGGACTTCGTCAGCGGCGCCGGCAACCCCCTCGTCCTCGTCTACGAGTCCCAGGTGGCAGCCCTCCTCGACGGGCAGCCCGACCTCAAAGACCTGGTCGTCCTCTACCCGGACACCACGGTCAACAGCGACCACACCGTCGTACCGCTCACCGAGCGGGGCAAGGCCGTCGCCGAACTCCTCGGCAGCGAACCGCGGTTGCGCAAGCTGGCCGTGCGGCACGGCTTCCGTCCGCAGGGCGACCCCGCCGAGTTCGCGGCGGCCACCGCGCAGCGCACCGCCTATCTCAAGCAGCAGCTGACCGGCGTCCGCCAGGCGCCCGTGCCCACCTCCGCGGTGCTGCACGAGCTGGCGCGACGGGCGCGCGGATAGAGCCGACATGGGGGGACACACCAAGTGAGCACCACAGACAGCGACTTCACCCTCACCCCGCCGGAGGCCGTCACGGCCGTGCCGCGGGAGAGGGCCGGCGGACTCGTGCCGGTCGACGACCGGGTCCGCACCGACATGGCCGCCAAGGCCGCCGCGTACGTCGGCGGCCTGGCCGCCCTGGACGCCCGCTCGCCCGAGTTCGCCGGCAAGGTCGGCGAGATCACCGCGCTGGGTGCCGGCGAGATGCGCACCGCGACCGCGCAGTCCAACCGGATGCTGGAGCGCACCGTGCGCAGCCTGCCCGACAAGGGCGGGGACGCCTCGTCGAAGGTGGCCGGCTCGCTCGTCGAACTGCGGCGCGTGGTCGAGGACCTGGACCCGCGGGACCTGCCCGCGAGCAAGGGGCGCAGGTTCCTGTCCCGGCTGCCCGGCGGCAACCGGCTGCGCGACCACGTCGCCAAGTACGCCTCCGCTCAGGGCACGTTGAACAACATCGTCGGTTCGCTGCGGGGCGGCCAGGACGAACTGCGCCGCGACAACGCCGCACTGCAGACCGAGCGGGTCCGCCTGTGGGAGACCATGGGCAAGCTCCAGGAGTACGTCGTCCTGACCGAGGCCCTGGACGAAGCCGTCGAGCAGCACATCGCCGGCGTCGGGGCCACCGACCCCGCGCAGGCCGACACTCTGCGCGCCGACGTCCTCTTCCCGGTCCGGCAGAAGCACCAGGACCTGCTCACCCAGCTCGCGGTGTGCGCGCAGGGGTACCTCGCCATGGACGTCGTACGCCGCAACAACGACGAGCTGATCAAGGGGGTCGACCGGGCGGCCACGACGACCGTGTCGGCACTGCGGATCTCCGTGATGCTGGCCTCGGCGCTGGACAACCAGAAGAAGGTCGTCGAACAGGTCAACGCCCTGCGCGGGACCACCGAGGACCTGATCCGGGGCAACGCGGAGATGCTGGCGACGCAGAGCGGGGAGATCCAGCGCATCGCCGCCGACCCGGCGGTGGGGGCCGAGACCCTGCGGACCGCCTTCCAGCAGATCCACCGCACCCTCGACGCCATCGACACGTACAAGGTGCAGGCCACCGAGGCGATGGCGGTGACGGTGGAGAACCTGACCTCCGAACTCCAGCAGGCGAGCGCCCGTCTGGACCGCAGCCGCTCGCAGGGCGCGCTGGAAGGAGGCCTCGGATGAGACGGCCGGCCGCCGCCCTGCTCGCCGCCGTCGCCCTGCTGACCGCGTGCACGGCCGCCCAGGAGAAGGGGAAGGAGAAGGACGCGGGCGCCCCCGAGCCGGGCACCCTGCGCGTCCTGGCCTCCAGCGAACTCAGCGACATGACACCGGTCTTCGAGCAGATCGAGAAGGACACCGGTGTCACGCTCCGGCCCACCTACATGGGCACCCTCGACGCCGTGGACCTGCTGGCCGACGGCAAGGCCGACGGCCGCTACGACGCCGTGTGGCTGTCCTCCAACGACTATCTGCGGCTGCGCCCGGACGCGGCGGAGCGGGTCCTGTCGGAGACCCCCGTCATGTCCAGCCCGGTCGCCGTCGGCGTCCGGACCGCCACGGTCGAGAAGTTGGGCTGGAAACCGGCCGAGGTCACCTGGTCGCAGATCGACCGGGCCGTCCGGGACGGGCGGCTCACCTACGGCATGACCGACCCGGCCCGCTCCAACTCCGGTTTCTCCACACTGATCTCGGTCGCCTCCGCGCTCTCCGGCGCCCAGTCCGCGCTCACCGACGCGGACGTGACGAAGGCCCGTCCCCGGCTGAAGGAGTTCTTCCGGGGACAGAAGCTGACCTCGGGCTCCTCGGGCTGGCTGGCGAGCGCGTACGCCCGCCGCGGCGACGTCGACGCACTGCTCAACTACGAGTCCGTCCTCAAGGGCATCCCGGGCCTGACCGTGATCCGCCCGACGGACGGCGTCGTCACCGCCGACTACCCCCTCTCCTCCCTCGCCGCCACCGGCACGACGACCCGCGAGGACGTGCGCCGGGTGGCCGAGGCGCTGCGCACGGACGCCGTGCAGCGGCTGATCACCGACCGCACCCACCGCCGTCCGGTCGTCGCCTCGGTGCCGCCCGCGGCGGGCCTCGACACCGCCCGGCGGCGCGAACTGCCCTTCCCCGGCACCCGGTCCGTCGCCGACGGCCTGCTCGACGCCTACGAGAACGAGCTGCGCCGCCCCTCGCGGACGGTGTACGTCCTCGACACCTCCGGATCGATGGAGGGCGGCCGCCTCGAGGGGCTGAAGGCGGCCCTCACCGGCCTCACCGGCGACTTCCGCGACCGGGAGGAGGTCACCCTGATGCCGTTCGGCTCGGACGTGAAGAGCGTGCGCACGCACGTCGTCGACCCCGCCGACCCGGAGAAGGGACTCGCCGCGATCCGCAGCGACACCGGGGGCCTGGAGGCCGACGGCGACACCGCGATCTTCACCTCCCTGGAGAAGGCGTACGACCATCTCGGCACCGGCACCGGCACCGGCACGGACGCGTTCACGTCGATCGTGCTGATGACGGACGGCGAGAACACCGCGGGCGCCGACGCGGACGACTTCGACGCCTTCTACCGCGGGCTGTCCGGCGACCGCCGGAACATCCCCGTCTTCACCGTCCTGTTCGGCGACTCCGACCGCGCGGAACTGGAGCACATCGCCGAACTGACCGGCGGCCGCCTCTTCGACGCCCGGCAGGGCTCGCTGGACGGCGCCTTCGAGGAGATCCGTGGCTACCAGTAGGTTCGTGGGCTACCTGGAGTCCCGCAAGAACATCGCCGGCAGCGGGTGCGGGCTGGCCGGCCTGGTGCTGACCTTCACGGGTGTGGCGGGGCCGTACTGGCCGGTCGTGGTCGTCGGCCTGTACGGCGCGGGCGCGCTGATCGCGCCGCCGGAGCGGCCCGCGCCGCCGGACTTCCCCGACCCCTCCGCGCAGCTCGACGAGGTGCGCGGCGACTTCCGCCGGCTGGAGACCTATCTCGCGGACGTCGAACTGCCGCCCGCGGCGGCCGGCCGGCTCACCGAACTGACGGAGCTGCTGGCCGCGTTGCTGGACCCGGGCTGGGTCACCGAGATCCTCGCCCAGGACCCGGAGGCGGTGCACGCGCTGTCGCGGGCGGTGCGCCAGGACGTGCCGGAGGCGGTCGACACGTTCGTGCGGACCCGCTGGTGGACGCGGCTCGCGCCCGGTCAGGAACCGCCCGAGCGCCACCTGGAGCGGCAGCTGGGGCTGCTGCACGAGGAGGCGGAGCGGCTGGCGGCGGGGCTGCGCGAGACGGAGGCGCGGCGGCAGGAGTCGCACACCCGGTACCTGGAGGACCGCTCGAAATAGGGCGTGACAAGGGCGAAGGCCTGCCGCCGCCCGTCCCGTCGGGGCTGACGGGTGGGCGGCGACAGGCCCTGGGCCCCCCACGCCGTTGTGCGGGGCCTCGCCGGTCCTTGGTGCTGTCACCGCGGCCGGCCGTGACGATGTTGCTGGTCAGGGCTCGATCGGAACCGGCCGCGGCGTATGGAGGGGGCTGGTCAGCCCAGGCGCTGCACCAGAGCGCGGTACTCGTCCCACAGCTCCTTCGGCGTGTGGTCGCCGAAGGTGTCGAGGTGGTCGGGGATCAGGGCGGCCTCCTCGCGCCAGATCTCCTTGTCGACGGTGAGGAGGAAGTCGAGGTCCTTCCCGTCCAGGTCGAGGCCCTCGGTGTCCAGGGCGCCCGGCGCCGGCAGGATGCCGATCGGTGTCTCGACGCCCTCGGCCCTGCCGTCCAGGCGCTCCACGATCCACTTCAGGACGCGGGAGTTCTCGCCGAAGCCTGGCCAGACGAACCTGCCGTCGTCGTCCTTGCGGAACCAGTTGACGTAGTAGATCTTCGGGAGCTTCGCCTGGTCCTTGTCCTTGGCGACGTCGACCCAGTGGCCCATGTAGTCGCCCATGTTGTAGCCGCAGAACGGCAGCATGGCGAAGGGGTCGCGGCGCAGCTCGCCGACCTTGCCCTCGGCGGCGGCGGTCTTCTCGGAGGCCACGTTGGCGCCGAGGAAGACGCCGTGGTTCCAGTCGAAGGACTCCGTCACCAGCGGTACGGCGGTGGCGCGCCGGCCGCCGAACAGGATCGCCGAGATCGGCACGCCCCTGGGGTCCTCCCACTCGGGCGCGATGATCGGGCACTGCGAGGCGGGGACGGTGAAGCGGGCGTTGGGGTGGGCGGCAGGGGTCCCCGTCTGCGGGGTCCAGTCGTTGCCCTTCCAGTCAGTGAGGTGGGCGGGCGGCTCCTCGGTCATGCCCTCCCACCACACGTCGCCGTCGTCGGTGAGGGCGACGTTGGTGAAGACCGCGTTGCCCCACAGCGTCTTCATCGCGTTGGCATTGGTGTGCTCGCCGGTGCCGGGCGCGACGCCGAAGAAGCCCGCCTCGGGGTTGATGGCGTACAGCCGGCCGTCCTCGCCGAACCGCATCCAGGCGATGTCGTCGCCGATGGTCTCGACGGTCCAGCCGCGGGTGGTCGGCTCCAGCATGGCGAGGTTCGTCTTGCCGCAGGCGCTCGGGAAGGCGGCGGCGACGTACTTCGGCTCGCCGTGCGGCGGGGTCAGCTTGAGGATCAGCATGTGCTCGGCGAGCCAGCCCTCGTCGCGGGCCATGACGGAGGCGATGCGCAGGGCGTAGCACTTCTTGCCGAGCAGGGCGTTGCCGCCGTAGCCGGAGCCGTAGGACCAGATCTCGCGGGTCTCGGGGAAGTGCGAGATGTACTTGGTGGTGTTGCACGGCCAGGGGACGTCCGCCTCGCCCTCGGCCAGCGGCGCCCCGAGCGTGTGCACGGCACGCACGAAGAAGCCGTCGGAGCCGAGCTCGTCGAGGACGGGCTGTCCCATGCGGGTCATGGTGCGCATGGACACGGCGACGTAGGCGGAGTCGGTGATCTCGACGCCGATCGCGGAGAGGTCCGAGCCGAGGGGGCCCATGCAGAACGGGACGACGTACATCGTCCGGCCCTTCATCGAGCCGCGGAAGACGCCCTTCTCACCGGCGAAGATCTCCCGCATCTCGGCGGGGGCCTTCCAGTGGTTGGTCGGGCCCGCGTCCTCCTCCTTCTCGGAGCAGATGAAGGTGCGGTCCTCGACCCGGGCGACATCGGTCGGGTCGGACGCGGCGTAGTAGGAGTCGGGGCGCTTGACGGGGTCGAGCTTGCGGAAGGTGCCCTTCTCCACCAGCTCCTCGCACAGCCGCCGGTACTCGGCCTCGGATCCGTCACACCAGACCACGTTGTCCGGCTGCGTCAGTTCGGCGATCTCGTTGACCCACGAGATCAGTTCCTGGTGCTGGGTGGGGATGACGGGGGGAGCCGCGATGTCGCGCGCCACGATCGCTCCTAGGTGAGGGATTTTGTCCTTTTTGCCCCGTGGGGGCCGCGACCCGGATGCTTCGCAGCGAGCTGCTGAGCGCTCATCCGGTGCCGACCGCACTCATTTGATCATCCGACGTGCGCACGCATCTGTCCAGAGGGCATCACAGATGAGCGGCGTGAGGCTCGCCACGTACACTCCCGCCGACGCCCGCCGCACCCTCGGCGTCCGATCGGGGGCGTGAGACGATGACCACTCCTCGTCGCCCATCTCACCCCGGCGAGCCGTAACTTACGGTTCCGTAGGTACGATGGAACGCATGACTGCGTCCGCCCCCGACGCGCGTACGGACACACCGGCCGCCGGCCGTGGTCCCGTCGCGCTCTCTCTGCCGCATCCGGTCAAACCCAAGCTGCGCGGCTGGCTGCACCTCGCCATGTTCCCCGCCGCCCTGGTCGCGGGCCTCGTGCTCACCGCCCTCGCCGACTCCACGAGGGGCCGTATCGCCTGCGGCGTCTTCGCCCTCACCGCCTGCCTGCTGTTCGGCGTGAGCGCGCTCTACCACCGGGGCGACTGGAGCCCGCGCATGGACGGCGTCCTGCGCCGCCTGGACCACGCCAACATCTTCCTGATCATCGCGGGCACCTACACGCCGCTGACGATGCTGCTCCTGCCGGGCGCCAAGGGCGAGGTGCTGCTCTGGGGCATCTGGGCCGCCGCCGCGGCGGGGATCGTCTTCCGGGTCTTCTGGGTCGGCGCCCCGCGCTGGCTCTACACGCCCTGCTACATCGCGATGGGCTGGGCGGCCGTCTTCTTCCTGCCCGACTTCATGCGCACGGGCGGGATCGCCGTGCTGGTCCTGGTCATCGTCGGCGGCCTCCTCTACAGCGCGGGCGGCGTGATCTACGGCATCAAGCGCCCGAACCCGTCACCGCGCTGGTTCGGCTTCCACGAGGTGTTCCACTCCCTCACCCTGGCCGCGTTCATCACGCACTACGTGGGCATCTCACTGGTCGCCTACCAGCACGGATAGACCCCACCACCCCTCCGAGGGCCACGGCTTGCGAGCCGTGGCCCTCTTCCGTGCGCGCGAAACGGCGGACACGGCACGGCACCTTCATTGACAGACACCACCTTTTGACAGTTACTCTCATTTCATGGTGACTACCGCAAGCCCCGATCCACGCCGTTGGTGGGCGCTCGCCGCCCTGGTCGCGAGCATGCTGACGCTCGGCTTCGACATGACGATCCTCAACGTGGCGCTCCCGACGATGGCCCGGGACCTCGGCGCCTCCACGGGTGAGCAGCAATGGATGGCGGACTCCTACGTCGTCGTCTTCGCCGCGCTGATGCTGCCCGCCGGACTCCTCGGCGACCGCTTCGGCCGCCGCCGCATGCTGATCACCGGACTCGGCGTCTTCCTCGCCGGCTCGCTGGCCGGGGCGCTGGCCGACGGCGTCACCGGGGTCGTCGCCGCCCGCGCCGTGATGGGCGTCGGCGCCGCGCTGGTCACCCCGCTCGCCCTGTCCGTGCTGCCTTCGCTGTTCGCGCCCGACGAGCGCACCAAGGCCGTCGGCATCGTCTCCGCCGGCTCCACGCTCGGTCTGCCGCTCGGCCCGATCATCGGCGGCTGGCTGCTCGACCACTACTGGTGGGGCTCGGTCTTCCTGATCAACCTGCCGATGGCCGCGATCGGCATCGCCGCCTGCGTCCTCCTGCTCCCGGAAACCAGCGACCCCGCCTCCCCCAGGGTCGACACCGCCTCCACGGCGCTCACCGCGACCGGGCTCGGCGCGCTCATCTACGCGATCATCGAGGCGCCCACCCGCGGCTGGACCGACCCCCTGGTCCTGGCCCTGTCCGGCGCCGCCGTCGTCCTGATCGCCGCGCTGGTCCTGCGCGAACGGCGGGTCGCCCGGCCCATGCTCGACATGTCGCTGCTCGGCCGGCACGGTTTCCTCCTCAACGCCCTTGCCGCGACCCTGGTGATGTTCGTGCTGTCCGGCCTGATGTTCGTACTGCCGCCCTACCTCCAGGCCGTCCTCGGTCACGACACCCTCGGCACCGGCGTGCGACTGCTGCCGCTGATGGGCGGTCTGCTGGTGGCCGCGCGGGCCGCGCAGCCGGCCGTGGCCCGCTTCGGGTCGCGGGCCGTGGTCAGCGCGGGCCTGGTGGTCCTCGCCTTCGCCACCCTCCTGGGCAGCCGCACGACGGTGGACTCCGGGTACGGCTTCACCGCCCTGTGGCTGGCCGTCGCCGGGACCGGCTTCGGCTTCTCGATCGTCCCCGCCATGTCCGGCGCCCTCGCCACCCTGCCCGCCGACCGGGCCGGAAGCGGCTCGGGCCTGCTGATGACCCTGCGCCAGGTGGGCGGCGCGATCGGCATCGCCCTGCTGGGCAGCCTGCTCGCGAGTGCCTACCGCGACCGCCTCGACGTCGGCGGACTGCCCGCGGACGCCGCCGACACCGCCGGGGAGTCCGTCGTCGCGGCGCACGTGATCGCCGGCCGGGCGGGCTCGACGGACCTCGTGGCCTCCGCGAACAGCGCTTACGTGCACGGCATGGGCGTCGCGATGCTGGTGTGCGGCGCTGCCGCCCTCGTCGCCGCCCTGCTGGCGGCCGCGTTCCTGCCGGGGACCGTGCACGGCGCCCGGCCCCTCGCCCCTGACCTGGCCGCCCCGAAGGCCGATGCCCGACAATGACCACCATGACGGCCGCACGCTCCCCCCTCTCCCCCGCCGACCGCCCCCACCTCGGGCTCCGCGAACGCAAGAAGATCAAGACGCGCGAGGCGATCCGCTCCGCGATGTACGCGCTGGCCGAGGAGCAGGGGTACGAGGCGACGACGGTCGAGCAGATCGCCGAGCGGGCCGAGGTGTCGCCGTCGACCGTCTTCCGCTACTTCCCGACCAAGGAGGACATCGTCCTCACGGACGAGTACGACCCGATCCTGGTGGAGGACGTGCGGGCCCGGCCCGCGGACGAGCCGTGGCCGGAAACCATCCGGCACGTGATGCTGGCGGCCGCGCGGGCCGGTGTCGAGGAGGACCCGCGCGTGGCGCGGCTGCGCACCCGGCTGATGGCCGAGGTCCCGGCGGTGCGCTCGCGGATGATGGAGAGCATGTCGGTCACCGGCCGCATGATCTGCGCCGCGCTCGCCGAGCGCACCGGCCGCGACCCCGACAGCCTGGAGGTCCGCGTCTACGCGATGTCCTTCATCGGCGCACTGATGGAGGCCTCCCTGTACTGGGCCGAGAACGGCCACCAGGGCGACTTCACCGCCCTCGTCGACCGCGCGCTGAACGTCCTGGAGCACGGCCTCGGCAAGGAAACCCCCTGAGGCCCCGCCGCCTCCCCGTGCCATCCTGACCAGGTGAACGCACCCGAGATCCGCGTCGAAGTCGCCCCCGAGCTGGCCCTGTTCGTCCCGCACGCCCGGCGGGCCGGCGCCACCGCCCTCGCCGTCGACGGCGTCTCCACCCTCGGCCACGTCGTCGAGTCCCTCGGGGTGCCCCTCACGGAGGTCGGCACCCTCTTCGTCGACGGCCGCGAGGTACCGGTCTCGCACGTCCCGGCCGACGGCGAGTCGGTGGACGTACGCCCCGTCGCCCGCCCCCAGCGGGTGCCGGGCGCCCCGCTGCGCTTCCTCCTCGACGTCCACCTCGGCACCCTCGCCCGCCGGCTGCGGCTGCTCGGCGTGGACACGGCGTACGAGTCGGCCGACATCGGCGACCCGGCGCTCGCGGCCCGCTCGGCGGCCGAGCGGCGGGTCATGCTGAGCCGCGACCGCGGTCTGCTGCGCCGCCGTGAGCTGTGGGCGGGCGCCTTCGTCTACAGCACCGGCCCCGAGGAGCAACTCCGCGACGTCCTGGACCGGTTCGCCCCCGAGCTGCGCCCCTGGACGCGCTGCACCGCCTGCAACGGACTGCTGCGCGAGGCCGCCAAGGAGGAGGTCGCCGACCAGCTCAAGGGCGGCACCCGGAAGTCGTACGACGTGTTCGCGCGGTGCCTGGACTGCGGGCGGGCGTACTGGAAGGGCGCGCACCACGAGCAGCTCGAGGCCATCGTGGAGCGCGCCCTCCGGGACTTCGCGGGCGACCGCTAGCTGTTGCGAAAGTGGCGTCGTCGCCCGAAGGGCGGCCGCGCGGCGTCCGGTGCGTGCTGTCGGCGTGCCGCCCGGAAGTCCTCGTACTGGGCGTACTCGGGCTTCCGGGCGGTGCGGCGAGAGGGCGTGCCGGGCGTCGCGCGGCAGGCGCCACTTTCGCAACAGGCTCTAGCGCTGCTTCTTCCGCACGTCGCCCTTTCCGCAGGCGATGCCGTCCCTGGTGCGGTCCAGGCCGTGGCGGTCGCGGCCGGAGACCTTCAGGCCGGTGCCGTAGCCCTTCTTCTCCAGCCAGTCGCAGCGTTCGACGACGGTGTTCGCCTTCTTCGGGAAGGTCCAGGGCACGCACTGGCCGATGGTGCCGTAGGAGTGGTCGCAGCCGTCGAAGCCCGCGGGCATCTCGACGCCCTCGTGGCCCTGGTGGTTGTGGTGGTCGCCGTGGCCGGTGCTCTCCGGTACGGCGGTGCCGGCCTCGTTCGCGGGGACGGCCCGCAGGTCCTCCGCGAAGTCCTGGACGCGGGCCGCCGCGACCTGGCCGGCCGCTCCGATCCGCACCCACGTCGACACCGACGGCACGCCGTTCGCGTCGACGACCGACAGCATGTACCAGCCGGGCGGGGCCAGGTCGGGGTTGCTGGTGAGGCTGAGGTCGATGGTGTCGCCGTCGACGGTCATCGGCAGGTCGACGTAGCGCTGGTTGGGGTCGGAGGAGTGGGTGATGGCCGCCGGGCGGATCAGGGAGGCCTTGACCACCGGCTTGTCGACCGTGATGCGCTGGTCGGTGCCGTACGCCCAGGTGGTGTTCGCCACCGAGGTGATCCGCGGGCGTGCGCCCCGGAACAGGTAAGGCGGCTCGTAGAGGGACACCCGCTGGTCGAAGGAGCCGTCGCCCGGGTTGTCGCCGACGCTCAGGACGCGGCCGTCGGGCAGCAGCAGGGACGAGGAGTGGTAGGTGCGCGGGACCGGGTCGGTCGCCAGGCCGGCCTGGAAGGTGTTGCTCGCCGGGTCGTACATCGACGCCTCGAAGACGGGGTCCTCGCGGTAGGTGTGCAGGGCGCCGCCGGTCTCCAGGACCTTGCCGTCCGGGAGGATGACCGCGGAGACGTACACCTTGCCCTGGTCGCCGGTCTGCGGGGTGCCGTCCTGGTAGTGGCCCTGCGGCAGGTTCGGGCCCGGCACGTACTGCGGCGAGTCGGCCTTCATGTCGATGACGTCGACGAGCCGGTGCGCGTCGGGCGACACGGTGTGGTTGCCGCCGCCGATCGTGGCGACCTTCTGGTCCTGGGCGGGGGGCAGCAGCACCGACATGGACTGGTCCCGCTCGTCCTTCTTGCGCAGGCCCGGCACCTCGGCGACGGTGCCGGCGCCGTAGTCGTACACGGAGGCGCCGGTGCCGGGCAGGCCGTTGCCGAAGACGTGGCTGCCGGTGTAGAAGAGGCGGCCGTCCTGGAGCAGGATCATCGACGGGTACAGCCCCCAGAAGGACCAGGCCTGCTTGGTCTCGCCGAGCGGCAGCCACTCGTTCCGGGCGTAGGAGAAGTGCTCGTTGACGACGGTGCCGGAGGAGTCCTCGGCGAGGCCGCCCAGCGAGATCACGTCGCCGTTGCCCATGGCGGTGGCCGACGGGTACCAGTGGCCCGCCAGCATGTCGTTGACCTTGGTGTAGGTGTTCCGGTCGGGGTCGAAGACGTAGCTGGTGCGCAGGCCCTTGTAGCCGACGCTGCCGTCGGGTGCCGCGTAGTCCTTGTTGCCGCCGACGACCAGCACCCGGCCGTCGGGGAGCTGCACGTGCCCGGCGCAGAAGAAGTCCTCGGGCGTCGGGATGTCGGTGTAGGCGCCGGTGACGGGGTCGTAGAGCGAGGTCCTGAAGGTGCCCGCCTCGAACATGTCGAGGTTGTTGCCGGAGCCGGCGATGAGCAGGACCTTGCCGTTGTGCAGCAGCACCGAGTGGATCGCGCGGACGGGCATGCGGGAGGTCTGGACGGTCCATTCGCCCGTGCACTGCGGTCCGGTGCCGCCCGTGGCGCAGGGGTCGGGGCCGGCGGGGACGGTGGCGTCCGTCATGGCGTAGTCGTCGGTGGTGAGGGTGCCGACGCCGTAGAGGGCGCCGCCCCAGGTGATCCGGTCGGTGTCGGGCGGGATGACCGGGGTGCGGACCTCGGTGCGGGTCCAGCCGGCCGACTGCTCCAGGGTCTTGAGGTCGGTCCAGTAGACCCAGCCCTGGACGGTGTCGTGGCGGAAGAGGGTGAAGGCCACGTCGGGTGTCGTGGACCTGTACCAGAACGACAGGTCGTACTGGTGGGCCGGAGTGACCTGCGGGGCGCAGTCGTTCTCCAGCATCATCGTCTTGCGGTCGCCGTCGGCGCGCCGGGTCAGCTCGATGCGTACGGCCCGGCTGCCGGAGTGGGCGTCGTCGGTGACGGTGAAGGAGAAGTCGTTGTCTCCCCAGCCCGACTTCTCGAAGCACTGCGGGAACCGGGACGGCCCGTCGAGGATCTCCAGGCCGGGGTTCCTGACCAGGTTGGTGGCGGCGGTGGCGGGCTGGGCGCCCAGCGGGCCGAGCCCGAGGGCGGCGGCGAACAGCATGAGGGCGGTGAGCAGCAGACGCGGTGTCCTTCCGGGTGGAAGGGTCCGCCGCCCTGGTTGTCTTCGGGCTCCGTACATGGGTTCCCCCCTTGTTCACGGGCTCCCCGCATCACGGGTGGTGCACCACTCGCGTCACTCGTCGTGCTCGATGCGGAGGATGTCGATCCGGCCGTCGCCCTCGCCGAAGGTGGCGACCGGCGTGCCGTGCGCGAACAGGTCCCGCAGGGTGGGGAGATGCTCGCGCTCACCGCGCAGGGCCGGGGTGGACACGACGTAGTCGATGTCCTTCCAGCCGTGCGGCAGCGTCTTGGTGACCGCCGGGTCCTGGTCGAGCTTGTAGTGCCAGATGACACCGGTGCCCGGCCGGTGGCCGGCGTCGACCGCGTCCAGCCAGAGCACGCCGTCGGTGACGACGCGCACCTGGTCGCGGTCCTTGACGGGCGTCTCGCGCAGCCAGCGGGCGGCGTCGTGGTAGACGCCGTTGTCGTCGGCCCGCGCGGCGGCACGGTCCTGCTCGTACCAGTGCGGTGCGGTGATCACCACGGCCAGCGCGACGGCCGCCAGGGAGGCGGTGGTGCGCGGCCCCGGCCGGGCGGGCAGCCGTCTCACCGCGGCCCCGGCGGGCCCCGCCACGGGACGCGGCCCGCCGGGCAGTCTGCTCACCGCGGCCTCGGTCAGCCCGGCCGCGGTGAGCGCCAGGAAGGGCAGGACCTGCACGATGTACATCTGCGGCAGGTAGCCGCCGGGGCGCAGGGCGACCAGCGCCAGCACCAGCACGGCGAGGGCGGCGGGCCGCAGCCGGCGTACCGCGAACGCGCAGACGGCGGCCGCGGCGCCGCCGATCAGCAGATACGGGTCCCGGTCCAGCCAGCCGGTGAACAGCTGGTGGGCGTCGGTGCCCTCGGCGAACGCCGATCCGCTGCCCTCGCGCCCGCCGAGCTGGAACTTGAGCGTGCCGAGCAGCGAGACGTGTCCGGCGCCGGGGAACAGCTCGCCCTTGAGCAGGGCGTACAGCGGATAGAACAGGCCGGTGAGGACGAACCCGGAGCCGAAACCGGCGAAGGAGAACTTGCGGGTGCTGGGGTGACTGCCCTGCCAGAGGGTGACCAGCAGCACGGGCAGCAGGACCGCGATGGTCTCCTTGGAGAGCACGGCAACGGCGAACGCCATGCCGGCCGCGGCGTGGTGCCACAGGTGGCGGCGCGGCGACAGCGCGAAGGCGAAGGACACCAGGACCCACAGGACGGCGAAGTTGTCCAGGTAGATCTGCCGGTGCAGCACCACGGCGAGCGGTGACAACGCGTACAGCAGCATCGCCGCGGCGGCCGTGGGGCGGGCCAGGCCGAGGCGCCGGCCGACGACGAAGACGAGGACCATCGACGCCGCGGCCACCGGCAGCATGGCGATCCGGCCCTGGACGAACGTGGGCAGGTCGGGCAGCAGCCGGTCGGGCAGCCAGGACACGGAGGCGAGCTGTATCCAGCCGAGCGGCGGGTGGTCGTACCAGTAGGTGTAATGCGCGAGTTCGCCGTGCTGCACCGCCCACGCCTGCGCGAGATAGGTGCCCTCGTCGTCGTTCGGGAATGGGTAATTTCCGATTCCGAGAATCCTTGCCAGGAGACCGGCGACGAGAACGGGCGCAACCCAGAAATAATCGCGCCGTAACACACTCCCGCGCAGGGAGGTGCGATCGGTCGCGGAATCTCCGGGCCCCGGCCGGGAAACGGAAGGAGCGCCTTCGGAAAGCTCTGTTTCGGACTCGTCACGCGCACGCGTTTTCGGCACGGCAGTCCCCATGCGGAATCCCCCCACCCACTTCTCGGCCTGACGGCAGCCGCGGGACTCCCCCTCGAAACCCCCCGGAATCAGGCATGCCGGAGCATCATGGCACACGCCTGGGCGACGCATAAGCAGAACCCATGACTCCGCTTGCGGCGGGTACCATCACGCCGAGGCCACATTGCGAGGGAAATGCCGAACCTGCTAACTTCGGCCCTGGTTTGCTCGTGGGCCCGAATTGATCATGCGCGAAAACTCCGTGATATCGAGGTGGGAAACCGGCTGGGAACCGGCCTCTCGCCAAGGGCAGCCACACATCACGAGCATCACACGGAACACCGTCCGCCGGGGGGCCGCAGACGGACGATTCCTTTCCTGAGAAAACCCGAGAACACCCGAGAACACCGGGTTGCACCCGGTGGAACAACATGTTCCGACAAGGATGACCAAGAAAGACCGAGGGGGGAATTCGTGGTCTCCGCCATTCTGTTCATCGATTCGATCGTCCTCATGGCCGCCGCCGGCGTGACCCTGTGGTGGATGCTCCACGCCTGGCGCACCCCGGAGACACTGGAGTCGACGGCCTTCGCCACGCCCGACGGCAGGGCGGACCTGTCCTTCTCACTGCTGGTCCCGGCCCGCCACGAGGAGGCCGTCCTGCGGCACACGGTCGAACAGATGCTCCGCATCGACCACCCGGACTACGAGATCCTGCTGATCGTCGGACACGACGACCCCGGCACCGCCGCCATCGCCCACGAACTCGCCGCCGAGCACCCCGCCAGGGTGCGCACGGTCGTCGACACCCACGCCAGGAAGAACAAGCCCCGCGCCCTCAACACCGCGCTGCCGCACGCCCGCGGCGAGATCATCGGGGTCTTCGACGCCGAGGACGTCGTCCACCCCGAACTGCTCAGCCACGTCGACTTCGCCTTCCGCCACGAGAACGCCGACGTCGTCCAGGGCGGCGTCCAGCTGATCAACTACCGGAGCAGCTGGTACAGCCTGCGCAACTGCCTGGAGTACTTCTTCTGGTTCCGCAGCCGGCTGCACCTGCACGCCCGCAAGGGGTTCATCCCGCTCGGCGGCAACACCGTCTTCGTCCGGTCCGCACTGCTGCGCGACACCGGCGGCTGGGACGGCGACTGCCTCGCCGAGGACTGCGACCTCGGCGTCCGGCTGTCCAGCGGCGGCGCCAAGGTCGTCGTCGCCTACCACTCGGCGCTGGTCACCCGCGAGGAGACGCCCGGCTCCATCAGGGCGCTCTACAAGCAGCGCACCCGCTGGAACCAGGGCTTCCTCCAGGTCCTGCGCAAGGGCGAATGGCGTCGGCTGCCCGGCTTCGGCCAGCGGATGCTCGCCCGCTACACGCTCAGCACCCCGTTCGTGCAGGCCGCGACCGGCGTGATGATCCCGCTGGGCATCCTCTTCGCCCTCGTCGGCGGAGTCCCGCTGCCCTTCTCGATGTTCGCCTGGCTGCCCATGCTGCCGATGGCCGCCATGATCGTCTTCGAGGCGGTCGCCCTGCACGACTTCGGCCGCGAGTACGGCTTCCGCATCAGCCTGGGCCAGTACGCGGGGCTCGTCCTCCTCGGCCCCGTCTACGCCGTGATCCTCGCGGGCGCCGCCCTGCGCGCCGTGTGGCGCGAGTACACCGGGCGCCGCGACTGGGAGCTGACCTCCCATGCCGGCGCGCACCTCCCCGTCCACACCCCGCAGCCCCAGGAGGCACGGTGACGGCCCCGCCCGCCGACGTGTCCATCGTCGTCCCGACCTTCAACGAGGCCGACAACATCCACGAGTTGCTCGCCCGCATCGGCGCCGCGATCCCCTCGGGGACCCGCGCGGAGGTCGTCTTCGCCGACGACTCCACCGACCACACCTGCGAGGTCATCGAGGAGGCGGCCCGCCGCGGTGCCGTCCCGGTCGTCCTGCACCACCGGCCCGTCCCCGAGGGCGGCCTCGGCGGTGCCGTGGTCGAGGGCATCGCCCGCGCCTCGGCGCCCTGGATCGTCGTCATCGACGCCGACCTCCAGCACCCGCCCGAACTCGTCCCCCACCTCGTCGCCCGCGGCACGGCGACCGGCGCCGAACTGGTCGTCGCCAGCCGCTACACGGACGGCGGGGACCGCGGCGGCCTCGACGGCGGCTACCGCAGACTCGTCTCCAGCTCCTCCACCCTCCTGGCCAAGTCCCTCTTCCCCCGCGCCCTCGGCGGCCTCACCGACCCGATGAGCGGCTTCTTCGCGATCCGCCGCACGGCGGTCGACCGCGCCTCGGCACACGACGAGGGCCTGCAACCCCTCGGCTACAAGATCCTCCTCGAACTGGCGGTACGGTGCCGCCCGCGCGGCGTCACCGAAGTCCCGTACGCCTTCGGGGAACGGCACGCCGGCGAGTCCAAGTCGACCGCCCGCGAGGGCATGCGCTTCCTGCGCCACCTGATCACCCTGCGCACCGCCGACCCCCGCGCCCGCGCCGTCGTCTTCGGCCTCATCGGCCTGTCGGGCTTCGTCCCCAACCTGGCCCTGCTCTGGCTGCTCACCAGCCGGGCCCCCGGCCTGCACTACGCCCCGGCGGAGATCATCGCCAACCAGGCGGGTCTCCTGTGGAACTTCGCCCTCATCGATTCCTTCGTCTACCGCAACCAGCGGCGCCACCACCGGCGCGGGATACGGCTCCTGACGTTCGCCGCCGTCGGCAACGCCGACCTGGTCGCCCGCATCCCGCTCGCCGCGCTGCTCATCGGCGCCGCCGGCATGACCGCCCTGCCGGCGACGGCACTCGCCATGGCGATCGTCTTCACGGCCCGCTTCCTGGTCGTGGACCGCTGGCTGTACCGCCGCCTGCACACCACCCTTCCGCCCCTCCCCCGCGTCACGCCGGACCCGGTCCCGGACCCGGTGCCGGACCCGCTGGGGTGACGGCGGGGGCCGGAGCGACGGCCGGAACAGGGCGGGAGGGACGCTGGGGCGAGGCCTCAGAACGGCTGGGGCGAGGCCTCAGTCACGGCTGAGGCCGGGGCCCGACTCGGCCCGACTCGGCCCGGCTCGGCCCGACTCGGCCCGGTCGGCCGCCGGCCGGCCCCGTCGGCGTGCGGGGCCGGCGGTGACACGGCCGCGACCGGCCGGAAGCAGGGCTGACACCTGCGCGACCCCACCCGGCCGGCCCCGGCCCGCTCCGGCCCGCTCCGGCCCACCAGACCACCGGGCACCGGGCGCGGGGCCCAGTCGGCGGACGCGACCGGCGGTGACACGGCCGGCGGTGACACGGCCGCGGCCACCGGAGGCGGAGCCGTCACCCGTGCCGCTCCGCCGCGGGGCGCGACCGGCTCCCGCCGCGCCGCCCCCGCGCCGCGGACGGCGCCCCGCACCTCACGGGGTGAGCTTCGCGCGCAGCGCGTCCACCTCCGTCACCGGCAGATCGCACACGAACCCGCGGCAGACGTACGCCGTCGGCGCCCCGCCCACCAGCGCCCGGTCGGCGAGCAGCAAAAACTCCTCGCTCCCCGGCGTGCCACAGGCGACCACCGCTCCCGGCGCGGTCGCCAGCAGCGCGGCGCGATGCAGCTCGCGCGTGCCGGGATCGTCGAGCGAGGGTCCGACGACGGCCACCTCGCGCGGCCCGTCGAGCAGCGCCTCGGCGGCGGCCAGACCCCATCCGATGAACCGCGGCACCCGCGGCCCGAGCGCCTTCACGACCCCCAGCGCCTTCTCCGCGGCGGCGCGGTGCGCCTGCGAACCGGTGTGGGCGGCGTACGACAGCAGCGCCCCGGCAGCCGCCGACCACCCGGAGGGCACCGCGTTGTCGGTCGGGTCCTGCGGGCGCCGGATGAGCTGCTCGGCGTCCGACGCCGTGTCGTACAGGGACCCCGACTCCGGGTCGGTGAAGCGCGCGAGGACGTGGTCGAGCAGGAACCCGGCGAAGTCCAGCCAGACCCCCTCGCCCGTCACCCCGGCCAGCGCGAGGAAGCCCTCGGCGACGTCGGCGTAGTCCTCCAGGACGCCCGCGTTGGACCCGGCCCTGCCGTCCCTGCTGGTCCGGGTGAGCCGCGCCTGGTCGTCGAGGTGCAGCCGGACGAGGAGATCGGCGGCGGCGACGGCCGCGTCCACCAGGTCGGGCCGGTCGAAGTAGGCGCCGGTCTCGGCGAGCGCGGCGACGGCGAGGCCGTTCCAGGCGGCGACGACCTTGTCGTCCCTGCCGGGTGCGGGCCGCTCCGCCCGTGCGGCCAGCAGCCGCTCCTTCACCGACGCGATCTTCTCCGCGTCGAACACGCCTTCCCGCTGCGGCAGTTGAAGCACGGAGGCGCCCTCCTCGAAGGTGCCCTCGTCGGTCACCCCGAAGTGGGCGGCGGCCAGCGCCGCGTCCTCGGCGCCCAGGGCGTCGGTGAGCTGCTCGGGCGTCCACACGTAGTACGCCCCCTCCACGTTCCGCCCGGTTCCGTCATCGCTGTCGGCGTCCAGCGCGGAGGCGAAACCGCCCTCGGCGGTGCGCAGTTCCCGCACCATGAAGTCGGCGGTCTCCAGGGCGACCCGCCGGGCCTGCTCGGACCCGGTCGACCGCCACAGGTGGGCGTACACCCGGCACAGCAGCGCGTTGTCGTACAACATCTTCTCGAAGTGCGGCACCGTCCAGTCCCGGTCGACGGAGTAGCGGGCGAAGCCGCCCCCGAGCTGGTCGTAGATCCCGCCGCGGGCCATCCGCTCGCAGGTGTCCCGCGCCATCTGCAGGGCGCCGTCGGCACCGGTGCGCGCGTGGTGGCGCAGCAGGAACTCGATCACCATGGACGGCGGGAACTTGGGCGCCCCGCCGAACCCGCCGCGCTGCGGGTCGTACTCCCGGGTCAGCCCGAGCAGTGCCTGCGCCAGCTGCTGCTCGCCGGGCGCCAGGCTGTCACCGTAGGAGATCTCGCGTCCGGCGAGGTCGCGCACGATCTTCCCGGCGACCTCGGCGACCTCGTCCCGCCGCTCGCCCCAGGCCTGCCGTACGCCCTCCAGCACCTGCCGGAAGGACGGCATGCCCTGCCGGGGCGCGGGCGGGAAGTAGGTGCCGAAGTAGAACGGTTCGGCGTCCGGCGTGAGGAACACGGTCATGGGCCAGCCGCCCTGCCCGGTCGCGGCCTGCACGGCCTCCATGTACACGGCGTCGATGTCGGGCCGCTCCTCACGGTCGACCTTGACGCTGACGAAGTGCTCGTTGAGTTGGTCGGCGGTGGCCTGGTCCTCGAAGGACTCGTGAGCCATGACGTGGCACCAATGGCACGCAGAGTATCCGACCGACAGCAGAACGGGGACGTCGCGCCGTTTCGCCTCCTCGAACGCCTCGGGTCCCCAGGGCCACCAGTCGACCGGATTGTCAGCGTGCTGGAGCAGATAAGGCGAGGTCGTACCAGCCAACCGGTTCATACGGCCCAGCCTCTCACAACGCCTGGAACGACCGGCGAAACCCTCACGAGCCCGCCCCGCTCGGCTGAATTGCCCTTGTGGGCCATCACATGGTGGGCGGCCCCTCCTCCTCGGAGTCGGCATCGAACCTTTCTAGTGCTGT
Organism: Streptomyces sp. NPDC088766; assembly: GCF_044750845.1. Taxonomy (NCBI): domain Bacteria; kingdom Bacillati; phylum Actinomycetota; class Actinomycetes; order Kitasatosporales; family Streptomycetaceae; genus Streptomyces; species Streptomyces sp. NPDC088766. Next base: position 320,171 of record NZ_JBIVKQ010000001.1, on the reverse strand, counting down.
GGCCGGAAAGGTTTGCCGGAAAGCTCGCGGCGCCCGGTGCGGTGCATCGCAAGGCGGAGCATTGCCCGCGTACTGGATGTACTCGGGTGATGCGACAACGCGGCGGTGGGGGCCCCTCCCGCGCGAGCGAAGCCGAGCGTGGGGGAGCCGTGCCGGACGTCGCGAGCCGGTGAACCTTTCCGGTCACAGCACTAGGCGTTCCCCCGGCCCGGGCGACTCGACACCTCGAAACAGTAGGCTGGGGCAGCAGCGCCGGCCCTGCCGAGGCTCCTCGAAGGAGGTACACCATGACGGCCGAGATGGTGGCGCCCGCGTGGATGCATCCGCAGATCAGCGCGGAACAGTACGACTCCTGGTCCGAGGAGCAGTGCGCCGGCATCGAGATCGTGGACGGGATGGTCGTCGTGGGCCCGAGCGCCTCGAAGCGGCGCAACCGGCTGGCGCGGGTCCTGGCCAACGCCCTGGACGCTGCTGCAGGCCCGGACTGGAACGCCGACACGGACTTCGACGTCCGCCTGCAGGACGTTCCCCTCACCAATCACCGCCCGGACGTCATCGTCCACCGGGCGGAGACCATCGACCTCACACCCACCCGCCCCGAACACGTTCTCCTGGTCGTCGAGGTCGTGTCGCCCGGCTCGGAAACCACCGATCGGGTTGTGAAGGTGGACCAGTGCGCCAAGGCAGGCATCCCCTTCTACTGGCGGGTCGAGCAGGCCGCCACCGGGGTCCCGATCGTCTACACCTACGTTCTTGATCCCGCCACAAAGGTCTACAGGGACGGCGAGATGTTCACCGGCGCGGTGAAGGCCACCGCACCTTTCCCCGTCACGGTCGATCTCGGGGTCATGTAAGGACGGAGAGGTCTCGCTTTCGACATCCGACCGATAGCGCTCGGACAGTCGTTGCTCGCGGGCGATCGGAACACTCACCGCCTTCGGGCCGGATGCACCACCCCGCGGATGCCGTGCCGGCCCGTAGGCGATCGTTTAGCCGTGCCCGGTCAGGAACTGGTCAAGGTCACGTTGACGGAAGATCGCACCACCCGGGACGGCTACCCACGAAATTGCCCCAGGTCTCGGCATCCAGTTGCAGTTCCATGAGCGCGGTACCCGGTTCGACGCGGTACCCGGTTCGAAGTGGGCACCGTACGGGGCACATCGTGCCGTGTCGCGCTCGGCCTGACGAACAAGGGGAACCATTCCGCCGCGGTGATCGCAGAACGCGCGATCCAGGAGTTCTCGCCGGTGGCCGTGCTGTTCGTCGGAGTCGCCGGCACCCTGTGGGACGCCACCAGGCCGGGTGACGTGGTGATGGCGTCACACGTGTACGCCTACCACGGCGGGACCAGCGAGGAAGACGGGCTCAAAGCCCGTCCCCGGGCGTGGGAGGCGCCGCACGGCATCAGCCGGCTCGCCTCGCACCTGGCCCGTTTGGACGACCGGGCGGACCCCACACCCGGTCACGAGGACGGACCGCAAGTGCGTTTCGGGGCGATCGCCGCCGGCGACCAGGGCGCGGATGCCCCACCGACCGATGCCGACCACTTCCGGCGCGGGCCTGCGCCGTCGTGGCTGCGCGAGGCCGGAGGCCGGGGCCGTCGTGGCTCCACGGGCCGGGGACCTCCGCGCCACCGCCGTGACTCCACGGGCCGAGGGCCCACGGGCCGCCGACGGGCGCAGCCCGCGGGGCCGCAGGGGCTGGCGCGGCGCGGCCCGTCGGCACCGCTGCCCGCGCGGGCGGGTGGCGGTGCCGGCGGTCCGCAGGTGCGGCCCGGCTCAGCCCTTGGCGGGCGTGGGCTTCTCCGTGGTGGTCTCGCCGGAGGCGTCCTTGGGGGTCTCCACGAAGTCGACCTTGCCCATGCGGCGGTTCATCGACTTCATCAGGCCCCAGACCGCGATCGCCATCGCCGCGAAGACGATGAAGCCGAGGACGCCGGGGGTGACCTTGTTCTCGTCGACCTCCTTGGCGAGGGGGACGAGGTGCGTCATTGCCAGGCTCACGCTTGCGCTCATGTCAGGCATTGTCGCGGATGCCCGCAAAGAGGTCGTCCTCGGGGAGGGAGGTGTCGACGCGCGACTTCGCCAGCTCGTACTCCTCGGTCGGCCAGACCTCCTTCTGGAGTTCCATCGGCACCCGGAACCAGCCCCCGTCGGGATCGATCTGGGTGGCGTGCGCGATCAGCGCCTTGTCGCGGATCTCGAAGAAGTCGGCGCACGGAACGTGCGTGGTCAGCGTGCGCTCGACCCGCTCGAACTCGCTCCAGCGCTTGAGCCAGTCCCCGTACGGCGACTCCAGGCCGCGGTCGAGCATGGCCTGGTGCAGCGCCTCGGTGCGCGGACGGTTGAAGCCCTGGTTGTAGTAGAGCTTCAGCGGCCGGTACGCCGGCCCGAACTCGCCCTCCGGGTACTTCGCGGTGTCGTCCGCGCCCTCGAAGGCCACCATGGAGATCTTGTGGGTCATGATGTGGTCGGGGTGCGGGTAGCCGCCGTTCTCGTCGTAGGTGGTGATCACCTGGGGGCGGAAGGAGCGGATCTGCTTCACCAGCTCACCGGCCGCCTTGTCGACGTCCTCGAGGGCGAAGCAGCCCTCGGGCAGCGGCGGCAGCGGGTCGCCCTCGGGCAGCCCGGAGTCGACGAAGCCGAGCCACTCCTGCTTGACCCCGAGGATCTCGCGGGCCTCGTCCATCTCCTTCTTGCGCACCTCGTGGATGTGCTCCTCGATGTAGGTGTCGCCCTGGAGCTTCGGGTTGAGGATGGAGCCGCGCTCCCCGCCCGTGCAGGTCACGACCAGCACGTCCACCCCCTCGGACACGTACTTCGCCATGGTGGCCGCGCCCTTGCTCGACTCGTCGTCGGGGTGGGCGTGCACGGCCATCAGTCGCAGCTGGTCAGTCAAGACTCAAATCCTCAGTAAGTCGGCGCCCCCGTGGAACGGGGTGCGATCGGCGGCTTCTATAGTGACCGAATCGGGGGGCCAATAATTCCGTGGTCCTGCCCCCGCAGCCCACTTTCGGACCTTCGCCCGACCGGCCGGAGGCCTTGCCGAGAGGACGATCATGAGTACGGCGAGCACGCGACCGCCCGAGGGCCGTTACGGCCGTTCCTCGGACGAGCGCGCGGACCGCACACTCAAGGTGGCCGGTGCCGTCCTGGGTGCGCTGCTGCTCGCGTTGGTCGGCTACTTCGCCTACCACTACGTCGCCCAGAACAAGATCAGCGGCGAGATGATCACTTTCCAGGTCTCGGACGACTCGGTGCGGGTGCACCTCGAGGTCCGCAAGGACGCGGGGGTGAGCGGTTACTGCACGGTCCGCTCACAGGCCGAGAACGGTGCCGAGGTGGGCCGCGCCGACTTCCGCTTCTCCGGCCCGGACACGCGGATCGACAAGGTGGTCACGCTCCGTACGACGTCCCGGGGCACCACGGCGGAATTGCTGGGTTGTCACGAGGACTGATCATCGCCGCAATACGCGGGCACTGACCTGCGTCGACGTAAGTCTTACGGCTTATGTCCTCCCCCTTGGGCCGCTGAATTGTTAGGCTCGTGGTTTCGCCCATCTGTGGAGGAACATGCTTCCGGGTAGGGCGATGCTTTGTTATTCCCAGTACCGACGAGGAGCACCCTGTGACCCAGACCAGCGAGAACGTCACCTGGCTGACCCAGGAGGCGTACAACAAGCTCAAGGATGAGCTTGAGTACCTTACTGGTCCTGCGCGCACCGAGATCGCCGCCAAGATCGCGGCCGCGCGCGAGGAGGGCGACCTGCGTGAGAACGGCGGGTACCACGCTGCCAAGGAGGAGCAGGGCAAGCAGGAACTCCGTATCCGCCAGCTCACCCAGCTCCTGGACAACGCCAAGGTGGGCGCCGCCCCGGCGTCCACGGACGGTGCGGTGGCGCCCGGAATGGTCGTGACGATCGCCTTCGACGGTGACGAGGACGACACGCTGTCCTTCCTGCTGGCCTCGCGTGAGTACGCGAGCTCCGACATCGAGACCTACTCGCCGCAGTCGCCGCTGGGCTCCGCCGTGATCGACCACAAGGTCGGCGAGGACGCGGAGTACGAGCTGCCGAACGGCAAGAAGGCCTCCGTGCGCATCCTCAAGGCCGAGCCCTACAACGGCTGACGGACCCCGGCGGTCCGCACCGCCCCCATTCCCGATCGGACCCCCGGCGCCCGTGGCGCCGGGGGTCTCGTCATGCCCGGTGGGCCGGCGCGGTCATGCGGTGGCCGAGCGGTACTTGCGTACCGCCAGGGTGCGGAACACGAGGATGATCACCACCGAGTAGAGCAGCGAGGCCCAGACCGGGTGCTGCATGGGCCAGGCGTCGGAGGTCGACTGTCCCGGGTTGGCGAACAGGACGCGGCAGGCCTCGACGGTGGCGCTGAAGGGGTTCCAATCGGCGACGTGGCGCAGCCAGGGCGTCATGTTGGCGGTGTCCACGAAGGCGTTGGAGATGAAGGTGACCGGGAAGAGCCAGATCAGTCCGCCGGAGGTGGCCGCCTCGGGGGTGCGGACGGACAGGCCGATGAGGGCGCCGATCCAGGTGAACGCGTAGCCGAGGAGGAGCAGCAGGCCGAAGGCGGCCAGGACGCGTGCGGCGTTGGTGCTGCCGTCGGAGCCGACCCGCCAGCCGACCAGGAGCGCGACGACGGCGAGGACGAGCAGCGTCAGCGCGGTCTGCACGAGGTCGGCGAGGGTGCGGCCGGTGAGGACCGCGCCGCGGGCCATGGGCAGGGAGCGGAACCGGTCGATGAGGCCCTTGTTCATGTCGTCGGCGATACCCGCACCGGCGCCGGCGGTGGCGAAGGTGACGGTCTGGGCGAAGATCCCCGCCATGAGGAAGTTGGTGTAGTCGGCGGCGCTGGTGCTGCCGCCGACCCGCATGGAGCCGCCGAAGACGTAGGTGAACAGCACCACGAACATGATGGGCTGGACGAGCCCGAAGATGATCATCTCGGGAATCCTGGACATCCGGATCAAGTTGCGTTTTGCAACGACCAGGGAGTCCCGGACGCTCTGCCCGAGCGGGTTGCCCGGGGCCGCGCCCGGGACGGCGTCGGTGACGGCGCTCATTTCACGGCCTCCTTGCCGTTGTCCTCGGACTTGCCCCCGCGCCCGTCCTCGGCGGCGTGTCCGGTGAGGGACAGAAAGACGTCGTCGAGGGTGGGGCGGCGCAGGCCGATGTCGTCGATCTCGATGCCGCGGATGTCCAGCTCCCGGATGACCTCGGCGAGGAGCTTGGCGCCGCCGGTGACGGGCACGGTGAGCTTGCGGGTGTGCTCCTCGACGGTGGTGTCGCCCTTGCCGAAGCCGGCCAAGACCTCGACCGCGGTCGGCATGTGCTCGCGGTCGTGCACCACGACCTCCACGCGCTCGCCGCCGGTGCGGGCCTTGAGCTGGTCGGAGGTGCCGCGGGCGATGACCTTGCCGTGGTCGACGACGGCGATGTCGTGCGCGAGGTGGTCGGCCTCCTCCAGGTACTGGGTGGTCAGCAGCAGTGTCGTGCCGCCGGAGACGAGTCGCTTGATCACCTCCCACAGCAGCTGGCGGTTGCGCGGGTCGAGGCCGGTCGTCGGCTCGTCCATGAACATCACGGGCGGGGAGACCACGAGTGCGGCGGCCAGGTCGAGGCGGCGGCGCATGCCTCCGGAGTAGGTCTTCGTGATGCGGTCGGCGGCGTCCGCGAGGTCGAACTGGTCGAGCAGTTCGGCCGCCCGGGCCTTCGCGGCCCTCGCCCGCATCTGGTAGAGCTGGCCGACCATCTGGAGGTTCTCGCGGCCGGTCAGGTACTCGTCGACGGCGGCGAACTGACCGGAGAGGCCTATCGAGCGCCGGACCTCGTTGGGATGCTTGAGCACGTCGAGTCCGGCGACCACGGCCCGGCCACTGTCCGGGCGCAGGAGGGTGGTCAGGCAGCGGACCGCGGTGGTCTTGCCCGCGCCGTTCGGCCCGAGGAGGCCGAGGACGGTGCCCTCCGGGACGTCGAGGTCGACGCCGTCCAGAGCCCTTACGTCGCCGAAGGTCTTCACCAGGCCTTCGGCATGGATGGCGCCTGGCATGTGAGTCTCCACGTCGTCGGGGATTCTTCGGAAAGACTAGATTTGTACGTTTCGCTCCGCCCGCCCGGGACGCGTCGAGCGCACCGGCGAGATGGCGTGACCCACACCGTAACGCGATGTATCGCGTCCCTCAACGGACTTACCCGAACGAGTGACCAAGAGGATTCCGGCCCGGCGTACGGCCCGGCGTACGGCCCGGCGTACGGCCCGGCGTACGGCCCGGCGTACGGCCCGGCGTACGGCCCGGCCGGCGCGCTGCGCCGACGCCGGCCGGCGGGCGCCGACATCGGTCGATGACGGTGCAACCGGCCTCAGTCGATGACGGTGTAACCGGCCTCGCGCAGGGCCTGGCCGACCTCGGCGCAGTGCACCGGCCCCTTCGTCTCCAGGTGCAGCTCCACCTCCGCCTCCGTGAGCCCGAGCCGCGGGTCGGTCCGCACGTGGCTCACGTCGAGGACGTTGGCGTCCACCGTCGACAGCACCCCGAGAAGCGTCGCGAGCGCACCGGGCCGGTCCGTCAGCCGCAGCCGTACGGCCAGGTAGCGGCCCTGCGCGGACATGCCGTGCCGCAGGACGCGCTGCATCAGCAGCGGATCCACGTTTCCGCCGGAGAGCACCGCGACCACCGGCCCCTCGAAGGCGTCCGGCGCACTCAGCAGCGCCGCCACCGGACTCGCCCCGGCCGGCTCGACGACCAGCTTGGCCCGCTCCAGACAGAGCAGAAGCGCGGCGGCCAAGGCGTCCTCCGACACCGTGCGCACCTCGTCCACCAGGTCGCCGACGATCCCGAAGGGCACGTCACCGGGCCGGCCGACCCTGATGCCGTCCGCCATCGTCGCCGGACTGCGCAGCGACACCGGCCGGCCCGCCGCCAGCGAGGGCGGATAGGCCGCCGCCCCCTCCGCCTGCACCCCCACGATCCGCACGTCGGGCCGCAGCGCCTTCACCGCCACGGCGATGCCCGCCGCGAGCCCTCCGCCCCCGATCCCCACGACGATCGTCCGCACCTCCGGGCACTGCTCCAGGATCTCCAGACCCACCGTGCCCTGCCCGGCGATCACGTCCGGGTGGTCGAAGGGGTGGATGAACACGGCTCCGGTCTCCGCCGCGTGCTCCTGCGCGGCCGCCAGCGTCTCGTCGACCACCTGCCCGTGCAGACAGACCCGCGCGCCGTACTCCCGGGTCGCGCTGATCTTGGGCAGCGGGGCGCTCGTCGGCATGAACACCGTGGACCGCACGCCCAGCAGGGTGGAGGCCAGCGCGACGCCCTGCGCGTGGTTGCCCGCACTCGCCGCGACGACCCCGGCCGCCCGCTCCTCCGGCAGCAGGCCGGCGATCCGGACGTACGCGCCGCGCAGCTTGAACGAACCCGTCCGCTGGAGGTTCTCGCACTTGAGGTGCACCGGCGCCCCGACGAGCTGGGACAGGTGCCTGCTGCCCTCCATCGCGGTGGTCCGCGCCACCCCCGACAGCATCTTCTGCGCGCCGCGCACATCGTCGAGGGTGACGGGCCGCAAGGAGTCGGCCGTGCCATAGCTCATGACATCAGCATCGCAGTTCACAGGCGGGAACGACCGCTGCGACCAACCACCGAGACCGGTTTCCGCAGCGCCGGTACGACCCGCCTCCGGGCCGCGTACCCTGTCCCCCAACCCAGCACCCCTTTCATGAAGTGAGCCCCCGGCCATGCCCACAACACCTGAAATGTCGATGGACATGACGACCGTCGGTGACACCGGTCTTCTGGACACGCTGCAGCACGAGGTCGCGGTGTTCGCGCGCCGTGCCGAACAGACCCGGCTCGGCGGCGTCGGGCAGGTGCGCAACTCCATGGACCGCGCCGCCTACCTGCTGCTCAACCGCCTCGACAAGGAAGGCCCGATGGGCGTCAAGGCGCTCGCCGCGAGCATGGGCATCGACTCGTCGACCGTCACCCGGCAGGTGGCGCCGCTGGTCGACACCGGTCTGGTCAAGCGCACCTCGCACCCCGAGGACGGGCGGGCCGTGGTGCTCCAGCTGTCCCCGCGCGGGCTGTCCCGGCTGGACGAGGTGCGGTCCTCCAGACGTCAGCTGATGGCCGAGCTGACCAACGACTGGAGCCCGCAGGAGCGCGAGGCGTTCTGCGCGCTCCTCACCCGCTTCAACACCGCGCTGTCCACCCGGATGGCCTCCCCTCTCCCCGGTACGGAGCCCGCACCGGCTTCCTGACCCCCGCACGCAACGCGCGTCCCGCACGCAACGCGCGTCCCGCGCGTGCGCGGCTCTTGACCGACGGCCCGCCCCTGGCCTCATATGAGACCGGGTCCCCGTTCGCCGCAGCCGGCCGGGATCCGTTCCCAGGGGGTCGCCGGCAGGCGGGAGGCGCGCGGTGCGAGCACGGCATGCGGGCCAGGACGCCCGCCGGGCCAAGGATTTCGAGGCGTTCGTGGCGGGCGCGGGCGGGCGGCTGACGCAGACCGCCACCCTGCTCACCGGGGAACCGTCCGACGACAACCCGCGCGCGCGTCGGCTGCTGACGCACGCCCTCGCGCACACCTACGCGTGCTGGGACCGGCTGCGCGGCGAGGACCCCTACGACCACGCCCGCCGGCACCTCGCCGTCCGCTTCGCCGGCACCGCCTGGCACCGGTACGCCGCCCTGGGCGGGCCCCGCCGGCACCTCACCGGCCCGCTGGCGGGCCTCACCCCGCGGGAACGCCTCGTCCTGGTCCTCAGGCTCTACGAGGGCGTCGGCGAGGAACAGGTCGCGGCCCTCCTCGGCCTGCCCACGGAACGCGTCCACACCATCTGCGACCGGGCGACGGCGACCGTCCTGCACCCGCCTCCGGCACCCTCGCCCCGGACCCCCGCGACGAAGGCGGCGCCGACGTGAACCGGCCCCAGCGGGAGGCCGCCGTACGGCAGATCATGGAGCGGACGGTGCCCCGGCTGCCGCCCGAGCTGCACACGGACGCCGTCCGCCGCGGCAGCCGTATGCTGCGCCGCCGCAGGCTCGCCCGGCGCCTGCTGTGGCTGCTGCTGTGGACGGCGGCCGTCGCGTTCGCCGTCTGGGCGACGGTGGCCGAGCCGTGGGTGGAGCCGCCGTCGGAGACGACCCCACCCCTGACCGGCTGGTGAGGCCGGACCGGACTTCGGCCCGGGGCGTGTCCGACGGTTCGCGTCGGACCAGCGCGCGGCGTCCGGTGCCGGGAGCACCTCCCACGCCTTTCGGGCAGTGGGGGAGCCGTGCCGGGCGTCGCGCGCCCGGCGGGAATCGTCGGACACGCCCTAGCCGAGGGCCTGCTGGAGGTCCGCCAGCAGGTCGTCGACGTTCTCGATGCCGACCGAGACGCGCACCAGGTCGGCCGGGACCTCCAGGGCCGAACCGGCCGTGGACACGTGCGTCATGCGCCCGGGGTGCTCGATCAGCGATTCCACGCCGCCGAGGGACTCGCCCAGTGTGAACACCTGGGCGCGGTTGCACACCTCGACCGCGGCCTCCTCGCCGCCCGCCACCTGGAACGACACCATGCCGCCGAACGCCCGCATCTGCTTGGCGGCGACCTCGTGACCGGGGTGGTCCGGCAGACCCGGGTAGAGGACGTTCGTCACGCGTGCGTGCCGGGTGAGCATGTCGGCGACCTTGGTGGCGTTCTCGCTGTGCCGGTCCATGCGCACCGACAGCGTCTTCGTGCCCCGCAGCACCAGCCAGGAGTCGAACGGACCGGCGACCGCGCCCATCGCGTTCTGGTGGTAAGCCAGCTCCTCGCCCAGTTCCCGGTCGCCCACGATCAGCGCACCGCCGACGACGTCCGAGTGGCCGCCCATGTACTTGGTCAGCGAGTGCACGACGACGTCCGCGCCGAGCGCCAGCGGCTGCTGGAGGTACGGCGTGGCGAAGGTGTTGTCGACGACGAGCCGGGCGCCCGCGTCCCGCGCCACCTGCGCGACGGCCGCGATGTCGGTGATGCCGAGCAGCGGGTTGGAGGGGGTCTCCACCCACACCGCCTTCGTCTTCGGGGTGATCGCGGCCCGTACGGCGGCCGGGTCGCTGGTGTCGGCCACCGACCACTCCACACCCCACCGGGAGACGACCTTCGCGAACAGCCGGAAGGTGCCGCCGTAGGCGTCGTTGGGGATCACCACGTGGTCGCCGGGGCTGAGCAGCGTACGCAACAGGCAGTCCTCGGCCGCCAGTCCGGAAGCGAACGCGAGGCCCCGGACGCCGCCCTCCAGGGCGGCCAGGTTCTCCTCCAGGGCGGTCCTGGTCGGGTTGGCGCTACGGCTGTACTCGTAGCCGCCCCGCAGCCCGCCGACGCCGTCCTGCTTGTAGGTCGAGACCTGGTAGATCGGCGGGACGACCGCGCCGGTGAGGGGATCGGCGGTGTTGCCCGCATGGATCGCGAGGGTCTCGAAGTGCTGACTGATGTGCCTGTCGCTCATGGGCACCGAGCGTAGTGCGCCGGAGTCGAAGGTGCGGGACGGCGGGGTGGCCGCCGCCCCCACCGGGAGGTTTTCCACAGGCGGGCGGAGGGGGTTGGCCAATTGTCGGCGGCGTCTGGAACCCTTGGGGCATGGAAATTCTCTGGGTCCTGATCGCGCTGGTCATGCTCAGCTTCGTGCTGCTGCCGTTCCTGCGGCGCAGGCGCGGCGGGATCGAGCAGGTCCCGGCCGGTCACCCCGACGCCGCGGACCCCGCGGACTACGGCTTCGTCCGCGAGGAGGAGCTGGACATCCGCATGCCCGGCCCCGACCAGGACCTGCTCGACGTCCTGGACGTGGTGCAGCGCACCCAGGACCACCGGGCCGCCCGGCAACTGCTGGTGGGCACCGAGGTCGAGGGCGAGCGGCGCTGGCAGCGCGTGCAGGCCTTCGCGGGCGCCGCCGCACTGGAGCTGCAGCAGCGGCCCGGCGGGGTCGGTGACACGCCGGGCGGGCAGTGGCTGCGGGTGTGGCGCGCCGAGGCGCCCGAGGATCCGGGCGGTGCGGCGGTGCACGCCGAGTTCCTCGTCCAGCAGGCGTGGCGCACCTCGACGCCGGGCACGGACGACTTCCGGATCATCATGGAGGAGGCGAAGGACGCCTGCGGACAGGCGGCGCTGCTCGCCCCCGGTGACCCGGTCCCGTACATCGTCGAGCTGTCGGTGGCCCGCGGTCTGGGCTACTCGCAGCGCGAGTTCGAGCAGCTCTGGCTGAAGATCCTGGACCGCGCCCCCGCGCACATGGGCGCGCATCTGGCGGCCCTGCACTACTGGTGCGAGAAGTGGCACGGCTCGCGCGAGACGGCGATGTCCTTCGCGGAGGCCGCGGCGGCGCGCGCGCCCCGGGGCTCCCTCCTCGCGGCGATGCCCCTCTTCGCGGTGTTCGAGCACCTCCCCGAGGTCAACCTGGTCACCGGCTTCTACCAGAGCGAGGTCGTGACCAGGGCGATCCACGGCGCCCTGTTCGCCGTCCACGCGGCCCGCCCCGACGACCCCATGCTGGCGCACGTGCGCCACCTCCTGGTCTTCTTCCTGGTGCGCGCCGAACGCTGGTCGGAGGCGGTGAACCAGCTGGTCCACGTCGACGGCCACGTGGGCGCGCTGCCCTGGACCCTGTCCGCCGACCCGGCGGGCGAGTTCGCGGTGTACCGCGCGCTGGCCGTGGCGGGGTACGAGGCCAACGGCGGCAACCCCGCGTCGCTCCCGAACTGAGCCCGGACACGAGCCCGGCCCGGCCCGTGGCTCGGGCCCCGGGCCGGAATGCGCCGGGGCCCACAGGCGTTGACATGCCCGGACCCCTGATTGGAGACCGCATGTTCCTGCACAGCAGCAAGCCCCAGCTCCCGACCCCCGAGCAGGCCTTGCCCGGCCGCACCGAGCCGGCCTTCTCCGTCCCCGACCGCCACACCGTGCTCGGCACCCCGCTGCTCGGCCCCTACCCCGAGGGCCTGGAGACCGCCGACTTCGGCCTGGGCTGCTTCTGGGGCGCGGAGCGCAAGTTCTGGCAGCTCCCGGCCGGTGTGTGGACGACGCTGGTGGGCTACCAGGGCGGCCACACCGAGCACCCCACGTACGAGGAGGTCTGCTCGGGCCTGACCGGCCACACGGAGGTGGTCCGCGTGGTCTTCGACCCGGACGTCATCTCCTACGAGACCCTCCTGAAGACGTTCTGGGAGTCCCACGACCCCACCCAGGGCTTCCGCCAGGGCAACGACGTCGGCACCCAGTACCGCTCCGCGATCTACACCCACACCCCCGCCCAGTCCGCCACGGCCGAAGCCTCCCGCGACGCCTACCAGCAGGTCCTCACGGCGGCGGGCCACCCCACGATCACCACGGAGATCCTCCCGGCGCAGGACCGGACGTTCTACCCGGCGGAGGGCTACCACCAGCAGTACCTCTCCGACGCCAAGAACCCGAACGGCTACTGCGGCCTCGGCGGCACCGGGCTGTCGTGCCCGATCGGTGTGGCCAGGGCCGGGGGCTGAGTCCTTAAATCGGTGGCCGCCCGCACCGGGCGGCCGCACGCTGTACGCCATGGAAGAACCGCAACGCCGGATCCGCGCCGTCCACACGGAGTCCACGGTCACCGTCCACCAGGCGTACCCACCGGAGATCGGCGTGCCCGCCGCGCGCGACGGCCGCTTCCCCGCTGCGTGGAAGCGGGACCGGATGACCTGGATCAAGCCGTCGTTCCTGTGGATGATGTACCGCTGCGGCTGGGGCGAGAAGGCCGGACAGGAGACGGTCCTCGCCGTCGAGATCTCGCGCGAGGGCTTCGACTGGGCGCTGCGGCACGCCTGTCTGTCGAGTTACGTGCCCGAGGTGCACGCCGAGCGCGCGGCCTGGCAACGTCAGTTGAAGCGTGCGCCCGCTCGCGTGCAGTGGGATCCCGAGCGGGACCTGCGTCTGCGGGCCCTGCCGTACCGGTCGCTGCAACTCGGCCTCACCGGGGAGGCAGCACGACGCTACGCGGACGAGTGGACGGTCGCCGTCCGCGACGTGACGCCGCTCGCCCGCGAGATACGCGGCCATGTGGCCGGTGGCGACCTCGACGCCGCGGCCCGGCTCCTCCCGCCCGAACGCCCCTACCCCGCCCCGGACGAACTCCTGGCCCACCTGCGCGGGTGAGGTGTCCGGACACGGCTGGGGCGTTGTTCGGCCTGGTGGGGTGCCGCGGTCGGCCGCGATCGTGCGCGCTGCCCGCGCGCAGGGCGCACACCGAGCACCGTCCCGGGTGCGCACGACCTCGACCGGCGGCTCCGAGGTCTTTTGTCCGTCCGTGACCGTCGGACGCGGCGAACCGCCACAGGAGGAGTGGAAGGCCGCGCCCGGAAACGACCGGTCGGGCAGTTTCCGGGCCGTCAGCCCACTGCTCGGCCCGTCATCGGGCCACGGGGAGGTTCTCGGCCGGTCCTTCCCCGCGTCTGCCCGTGCCCACACCGTCGAGATGAGCCGTCTCCGTTTGCCGCAGCACAGCCGGAGTGTCGGCGTCAGCGTGAGTGGGACGGAGCGGTCAGGGCCGCCCGTGTCCGCGCACCCCCGACGGGGCGGAAGCCGGGGTTCGTCACGCAGCCGAGGTTCTGGTAGATGCTGGCGTTCGTCTGGGGGTCGAGGCCGGCCCAGTGGTACTGGCACGCCCCTTCGATGAACCTGCCCTGTACCCCGCCCGGGAAGTCGATCTCCTTGTTCCACAGGTACGGCGACTGGATGCCGGTCATCCGGGCGGTGGCGTTCACGTCGATTCCGCCGGGGGCCTGGATCGCGTACACCCAGCCGTCCTTCCCGCCCCCTGTGGCGAATCCCTGCGCCACCCACCGGTCACAACTGGTGCTCACGTGCGCGGTGTTCTGACCGCCGCCCCCGATGATCCACTTCGACAGCGGTGTGAGGTCCGTACCCAGCGGGGTGAAACCGCTGCGGAAGATCGCCTGCGGGTCCGGTCGGGTGTCGCCCCGCCACAGCGTGTTGTCGTCGTGCCGCCAGTACCAGTCCTCGCGCACCGCGGCGAGGTCCACCTGCGGCTTGATCGTGCGGTCCGTCGTGGTCAGTGCCCACTCCGACGGCCGGTACCCGCCGGTCGGGCCGCAGGGCCCGGTGTCACGGATCTGCTCGGGAGTCCCCGGGAACGGGTCCGCCGATGCGGCGGCCGAGGGGACGAAAGTCAACGAGGCGACAGCGAGTGCCGTGGCGGAAGCGATCCGCAGCGCAGCCTTCTTCAACATGGTCGGGCCGATCTCTCACTCGGGGACGTGGCCCGTGCTTCCTATCGGGAATGCCGGGAGCGAAGGCTCAGGCGTTCACGAGGGTCGCCCGCAAGCACCACGCGGTTCACTCACCCGGCGCACGCTCCCTCCGACGACGTTGCGCATGCCGTTCCCGCCACGCCCGCCGAGCCGCACCGCCTGCGCGCCCGCCACCCCGGCCGGCGCTCCGTCCGCCCCTGCGGCTGCCGCCCCCGTCACCCGCACCCGCACCCGGCAGGGGCGTCGAGGAAATCCGGCGGCGCACGGCCGCTCGTTCGTGAGTTACTGCGCGGGCAGCCGGTTCGACCGCGGCTGCATCCGCATCCGTCCACGTCGTCCGTACCGAACCCCGGGGAGATCCGCATGAATGGCAGCAGTGACGTGTTCCTGATCGGTGGGGGGCAGGACGAGTCGGCCGTCGGTGCCGTCTACGCTCCCTTCCTGCGCGCCGCCTCCGCGGCCGTGCCCCGGGTGCTGTGCGTCCTCGTCGACGAGGGCGAAGGCGCCGGCCTGTTCGCCCGGTACGACACCCTGCTGCGCAAGGCCGGCGACTGCGCGCCGGTGCCGCTGCTGCTGCCGCTCGGGGAGCCGTTCGAGCCGGGGGCGCTGACGGCGGACGTGGACGCGCTGCTGGTGTGCGGCGGGCTGACACCGGCCTACCAGGAGGCGTTCGCCGGCAGTCGTGACGCGCTGCCCGCGCTGCTCGCCGAGCGGGGTGTGCCGTACGCCGGCTACTCCGCGGGGGCCGCGATCGCGGCGCGGGACGCGGTGGTCGGCGGCTGGCTGGCGGACGGGGTGGCGGTGTGCCCGCCGGACACCGCGGAGGACCTGGAGGAGATCGAGGTGCGGCCCGGACTGGGGCTGGTGCCGTTCGGGGTGGACGTGCACGCGGCGCAGTGGGGGACGCTGGCGCGGCTGGCCGCGGTCGTGGCGGGCGGGCGGCTCGCGCACGGGGTCGCCGTCGACGAGAACACGGTGGTGCGGGTCGTGGGCGGACGGGCGCAGGTCTCGGGAGTCGGCCGCGCCCACTCCGTACGGCCCGCGCCGGGCGGCGGGGCGCTCGTGCGGTCGTACGGCGCCGGTGAGTCCTTCTCCGCGGGCTGACCAAGAGGCCGGGCCCGCGGAGGACGTACGACGAGGGCCCCCGCCGGCGTGTGCGGCCGGGGCCCGTCGATGGTGACGTGGGACGTCAGATGGTCGCCGTGTCGATCACGAAGCGGTAGCGGACGTCGCTGGCCAGCACCCGCTCGTACGCCTCGTTGATCTCGGAGGCGCTGATCAGTTCGATCTCGGCGCCGAAGCCGTGCTCGGCGCAGAAGTCCAGCATCTCCTGGGTCTCCTGGATGCCGCCGATTCCGGAGCCGGCGAGGGTCTTGCGGCCGCCGATCACCGAGAACAGGTTGAGCGCGACGGGCTCCTCGGGGGCGCCGACGTTGACGAAGGCGCCGTCCGTGCGCAGCAGGGCCAGGTAGGCGTCCAGGTCGAGCGGGGCGGAGACGGTGGACAGGATCAGGTCGAAGGTGCCGGCCAGTTCCCTGAAGGTCTCCGGGTCGCTGGTGGCGTAGTAGTGGTCGGCGCCCAGCTTCAGGCCGTCGTCCTTCTTGCGCAGCGACTGGGAGAGCACCGTCACCTCGGCGCCGAGGGCGTGCGCGATCTTGACGCCCATGTGGCCGAGGCCGCCCATGCCGAGGACGGCGACCCTCTTGCCGGGGCCGGCGTTCCAGTGCTTCAGCGGGGAGTAGGTGGTGATGCCGGCGCAGAGCAGCGGGGCGGCCACGTCGAGGGCGAGGCCGTCGGGGATGCGGACGACGAAGTTCTCGTCGACGACGATCTTCTCCGAGTAGCCGCCGTAGGTGGGTTCGCCGTCCTTGCCGACGGCGTTGTACGTGCCGACGCTGCCGCCGGTGCAGTACTGCTCCAGGCCGGCCTTGCAGTTGTCGCACTCGCGGCAGGAGTCGACGAGGCAGCCGACGCCCACGCGGTCGCCGACGGCGAACCTGGTCACACCGGGGCCGACCTCGGAGACGACGCCCGCGATCTCGTGGCCGGGCACCATCGGGAAGATGGCCTCGCCCCAGCCCTCGCGGGCCTGGTGGATGTCGGAGTGGCAGATGCCGGCGAACTTGATGTCGATCAGGACGTCGAACTCGCGGACCTCCCGTCGCTCGATCGTCGTGCGCTCCAGCGGAGCCTTGGCGGAGGGTGCGGCGTACGCGGCAACAGTGGTCATGCCGGGGTTCTCCTAGCAGTCGTACGCCCGGTCGGCCTTCGGACCGGGCATGGCGTCCAGCCTGCCCCGTATCGCGGCGTCCACCCAGGCCTCACTTGTGCCTACGTTCGCCGTGCCTACCACTGGCGGGGTCAGGTTCGCCTGCGTACGACCGTGAATACTGGACGCATGGACGAACAGGCCGATGCCGTACCGCAGCCCGGCGGGCGTCTGGACCGGCGTGCCGAACTCAGCGAGTTCCTGCGCACCCGGCGCGCCCGGCTGAAGCCGGGGGACGTGGGGCTGCCCGACTTCGGGCGGCACCGCCGGGTGCCGGGGCTGCGGCGCGAGGAGCTGGCGCAGCTGGCCGGGGTGTCGGTGGCGTACTACACGCGCCTGGAGCAGGGCAACGGGCGGAACGTGTCCGCGGAGGTGCTGGACTCGATCGCCCGTGCGCTGCGGCTGACCGATGCCGAGCACGCGCACCTGACCCATCTCGCCAAGCCGAAGCAGCACAAGAAGAAGCCGGCGGCACGGGGCCGGCAGGTGCGGCCGGCGCTGCGGGAGCTGCTGGACCAGATGGACGGGGTGCCCGCGTACGTGGTCGGGCGGCGGTCGGAGATCCTCGCCTGGAACCGGATGGCGGCGGCCGTGTTCGGGGACTGGGGCGAGCTGCCGGTCGCCGAGCGGAACTGGGCGCGGCTGGTGTTCCTGCGGCCCGACTACCGCGATCTGTTCGTGGACTGGGAGCAGAAGGCGATCGACATCGTGTGCACGCTGCGGATGGACGCCGGCTGCTATCCGGACGACCCGCGGCTGTCGGCCCTGGTGGGTGAGCTGTCGGTGAAGAGCGAGGACTTCCGGCGGCTGTGGGCGACGCACGACGTCAAGGACAAGGGCTACGGCGTGAAGCTGCTGCACCATCCGCTGGTGGGTGAGCTGTCCCTGCACTTCGAGGGGTTCCAGCTGCTCGGGGAGGGTGAGCAGACGATGGTGACGTATCACGCGGAGCCGGGGTCGCCCTCGGCGGAGGCGCTGCGGCTGCTGGCGAGCTGGGGGGCGGACGCGAGCCGGACGGGGGCGGGCTCCCCGTCGTCGCCGGTGTGACGACGCGCGCGCCTTCCCGGGCCGGGCGCGAACGGCCCGCCAGAGGCCGGTGCCTCGGGGGCCGTTCGCTCGTCGTGCCGTGCCGTGGGGCGTCGTGTCGTGCCGTGGGGCGTCGTGCCGTGCCGTGTCCGGGGTGCCGTACCGCGTCAGGAGACGGCGTTCTCCTTGACCGTGATCCTCCCCTTGCGGATGGTGGCCACGCGCGGGGCCCGCTTCGCGATGGTGGAGTCGTGGGTGACCATGATGAAGGTCAGGCCGTGCTCCTTCCACATGGTGTGCAGTACGTCCATGATCTCGTCGCGCATGCCCTCGTCGAGGTTGCCGGTGGGCTCGTCGGCGAGCAGCACCTTGGGCTGCTTCACCAGCGCGCGGGCGATGGCGACGCGCTGCTGCTGGCCGCCGGACATCTCGCCGGGGAGGTGTCCGAGCCGTTCGCCGAGGCCGACGGACCTCAGGGCCTCGGCGGACCGTTCGCGCCGCTGCTTGCTCTTCACGCCGAGCGGGACGAGGGCGGTCTCGACGTTCTCCTGCGCGGTGAGCGTCGGGATGAGGTTGAAGGACTGGAAGACGAAGCCGATGTTCTCGCTGCGCACCTTCGTCAGCCTGGCCTCGGACAGTGCGGCCAGGTCGGTGCCGTCGAGGACGACCTCGCCCGCGCTGGGCCGGTCGAGCCCGCCGAGCATCTGCAGGAGGGTGGACTTGCCGCCTCCGGTGGGGCCCTGGATGACGAGCCGGTCGCCGTCCGGGACGGTCAGGTCGACCCCGTCGAGGGCGTGGACGGTGTCCTTGCCGCGGGTGTAGCGCTTGGTGACGCCTCTGAGTTCGTACATGGGGACAACAACTCCTGGAATGGGTACGGGGGTCGGCGGTTGGTTATTCGACGCGTCGCAGTGCGTCGGCCGGCCGCAGCCGGGACGCCCGCCAGCCGCCGAACGCCCCCGCGATCAGACCGCCGGCGACGGCGAGTCCGACTGCGACGGCCACCGTCGTGACGCTCACCGGCGCCGTCAGCGCGACGTCGAGGGTGCGGGCCGCGGCCTGCCGGCCCGGACCGCCGAAGCCGCCGCCGGGGCCGCCCTGGCCGCCGCCGGCGGAGCCGCCCAGCTCGGCCTGGAGGGTGGGGCTGACGGCGGTCACGAGGTAGGCGCCGCCGAGGCCCAGCGCGATGCCCAGGGCGCCGCCGAGGAGGCCGTTGACCATGGCCTCGCCGACGACCTGCCGGGTGACCCGGCCGGACTTCCAGCCGAGCGCCTTGAGCGTGCCGAACTCACGCACACGCCGGGACACCGCGGAGGAGGTGAGGAGTCCGGCGACCAGGAACGCGGCGACGAGGACCGCGACGGACAGCCACTTGCCGACGCTGGTGGCGAGCGAGGAGGCCGTGGAGAGGGAGCCGGAGACGGTGTCGGCGAGGTCCGCGGAGGTCGTCACCGTCGTGCCCGAGACGTTCTTCTGGATCGCGGACTCGACGCTGTCGATCTTCTGCGAGTCGGTCGCCCGGACGTAGATCGTGGTGACCTTGTCCTTGGAGTCGCTGAGTGTCTGAGCCTGCGTCAGGGGGATGTAGACGTCGGCGGCGGAGTCCCCGCTGTCGGCGGTGGCGATGCCGATGACGCTGAACTCGACGCCCTTGACGGTGACCGTCGAACCGGCCTTGAGCTTCTTCTCCTTGGCGTAGGCCGAGTCCACGACGGCGACCTTCGCGTTCGTCTCGGTGGTCTTGAAGGTACGGCCGCCGGTGATCTCGGAGGAGGTCAGCGGGCCGAGCGCGGGCTCGGTGACGTCGGTTCCGTAGACGGAGTAGTTGTCGACGTCGAAGTCGGCGCCGCCGCCCTGGACCTCGCCCTGCGGCTGGCCGTCGCCGCCGCCGGGTCGGCCCTGTCCGCCGGCCTCGCCCTGCTGGAACTGGCCACGGGTGAACTGGCCGTTGACCTTGATGACCGTCAGGCTCAGTCCGCCGACCGCGTCGGAGACGCCGCTCTGCTTGCCGACCTCGGTGACGGTGGCGGCCGACAGGGTCTGGAAGCCCTGGACCATGACGCGGTCGCTGCTCTGCTCGGTGTCGGAGTCGCCGTCCTGCGCGTCGAACCGGAACCGCGGGCGCTCGGAGGTGTTGGCGGTGGGCTCGGCCGCCTTGGTGACCGTCATGTCCGTGCCCAGGCCGTAGAGGGACTGGAGGACCTTGTCCTGGGCCTTCCCCATGCCGGCGGACACGGAGGTGACGACGATGACCAGCGCGATGCCCAGGGCCAGTCCGGAGGCGACGACGAGGGCCGCTTTCCTGCGGCGGCGCAGTTCGCGCCTCAGGTAGGTGAAGAACATGGCCGCAAGCTAGGTACGGAGCGTGATGAAGGCGTAAGGCCGGCATAAAAGAAGCATGAGAAGGCTGTGCCCGGGCCCGGAAACACCGGTGCCGCCCCTGAGGGCGGCACCGGTGGACTGTGGACGGGATGTGCGTCAGGCGGCCGAACCGGCCTTCCACTGCGCCCAGTCCATGTTCCAGCCGTTGAGGCCGTTGTCCGGCGAGACGGTCTTGTCGCCGGTGTTCTGGACGACGACCACGTCACCCACGATCGAGCTGTTGTAGAACCAGGCGGCCGGCGTGTTCGGGTCGTCGGCGCCCTTGGTGTCGGACAGGCCGACGCAGCCGTGGCTGGTGTTCACCGAGCCGAAGATGGACTTGGCGCCCCAGTAGTTGCCGTGCAGGAAGGTGCCGGAGCTGGTCAGGCGCATGGCGTGCGGCACGTCCTTGATGTCGTACTCGCCCTTGCCGTCGTCGTCGGTGAAGCCGACCGTCGCGCCGTTCATCCGGGTCTCCTTGAACTTCTCGGAGATCACCATCTGGCCCTCGTACGTCTTGTTCTCGGGCGAGCCGGCCGAGATCGGGATGGTCCGCACGGTCTTGCCGTCCTGCGTGACCTTCATCTGCTTGGTCTTCGCGTCGACGTACGTGACCTGGTTGCGGCCGATCTTGAACGTGACGGTCTTCTGCTGGACGCCGAAGACCCCGTCGGCACCCTCGACCCCGTCGAGCGCGAGCTTCAGCGTGACGGTGGAGTTCTCCTGCCAGTACTCCTCGGGCCGGCAGTCCATGCGGGTGGCGCTGAACCAGTGGCAGGCGACTTCCTGACCGCTGGTGGTGTTGACCGTGACGCCCTTCTGGACGGCGGCCTTGTTGGTGATCTCCTTGTTGAAGTTGATGGAGACCGGCATGCCCACGCCGACGGTCGAGCCGTCCTCCGGCGTGAAGTTGCCTATGAAGCTGTTGTCGGGGGAGACCGTGGTGAAGGAGGCGTTCTCGTGGGCCTCCAGGCCCTTGGAGTCCTTCGCGGTCGCCGCCAGCTTGTAGGTGGTCGAGCGCTCCAGCTGGACGCCGGGCTTCCAGCTGGTCTTGTCGGCGGACAGCTCGCCCGCCACCTCGCTGCCGTCGGCCGCGGTCATCGTCACCTGGGTGAGCGTGCCCTTGCTCACGGTCACGGTCGCGGAGTTGTTGATGGAGGCGTTGTTCGAGCCGTCCGCAGGTGTGATCTTGATCTGGGCCTCGGAGGACTTCTGGGCCGCCGCCTCGTCGGCCTGGGCCTGTGAGGAGCCGCCTCCGCCGTCGGCCGCGTCACTGTCGCCGCTCGAGCACGCAGAGAGCACCAGAACACCACCGAGCAGGGCGGACGCGGTCATGAGACCCCTGCGCCGCCTACCGTCCGTCATCACACGCTTCTCCATCGTCGCCGAATCCCGGTAACCCCCGGGAGTCCCCGTCAAGACCTTCAACGCTACGACCGGTTCGTCCCGTTCCACATATGCCTGATGTGTGGGCCACACCACGTCCGCGGGCGCCCGGTCCCCTCCGGGGCCCCTGGTGCGGGTGTCGGTCGACGCGTCCCCTGAGACGACGAAACCCCGGGCGGTGGTTGCCGCCCGGGGTCACGAATTCCCCGAGACGCTCAGCCGATGCCGCCCGCGCGGCCGTCCTCCTCGACGTCCGCCGCGCCGTCCCGGTCGTCATCATCCTCGTCGAGGTCCCAGTCCGGCGAATCGGGGTCGTAGTCGACGGGCTCGGTGGACCAGGAGGCCTGTTGGAGTTCGACGCCGGGGATCTCGCCGACCAGGTCGAACGGGTCCACGAGACAGGCGAGGGCCTCGGCCGTGTCTTCCGTCACAGCACTCTCGGCCTGCGTGCGCTCACTCTCCGGAACCTCCGGGTCCGCGGCCTCCTCCGCAAGTCGCCGCAGCGCGGCCGCGGTCAGGGCGCCCTCGTCGTCGATCTCCAGGACGAGTTCGAGACGAAGGCGGACAAAATGTGATGTCTTTTCGGTAGTCATCCCCGGAGCGTACGGCTACCGGCGCCCGCGGCTTTCCCGCGGCCCACGCCGTTCATTAGCATCGGTGCACACGGCCAATTCGCCAGCGCCACAAGGGGATCGATATTCCGTGTCATCCGCTCGCCGTCCGTTGCTGACCGCCACCGCCGCGGGAACCCTGCTGGGTGCCCTGTGGTTCGTCCCGAACGCCCAGGCGACCCAGGACGAGCCCACCAGAACGGCCGTGACGACGCAGGTCACCACCCAGGCGCGGGCCGCGTCCACGGACATCGCCGGCACCGCTCTCGCCGACGGCACCTCCGCCGGCACCCGCCTGGCCGACACCGGAAGCTTCGACACCACCCCGTACATCGTGGGCGGGACGACCCTGCTCGCCCTCGGCGCCGGCTTCGTGGTGTATTCCGTTCGCCGGGAACGTCTGGGTTTCTGAATTGATTTGACGCTTACTTGACCCGACCTTCATAGTCCGCTCATGAAGAGATCATCGGGGGCGCGCCTGTGCGCCACGGCTGCTGTCGGCGCACTGTCGCTCGTCCTCATCACGGGCTGCTCGGACGAGGGGTCGAAGAAGGACTCCAAGGGATCCTCGAAGGGTTCCGGTTCCTCCTCCTCGTCCTCGGCCCCGGCCGCGAAGGCGCTGACCGCGGCCGAGCTGGAGAAGCTGCTGCTCGCCCAGGGCGAGGTCAAGGGCTACAAGATCGACGCGGGCGACCCCAGCCTGCCGGCGTCCAAGAGCGCGGTGAAGGTCGACAAGTCCGCCTGCGAACCGCTCGTCTACGCCATTTCCGCCCTCCCGCCGGGTGACACGGACGCGAGCGCGCGGAACACCGTCACGGAGGACAAGTCGGCTCAGGCGGGCACCAAGTCGCCGGAGGACATCAGCGAGTCGGACATCGAGGACGCCTTCGACGTCACCACCACGCTCGTCGGTCTCTCGTCCTACGAGGGCGACGGGGCCGAGAAGGCCATGAAGGCTGTCACCGACAGCGTCACGGCCTGCTCCGGCGGGTTCAGCATGTCGGCCGACGGCGAGACCCAGAAGGCCACCGAGGTCACTTCGGCCAAGGCCTCCGGGCTCGGCGAGGAGTCCGTGGCGTTCACCGTGGTCGCCGACATGGACGGCGAGGGTACGGCCAACTTCCAGGTCGAGGTGGTGCGCAGCGGCAGCACGGTCGCCACGTTCTACGGGATCAACCTCGGCGCGCTGGCCAAGGGCGGGGACTCCAAGGTCCCGGCCGCCGTCTCCCAGGCGCAGGTCGCCAAGCTCAAGTAGGCACACCGGGGCCCTGCCGCAGGCGCGTGCGCGCCTGCGGCAGGGCCCTTTCGTGCCGTCTAGCGGAGCGGCCCCGTCACCGTCTCCACGGCCGCGACCAGCCGTCCGTCGCGCACGACGGCGTCGGCCGCGGCGAGGTCGGGGGCGAGGAAGCGGTCCGGTCCCGGGCCCCGGACTCCCGCCTCGCGTACGGCGGCGAGGACCGCGCGGGTCGCGGGCGCCGGCGTCAGCCCCTCGCGCAGCTCGACGGCGCGGGTGGCGGCGTACAGCTCGACGGCGAGGACGCGCGTGAGGTTGTCGATGGCGGTGCGCAGCTTGCGGGCCGCAGACCAGCCCATGGAGACGTGGTCCTCCTGCATCGCGGAGGACGGGATGGAGTCGGCGGAGGCCGGCACGGCCAGCCGCTTCAACTCGCCGACCAGCGCGGCCTGCGTGTACTGGGCGATCATCAGGCCCGAGTCGACACCGGCGTCGTCGGCGAGGAAGGGCGGCAGGCCGTGGCTGCGGTTCTTGTCCAGCAGCCGGTCGGTGCGGCGCTCGGCGATCGACGCGAGGTCGGCGGCGGCGATGGCGAGGAAGTCGAGGACGTAGGCCACCGGGGCGCCGTGGAAGTTGCCGTTGGACTCCACACGGCCGTCGGGCAGGACGACCGGGTTGTCGACGGCGGAGGCCAGCTCCCGTTCGGCGACGAGGCGGGCGTGGGCCATGGTGTCCCGTCCGGCGCCGGCGACCTGCGGGGCGCAGCGCACGGAGTAGGCGTCCTGGACGCGGGGCGCGTCGTCCTGGTGATGCCCGGTCAGCTCCGAACCGGCCAGTACGGCAAGCATGTTGGCGGCGGAGTCGCCCTGGCCGGGATGCGGGCGGATGGCGTGCAGCTCGGGCGCGAGGACCCGGTCGGTGCCGAGGAGTGCCTCCAGCGTCAGGGCGGCCGTGACGTCGGCGGACTTGTAGAGGCGGTCCAGGTCGGCGAGGGCCATGATCAGCATGCCGAGCATGCCGTCGGTGCCGTTGAGGAGGGCCAGGCCCTCCTTCTCGCGCAGTTCGACGGGGGCGATGCCGTGCTCGGCGAGCAGCTCGCCGGCGGGCCGTACGGCCCCGTCCGGGCCCTCGGCGTCCCCCTCGCCCATGAGGGTGAGGGCGCAGTGGGAGAGCGGGGCGAGGTCGCCCGAGCAGCCGAGGGAGCCGTACTCGTGGACGACCGGGGTGATGCCGGCGTTGAGGAGGTCGGCCATGGTCCGTGCGACCTCGGGCCGTACGCCGGTGTGTCCGGAGCAGACGGTCTTCAGGCGCAGGAACATCAGGGCGCGGACGACCTCCCGCTCGACGCGCGGCCCCATGCCGGCGGCGTGCGAGCGGACGATGTTGCGCTGGAGCCGGCCGCGGAGTTCCGGGCTGATGTGCCGGGTGGCGAGGGCGCCGAACCCGGTGGAGACGCCGTAGACGGGCTCGGGCTTGGCCGCCAGCGCCTCGACGATCTGGCGCGCCGCGGCGAGGGCCGCCACCGCCTGCTCGGAAAGCTCGACCCGGGCGCCGTCGCGCGCCACGGCGAGCACGTCGGACGCGGTCACGCCCGAGGTCCCCACCACCACAGTGTGCATATCCATATTCAGGAGCGTACGCAGTGAAGATGAAGATGTCACCAGTGGGGGCGGGCTTCGCCCCTTACCGGTACGTCACCGCCGCTTACCGGTACGCCACCGCCGCTTACCGGTACGTCACCGCCGCCCGGCGCCGCCCGCACAAGCGCCGCCGCTCACCGCCGCCCGCGGAAACGCCGCCGCTCCCCGGCCGGACCGTGCGGCGGCTCGTCGGCCAGGCGGACGACCGGGTCGTCGGGCCCCTGCCGCCCCGCGACGACCGGCCGGGCGGCCCGGACGGCCTTGGCGCGGTACTGGGCCGCGTCCGCGAGCCGGAAGAGACGGCGGGCCGACCGCACCGGCCCGATCGGGTCCCCGGTGGAGGCGACCCCGCAGGCCACGCCCTCGCCCAGCTCCAACTCGGCCGCCCGGCGGCACAGTTCGTCGGCGACCTTCACCACGTCGTCGGCGGCCGGGCCGACGGCGAGCAGACAGAACTCGTCCCCGCCGAGCCGGGCGGCCAGCCCGCCGGGCAGCATCGCCCCGCACAGCGACAGCACGGACCCGAACCGCTCCAGGAGCCGGTCGCCGACGGCGTGCCCGCAGGTGTCGTTCACCCGCTTGAGCCCGTTGAGATCGCACACGACGAGACTCACCACGTCCCCGTGCACCCGGTGCCGCTCCACCGCCTCCTCCAGGCGTACGTCCACGGCGCGGCGGTTGGCCAGGCCGGTCAGGGCGTCCGTGAAGGCGAGCCGGCGGGCCTCCTCCAGCCGCTCGGTCTGGGCGAGCCCGGCCGCGACCACGGCCGCCAGGACCGTCGCGAAGTCGGCGTCGCCGCGGTCGAAGACGGGGGTGCCGGAGGAGCGGGCCACATACAGCTCGCCCCACGCCCGGCCGTGCAGCACGATCGGCGCGACCACGCAGGAGCCCCGCCCGCGCCGGCGCAGGGCGGCGACCCTCTGGTGGCAGTAGCCGGGGCGCCCGGCGGCCGGCCCCTGGGCCGTCTCCACCCAGGCGTCGGGCTCGCCGCCCGCCATCCAGCGCTCGTGCAGGAACTCGGTGATCTCCGGGAACCGGTGCACCGGATAGGCCTCGTCGTCCGGGAACTCGTCCTCGTCCGGCGCCCGGTCCCCCACGTTCACGAGGACGCGCAGCCGCCCGAGGTCGCGCTCCCAGACCGACAGCGCGGCGAACCCGCCGGCCAGCGCCCGGCAGGCACCGAGGGCCGCCGCACGCCACGACTCGCGGGGCGTGCGCGCCGCCGCCATCCCCTGCGCCAGCGCCACCACGGCCGCGAGGCGTCTGTCCTCACCCATCTCCCCAGGCTAGGGATATTTCGCCGCAAAGGGGACTCCTGGGCGGCGTCAGGAGTGACGGCCCCGCCTCCCCCGGACCGGTTCACCGCCCCGGCCACCGCGGCTTGCGCTTCTCGTTGAAGGCCGCGACCCCCTCGGCCCGGTCCCCGGAGAAGGCCACCGTCCGCCAGGCCGCGTCCTCCACCTCCAGACCCGCCCGCAGGTCCAGCCCCTGCCCCAGCCGCAGGGCGCGCTTGGCAGCCCGCAGCCCCACCGGCGAGTTCGCCCCGATGCGCTCCCCCAGCGCCAGCGCCTCCTCCCGGTCCCGCCCCTCGTCCACCAGGACGTCCACCAGCCCCAGCTCCCGCGCCTCGGCGGCCTCGACCCGCCGCGCGGAGAAGATCAGCTCGGCCGCGCGGGCCGCGCCCACCCGGCGGGGCAGCAGCTGGGTCCCGCCGCCGCCCGGGATCACCCCGACCGACACCTCGGGCAGCCCCACCACGGCCGTCCGGTCGGCCACGATCACGTCACAGGCCAGCGCCAGCTCGAAGCCGCCGCCCAGCGCGAACCCGTGCACCGCCGCGACCGTCGGCACGGGCAGCTCCAGCACGCCGGTGTACGCCCCCCGCGCGACCGGCCGCTGCCGCACCAGTTCGGCGTCGGAGAAGGAGTTGCGCTCCTTGAGGTCGGCCCCGACGCAGAAGGCCCGCTCGTGCGTCGAGGTGAGCACGACCACCCGTACGTCCCGGTCGTCACCCAGTGCCGCGCAGGCGGCCCCGACGGACCGGGCCATCTCGGTCGACACGGCGTTCATGGCCTTGGGCCGGTCCAGGGCCAGCTCCGCGACATGCCCGTCCCCGTGCCGCCGCACCAGCACGAACTCCCCGAACCGTTCCTCACTCATGACACCCTCCGGGTTAACGCGGGTTAACAGACCTGGCTCGCCCGATCATCGCAGCCGCGCCGCGCCGGGAAAAGGCCCGGCCGCGTCCGGCCCGCGCCGCACTCGGCCCCCGCCCACCCGTTCGAGTGACATCCCGCCCGACTCCACCCGCACCGCCCAAGGGAGCGCATAACGTGCGTCCGCCACGGCGCAGAGGGGGCGCGACGACATCGGGAAGGGCACGCGATGACGACCACACCGGTGAGGACCCGGGCCGCAAGCGCGAGAGCGGACTGTGCCGAGGAGGCCACCGAGGCGACGGGGACCGGCCGCGCACCGCACCGCCGCACCCGCGGGCGGCATCGCCGGCCCCGGTCCCGGCCTCGGCCCCGGAAGGCGCTGTTCGCCGCGGGCGGGTTCGCGCTGGCGGTGGGGGCCCTGAGCCTGCTGCGGCCGGGCCCGGACTCCGGCGTGGACACCGCCGAGGCCGGACCCCGGCTCCAGCCCACCGCGGACACCCGGCCGGAGACGGCCACGGGCCACCCGGCCGGCGCGACCGGCGTGGCCGGCGCGGTCTCCCCGGCACCCGGGCCGACGCCCACCGCCCCCGTTCCGATGGGCGGCACCCCCGCCTCCCCCGCGGTCCCCGCCGCCTCCCCGACCTCCGCGGTCCGCGCCCCCAGCGGTCCCTACGGCCCCCGCGCGACGCCACCGGCCGCGGCACGCCCGCGCACACCGGCGCCCACGTCCTCCCGGAGCGCGTCTCCCCGGCCTCCCCACGATTCCGGGCCCGCCGGGCCCACGGCGTCCCCGGCGCCCGGCCCGGCCACCGTCCCGCCGTCTCCCGGGCCGACGGGCGGTCCCGTCCTCTGCCTGCCGGTCGTCGGACTCTGCGTGGACACGCTGACCGGTCCAGCGAACTGAACCGGGGAACGGGACCCGGAGCCGGTCCGGCGGATCGCGCCAAGGACGCGGGACCCGGCACGCCCGCCCCCCGGACGAGTGCCCCGGCGGCGCCGTCCTCGGCCGCCGGCTCCCCCACGCCCGGTCGCGTTCGCGCGAGGGCCCCACCGCGACGACGGGCTCATACGCCGCGCAACCGGACGTACCGGCCCCGCTCACCCGGACCGAAAGGCGCCGCCGGCCCCTCCGACTCGACCCGCCGGTTCCCTCCGGCTCGCTCCGCCGGACCGGCCTACGCGCCGCCGCCGTTGCGCCGCGTGAGCAGCCAGGGCTCGACCACGCCCAGCCCGCGCACGGGCCGCTGCCACATCGGCTGGAGCGCGAACCGGTACCCGGGCGGCTCCTCGCCCTCCTTCTCGGCGGCGGCCGCGGCCTCGGCGGCCGCCGTCTCCGAGGCGGGCGCGTCGCCGGTGCGGACCAGTTCCTCGGCGAAGGCGCTGTCCACGAGCACGGCGTCCCGGGGCGCTATCGACGTCAGCCGGGAGGCCAGGTTGACCGTCGTGCCGAAGACATCGCCCATCCGGGTGGTCACCGTGCCGAAGGCCATGCCGACCCGCAGCTCGGGCATGGTCGGGTCGTTGCTCATCGTCTCGACGAGCAGCAGCGCGATGTCGGCGGCGGTGCCGGCGTCGTCGGCCGCGTACAGCACCTCGTCGCCGAGGGTCTTGATCAGCCGTCCGCCGCGGCCCGCGACCAGGTCGGCCGCGGTGGTCTCGAAGGCCTCGACCAGTTCGCCGAGCTCCTCCTCCTCCATGCGGCGGGTCAGCCGTGTGAAGCCGACGAGGTCGGCGAAGCCGACCGCGAGCCGGCGGTCGACCATCTCGTCGTCGTCCGCGGCCTGCACGACCCGCCCCGCCGAGGCGGCGAGCTGCCTGCGCCACACGTAGACGAGGAACTCCTCCAGTTCGGGCAGCAGCAGCTCGACGATCGGATACGTCACCTCGGTACGGGTCATCCCCGGCTCGGGCGGCTCGGTCAGCCCCTCCAGGAAGGAATCGATCTGCCACTCCGCCAACCGGGCGGTGGTCTGCCCGGTGGACCGCGCGACCTGCACCGCCATGGCCTCGCTCAGCAGCCCCGCCTCGACGAGACCGGCGAGGCGGCGCAGGGCCAGTACGTCGGCCTCGGTGAGCGCCTTGGCCTGCCCGATGTCGGCGAAGCCCATGGCACGCCAGAAGCGGGAGGCCAGCTCCATGGAGACACCGGCGCTGCGGGCCGCCTGGAAGGGGGTGTAGCGGCGCTCGGCGCCGAGGATGAGCTGCTCGAGGCGCAGGGCGAGAGGGTCGTCGCCGGGGTCGGCGGCCGGCACGTCAACCCGGCCGTCCGCGCCCTCGTCGGAGCCCGTGTCGTCGACGGTCACGCCTGCTGCCCTTCCGATCTATCGCGGTCAGGTTTCGACCGGCCCCAACTCTACGGCAGGTGTGCGCCAGCTCACTCCGTCCGCAGAAGAGGCCCGTCCCGCCACCGACCCGGTCGACCGGCCGGCGACGGTCGGGCGTCCCGGTCCGTCCGGGGCCGTCCCGCAGGAGGAGTTAGAGGACGAACCGCCCGGGCACGGCTCACGCCGGCCGCAGGTGCACGATGTCGCCCGCGCCCACCGGCTCCCGCACCCCCTCCCCCGTGGCGATGACCAGCCGCCCGTCCCCGTCCACGGCCACGGCCTCCCCCACCACCGAACGCTCCCCGGGCAGCTCCGCCCGCACGGTCCGCCCCAGCGTCGCGCACCCCGCCGCGTACGCCTCCTGGAGCCCGGACAGGGACGGGTCCCCGCCGGCCCGCCGCCATCGCCCGTACCACTCCTCCAGCGAACGCAGCACCGCCCGCAGCAGCGGATCGCGGTCCGTGCTCACCGCCCCGGCCAGCGCCAGCGACCCCGCCTGCGGCACCGGCAGCTCCCCGGCCCGCAGGGTGACGTTGATGCCGACGCCCACCACGACCCCGTCCGCCCCGGCCCGCTCCGCCAGGATCCCCCCGGCCTTGCGCTCCTGGCCGCCGACGGTCACCAGCAGGTCGTTGGGCCACTTCAGCGCCGTGTCGACGCCCGCCGCCCGGGCCAGCCCGGTGGCGACCGCGACGCCGGTCAGCAGCGGCAGCCAGCCCCACCGCGCCACCGGCACCTCGGCCGGCCGCAGCAGTACGGAGAAGAACAGCCCCGAGCGCGGGGGCGCCGTCCAGCGCCGGTCCAGCCGCCCCCGGCCGGAGGTCTGCTCCTCCGCCACCAGGACGGTGCCCTCGTCGGCCTTCCCGGCGGCGGCGAGCGCGACCAGGTCGGAGTTGGTGGACCCGGTGCGGGGCACGATGTCGACCGCCGTCCACAGCCCGCCCTCGCGGAGGAGTCCGCGCCGCAGCGCGACGGCGTTGAGGGGCGGACGGTCCAGATCGGACCACCGGCTGCCGTGTCCTGGATCTCCTGGGGTCCCGGGGTTTCCTGCTGCATCTCGCGGCGTCATGCAAGCCACCCTAGGTGTGGTAAATGCCGCACTGCCGATCGGTGGGGCCGCCACTACTCTACGGATGAGTAACCGTCCCCCCTTTTGAGCAGGCAGGGAGCCGCATCCCGATGTCCGAGTCGGAAGAGATCGACATCCACACGACCGCGGGAAAGCTCGCGGATCTCCAGCGCCGCGTCACGGAGGCGACGCACGCCGGCTCCGCACGCGCCGTCGAGAAGCAGCACGCCAAGGGCAAGCTGACGGCCCGTGAGCGCATCGAACTCCTCCTCGACGAGGATTCGTTCGTGGAGCTGGACGAGTTCGCCCGGCACCGCTCCACCAACTTCGGCCTCGACGCCAACCGCCCGTACGGGGACGGTGTCGTGACCGGGTACGGCACCGTCGACGGCCGGCCCGTCGCCGTGTTCTCGCAGGACTTCACCGTCTTCGGCGGTGCGCTCGGCGAGGTCTACGGCCAGAAGATCGTCAAGGTCATGGACTTCGCGCTGAAGACCGGCTGCCCGGTCATCGGCATCAACGACTCCGGCGGCGCCCGCATCCAGGAGGGCGTGGCCTCGCTGGGGGCGTACGGCGAGATCTTCCGCCGCAACACCCACGCCTCCGGGGTGATCCCGCAGATCAGCCTGGTCGTCGGGCCGTGCGCGGGCGGCGCGGTCTACTCGCCCGCGATCACCGACTTCACCGTGATGGTCGACCAGACCTCGCACATGTTCATCACCGGCCCCGACGTCATCAAGACGGTCACCGGCGAGGACGTCGGCTTCGAGGAGCTGGGCGGGGCGCGCACCCACAACTCCACGTCGGGCGTGGCCCACCACATGGCGGGCGACGAGAAGGACGCCGTCGAGTACGTCAAGCAGCTGCTGTCGTACCTGCCGTCGAACAACCTCTCCGAGGCCCCGGCGTTCCCGGAGGAGGCGGACCTCGCCGTCTCCGACGAGGACCTGGAGCTGGACACCCTCGTCCCGGACAGCGCCAACCAGCCGTACGACATGCACACGGTGATCGAACACGTCCTGGACGACGCCGAGTTCTTCGAGACGCAGCCGCTGTACGCGCCGAACATCCTGACCGGCTTCGGCCGGGTGGAGGGCCGTCCGGTCGGCGTCGTCGCCAACCAGCCGATGCAGTTCGCGGGCTGCCTGGACATCAAGGCCTCCGAGAAGGCGGCCCGGTTCGTGCGGACCTGCGACGCGTTCAACGTCCCGGTCCTCACCTTCGTGGACGTGCCCGGCTTCCTGCCCGGCGTGGACCAGGAGCACGACGGCATCATCCGCCGCGGCGCCAAGCTGATCTACGCCTACGCGGAGGCGACCGTCCCGCTGATCACGGTCATCACCCGCAAGGCCTTCGGCGGGGCGTACGACGTCATGGGCTCCAAGCACCTGGGCGCCGACCTCAACCTGGCCTGGCCGACCGCCCAGATCGCGGTGATGGGCGCGCAGGGCGCGGTCAACATCCTGCACCGTCGCACGATCGCCGAGGCGGAGTCCGCGGGAGACCCCGAGGCGACCCGCGCCCGGCTGATCCAGGAGTACGAGGACGCGCTCCTCAACCCCTACATCGCCGCCGAACGCGGTTACGTCGACGCGGTGATCATGCCGTCGGACACCCGCCGGCACATCGTGCGGGGCCTGCGTCAGCTGCGCACCAAGCGGGAATCCCTCCCTCCGAAGAAGCACGGCAACATCCCCCTGTAAGGAGCCCGCTGTGATCAAGGTCGTACGGGGCAATCCGACCCCGGAGGAGCTGGCCGCCGCACTGGCGGTGGTTCACGCCCGCGCCGCGGCGGCGACGGCCGAGCCGTCCGGCGCGCAGGACACCGGGGACTCCTGGTCGGACCCCTCCCGCATCGCGGCCCGCCGCCTGCCCCGTCCGGGCCCGGCCGCCTGGGGCCGCACGTACTGGCCGGGCTAGGGCGTGTTTCGAAAGTGGCGTCGTCTGCCCGAAGGGCAGGCCCGGCGGCGTCTGGTGCGTGCGATCGCAAGGCGGAGGGTCGCCCCGATACTGGTTGTATCGGGGTGATCCCGACAACGCGGCTGGGGGTGCCCCCTCCGGGGGAGTGCGTGCCAGACGTCGCCAGGCAGACGGGACTTTCGAAACACGCCCTAGTCCGGCCTCCCGCCCGTCACGGACGGACGGCCACGGCTCCGGCCGTCACCGCGTATCCCGCGCCGCCCGGGTGCAGGTGGCCGCCGGAGCCGCACGCGGGGTGCGTCCGGTCCGGGTCCGCCGGATCGGCCAGGGCCTGTCCGGCGGATCGAGTCGGAGGAAACCGGCGGCTCCTTGCAGCCGAGGCGAGCGGGGTCCGGTGCGTCCGGCTGCAAGGCGGAGGAGGGCGTCGACGCGGTGTGGGCACCTCCCGGCCGAAGGCCGGGGACGTCGGCAACCGACGGCAACGCCGCTGGAGGTACCCCCCTCCGGGGGAGGGCGTGCCGGACCCCGCATCTCCGGCATGATCCGCCGGACAGGCCCCGGTGCCCGGCTCAGGTCCACGACCGCGTCGTAGTCGTAGGCGCCGGAGCGGCGCACCCAGGCGTCCACCTCGCGGCTCACCCCGGCCGCGTGCTCGCCCCAGCGGTCCGAGCCCCCGAACGGCAGCAGGGTCGCCCCGATCACCCGCAGGCCCCGCAGGTGGCCCCGGGCCGGGATCGCCGTGGGTCCCGCGCTCCCGAAGGTGAGGCGGGTGACGGAGTCCGGCTCGACGGCGGCGCCCGCGGCCGTGCGGGCCACCGTGGCGGCGGCGACCCGGACCGGGGAGGTGCCGTAGGCGTTCGACAGCCGGATGCGCATCCGGTCGCCGCCCGCCGTCAGCCGCCCGCCGTCAGCCGTCAGCCGTCAGCCGTCAGCCGTCAGCCGTCAGCCGTCAGCCGGACGGTCTGGCGCACGGACCGGCGCCAGAAGCCCTCGCGGGACCAGTTGGGGTGAAGCCCTCGCTGGGGAGCTGGGGCGGGGCGGGGCGGTCCGAGCGGTGGTGGACGCGGGCGTGTCCTCTCGTCGGCCGGCACAGCGCGAGCCTTGATGAGACAACAGTCCCGTCTGGCGAAGTTGAGTACGCGTACTCAGGCGTCCGGCACCGCGTCGCCGCAGGCTGGACGGCATGCTGTGGTCCGACCCGGAGAACGAACCGCCCGAGGAACTGCGCGACACGCAGGAGATGCTGCGGCGGCTCGGACTCCTCATGGCGCTGGCCATGGTGCTCGCGATGATCGTCATCGGCCTGAGGTGACCGGGGTGAACGCGGCGCGGCACGCCGATACCCTGACCGCATGACCGATCAGCCGCGCCGCCGTCTCGTGCTCGCCTCCCAGTCCCCCGCCCGGCTGGGCCTGCTGCGCCAGGCAGGCCTCGACCCCGAGGTGATCGTCAGCGGGGTCGACGAGGACGCCGTGACCGCCCCCACCCCCGCCGAACTGGCACTCGCCCTCGCCGAGGCCAAGGCCTCCGTCGTGGCCGCGAAGCCCGAGGTCCGGGGCGCCCTGGTGATCGGCTGCGACTCGGTCCTCGACCTGGACGGCGAGGCCCTCGGCAAGCCCGCGGACGCCGAGGAGGCCACCGCCCGCTGGAAGTCCATGCGCGGCCGCGTGGGCACGCTGCAGACCGGCCACTGCGTCTACGACACCGTCACCGGGCGCTACACCTCCGGCGTCGCCTCCACCGTCGTCCGCTTCGGCGAGCCCACCGACGAGGAGATCGCCGCGTACGTCGCCTCCGGCGAGCCCCTCCACGTCGCCGGGGCGTTCACCCTGGACGGCCGCTCGGCACCGTTCATCGACGGCATCGACGGCGACCACGGCAACGTGATCGGCATCAGCCTGCCGCTCGTGCGCCGGCTGCTGGCGCATCTGGGCGTGGGCATCACGGAGTTGTGGGCGCCGGCGGACCGCTGACCGGGGCCGGCCCCTGGCCCTTCGGCCCCTCGTCCCGGGGCTCGGCGGCGGGCGCGGCGGGCCCGTCGTGGCGGTCGTACGTCATCAGCAGCAGCACGATGAGCGCGAGCACGACGACCATGAACAGGAAGGCGGGCCACCCCACCAGCCCCCACGCGGCGGCGGCCAGCAGCCCGTGCACCACCGCGGCGCTGATCAGCAGGACGCGGCCGAAGCCGGCCGGGGGCCGGTCGCGGACCGCCACCAGCAGGGCGACCAGCCCGCAGAAGGCGAAGTAGAGGCCGAAGACGATCCCGCCGGCCTTCGACGACGTCGACATCATGTCCGGGTCCAGGCCCGCCAGGGACATGTCCTGACGGTCGACGACGATCCCCAGGAACCAGTTCAGCGCGGCGACGCCGAGCGCCTCCACGACGAGCACGACCGCCACGACCACTGCCACCGGTCTGCGCATCACCGGCCCCACCCACTTTCGACCCGGCCCGTACGGGCCCCCTAGCAACCCCGAGTAGCGTTCGAGACGCCACGAACGCTACTAACGGGTAAACCAGGGGACAAGGGTTCTGCCGGCGGCAAAGAATCATTGGGCCATTCGTAGGGACTCCACAAAGAATCGGAGTGGGCCGCAGCACGTGCTCACAGAGACCTTGGCCACAGTGGAGGGCTAGGGTTTCCGGAAGGAGTGCTGCGTACGGCGGTGCTGCAAGGGATTTCGCAATCGAGTGAGCCTGACATCACGCTGCGTGTGGGAAAGCTCACCATCGAGGACGGGTCGATGAGTCGTGTCGGCAGTCCCTAAACTCGGCTTGTTTCAAGGAGGGAGCCTCAATCGTGCGCAAGGTGCTCATCGCCAACCGTGGCGAAATCGCAGTCCGCGTGGCCCGGGCCTGCCGGGATGCCGGTATCGCAAGCGTCGCCGTGTATGCCGAACCGGACCGGGACGCTCTGCATGTCCGCGCCGCGGATGAGGCGTTCGCCCTGGGCGGTGACACTCCCGGCACCAGCTACCTCGACATCGAGAAGGTGCTGAACGCCGCCCGCGAGTCCGGGGCGGACGCGATCCATCCCGGCTACGGGTTCCTCTCGGAGAACGCCGAGTTCGCCCAGGCCGTCCTGGACGCGGGCCTCATCTGGATCGGCCCGCCGCCGCAGGCCATCCGCGACCTCGGCGACAAGGTCGCCGCCCGGCACATCGCCCAGCGCGCCGGTGCGCCGCTGGTGGCGGGCACGCCGGACCCGGTGTCGGGTGCCGACGAGGTCGTCGCCTTCGCCGAGGAGCACGGCCTGCCCATCGCGATCAAGGCCGCCTTCGGTGGCGGCGGACGCGGCCTCAAGGTCGCCCGCACCCTCGAAGAGGTCCCCGAGCTGTACGACTCGGCGGTCCGCGAGGCCGTCGCCGCCTTCGGCCGCGGCGAGTGCTTCGTCGAGCGCTACCTCGACAACCCCCGGCACGTCGAGACCCAGTGCCTCGCCGACAGCCACGGCAACGTCGTCGTCGTCTCCACCCGTGACTGCTCCCTGCAGCGCCGGCACCAGAAGCTGGTCGAGGAGGCCCCGGCGCCGTTCCTCTCCGACGAGCAGCTCGCCGAGCTGTACTCCTCCTCCAAGGCCATCCTCAAGGAGGCCGGCTACGTCGGCGCCGGCACCGTGGAGTTCCTCGTCGGCATGGACGGCACGATCTCCTTCCTGGAGGTCAACACCCGTCTCCAGGTGGAGCACCCGGTCACCGAGGAGGTCGCCGGCATCGACCTGGTGCGCGAGATGTTCCGCATCGCCGACGGCGAGGAACTCGGCTACGACGACCCGGCGCTGCGCGGCCACTCCTTCGAGTTCCGCATCAACGGCGAGGACCCGGGCCGCAACTTCCTCCCCGCCCCCGGCACCGTCACCACGTTCGACGCCCCGTCCGGACCGGGTGTGCGGCTCGACGCGGGCGTGGAGTCCGGCTCGGTCATCGGCCCGGCCTGGGACTCCCTGCTGGCCAAGCTGATCGTCACCGGCCGCACCCGCAAGGAGGCCCTCCAGCGGGCCGCCCGCGCCCTGGAGGAGTTCCGGGTCGAGGGCATGGCCACCGCCATCCCCTTCCACCGCGCGGTGGTGAAGGACCCGGCGTTCGCCCCCGAACTCACCGGCTCCGACGCGCCCTTCACGGTCCACACCCGCTGGATCGAGACGGAGTTCGTCAACGAGATCAAGCCCTTCGCGGCCCCCGCGGACACCGAGGCCGACGAGGAGACGGGCCGCGAGACGGTCGTCGTCGAGGTCGGCGGCAAGCGCCTGGAGGTCTCCCTCCCGGTCTCGCTCGGCATGTCCCTGGCCCGTACGGGCCTCGCGGCGGGCGCCAAGCCCAAGCGGCGCGCGGCGAAGAAGTCCGGCCCCGTCGCCTCCGGTGACACCCTCGCCTCCCCGATGCAGGGCACCATCGTCAAGATCGCGGTCGAGGAGGGCCAGGAGGTCAAGGAGGGCGACCTGATCGTGGTCCTGGAGGCCATGAAGATGGAACAGCCCCTGAACGCCCACCGCTCCGGCATCGTCAAGGGCCTCGCCGCGGAGGTCGGCGCCTCGATCACCTCGGGCGCCCCCATCTGCGAGATCAAGGACTGACCCGACCGGTCCGATCAGGAACCCCGCGCACCGGAAGAGGGCGCGGGGTTCCGCCGTCACGGGCCCCTGCCGAGCAGCCGACGGCACCCTCACCCACCCGGGGGCTCGGGCCCCTGCCGCACACCGGCTCCGCCGCGCGGGCGCGCCCTCATCGGCAGGACACGGTGACCGATCAGCCGACGGCACCCCAGCCCACCCAGGGGCGCGGGGAACTGCGCGACCGGCCACGACGGAGCGCCGCCCGCCCACGCACCTCACCACCCACGGGCGACAAGGTGCACCGCCAGACCGCCGGAGGCGACCGCTACCGCCGTCGCATGTCCGCGACCCGCGCACGCTCGGCCCCCGGTGCCTGCTCACCCAGCACCGCGGCCGCCCGCAAAGCCGCCGCGGCGCCTTGCATCTGCCCCCGCCGGGGAGCCGGCAACGGTACGTCCCGACGCTGCTGCCGCCGCGCCGGGACCGCCTCACCCCCCGGGCTCCCCGCCGCCCCCGCCACGGCGATCTGCACCCCCTGGTCGGCGAGAGCCTGGAGTTCCGTGCCGGCCCGGTCGTCGTGCGCCGGCGGCTCGTCGGTCACCAGGCGGGTGATGACGTCCGTCGGCACCGTCTGGAACATGGTGTCGGTGCCGAGCTTGGTGTGATCGGCGAGGACGACGACCTCGGCGGCGGCCTGGACGAGGGCCCGGTCGACCGACGCCGACAGCATGTTGGAGGTGGACAGACCGCGCTCGGCGGTCAGGCCGCTCCCGGACAGGAAGGCCTTGGAGACCCGCAGTCCCTGGAGGGACTGTTCGGCTCCGCTGCCCACGAGGGCGTAGTTGGAGCCGCGCAGGGTGCCGCCGGTCATCACGACCTCCACGCGGTTGGCGTGCGCCAGTGCCTGGGCCACCAGCAGGGAGTTGGTGACGACGGTGAGTCCGGGGATCCGGGCGAGCCGACGGGCCAGCTCCTGGGTGGTGGTTCCCGCTCCGACCACGATGGCCTCGCCCTCTTCGACGAGGGTGGCGGCGAGGTCGGCGATGGCGGTCTTCTCGGCGGTCGCGAGATGGGATTTCTGCGGAAAGCCGGACTCGCGGGTGAAACCGCCCGGCAGTACCGCACCGCCGTGCCGGCGGTCGAGGAGTCCTTCTGCCTCCAGTGCGCGCACGTCCCGCCGTACGGTCACTTCGGAGGTCTGGACGACGCGGGCGAGTTCACGGAGCGACACGGCTCCGTTGGCTCGCACCATTTCGAGGATCAATTGGCGACGTTCTGCAGCGAACACGAAACTGACAGTAACGCGGGCGACCGTCTGCTTTCAGCTCTTTGCGCCGAATAGCGGAAGTTGTTCGCAGAGCAGCACACGAAGTGGTATATGGCCCCGGCCGTCCCGCCCGCGCCACGCGCGCATGCGGCAACTCCCCGTCATCGGCGGGGAGTCGGTGCCGGCTGCCGGACCGGCCCTACGCGTCGCTGCCCGTCTTCCGGGTGTGCAACTGCCGTGCCACTTCGGCGATCGAGCCCGAAAGAGACGGGTACACCGTGAAGGCGTTCGCGATCTGTTCGACCGTCAGATTGTTGTCGACCGCGATCGAGATGGGGTGGATGAGTTCGGAGGCGCGCGGCGCCACGACGACGCCGCCGACGACGATCTCCGTGCCCGGACGGCAGAAGATCTTGACGAAGCCGTCGCGGATGCCCTGCATCTTGGCGCGC
Organism: Streptomyces sp. NPDC088766; assembly: GCF_044750845.1. Classification (NCBI taxonomy): domain Bacteria; kingdom Bacillati; phylum Actinomycetota; class Actinomycetes; order Kitasatosporales; family Streptomycetaceae; genus Streptomyces; species Streptomyces sp. NPDC088766. The sequence continues at coordinate 281,626 of NZ_JBIVKQ010000001.1, read as the reverse complement.
GGGTTGCGCAGCAGCGGCAGCTTCACCACGCGGGCGTCGATCTTGCCGCCGTCGACGTCGGCCTGGGAGTAGCCGACGGTGGCGATCTCGGGGTCGGTGAAGACGTTCGACGAGACGGTCTTGAGGTTGAGCGGGGCCACCGCGTCGCCGAGGAAGTGGTACATGGCGATACGGCCCTGCATGGCGGCGACGGAGGCCAGCGCGAAGACGCCGGTCACGTCACCCGCGGCGTACACGCCGGGGGCGGTGGTGCGGGAGACCCGGTCCGTCCAGATGTGGCCGGACTCGCGGACCCTGACGCCGGCCTCCTCCAGGCCGAGGCCCGCGCTGTTGGGGATGGCGCCGACGGCCATCAGGCAGTGCGAGCCGGTGATGACCCGGCCGTCGGCGAGGGTGACCTCGACGCGGTCGCCGACGCGCTTGGCGGACTGGGCGCGCGAGCGGGCCATGACGTTCATGCCGCGGCGGCGGAAGACGTCCTCCAGGACGGCGGCGGCGTCCGGGTCCTCGCCGGGCAGCACGCGGTCGCGGGAGGAGACGAGGGTGACCTTGGAGCCGAGGGCCTGGTAGGCGCCCGCGAACTCGGCGCCGGTGACGCCGGAGCCGACCACGATGAGTTCCTCGGGCAGTTCGCGCAGGTCGTAGACCTGGGTCCAGTTGAGGATGCGCTCGCCGTCGGGCTGGGCGTCGGGCAGTTCGCGGGGGTGACCGCCGGTGGCGAGGAGGACGGCGTCGGCGGTGAGGGTCTCCTCGGTGCCGTCGGCCGCGGTGACGACGACCTGGCGGGAGCCGTCGAGGGCCTGCATGCCCCGGAGCCGGCCGCGGCCGCGCAGGACGCGGGCGCCGGCCCGGGTGACGGAGGCGGTGATGTCGTGGGACTGGGCGAGTGCGAGCCGTTTGACGCGCCGGTTGACCTTGTCGAGGTCGACGCCGACCACCCGGGCCGACTGCTCCATCGGCGGGGTGTCGTCGGCGACGATGATGCCCAGCTCCTCGTAGGAGGAGTCGAAGGTGGTCATCACCTCGGCCGTGGCGATCAGGGTCTTCGACGGCACGCAGTCGGTCAGCACCGACGCCCCGCCCAGACCGTCGCAGTCGACGACGGTCACCTCCGCGCCGAGCTGGGCGGCCACCAGGGCCGCCTCGTATCCGCCGGGTCCGCCACCGATGATCACGATCCGAGTCACGTACTCCATTGTCCCGCACGAGCGGGGGTGCTACTTCCCCGGGGGGCCGGGGAAGGTACGCCCGTTGCCGGAGGGGCACGGGACGACGGCCGTGACGTGCGGACCGGCTGCCGTAGTCTCGTCGCATGTCGCTCTACGCCGCGTACGCCGGCAACCTCGACGCGCGGCTGATGTCCCGCCGCGCTCCGCACTCGCCGTTGCGCGCCACCGGCTGGCTGAACGGGTGGCGGCTGACGTTCGGGGGCGAGCAGCTGGGCTGGGAGGGCGCGCTCGCGACGATCGTGGAGGATCCCCTCTCCCAGGTCTTCGTCGCGCTGTACGACCTGGCGCCGCCGGACGAGGAGTCGCTCGACCGGTGGGAGGGCGTGGGCCTCGGCATCTACCGCCGGATGCGGGTGCGGGTGCACACCCTGGACGGCGAGGAGCAGAGCTGGGTGTACGTCCTGAACGGCTACGAGGGCGGGCTGCCCTCCGCCCGCTACCTGGGCGAGGTGGCCGACGCGGCGGAGTCGGCGGGGGCACCGCACGACTACGTGATGGAGCTGCGCAAGCGCCCCTGCTGAGGTCCCGGCCCCTTTCGTCCCCTCCGCGCCGTCCCTGTCGGAAACGACAAGACAACGATCGCCATCCCGTGGGCTCTGTCATCTACGCGCGTAGGCCCGGACCGGCTACCCTCATCGCGTGAACGCATCTCTTCTCCCGGACGACATCCAGGGCGACCCCCACTCCGCCGCCGACGCCGCAGCCGCGCGCCTGCGCGAACTGACGGGCGCCGAGACCCACGACGTCGCCCTCGTGATGGGCTCCGGCTGGGCACCGGCCGTGGACGCCCTGGGCGCCCCCGACGCCGAGTTCCAGGTCACCGAGCTGCCCGGCTTCCCGCCGCCGGCGGTCGAGGGCCACGGCGGCAAGATCCGCTCGTACCGGATCGGCGAGAAGCGCGCCCTGGTGTTCCTGGGCCGCACCCACTACTACGAGGGCCGCGGGGTGGCCGCCGTCGCCCACGGCGTCCGTACGGCGGTGGCGGCCGGCAGCAAGACGATCGTGCTGACCAACGGCTGCGGCGGCCTCCGCGAGGGCATGCGGCCGGGTCAGCCCGTTCTGATCAGCGACCACATCAACCTCACGGCGACCTCCCCGATCGTCGGCGCGAACTTCGTCGACCTGACGGACCTGTACTCGCCGCGGCTGCGGGCGCTGTGCAAGGAGATCGACGCCACGCTGGAGGAGGGCGTCTACGCCCAGTTCCCCGGCCCGCACTACGAGACGCCGGCGGAGATCCGGATGGCCCGGGTGATCGGGGCGGACCTGGTGGGCATGTCGACGGTGCTGGAGGCCATCGCGGCGCGCGAGGCCGGCGCCGAGGTGCTGGGCATCTCCCTGGTGACCAACCTCGCCGCGGGGATGACCGGCGAGCCGCTGAACCACGAGGAGGTCCTCCAGGCCGGCCGCGACTCCGCGACCCGCATGGGCGCCCTGCTGACCCAGGTCCTCGACCGGCTGTAAACGGCGCCGGCCCGTGCCCTCCCGGCCCGTGCCCTCCCGGCTCGTACTCTCCCGACCCGTGCCCGTACTTCCCCGCCCCGACCCGGTGAGCCGAAAAGCGACGGCGGGGCGATCCGGTCCGCCCGGTGGCACCCCCTCCTGGGGAGCTTGCACCCCCTCCTGGGGAGCTTGAGGACGAGGCCCGTTCAGGGCCGGCAGCGGGGTCCGGGTGCGCAGCCCCCCGGGTCCGGTGGGTCCCCCCGCTCGAGCGAAGCCGAGAGCGGGGGGAAGGACGGCGGGGGCGAGACAACTCACGTACGACTCGAGAGGTTGACCACCGTGCACGACGACCTGATCGCTCGCGCCCGCACCTGGCTCGCCGAGGACCCCGACGAGGAGACCCGCGAGGAACTCGCGGCCCTCCTCGACGCCGGGGACCTCCCCGAGCTCACCGCACGCTTCGCCGGCACCCTTCAGTTCGGCACCGCCGGCCTGCGGGGCGAACTCGGCGCGGGCCCGATGCGCATGAACCGCGCCGTCGTCATCCGTGCCGCCGCCGGCCTCGCCGCGTACCTCCGCAAGCAGGGCAGCCACGACGGCCTCGTCGTCATCGGTTACGACGCCCGACACAAGTCGGAGGCGTTCGCCCGCGACACCGCCGCCGTGATGACCGGCGCGGGCCTGCGCGCGGCCGTCCTGCCCCGCCCGCTGCCGACGCCGGTCCTGGCCTACGCCATAAGGCACCTGGGCGCGGTCGCCGGCGTGGAGGTCACCGCCAGCCACAACCCGCCCCGCGACAACGGCTACAAGGTCTACCTGGGCGACGGCTCGCAGATCGTCCCGCCCGCGGACGCGGAGATCGCCGCCGAGATCGACGCGATCCGCTCCCTGGCCGACGTACCCCGTCCGGACGGCGGCTGGCAGGTCCTGGACGACTCCGTGCTCGACGCCTACCTGGCCCGCACCGACGCCGTCCTCGCCACCGGCTCGCCCCGCACCGCGCGCACCGTCTACACGGCGATGCACGGCGTGGGCAAGGACGTCCTGCTGGCGGCCTTCGCCCGGGCGGGGTTCCCCGAGCCGGTCCTGGTCGCCGAGCAGGCCGAGCCGGACCCGGAGTTCCCGACCGTCGCGTTCCCCAACCCGGAGGAACCCGGCGCGATGGACCTCGCGTTCGCGAAGGCCCGCGAGACCGAACCCGACCTGGTCATCGCCAACGACCCCGACGCCGACCGCTGCGCCGTGGCCGTCAAGGACGGCGACCGGTGGCGGATGCTGCGCGGCGACGAGGTCGGCGCCCTGCTCGCCGCGCACCTGGTGAGCCGCGGAGCGCGCGGGACGTTCGCCGAGTCGATCGTCTCCTCCTCCCTCCTCGGCCGGATCGCCGAGAAGGCCGGCCTGCCCTACGAGGAGACCCTCACCGGCTTCAAGTGGATCGCCCGCGTCGACGGCCTGCGCTACGGCTACGAGGAGGCCCTCGGCTACTGCGTCGACCCCGACGGCGTACGCGACAAGGACGGCATCACCGCCGCGCTCCTCGTCACCGAGCTGGCGTCCGAACTGAAGGAGCGCGGGCGCACGCTGCTCGACCTGCTCGACGACCTCGCCGTGGAGCACGGGCTGCACGCCACCGACCAGCTGTCGGTGCGCGTGGCGGACCTGACGGTCATCGCCCGTGCGATGGAGCGGCTGCGCGAGAACCCCCCGACCGAGCTGGCCGGGCTGGCAATCACCCGCGCCGAGGACCTCACGCGGGGCACCGACCGGCTGCCGCCCACCGACGGGCTGCGCTACACGCTCGACGGGGCCCGCGTGATCGTACGGCCCAGCGGCACCGAGCCGAAGCTGAAGTGCTACCTGGAGGTCGTGGTGCCGGTCGGCTCGCGCGACGGTCTCCCGGCGGCCCGCGCCCGCGCGACCGAACTGCTCGCGGCCCTGAAGCGGGACCTGTCGGCGGCGGCCGGCATCTGAGCCGTGGGGTCGGGGCGCCGCCGGACGGTGGCGCCCCGACCCGTGTCCGACCCGTGTCCGACCCGTGTCCGAGCCGTGGGGTCGGGGCGCCGCCGGGCGCCCGCGACGCGCCCTGTGTCCGGGCCGTAGCGGCGGGGTGCCGCCCGGCGGCCGTACTCCCACCGGCGACCGAGCCGCAGGCACGGTGCGCCACCGGGCAGCGGCAACCCGGCCGGCAGCCAAGCCCTGGGCAGAGAACGCCACCGGGCAGCGGCACCCCGGCCTGCATCCCGGCCTGCATCCCGGCCGCAGGCACTGGGCGCCGCCGGGCGAGGGCACTTCTTCGGCTGATCGCGCGGGCCGCGCGGCGGGCCTTCGGCGGGCGCCCCGGCCCCGGCGTCCGCGCGCGCCACCACCGTGGTGGGGCCGGGGCACCCCGACGCCACGAGGCGCCGGCGCTCGGGCCCCGGCGCCCGGGTCCCGGAGGCACGCGACGGCGTGGCCCCACTGCCCCGGCCGTCCCGGGCCGGGCCGATCAGAGGGGCGCGACGGCGCGGCAGCGCAGCCTCCGCCGTCCCCCGCCGGGCCCCCGGAGGAACGCGAGGGCGCGGCAGTGCGGCCCCGGCCGTCCGGCGGGCGGGCCCCGTGCCCTCGGTCCCGCCGAGGGCGCGAGGTCATCCCACGGCGAGCAGGATCGCCAGCAGCAGGGCGCCGGCGGCGGCCGGGCCCACGATCTCCCAGGCCCACCGCACGGTCACCTCGCCCTGCGCGGACTCCTCCTTCTGCCGCGCTTCCCAGAGGTTGCGCAGCTCGTCCATGGCCTTGTCGGACTCGGCGCGCGCGGGCCCCTCGGGAACGTCCGGGCCCCCGTGCGAGGACAGCCCGCCCCCGAACCCGGCGGGCCCCCCGAAGCCGCCGCGCCTGCGGCGCGGCCGGCCCTCGCGCTCGGCGGCCTGGTCCGCGGCGAGACGGTCCTGCTGCCGGGCGGCCCGCTTGCGCGCCCGCAGCGAGACCGGGATCGACCAGAGCTGGAACTTCTGCCCGGACTCGGCGACGACCTCGTTGGAGTACGCCGACCGCAGTGAGGCGACCTGCCCCCAGGGCAGCACGACCACGCGGAACGGGTTGCGCACCCGCAGCCGGTCGTCACCGGCGAACACGGCCGGCCGCAGCGTGAAGGCGGTGACCAGCGGAACCAGCAGGATCAGCGTGGCGAGCGCCAGCCACGGCGTCCGGCCCTCCCCGGCGACGATCGCGTCCACGCCGAGCCAGCCGACCAGGCCGAGCAGCAGCACCCCGCCGGCGAACCCCGCGGGCGACCGGTACACCCGGTCCTTGACACCGGTCACCGGCACGGGCCCCTGCTCATCCGAACTCGTCATACCCCCGATTCTGCCCGACCGCCCGAACCGCCTCCCCCGACGCCCCCGCCCGGCGGCCCGCCCCGGCCGCCGGGCGGGGCCCGAGCCCAGCCGTGCGGACTCGTTCCTGGCCACCGCGCCGCCCCCTCGGCCACCACCGCCCCCGGAACCCGTCGGGGGCTGTACACCCGCTACGCGCGTAGATATGCTCGTCTGGTGACCATGCCCACCAACGCACCCGCACCCACCGCGGCACCCCCTCTCCCGGACGTCACCACGTCCGACGCCACGCTGCGCCGCTTCCTCCACGGGCTCCCCGGCGTCGACGCGGTCGGCCTGGAGGCGCGCGCCGCGGCCCTCGGTACCCGTTCCATCAAGACGACCGCGAAGGCGTACGCCATCGACCTCGCCATCTCGATGGTCGACCTGACGACGCTGGAAGGCGCGGACACCCCGGGCAAGGTCCGGGCGCTCGGCGCGAAGGCGGTCCACCCCGACCCGACCGACCGTACGACCCCCTCGACCGCCGCGGTCTGCGTGTACCCGGACATGGTCGCCACCGCGAAGGCCGCCGTCGCCGGCTCGTCCGTCAAGGTCGCCTCCGTCGCCACCGCCTTCCCGGCCGGCCGCGCCGCCCTCGGCGTGAAGCTGGCGGACGTCCACGACGCCGTCGCCGCGGGCGCCGACGAGATCGACATGGTCATCGACCGCGGCGCGTTCCTGGCGGGCAAGTACCTGAAGGTGTACGAGGAGATCACCGCCGTGAAGGAGGCCTGCGGCACGAGCGCCCGCCTGAAGGTCATCTTCGAGACGGGCGAGCTGTCGACGTACGACAACATCCGCCGCGCCAGCTGGCTCGGCATGCTCGCCGGGGCGGACTTCATCAAGACGTCCACCGGCAAGGTCGCGGTGAACGCGACGCCCGCGAACACCCTCCTGATGCTGGAGGCCGTCCGCGACTTCCGTGCACAGACCGGCGTGCAGGTCGGCGTGAAGCCGGCCGGCGGCATCCGCACCACCAAGGACGCCGTCAAGTTCCTGGTCCTGGTCAACGAGACCGTGGGCGGGGACTGGCTGGACAACCACTGGTTCCGCTTCGGCGCCTCCTCGCTGCTGAACGACCTGCTGATGCAGCGTCAGAAGCTGGCCACCGGCCGCTACTCCGGCCCCGACTACGTGACGGTGGACTGATCACCATGGCTTCTCTGTTCGAGTACGCACCGGCGCCCGAGTCCCGCTCGGTCGTCGACATCGCGCCCTCCTACGGCCTGTTCATCGACGGCGAGTTCACCGAGGCCGCCGACGGCAAGGTCTTCAAGACGGTGTCCCCGTCGACCGAGGAGGTCCTGTCGGAGGTCGCGCGGGCCGGCGCCGAGGACGTCGACCGCGCCGTGCGGGCGGCCCGCAAGGCCTTCGAGAAGTGGTCGGCGCTGCCCGGCGCGGAGCGCGCGAAGTACCTGTTCCGCATCGCCCGGATCATCCAGGAGCGCAGCCGCGAACTGGCCGTCCTGGAGACGCTGGACAACGGCAAGCCGATCAGGGAGACCCGCGACGCCGACCTCCCCCTGGTCGCCGCGCACTTCTTCTACTACGCGGGCTGGGCCGACAAGCTGGACCACGCCGGGTTCGGAGCGGACCCGCGCCCGCTGGGCGTCGCGGGCCAGGTCATCCCGTGGAACTTCCCCCTGCTGATGCTGGCGTGGAAGATCGCCCCGGCCCTCGCGACCGGCAACACGGTCGTCCTGAAGCCCGCGGAGACCACCCCCCTGTCCGCACTGTTCTTCGCGGACATCTGCCGCCAGGCGGGTCTGCCCAAGGGTGTCGTCAACATCCTCCCCGGGTACGGCGACGCCGGCGCCGCGCTGGTCGCGCACCCGGACGTGAACAAGGTCGCCTTCACCGGTTCCACGGCGGTCGGCAAGGAGATCGCGCGGACCGTCGCGGGCACCCGCAAGAAGCTCACGCTCGAACTGGGCGGCAAGGGCGCGAACATCGTCTTCGACGACGCTCCGATCGACCAGGCCGTCGAGGGCATCGTCAGCGGCATCTTCTTCAACCAGGGCCAGGTCTGCTGCGCGGGCTCGCGCCTGCTGGTCCAGGAGTCGATCCACGACGAGCTGCTGGACTCCCTCAAGCGCAGGCTCGCCACCCTGCGCCTGGGCGACCCGCTGGACAAGAACACCGACATCGGCGCGATCAACTCCGCCGAGCAGCTCGCACGCATCACCTCGCTGGTGGAGCGCGGCGAGGAGGAGGGCGCGGAGCGCTGGTCCCCGGAGTGCGAACTGCCCGCCTCCGGCTTCTGGTTCGCCCCGACGCTGTTCACGAACGTCACGCAGGCGCACACGGTGGCCCGCGACGAGATCTTCGGTCCGGTCCTGTCGGTCCTCACCTTCCGCACCCCGGACGAGGCCGTCGCCAAGGCCAACAACACGCCGTACGGCCTGTCGGCGGGCATCTGGACGGAGAAGGGCTCCCGCATCCTCGCGGTGGCGAGCAGGCTCCGGGCCGGTGTCGTCTGGTCCAACACGTTCAACAAGTTCGACCCGACCTCGCCGTTCGGCGGCTACAAGGAGTCGGGCTTCGGCCGCGAGGGCGGCCGCCACGGCCTGGAGGCGTACCTCGATGTCTGACCGTTTGAGCGTCTTCAAGACCTACAAGCTGTACGTCGGCGGGAAGTTCCCGCGTTCCGAGAGCGGCCGGGTGTACGAGGTGTCGGACTCGAAGGGCAAGTGGCTGGCGAACGCGCCGCTCTCCTCCCGCAAGGACGCCCGTGACGCGGTCGTGGCCGCGCGCAAGGCGTTCGGCGCGTGGTCCGGCGCGACGGCCTACAACCGGGGCCAGATCCTCTACCGGGTCGCCGAGATGCTGGAGGGCCGCAAGGGCCAGTTCGTGCACGAGGTCGCCGACGCGGAGGGCCTGTCGAAGTCGAAGGCCGCCGAACAGGTCGAGGCCACGATCGACCGCTGGGTCTGGTACGCGGGCTGGACCGACAAGATCGCCCAGGTCGTGGGCGGCGGAAACCCGGTGGCGGGCCCGTACTTCAACCTGTCGTCCCCGGAGCCGACGGGCGTGGTCGCGGTCCTCGCCCCGCAGAAGTCGTCGTTCCTGGGCCTGGTCTCGGTGGTGGCCCCGGTCATCGCCACGGGCAACACGGCGGTCGTGATCGCGAGCGAGCGGTCCCCGCTCCCGGCCCTGTCCCTGGGCGAGGTCCTGGCCACCTCCGACCTGCCCGGCGGCGTGGTCAACGTCCTCTCGGGCCGTACGGCGGAGATCGCGGCGCCCCTGGCGGCGCACCAGGACGTCAACGCGATCGACCTGGCCGGCGCCGACGACGTGCTGGCGAAGGAGCTGGAGGTCGCGGCGGCCGACAACCTCAAGCGCGTCCTGCGTCCACAGCCTGTGGACGACTGGCGGGCGGCGCCCGGCACCGACCGCATGACGGCGTTCCTGGAGACGAAGACGGTCTGGCACCCGACGGGTTCGCTGGGCGCGTCGGGCTCGTCGTACTGAGCCGTCGCGAGAAGCCGGAGGGCCGCGCCCTCTCCCCGTCCGGGGAGGCCGCGGCCCTCTCTGCACGCGTGCGCTACGACCGGCCGCCCAGCAGCCCCGTCACCTGCCCGAGCACCGGGATCGACCCGATCGACTGCGCCTGCGCCACCGGGCCCGTCAGGGCCTTCGAGGTGAGCGGCCGGAAGTCGGCGAGCTGGGTGCCGACGCCGTTGTCGAGCGGGTCGACGCCGGTGCCCGCGAGCGGGTTGGGCTTGAGGTCGGCGAGCGGGCCGGTGACGTAGCCGACCGTGCCGGTCAGCGCCCGCAGACCGGCCTGCGGGTCCACGTCGCCGAGCGAGGTCGGGCGGGTGTGCAGTACGCCCGTCGCCGTCTGCGCCTCGTCCGCGGACGCCGTCGTCGCGCCCGCCCCCAGCGCCACTCCGACGGTCGCGAGGGCGATCAGGGCGCGCTGGGCGGTGGGGCTGTGGGGGGAGGCGTGTCGGGCCATCGGTGATGCCACCTTCTAGTGCACTGGGTGATCCGGTCGACACGTAGGGTAGTTGGGGTGTGATGCGCGCTGCAAAGCCGACCCGCGGGGTCGTGACCGGCCGGGCCGATGCCTCACACTGGTGTCCCGTGAGTCCCCATCCGCCCGTACCCACGCGAGTCGTGCTGCTCTGCGGCCCTTCCGGCTCCGGCAAGTCCCTCCTCGCGGCCCGCTCCGGCCTCCCGGTGCTGCGCCTCGACGACTTCTACAAGGAGGGCGACGACCCGACGCTGCCGCTGGTCGCGGGAAGCTCCGACATCGACTGGGACGACCCCGGTTCCTGGGACGCGGACACGGCCGTCGCCGCCATCGTCGACCTGTGCCGCACGGGCCGTACCGAGGTGCCCGTGTACGACATCTCGCTGAGCGCCCGCACCGGCGCGGAGCGCGTCGAGATCGGACGGACCCCGCTGTTCCTCGCGGAGGGCATCTTCGCCGCCGAGATCGTCGACCGCTGCCGTGAACTGGGCGTGCTGGCCGACGCGCTGTGCCTGAGCCGCGGCCCGGTGAAGACGTTCCGCCGCCGTTTCCTGCGGGATCTGCGGGAGGGCCGCAAGTCCGTGCCGTTCCTGCTGCGCCGCGGCTGGCGCCTGATGCGCGCCGAACGCTCCATCGTGGCCCGCCAGAGGGCGCTCGGCGCCCACGCCTGCGACCGCGACGAGGCGATGGGCCGCCTGGCGTCCGCGGCGGCCGGCCACCGCGCCCCGGCGGCCCGTACGGCGGCGTGACGCCCGCCGGGCGCGGGGGAAGGCCGGGAACACCCGCCCGCGGACGCGGGAAAGCGGGACCGGACGGACCCCCCGGCCCTCCAGCCCCGCTCCCCTTCGTGCTCCCCCGTGTCCCCCGGGTGGTGCTCCCCCGTGCACGTGCGCGGTACCGCTCGCTCCCCAACGTCCCCCGTCGGGCCCCCCGGTACCGCTTCCCCCGTGTTCCCCCGTTCCCCCCGTTTTCCCCCGTGCACCGGCTTCCGTGACCGGAAGCCGGATCCCCCGTGCGCCTCAGGCGACCAACTCGCCGAAGGCGTCCTCCTCGTCACGGCCGAAGCTGAGGACCTCGTCCTCCCGCAGCCGGCGGAGCGACCGCCAGATGCTGGACTTCACCGTGCCGACACTGATGCCGAGGATGCCCGCGATCTCCGGGTCGGTGCGGCCCTCGTAGTACCGCAGGACCAGCATCGTCCGCTGGAGTTCGGGCAGCCGGGCCAGCGCCTGCCACAGGACCGTGCGCAGTTCGGTGCCGCGCATCGCGTCCGTGTCGCCGGCCGTCTCCGGCAGTTCCTCGGTCGGGTACTCGTTCAGCTTGCGGCGGCGCCACGCGCTGATGTGCAGGTTGGTCATCGTCCGCCGGAGGTATCCGCCGACGGCCGCCTTGTCGCTGATCCGGTCCCACGCCCGGTAGGTCGAGAACAGCGCGCTCTGGAGCAGGTCCTCGGCCTCGAAGCGGTCACCGGTGAGGTGGTAGGCGGTGGCGTACAGGGAGGCGCGGCGCTCCTGGACGTAGGCGGTGAACTCCGCCTCCGACAGCGAACGGCGCTCCCCCGTGGCCTCCCTGTACGCGGCTCCCCCTGCCGTACCCGTGGCGGCTGCCGCCGCGGGCGTCTCCCCCGTGCCGGCGTCGACCACCGTCATGAACCCGGTGTGCTGACGCCCGGCGCCGCGGGCGCACCCCCGCCCCCCGCGCTCGAAGCCGGCGCGGGACGGACCCCCGTCGGCACCGGACCTCTCCGAACCCCGGTTCACGTCGTGCAGGCGCGTGATCACTGCGCTGGTGTTCAGGCTGTGCAGCGTGTTCATCTCGCGCCCCCCGTCGTGGACTTGCGGTGATTCGGTCTGTCGTTCCGGGCTCGGCGTCCTGCTTCCCCGCCCGTGCCGAGAAGCTTGCCGACGCCACTTCATCGCTGTGTCCGTCGTCTGTCACAGACCTGTCACAGGGGCCCGTCACGGCGACACCACAGATCCCGCACAGGCGTTGCCGGTAGCCGTGGGGCGCGGCTTCGGGCGGGCCGGCGCGGGAATGCCGACGGGGGAATGCCGACGCGGGAATGCCGGCGGGTCGACCGGCCGGGCGGCGAGGGCCGGCCGGTGCTCCGCGGTCCGGCCGGCCGCCCCGTTCCCCGTGTGGTCCGTGCGCGGTCCGCGCACGGCCGGGGGCGCCGGCACCGCGCCCGGCCTGTGACGCGTAGCGCCGCCCTCGGTCCGCGCACGCCCGGCGCGCTGCCCGGAATCGTTCGAACAGGCAGGTCCGCGGGCCGCCGGCGGACCGGGGCCCGGCCTCCGTACCGGCGCTCGCGGGGTGCCCGGCGAGCCGCCGCGCGCCGCGCGCGGCGCGGAAACCGCGCACCTGCGGCACCCGAGCCCGGACCACGGGTCGAACGACAGCCCTCCATGGGCCAGAATGAGCCTGTGCCTTCCCTGTTGCTGATCGAGGACGACGACGCCATCCGTACGGCCCTGGAGCTCTCACTGACGCGCCAGGGACACCGGGTGGCGACCGCTGCGAGCGGTGAGGACGGTCTGAAGCTGCTGCGCGAGCAGCGGCCGGATCTGATCGTGCTGGACGTGATGCTGCCAGGCATCGACGGGTTCGAGGTGTGCCGCCGTATCCGGCGCACCGACCAGCTGCCGATCATTCTGCTCACCGCGCGCAACGACGACATCGACGTGGTGGTGGGGCTGGAGTCCGGCGCCGACGACTACGTCGTCAAACCGGTGCAGGGGCGGGTCCTCGACGCCCGGATCCGGGCCGTGCTGCGGCGCGGGGAGCGCGAGTCGAACGACGCCGCGACCTTCGGCAGCCTCGTCATCGACCGTGCGGCGATGACGGTGACGAAGAACGGCGAGGACCTCCAGCTCACCCCGACCGAGCTGCGGCTGCTGCTGGAGCTGAGCCGCCGCCCCGGACAGGCACTGTCCCGGCAGCAGTTGCTGCGGCTGGTCTGGGAGCACGACTACCTGGGCGACTCACGGCTGGTGGACGCGTGTGTCCAGCGCCTGCGCGCCAAGGTCGAGGACGTCCCGTCCTCCCCGACGCTCATCCGCACCGTGCGCGGAGTCGGCTACCGCCTGGACACCCCTCAGTGACACGAGCGCAAGGGGGGGTCCGCGGCTGGTCCGCGGCGCGCAAGGGACATCTTTCACGGCTGCGGTTCACCAGCCTGCGGCTGCGGCTCGTCGTGGTCTTCGGGGCGGTGGCACTGACCGCCGCGGTGTCCGCCTCGGGCATCGCCTACTGGCTCAACCGCGAGGCCGTGCTCACGCGTACCCAGGGCGCGGTGCTGCGGGACTTCGAGCAGGAGATGCAGAACCGGGCGGGCTCGCTTCCCGAGCACCCGTCGCAGGACGAACTCCAGCACACCGCCGGGCAGATGGCCAACAGCAGCCAGCGCTTCAGCGTGCTGCTCGTCGGCGAGGACGCCAACGGCACGACCGTGTACGGCAACTCCGGGGGCCTGAACGGCTTCTCCCTGGAGGCCGTGCCCGAGTCGCTGCGCACGGCCGTCGGCAAGAAGCAGGACGCCGCCTCCGGCAACAAGTCGCCGTACCACCTGTACTGGCAGCGGGTGGTCGACCACGGCACGCCGTACCTGATGGCCGGCACGAAGGTGATCGGCGGCGGCCCGACCGGCTACATGCGCAAGTCGCTCGAGCCGGAGGCCAAGGACCTCAACTCCCTCGCCTGGTCGCTGGGGATCGCCACCGGCCTCGCACTGATCGGCGCGGCGCTGCTCGCGCAGGCCGCCGCCACGACCGTGCTGAAGCCGGTGCACCGCCTCGGGGTGGCCGCCCGGCGCCTCGGCGAGGGCAAGCTGGACACCCGGCTGCAGGTCTCGGGCACCGACGAACTGGCCGATCTGTCACGCACCTTCAACAGAACGGCCGAGGCCCTGGAGAAGCGGGTGGCGGACATGGCGGCCCGCGACGACGCGTCCCGCCGCTTCGTCGCGGACATGAGCCACGAACTGCGCACCCCGCTCACCGCGATCACCGCCGTCACGGAGGTGCTGGAAGAGGAACTGGACGCGGAGTCCGGCAGCATCGACCCGATGATCGAACCGGCGGTCCGCCTCGTCGTCAGCGAGACCCGGCGCCTCGGTGACCTGGTCGAGAACCTGATGGAGGTCACCCGCTTCGACGCCGGAACGGCCCGCCTGGTCCTGGACGACGTCGACGTCGCCGACCAAATCACCCACTGCATCGACGCACGCGCCTGGCTCGACGCGGTGGAACTGGACTCCGAGCGCGGCATCCACGCCCGCCTCGACCCGCGCCGCCTCGACGTGATCATGGCCAACCTGATCGGCAACGCCCTCAAGCACGGCGGCTCGCCGGTACGCGTCTCGATCCGGGAGTCGCAGGACGAGGTCGTCATCGCCGTCCAGGACCACGGCCCCGGCATCCCCGAGGACGTCCTCCCGCACGTCTTCGACCGCTTCTACAAGGCGAGCGCCTCCCGCCCCCGCTCCGAGGGCAGCGGCCTGGGCCTGTCCATCGCCCTGGAGAACGCCCACATCCACCGCGGCAGGATCACCGCCGCCAACTCCCCCGAGGGCGGCGCGGTGTTCACCCTGTACCTGCCACGGGACGCTTCGGAACTGGCGGAACGATCCGAGAAGGACAAGGGGGACGCCTCATGAACCTCATGAAGAGGCGCCGTGTACGCCCTCTGCTCGCCCTTCCCCTGCTCGCCGGGCTGCTCACCGGCTGCGGGATCCGGGCCACGGAGGTGCCGACCGACTTCGGCCCCGCACCCTCACGGGTGCGCTGCTCCCTCGCCGAACCCGAGGTGACGACCCAGACCGCGAGGGGCGTCCCGGTCCGGGTGTTCCTCCTGTGCGGCTCGTCCCTGGTGGCCGTGGACCGCGCCCTGCGGGTGCCCGACGGTACGACGGACTCCGGACGCCGGGTCCTGGTGGCCCAGGGCCTCCTGGACGAACTGGCCGAGTCGCCGTCCGCCGCCGAGAAGGAGGCCGGCTACAGCACGGACGTGCGCGGCGGCATGAAGGTGAGCGGCCCGGCTCCCGGGGACGCCGACGACACCCTGCGCCTGAGCACCTCCCCCGGCGCTCTCACGTCGTACGCCCTGGCCCAGCTGGTGTGCACCTTCTCCGACTCGGCGGCGGCGGAGGGCGACGGCTCGGTGGTGCTGGGCGGCCCCGCGCCGGAACGCCCCCGCCGCTACGAGTGCACCGACGAGGTCCGCTCCCGCCCCGGCTCGGCGGAACCCCCGTCGGCGGACGCCTCGAACAGCTGACGCCGGACGGCGTGACGCACGCCCCTCCCGCCCCGGAACCGATCCCGCCGCCTTCCGCGTCTAGGGGAACGTGCAGCGTCAAGGCATCGGCGGCAGCGCCGTGATCCGCATCCGTGCGGCCGGGAGTGTCCTCCTGGTCGCACATCTCCTGTTCGTCGCCTGGCTCACGCTGCGCCCACTGGACGTCCCCTGGGTGATGCCGACCAACCTGCATCCCTTCGCGGGCATCCGGGCGGACCTGAGGCTGGGCGCGTCCGAGGCGGCCCGCCGCATCGGTGAGGACCTGGCCCTGCTGGCCCCCCTCGGCGTCCTCCTCCCGCTGGCGCACGGCAGGCCGGCCGTCTCCCCGCTGGCCTCCCTGGTCCGCACGGTCACGGCGGGCGCCCTGCTGTCCCTGGCGATCGCCCTGCTCCAGACGGGCGTGCCCGGCCGCGCGGTCGACATCGACTCGGTGCTGCTGAACGCGACGGGCGTGGCGCTGGCGCACGTGGCGCTGGTCCCGGCGGCCCGGTCCCGGCTGCGCCACCGCGGTGCGCGGCAAGGGCTGCGCGGCGCGGGCCCGGAGGAGCCGGCTCAGGGTCTGACCCCGACGATTCCCAGGGTCGGGATCGCCCCGTAGAGCGACGTTTCATCCGCTTCGTCTTCGTAGCGTTGTGTTCACCGGGGGCGGTCGACCAGAGCCCGCCCCGGACCGACGCTCACGAAGGAGCCGCAGATGTCCAGCAGCCTCGCCCGCCCCACCCACGGCCGCATGATCGGCGGAGTGTGCGCCGCGCTGGCCCGCCGCTTCGGTACGTCGGCCACGACCATGCGCGTGGCCTTCCTGCTCTCCTGCCTCCTGCCGGGCCCGCAGTTCCTGCTCTACATAGCGCTGTGGATCTTCCTTCCCTCCGAGGACAAAGCCCGCACGGCCTGGTGAGCGCACATGCCGTCGGGGCGCCCCCGGGAAACCGGATGCGCCCCGACGGCGTGCGGGCGGGGCTGGTTCAGCCCAGCGGGATCCCGTTCACCGGCAGCCCGTGCGTGGGCAGGCCCTGGAGCGGCAGACCGCCGAGCAGACCCGCGACGGGGGCGGTGGGACCCTGGGCGAGGAGCTGTGCGGCGACGGGCTGGGCGGCGGTCAGACCCGCACCCAGCGCCGGCTGGGCCTGTGTCAGCGCGTCCCCGGCGACCGGCAGGGCCTGGGCGACGTTCTCCGCCGGCAGCGTCCTGGTGACACCGTCCAGGGTCCGGGCGGCGTCCGGGACGGCCGGCGCGGCGTTGGCGGCGCCCGCACCGGCGGCGGCGAAGGCAGCGCCGAGGGCGGCGACACCGAGGGTCTTGACAGCAGACTGCTTCATGATGAATGCGTCCTCGAAATACGGGTGACTGAGCGGTCCATGACCGTAAACACGGGATACCGGTCACCGCAAACATCGAAATGCGGACGGATCGTGAAGACCCGTCCCCGCGAAAAGCCCGAAAAGGCGGGCGCTCAGCCTTCTTCGCGGGAAGAACCGCTGGTGGATGCGGTCTGCCGGAAAAGCCATTCGGACTTCAGTTCTGCGTAACCGGGCTTGATCACGTCATTGATCATGGCCAGCCGTTCATCGAAAGGAATGAATGCTGACTTCATAGCATTGACGGAGAACCACTGGAGATCGTCGAGCGTATAACCGAACGCGTCGACAAGGTGCTCGAATTCCAGGCTCATGCTGGTGCCGGACATCAGCCGGTTGTCGGTGTTCACCGTGGCCCGGAAGTGCAGCCGCCGCAGCAGCCCGATCGGGTGCTCGGCGTACGAGGCGGCGGCCCCGGTCTGGAGGTTGGAACTGGGGCACAGCTCCAACGGGATGCGCTTGTCGCGGACGTACGAGGCGAGCCGTCCGAGCTTCACCGAGCCGTCCCCGGCGATCTCGATGTCGTCGATGATGCGGACGCCGTGTCCGAGCCGGTCCGCGCCGCACCACTGGAGGGCCTGCCAGATCGACGGCAGCCCGAAGGCCTCGCCGGCGTGGATGGTGAAGTGGTTGTTCTCGCGCTTGAGGTACTCGAAGGCGTCGAGGTGCCGGGTGGGCGGGTAGCCCGCCTCCGCGCCGGCGATGTCGAAGCCGACGACACCCAGGTCCCGGTAGCGGTTGGCGAGTTCGGCGATCTCCAGCGCGCGGGCGGCGTGCCGCATCGCGGTGAGCAGGGCGCCGACGCGGATCCGGTGGCCGTTCGCGCGGGCGAGCCGCTCGCCCTCCCGGAAGCCCTCGTCGACGGCCTCGACGACCTCTTCGAGGGTCAGACCGCCGTCGAGGTGCTGCTCGGGCGCGTACCGCACCTCGGCGTAGACGACGCCGTCCTCGGCGAGGTCCTCGGCGCACTCACGGGCGACCCGGACCAGCGCCTCGCGGGTCTGCATGACGGCGACGGTGTGGGAAAAGGTCTCCAAGTACCTTTCCAGGGAACCGGAGTCGGCGGCTTCCCGGAACCAGATGCCGAGCTTGTCGGGGTCGGTCTCGGGGAGGCGGGTGTACCCGGCGTCCCGGGCGAGGTCGACGACGGTGCCGGGCCGCAGGCCGCCGTCGAGATGGTCGTGCAGCAGAACCTTGGGCGCCCGGCGGATCTGCTCCGGACTGGGGGCGGCGCCCTTCTGGATGCTCTGGCTCGTCATTTCCGCACTCTAACTCCTACGCGCGTAGACCGCCCGGCGGACAACTCGGTCGATACGCAACGGTGACCGCACGGCCGGGTGGAGTACACCGGGGCTTCTGAGAATGTTCTGTCATGGGACAGCAAGCGACGCCGCTTCGGTCGGCCAGCCTGGGGAGGGTCAGCGGTCCGGAGCCGCGGGCGGTGAGCGGGGCGGTACTGCTGCTCCCCGGCGGCGAGGAAGTCTCCGGCCGCAGACCCTCGCCCCTGTGGCCGACCGCCTCCGTCCGCGCCCTCGGGCGCAAACTAGCCCGCGCGGGACGGGAGGAGGGCCTGGCCGTGCACGTCGTGCGGTACCGCTACCGCGGCTGGAACGGCAGCGAGGCCCATCTGGCCGCCGACGCCTCCTGGGCCGCCGACGAGACCGTACGGCGCTACGGGGACGTCCCCGTGTGTCTGGCCGGCTTCGACATGGGCGGACGGGCGGCGCTGCGCGCGGGCGGTCACGAGGCCGTCAACTCCGTACTGGCCGTCGCTCCCTGGCTGCCCGAGGAGGACGTGGCGGTACCGCCCGAACCGGTGAAGCAGCTGGCGGGGCGGCGGGTGCTGATCGTGCACGGCACCAATGACGAACGGACCGACCCGGAGCTGTCGTTCCGGCTGGCGGCGCGGGCGAAGAAGGCGAACCGGGACGTGTGCCGGTTCGAAGTGCACTCGGACGGCCACGGGTTGCACCAGCACCGCGCCGAAGTGCTCTGCCTGTGCGAGGACTTCGTGATGGGGGCGCTGTTCGGGAAGGATTTCTCCCGGCCGGTCGAGGACGCGTTCGCCGCCCCGCCGCCGCTGGGGCTGCGGATGCCGCTGGCCTCGGGGTTCGGGCGGTCGCTGCGGCGGTAGGGAGCGGGCGCCGCCGGGCTCGGCGAGGGCGTCGGCCCACGGCTACGGCAGCAGGTTGCCCCTCCGCGACAGCAGGAACTTCTTGAAGGCCGCCACCGGCGGGGTGTCGGGGTGGCCGTCCAGCCAGGCCACCCCGATCTCGCGGGCCGCCCTGGGGGCGGTGACCGTCAGTTCGACCACGCCGGGGCGGGGGACGGCGGGGGGCGGCAGCAGCGCCACGCCCAGGCCCGCGGCCACCAGGCCGCGCAGGGTCTCCGCCTCCTCGCCCTCGAAGGCGATCCGCGGGCGGAAGCCGGCCTCCTGGCAGAGGTCGTCGGTGATGCGGCGCAGGCCGTAGCCGGCTTCCAGGGTCACGAAGGTCTCGTCGGCGGCCTCGGCGAGGCGGACGCGCCGGCGGGTGGCGAGGCGGTGGTCGGCGGGCACGACCAGGCGCAGTTTCTGTTCGTCGAGGCGGCGGGCGACGAGGTCGGGGGCGTCCGGCACCGGCGAGGTCAGGCACAGGTCCAGTTCGCCGGCGCGCAGCCGCTCCAGCATCGCCTCGCCGTAGTTCTGGACCAGGCTGAAGCGGACGCGGGGATGGTCCGCGCGGAAGGCGTGGATCAGGCCGGGGACGGTCTCGGCGCCCATGGTGTGCAGGAAGCCGAAGGCGACCTTGCCGGTGGCCGCGTCGGCGTCGGCGCGCACCTCGTCGGCGGCGCGCTCGACCTCGGCGAGGGCGCGTTCGACGGAGGTGAGGAAGGTGCGGCCGGCGGGGGTGAGGGAGACGGTGCGGCCGCGGCGGGCGAAGAGGTCGACGCCGAGGTCCTGTTCGAGGCGGACCATGGCGCGCGACAGGGTCGACTGCGGGACCTGCATCTCCTGCGCGGCTCGCGTGACGTGCTCGGTGCGGGCGACGCCCGCGAAGTACGCGAGCCGCGGGGCGAGCAGCGTGACGATGTCTTCTGTGTCACCGGACGGTGACAGCTGCCCCTGTGACCTCTGCTGATGCGCCATGGGAACGATTATGGGGTTTCCGTGCATTGGACGGATGAGCGGGGCGGTCCGTAGGTTCGAGGCATGTCTCCCGCCAGTACCGGGGCGTCCACCACCGTGGGCGCCGTCGCGACCGTTCCCGCCGCCTCCGCCGCTCCCTCCTCCGCCTCCGCTCCCTCCTCCGACCCGCGCATGGCTCCGGGTGGCCCCGGTTATCGCCGGATGAGTTTCGCCCTGTTCCTGGCCGGGGTGGCGACCTTCGCCCTGCTGTACTCCACGCAGGCGCTGCTGCCGCTGATCTCCGGTGAGTTCGGGGTCGCGGCGAGCGACGCGAGCTGGACGGTGGCGGCGGCGACCGGCGGGCTGGCCCTGTTCGTCCTGCCGATGAGCGCCCTGTCGGAGCGCTACGGCCGCCGTACGGTGATGACCGGATCGCTGGCGGTCGCCGTCGGCCTGGGGCTGCTGGTCCCCTTCGCGCCGTCGCTGGGCGCCCTGGTGGTGCTGCGCGGTCTGCAGGGAGCGGCGCTGGCCGGTCTGCCGGCGTCCGCCACCGCCTATCTCGCCGAGGAGGTCCGTCCGCGGGCCCTGGTCACGGCGATCGGCCTGTTCGTGGCGGGCAACAGCGTCGGCGGGATGAGCGGCCGGGTCATCACCGGCTGGGTCGCCCAGGAGTGGGGCTGGCGGGTCGCGGTCGCGGTGATCGGCGCGGTCGCGGTGGTCTGCGCGGTCGCGTTCCGCCTGCTGCTGCCGGCGCCGCGGCACTTCACGCCCGGTTCGCTGCGCCTGCGGGTGCTGGCCCGTACGGTCCGCGATCACCTGGCCGATCCGCTGCTGCGCCGTCTGTACGCGATCGGCGCGCTGTTCATGACCGTCTTCGGCGGCGTGTACACGGTCATCGGCTACCGGCTGACCGAGGGGCCGTTCTCGCTGCCGCAGGGCATCGTCGGCTCGATCTTCCTCGTCTACCTGGTGGGCACGGTGTCCGCGTCGACGGCGGGCCGCCTGGTCGGCCGCCTGGGCCGGCGCGGGGCCCTGTACCTGGCGGGCGGTACGACGGCCACCGGTCTGCTGGTTTCCCTCGCCGACTCGCTCCCGCTGGTCCTGCTGGGCCTGGTGCTGATCACGGCGGGCTTCTTCGCGGGGCACGCGGTGGCCTCCTCGGCGGTCGACAAGACGGCGACGACGGGCCGCGCGCAGGCCTCGGCGCTCTACCAGTCCGCGTACTACATCGGTTCCAGCGCGGGCAGCACGGTCGGCGCGACGGCGTTCCACGCGGGCGGCTGGGCCGGCACGGTGGGCGTGGGCGTCCTGGCGGTGGTCGGCGTCGTGACGATCACGGTGTTCGGTTCGCGGGCGGCGCGCCGGCAGCCCCTGGCCGCCGCGCACTGAGGTCCGCGCGTTTGGGCACTCCCCGGCATTCGCCTCACCATCCCTGCTCCGAGCTGGGGTTTCGCCGGCTCGAGGGGCCGTTGTCAGTGGGCTGCGGTAGCTTCCGAAGTACTGGGGCGCACAGGCGCGTGACAGAACGGCCACAGGGGCGGGTGGACGACGATGAGCGACAGTACGGCGACGGTGGAGGACCTCGACGCCAGGCTGGAGAGACACCGGGTCGAGCTGACGGGGTACTGCTACCGCATGCTCGGTTCCTCCTTCGAGGCGGAGGACGCGGTGCAGGACACCCTGGTGCGTGCCTGGCGGAGTTACGACAGGTTCGAGGGCCGTTCCTCGCTGCGGTCCTGGCTGTACCGCATCGCGACCAACGTCTGCCTGGACATGCTGTCCGCGGCCGGCAAGCGGGCCCGCCCGATGGACCTCTCCGAGTCCACGCCGCTCGCCCGGGCCGCGCTCTGCCCCCGCCCGGACCACACCTGGCTGGAGCCCGTGCCCGACGCGCGCGTGCTGCCCACGGTGCAGGACCCGGCGGAGGCGGCCGTCGCCAAGGAGTCGGTGCGGCTGGCGTTCATGGCCGCGCTCCAGCAACTGCCGCCCAAGCAGCGGGCCGTGCTGATCCTGCGCGAGGTGCTGGCGTGGCGGGCGAGCGAGGTCGCCGAGCTGCTGGAGACCTCGGTCGCCTCGGTGAACAGCGCGCTCCAGCGGGCCCGCGCGACCCTCGCCGAGCGCGCCGACTCCGCCGCGGACGCGGCGGTCTCCGACCCGTTGGACGAGGAGCAGCGAAAACTCCTGGAGCGCTATGTGGCGGCCTTCGAGGGGTACGACATGTCGGCGCTGACGGCCCTCCTCCACGAGGACGCCGTCATGACGATGCCGCCGTTCGACCTCTGGCTGACCGGCCACGACGACATAGCGGGCTTCATGACCACGATCGGCTCGGCCTGCGAGGGTTCACGCCTGCTGCCGGTCCAGGTCAACGGCCTGCCGGGGTTCGCGCAGTACAAGCCGGACCCGGAGAAGGGCGGGTACACGCCCTGGGCGGTGCAGGTGCTGGAGATCTCAGACGGCCGCCTCACCGGATTCCACTTCTTCCTCGACACCCAGCGGTGGTTCCCGCTGTTCGGGCTTCCTCTCCACCTCGAAGCGGAGCCCGACCAGGTCGAGCAGGGCGAGTAGCGCCGGGTCGGGGGCGCGCAGGCGTATGCGCCCCCCGCCCCGGCCGGCCGTCAGCCGGAGCCGCGCCAGCAGGTCGACGGCCATGAGCCCCGGCGTCCCGAGCCCCTCCGCGTCGCAGACGACCACGGCGCCCGCGGTGCCCGCCGTGCCCTCGGTGCCCGCTATGCCGTCGGTGCCCGCGGTGCCCTCCATCAGAAGCCGCAGGTCGTCGCAGAGCTCTGCCACCCGGCTGCGGGTGACGGGGCCGGTCAGGGTGAGTACGGGGGGTGTCGTCGCGTCCACGGGGGGTAGACCGGGCGGGCGCGTACAACTCATCGCCTCATCGAACTACGCCATGCACCTGTTTGCCTAAACCCTTTAGCCAGATGCAGAATAGTGTCAGGTTTCTGGCGAGAGGACGTGGAGAACTGTCATGGCGCGTGCAGGCCTGACCCCGGAGCGGCTGACCCGGGCGGGCGCGGAGATGGCCGACGAGGTCGGCTTCGACCAGGTGACCGTCTCGGCGCTGGCCCGCCGGTTCGACGTCAAGGTCGCGAGCCTGTACTCGCACGTGCGCAACTCGCACGACCTGAAGACGCGGATCGCGCTGCTGGCCCTGGAGGAACTGGCCGACCGGGGCTCCGCCGCGCTGGCTGGCCGTTCCGGCAAGGACGCCCTCACCGCCCTGGCCGACGTCTACCGCGACTACGCCCACGACCACCCCGGCCGCTATGCCGCCGCCCAGTTCCGGCTCACCCCTCAGGCCGCCGCGGCGAGCGCCGGGGCGCGGCACTCCGAGATGACCCGGGCCATCCTGCGCGGCTACGACCTCACCGAACCCGACCAGACGCACGCCGTGCGGCTGCTCGGCAGCGTCTTCCACGGCTACGTCAGCCTCGAGCAGGCCGGTGGCTTCAGCCACAGCGCGCCCGACTCCCAGGAGTCCTGGTCCCGCATCCTCGACGCCCTCGACGCGCTGCTGCGCAACTGGCCCGGCCCGGACCCCTCCCCCACGACCCGTCGAAACGCAGGATGAAGCGATGTCTTCCGATACCCACTGGATCACCACCCCCCTCACCGACGACCTCCTGCGCGGGGCCCTGGAGACCGAGCGCACCGAACACGGTCTGCTGCCGCACCGGCTGCCCGCACGGGCCCGCGCCCAGTGCGCCGACGGGCAGCTGGCCATGGCCGAGTCCCAGCCGTCCGGCGTCCGGCTGGTCTTCCGCACCCGGGCCACCGCCGTCGAACTGGACACGCTGCCCACCAAGCGGGACTACGTGGGCGCGCCGCCCCGGCCGGACGGCGTGTACGACCTGGTCGTCGACGGACGCCTGGTGGGCCAGGGCACCGTGCCGGCCGGTCACGTCCTGACCGTCGACATGGCCGCGGGGACCTTCGAACGCCGCCCCGGCCGCCCCGGCACACTCCGCTTCACGGACCTGCCCGAGGGCGTCAAGAAGGTCGAGATCTGGCTGCCGCACAACGAGACCACCGAACTCGTCGCCCTGCGCACCGACGCCCCCGTGGAGCCGGCGGGCGCTCCGGACCGCCGGGTCTGGCTGCACCACGGCAGTTCGATCAGCCACGGCTCGGACGGCGCGAGCCCCACCCGCATCTGGCCCGCGCACGCCGCCGGGCTCGGCGGGGTGGAGCTGATCAACCTCGGGCTGGGCGGGAGCGCCCTGCTCGACCCGTTCGTCGCGCGGGCGCTGCGGGACACTCCGGCCGATCTGATCAGCGTCAAGATCGGTATCAATCTCGTCAACACGGATCTGATGCGGCTGCGGGCCTTCGGGCCCGCCGTGCACGGGTTCCTCGACACCGTGCGGGAGGGGCATCCCGACACGCCGCTGCTGGTCGTGTCGCCCATCCTGTGCCCGATGCACGAGGACACGCCCGGTCCCACCGCTCCGGACATGCGGGGGCTGGAGAAGGGGGTGCTGCGGTTCGTTCCCCTGGGGGACGCGGCGGAGGTGCCCGGCGGGAAGCTGACCCTGCGGGTCGTCCGGGAGGAGCTGGCGCGGATCGTCGGGGAGCGGGCCGCCGACGATCCGGAGCTGCACCACCTCGACGGGCGGGAGCTGTACGGGGAGCGGGACGTCGAGGAGTTCCCGCTGCCCGACCAGCTGCACCCGGACGCGGCGACGCATCTGCGGATGGGTGAGCGGTTCGCCGCGGCTGTCTTCGGCGAGGGGGGCGCGTTCGCGTGAGGGGCGTCGGGGGCGGCCCGGGCGGTTCTTTCGCCCCCGCCGCCCCTTCCCGTCCCGTCCGGGGGCTGCCGCCCCCAGCCCCCAGACCCCAGACCCCAGACCCCTGCTTCGGCCTGAACGGCCTCGTCCTCTAACGCCGGACGGGCTGAAGGGCTGAAGGGCTCAGGCGATGCGCTCCAGCACCACCGGCGACGCCGTGTACGGCGTTCCCGCCGCGGCGATGTCGTAGGAACCCGCCACCGCCTCCAGGGCGTAGGCGAACCGCTCGGGGGTGTCGGTGTGGAGGGTCAGCAGGGGCTGGCCCTCGGTGATCGTGTCGCCGGGCTTGGCGTGGAGTTCGATGCCGGCGCCCGCCTGCACCGGGTCCTCCTTGCGGGCGCGGCCCGCGCCCAGACGCCAGGCGGCGACTCCGACGCCGTAGGCGTCCAGGCGGGTGAGGACGCCGGTGGCCGGGGCCCTGACGACGTGCTGTTCCCGGGCGGTGGGCAGGGGGGCGTCGGGGTCGCCGCCCTGGGCGGTGATCATGCGGCGCCAGGCGTCCATCGCGGAGCCGTCGGCCAGGGCCTTCGCCGGGTCGGCGTCGCCCAGACCGGCCGCGTCCAGCATCTCGCGGGCCAGCGCCAGGGTGAGTTCGACGACGTCGGCCGGGCCGCCGCCCGCCAGGACCTCGACCGACTCGCGGACCTCCAGGGCGTTGCCCGCGGTCAGGCCGAGGGGGGTGGACATGTCGGTGAGGAGGGCGACCGTCCGGACGCCGTGGTCGGTGCCGAGGCCCACCATCGTGGAGGCCAGCTCGCGTGCGTCCTCGATGGTCTTCATGAAGGCGCCGGTCCCGACCTTCACGTCCAGGACGAGGGAGCCCGTTCCCTCGGCGATCTTCTTCGACATGATCGAGGAGGCGATCAGGGGGATCGCCTCGACCGTGCCGGTGACGTCGCGCAGGGCGTACAGCTTCTTGTCGGCGGGGGCCAGGCCGTCGCCCGCCGCGCAGATCACGGCGCCGGTGGTGCCGAGGACGTGCAGCATCTCCTCGTTGGAGAGCAGGGCGCGCCAGCCGGGGATGGACTCGAGCTTGTCGAGGGTGCCGCCGGTGTGGCCGAGGCCGCGGCCCGAGAGCTGCGGGACCGCCGCGCCGCAGGCGGCCACCAGGGGGGCCAGCGGGAGGGTGATCTTGTCGCCGACGCCGCCCGTGGAGTGCTTGTCGGCGGTGGGGCGGGACAGGGACGAGAAGTCCATGCGCTCGCCGGAGGCGATCATCGCTGCCGTCCAGCGGGCGATCTCGCGGCGGTTCATGCCGTTGAGCAGGATCGCCATGGCGAGCGCGGACATCTGCTCGTCGGCGACCTCGCCACGGGTGTACGCGTCGATGACCCAGTCGATCTGTTCGTCGCCGAGTTCGCCGCGGTCCCGCTTGGTGCGGATGACGGAGATGGCGTCCATGGCCATGGATTTCCTTCCGAGGTGCAGAACTTCCGAGGTGCAGAAGACGGTGCGTGAAAAGTGTGCGGCCCCTCCGCCCGGTTCACGCGAGTCGGAGGGGCCGCACGGGAGTCACTTGGTGAGGTGGTCCGGGCCGAAGGCCTGCGGGAGCATCTCCGCCAGCGGCAGGATCCCGGCCGGCGTCTCCAGCAGCAGGTCCGGTCCGCCGAACTCGTAGAGCAGCTGGCGGCAGCGGCCGCACGGGACGAGGATCTCGCCCCGGCCGTCCACGCAGGTGAAGTGCGTGAGCCGGCCGCCGCCGGTGCGCTGCAGCTCCGAGACCAGCCCGCACTCGGCGCACAGGCCGATGCCGTAGGAGGCGTTCTCGACGTTGCAGCCGGAGACGGTACGGCCGTCGTCGACCAGGGCCGCCACGCCGACCGGGTACCCCGAGTAGGGGGCGTACGCGTGGCTCATGGCCTCGCGGGCCAGCTCGCGCAGGACGTCCCAGTCGACGCCGGCGGCGGCCGGGGTCACTTGCCCTGCCCCTTGCGATAGGGCAGACCGTCGGCCTTGGGCATGCGCAGGCGTTGCGCGGAGAGCGACAGCACCAGCAGCGTCACGATGTACGGGGCCGCCGAGACGACCTGGCGCGGCACCTCGTCCACGCTGGTGTACCAGAAGAACATCACGGCCGAGATCACCGCGGTGACGACGGCGGAGACGTACTTCTTCTTCCAGGCCAGGTAGGCCGCGCCGAACACCAGCAGGATCGCGAGGAGCAGGATCAGGGCGTGCACGTTGGTGGTGCCGCCGCGCAGGTTGAGGCTGTCGGTGTAGCCGAACAGGCCGGCGCCGAGGGCGAGGCCGCCCGGCATCCAGTTGCCGAAGATCATCGCGGCGAGGCCGATGTAGCCGCGGCCCGCGGTCTGGCCGTCGAGGTACACGTTCGAGGCGACGATCGACAGGAAGGCGCCGCCGAGGCCGGCGAAACCGCCCGAGACGATCACGGCGATGTACTTGTACTTGTAGACGTTGACGCCGAGGGACTCGGCGGCCACCGGGTTCTCACCGCAGGAGCGCAGGCGCAGGCCGAAGGCGGTCCGCCACAGCACCCACCAGGTGGCGGGGACGAGCGCCACCGCGACGACGGTCAGCGGGGAGAGGTTGGTGACCACGCCGCCGACCAGACCGGCGATGTCGGAGACCAGGAACCAGTGCTTGCCGTTGAGGGTCTCCAGCCAGCCGGACAGGCCGGGGATGTCGAAGGTGCCCAGCGACTCGATCGGCGGGGACTGCTTGGAGGAACCCTGCGGGGCGTCCTCGAAGGTGAACTTCGACAGGTAGCGGGTGGTGCCCAGCGCCAGGATGTTCAGCGCCACGCCGGAGACGATGTGGTTGACGTTGAAGGTGACGGTGGCGACGGCGTGCAGGACGGCGCCGAGCGCGCCGCCGATGATGCCGAAGGCGACACCGGTCCAGGGACCCCACTGGTAGCCGGCCCAGGCGCCGAACCAGGTGCCGAGGATCATCATGCCCTCGAGGCCGATGTTGACGACGCCCGCGCGCTCGGCCCACAGGCCGCCGAGGCCGGCGAGGCCGATCGGCACGGCGAGGCGCAGCGCGGTGGACATCTGGCCGGTCGAGGTGATGCCGTCCGCGCCCGAGATCAGGCGGACGATCGAGGTCAGGACCAGCACGCCCGCGATGACCAGCAGGAGTACCGGGAGAGACATGCGGCGGCCGCCCTTGCCGGGCTGCTTCGCCTGCGGCTTGGCGATGGTCGCGGTGGACATCAGGCCGCCACCTCCTTCTTGGCGTTGTTGTCGGTGGCCTCGGCCAGTTCGGCGCCGACCCGCTTCTGCTGGCGGCGCAGACCCCACTGGCGCACGGCCTCGTAGGAGATGACGACCGCGAAGACGATCAGGCCCTGCATGATCGTGGCGATCTCCTTCTCGTACGCCACCGGGGTCGCGTAGTCGAGGGCGGGCGAGGTCTTCTCCAGGAAGGCCCACAGCAGGGCGGCGAGCGCGATGCCGCCCGGGTTGTTGCGGCCGAGCAGGGCGATGCCGATGGCGGTGAAGCCGAGGCCGGCCGGGAAGCTGAGGCTGTAGGTGTGCGCGGAGCCGAGCAGCAGCGGCAGACCGGACAGGCCGGCGACGGCGCCGGAGATCAGCATCGCGGTGAGGACCATGCGCTTGGCGTTGACGCCGGAGGCGGCGGCGGCCGTCTCGGACTCGCCGGTGGCGCGCAGGTCGAAGCCGAAGCGGGTGCGGTTGAGGACGATCCAGTAGCCGATGCCGAGGGCGACGGCGAGGAAGACCAGGCCGTAGATCTCGCCGACGTCCTGGCCCAGGTCGATGCCGGGCACCCAGCCGGATTCCTTCATGATGCCGGTGGTGACGTTGTCGCCGACCAGGACGCCGAAGTTCTCGCGGAGGGTGAGGTAGCCGATGAGGCTGGTCGCGATCGCGTTGAGCATGATCGTCGCGACGACCTCGCTGACGCCCCGGGTGACCTTCAGGACGCCCGCGATGCCCGCCCAGAAGGCGCCGGTGAGCGCGCCGACGAGGAGCAGCAGCGGGATCTGGAGGAAGGACGGCAGCGCCACGTGGGCGCCGACCACCGCGGTCATCATCGCGGCGAGGCGGTACTGGCCGTCGACGCCGATGTTGAACAGGTTCATCCGGAAGCCGAGGGCGACCGCGAGGGCGGCGACGTAGTACAGCGAGGCCTGGTTGACGATCAGGACCTGGACGTCGGAGTAGGGGACCTGCTCCAGCATCAGCCGGTACGGCTCGAACGGGTTCTTGCCGGAGGCGATCAGGACGACCGACGTCAGCAGGATCGCCGAGACCAGCGCGATGACCGGGCCGGCCACCGCGAGGAGCAGGCGCTCCTTGTCGAACTTCTTCATCGGGCCTCGTCCTCCGGGGCGGCTTCTTCTTCGACGTGCTCGAGGTGCCCGGACGCGGCGCCGGTCATGGCCGAGCCGAGTTCCTCGGGGGTGACGGTCGCCGGGTCGGCGTCGGCGACCAGCCTGCCGTCGTAGATCACCCGGAGGGTGTCCGACAGGCCGATCAGCTCGTCCAGGTCGGCGGAGATCAGCAGCACGGCCAGGCCTTCGCGGCGGGCCTCGCGGATGCGGTCCCAGATCTGCGCCTGCGCGCCGACGTCCACACCGCGGGTGGGGTGGGCGGCGATCAGGAACTTGGGGTTGTGGCTCATCTCGCGGCCGACGATCAGCTTCTGCTGGTTGCCGCCGGAGAGGGAGGCGGCGGTGACGTCGATGCCGGGGGTGCGGACGTCGTACTCCTCGACGATCCGGCGGGTGTCGGCCTGCGCGCCCTTGGGGTTGAGCCAGAAGCCCTTGGCGTTGGGGGTCTCGGTGACGTGGCCGAGGATGCGGTTCTCCCAGAGGGGGGCCTCCAGGAGCAGGCCCTGGCGGTGGCGGTCCTCGGGGATGTAGCCGACGCCGGACTCGCGGCGCCTGCGGGTCGGCCAGGGGGTGATGTCCTCGCCGAGGAAGGCGATGGTGCCGGAGTCGGCGTTCTTGGTGCCGATCAGGGCGTCGATCAGTTCCGTCTGGCCGTTGCCCTCGACGCCGGCGATGCCCATGACCTCGCCGGCGTGGATGGTGAAGGTGACGTCGTCGAGGACCTTCTTGACCACGCCGGGCGCCTCGACCAGGGAGCCGGGGCCCACGGGCTCGGCCTCCACGCCCAGGGAGGCGCCGCCGCCGGCGTAGACGGTGAGGTTCTCGACCTTGATGACGGGCTGGTCGGTGACCGTCGACTCGGCCGTCTCCGGGGTGGGCAGTTCGCTGCCGACCATCATCTCGGCGAGCTGACGGGGGCTCGTCTCGGCGGGTACGGCCGTGCCGACGGTCGTCCCGCGCCGGATGACGGTGATCTCGTCGGCCACCGACAGGACCTCGCCCAGCTTGTGGGAGATGAAGATGACGGAGAGGCCCTCGGACTTCAGTTCGCGCAGGTTGGCGAAGAGGGCGTCGACCTCCTGCGGGACCAGGACGGCGGTCGGCTCGTCGAGGATGAGGTGGCGGGCGCCGCGGTAGAGGACCTTGAGGATCTCCACGCGCTGGCGGTCGGCGACACCGAGGTCCTCGACCAGGGCGTCGGGGCGTACGCCGAGGCCGTAGCGGTCGGAGATCTCCTTGATCTTCTTGCGGGCGCCGCCGCCGATGCCGTACAGCTTCTCGCTGCCGAGCGCCACGTTCTCCAGGACGGTCAGGTTGTCCGCGAGCATGAAGTGCTGGTGGACCATGCCGATGCCGCGCGCGATGGCGTCGGCGGGGCTGGAGAAGCTCACCTGCTCGCCGTCGACCGCGATGGTGCCCTCGTCCGGCTTCTGCATGCCGTAGAGGATCTTCATCAGGGTCGACTTGCCGGCGCCGTTCTCGCCGACGAGGGCGTGCACGGTGCCCTTGCGGACGGTCAGGTGGATGTCGTGGTTGGCGACGACACCGGGGAATCGCTTGGTGATGCCCGCGAGCTCTACCGCGACTGTCGACGGGGCGGTGAGCGGAGGGCTGCTGGACGCGTCGATGGCGCACTCTCCTCGGGAAAGGGGCCGCTCTACGCGCGTAGCGCCCCTGCTTTAAATAGTGCCCGGACCTGATCGATCTTGATGACCGGCTTTTCGGTCGGTCTCGATCCGTTCCGAGCATTCTGCCGCGCGAACGGGGCGCGGGGAGTCATCGTCCCCGCACCCCGTTCCGAGGTCGTAACGCTGTCATTACAGCGCTTCTTCGGCCATGCCTTCGACAGTTCTCGACGAATCTCGACAGGCCGACGACACGGTCGTCAGGAGGTCTTCACCGTGATGGTGCCGTTCTTGATGCCTTCCTCGGCCTTCTTGACGGCGGCCTGGATCTCCTGGTTGCCCGCGAAGGTCGGGTTGGAGTTCGCCAGGCTCACGCCGCCGTTGGCGAGGTCACCGCGGACCACACCGGTGGCGGGCTTGCCGTCCTCGACCGACTTGGCGAGCGTGAAGACCGCGCCCTCGACGTTCTTCATGGCGGAGGTGAGGATCGAGTCCTTGTACGCCTTGAGCGCGTCCTGCTTGTACTGGTCCGAGTCGACGCCGATGGCCCAGATCTTGTTGGCGTTGGCGGCCTTGATGACGCCCTGGCCGGAGAGGCCGGCGGCGGCGTAGACGACGTCGGCGCCGGCGTCGATCTGACCGTCGGCGGCGCTCTCGCCCTTGTCCGGGCTGGAGAAGCCGCCCTCGGCCGCGGTCTCGGTCAGGTACTGCGACTTGACCGTGACGCCCTTCTTGGTGTCCGCGACGCCCTGCTTGTAGCCGGCCTCGAACTTGTGGATCAGGGGGACGTCCACACCGCCGATGAAGCCGACCACGTTGGACTTGGTCGCCTTGGCGGCGGCGACGCCCGCCAGGTAGGAGGCCTGCTCCTCGGAGAAGACGAGGTCGGCCACGTTGTCGGCCTTGGTCTGCTCGTCGTCCACGATGCCGAAGGTGGTCTTCGGGTACTTGGCCGCGGCCTCCTTGACGGCCGGCGCGTAGGCGAAGCCGACGCCGATCACCGGGTTGTAGCCCTGCTTGGCGAGGCTCTCCAGGCGCTGCACCTTGTCGGCGTCGGACTCGCCGTCCTGCGGCTCGACCGCGGTCGACTTGTAGCCGAACTCCTTGTCGGCCTTCTCCATGCCCGCGGTGGCGGCGTCGTTGAAGGACTGGTCGCCCTTGCCGCCGACGTCGTACGCGAGGGCGAGGCCCAGGTTCTTGTCGTCGCCGGAGGAGGACGACGTGGACGAGCTTCCGCAAGCGGAAACGGTGACGGCGAAGGCTGCGGTAGCAACACCAGCAACCGCGATACGGGACACCCGGCGCATGGAACGAGACTCCTTTGTGCAAGCGCCCTTACCAGGCGCTGGTTCCGCCGCAGCGTAACGCGCGTAGACCAGACGGAAAAACCCTTCTGTCCGGTCCGTTACCGAGCTGTGGCCACAGTTTGCGCCCCAGCGTACGGACCCTGGAGCGCCACGTGCGGGAGGCCGGGGCCGCTGGTCTGCGAGGACGCCCTCGACGGGCACGGGCGGGAGGCTCCGCGGGCGGCTCCGCCGGTGACGGGGGCTCCGGGCCCGGGGCGCCCCGTGGTGCGGGCAGCCGCCCCCGGGCGGGGCGGGGGCGGGGTTCTCACCCCCGCCGCCCCTTCCCCGTCCCGCCCCTGGGGGCTGCCGCCGCCGGCCCCCGCTCCCGGCCCGAACGGCCTCGTCCTCGAGCGCCGGACGGGCCGGGAGCCGGCCCCTCCGGCGTTCGAGGAGCAAGGCCGAAGAACGCGGGCGGCCCCGCTCGCGCGTCCCCCGGACGGGGACGGGCGGGCAGGGCCGGTGCCGCGGCGGGGCGGGCTACTTCGTGTCGACGGTGACCTTGCCGTCGATGATGTCCTGCTTGGCCTTGTTCACGGCGTCGACGACGTCCGTCATGGCCTTGTACTTCGGGTTGGTGTCGGCGAAGCCGACGCCGTCGTTGGAGAGGCTGCCGCGGACCACGCCGGCCAGGGGCTTGCCCTCGTGGACGGACTTGGCGAGGTCGTAGACCGCGCCGCCGACGTTCTTCAGCGCCGAGCCGAGGATGTAGTCCTTGTACGCGGCCAGCGAGGTCTGGGAGTACTGGTCGGAGTCGACGCCGATGGCCCACACCTTCTTGCCCGCGGCCTCGGAGATCACGCCCTGCCCGGACAGGCCGGCCGCGTGGTAGATGACGTCCGCGCCGGCCTCGATCTGGCCGCTCGCCCCCGCCTTGCCCTTGTCGGGGCTGGAGAAGCCGCCCTCCTGGGGCGTCTCGGTCAGGTACTGCGACTCGATCTTGATGGCCGGGTTGACCGACTTGGCGCCCTGGACGTAGCCGGCCTCGAACTTGTGGATGAGCGGGATGTCCACGCCGCCGATGAAGCCGATGTGCGCCTTCTTGGAGGCCTTCGCGGCGGCGACGCCGGCCAGGTAGGAGGCCTGCTCCTCGTGGAAGACGAGGTCGGCGACGTTCTTCGCCGTCACGGTCTCGTCGTCGATGATGCCGAAGGTGGTGTCCGGGAACTTCGCGGCGACCTCCTTGACGGCCGGCGCGTAGATGTAGCCGACGCCGATCACCGGGTTGTAGCCCGACTGGGCGAGCTGGGTCAGCCGCTGGACCTTGTCCGCGTCCGACTCGCCGTCCTGGGGCTCGACGTCCCGGCCGCCGATGCCGAACTCCTTGTCGGCCTTCTGGAAGCCGGCGTACGCGGCGTCGTTGAAGGACTGGTCGCCCTTGCCGCCGATGTCGTACGCCAGACCGATGCCCTTGCCGGAGTACGTGCCGGACTCCTTCTCATCGGCCTTGGAGCCGGTGCTCGACTCGCCGCAGCCGGTGGCCACCAGGGCCACGACCGCGACGGCCGCCGCCGCCTGGACGAACCCGGTCCTTCGAGATATGAGACGCACAGCAGCACCCTTCATCCCCACGGCGCCGTCGCCGGCCCGCATTCCCCAATGTGGCGCCTCCGGCACGGCTCCCCGACAGGCCGTCCCGAGGGGCGATTCCGGCGCACAGTAACGCGCGTAGAAGGCGAGGGGAACGGGGTTCCTCGTGGCCGTTATCGATTCGTGCCGCCCCCGCGTCGCAACGGGGTCCCACGGGTTACGCCCCGGTGACACAGGCGGACGAAGGGGTGCCTTTCGGGCACCCCTTCGTCCGGGCCGTCACCGGCGTCCCGTGCTCACGCCGTCCGGGTCGCCGCGTCCAGCAGGGCCGCCGCGGTGAACAGCTCCACCCCCACGGTGATGGCGTGCTCGTCGGCGTCGAAGTCGCCCTGGTGCAGATCGCGGACGGTGCGCTCGCCCGGCGTACGGACGCCGAGGCGGGCCATGGCGCCGGGGACGTGCTCCAGGTACCAGGAGAAGTCCTCGCCGCCGAGGCTCTGCTCGGTGCTCTCCACCGCCTCCTCGCCGCGCCGGGCGACCATGGCGTCCCGGAGCAGGCCGGTGACGTCGGCGTCGTTGACGACCGGGGGGACGCCGCGGACGTAGTTGATCTCGGACTTGGCGCGGTGCAGGTTGGCGACCTCGTCGATCGCGGCGACGACGAGGTCCGGCGCCTGCCGCCAGGCCTCGATGTCCAGGCAGCGCACGGTGCCGGACAGCTCGGCGTGCTGGGGGATGACGTTCGGGGCGTGGCCGCAGTCGATCCGGCCCCAGGTCACCGCGAGGCCGGCCCGGGTGTCGACGCGGCGGCCGACCAGCGCGGGCACGTCGGTGACGACGCGGGCGGCGGCGGTGACGAGGTCGGTGGTCAGGTGCGGGCGGGCGGTGTGGCCGCCGGGCCCGTCCAGGGAGATCTCCAGGCGGTCGCAGGCGGAGGTGATGGCACCGTTGCGCAGACCGATCAGACCGGCGTCCACGCGCGGGTCGCAGTGGACGGCGATGATCCGGCCGACACCGTCCAGGGCGCCGTCCTCGATGGCGTCGGCGGCACCGCCGGGCAGCACTTCCTCGGCGGGCTGGAAGATCAGCCGCACCGGGCGCGGGAGCCGGCCCTCGCGGTGCAGGCCGGCGAGGACGAGACCGGCACCGAGGACGACCGTGGTGTGCACGTCGTGACCGCAGGCGTGGGCGCGGTCGGGGACGGTGGAGCGGTAGGCGCAGTCGGCCTTGGTGTCGGGGATGGGCAGCGCGTCGATGTCGGCGCGCATCGCCAGGACGGGGGTGCCGTCGGCCGAGTCGCCGATGTCGCAGATGAGCCCGGTGCCGGCGGTGAGTACGCGGGGCTTGAGGCCCGCCCTCTCCAGGCGCTCCTTGATCGCCGCCGTCGTACGGAACTCCTGGTTGCCCAGCTCGGGGTGCATGTGCATGTCGCGGCGGAAGGCGACGAGCTCGGCGCGCAGGGCCTCCGGCAAGCTGCCGGGGAGCACGGCTTCCCCTGAAGGATCGGCCTCGGACTCTCGGGACATCAGTTGCTTCACCCTCTGAAGGGTAGGACGCCGGGACGGTCGGCTGACCCACGATCAACAAAACTTCAACCCGTTAGGGGAAGAAAAGTTGGCCGCGCGGCGCATGGCTGGCATTCGGGCTGGGTAAACTCCGCCGGTTCAAGCCGAGTGGATCATGGCTTTCCGGCCCATCCCTCCATCTTCCTCCTCCACGGTTACCACGGCCCACTCGAAGCACGCCCGGCTGTCCACGAAGCGGACCAGCGGATGGGCAGCGCCCCCCCCGCTCTTCCCGGGTTCGGCTGCCCGGCGGACGGGCGCACCACTGGAGTCCGGGCCCGTGAACGAACCGAACAGCCGCTCGATCCGACACGCACCTGCCGGCGGTGTTCGCCGAGTTCCGGCACGTCCTCCTGCCCGGCAGGTACCTGCTGCTCTGCTTCCAGACGGGGGACGGCGAGCGGCAGCGCCTGACGCAGCGGTTCGGCCGGGAGATCGTTCTCGACCACTACTGGCGCACGCCGGAATCGGTCGCCGAACGCCTCACCGACGCGGGCGCCGAGGTCCAGGCCCGCGTCGTGCTGGAGCCCGAGGGAGGCGCGACCCGGCCGCGCGCGTTCCTGCCGGCCCGCAGGCCGGAACAGTCCTGACAGCGACGGGGAGGCGGCCCTGACCGCGGCGGGGAGGCGGCGTCCCGGGCGCCCGGGCGCCCGCCGGTGAGGCGTGCCGGCACGCGTCGGCCGGACGGGTGGCGGGTGTGCGCCGGTGAGGCCGCTCCGGGGGCGGTCAGGCGGTGGTGACCCGGGCCAGGCGGTCCACTCCGCGGGCCGTTCCCGTGACGCCTGCGAGGAAGCTCCGGGCCCGGGGCGAGGCGCTCTCCGTCAGCCAGGCCGGGTCGATGTCGCAGACCGCGACGCGGACGTCCGTGCCGGCGAGGGCCAGCGGGAGGGTGTGGACGACCGTGGAGGGGAAGCTGAGGACGGTTCTGCCGACGGGACCGCGGCGGGCGATGAGTTCGAGGGGGAGGTCGGGGCGGACGACCTCCAGGCCCGTCTCCACGGCGAGGCGGTGGAGTTTCTCGGCGCTCTCGCGGCGGTGGGCGAAGTAGCGGGCGGCGCCGTGGGCCCTGGCGAGGACGCCGACGGCGTGCAGATAGCGGTCGCCGTCGACGACGCCGGTCTCGACGAGGGACGTACCGACCAGGTCGGCGCCGTTCGTCACCCGGGGCGGGCCGAAGCGCTCGCGGGTCCAGGCGAAGGTGTGGGAGGTGACGGACACCCCGTCCGGGGCGTCCGCTATCGGCATGGCGGAGAAGACCTCCACGCGGCGGGCCGGGCCGGGGGTGAGGCGGCGGCGGGCCGAGGAGGACACCGGCGCGAACAGCAGGTCGCGGGGGCCGGGACGGCCGCCCTTGCGGTGCCAGCGCACCAGGCGTTCGCCGCGGGCGAGCTGGCCGACGAACTCCATGGTGGCGGTGCCGTCGTCGACGACGACGAGGTCGTGGGCGCGGGTGATGGTCAGCAGGAGCTGGACGTACCGGGAGAACGGGTCGCCCATGACGATCCGGTCGGCCCGGCGCAGCTCGCGGGTCAGGCCGCCGATGGTGTGGAAGGGGGCCGCGGGGCCGCCGCGGGCCTCCTCCCAGCGGACCTCGTGGCCGTCCTGGCGGGCCAGTTCGGCCATGCGGCGCAGCTGGCCGCGGGTCATGGGGTCGGTCGGGGACAGGACGACGAGGGTGAACCCCGCGCCGGGCTGCTCCTGGGGACGCGGTCCCTGGGCGTGCGCCCACTCCAGGACGTTCAGGAGCTGCACCGGACTCTCGACGAACGCGAGGGTGTGGGGGGTGGTGCCGGAATTCCCGGCGCGAGGGCTCATCGTCGTACGACCGTCCCGTGAGGCACTGGTAGCGGTGGCCGGAGGGGCTGCGGGGTCAGACGCCGACGGGTTCGCCGGCCGCCGCGGCGATCTCCGCCTCGGTGACGACGCCCGGGACGCGGCGCAGCTTCTTCATCGGGCCGAGCTCGGACTCGTAGACCTTCTTGACGCCGTCGCCGAGGGAGGCCTCGATGGTGCGGATGTCGCGCACGAGGCGGGTGAGGCCCTGCGGCTCCACGGAGGCGGCCTGGTCGGAGCCCCACATGGCGCGGTCGAGGGTGATGTGGCGCTCGACGAAGGTGGCGCCGAGGGCGACCGCGGCGAGGGTGGTCTGCAGGCCCGTCTCGTGACCGGAGTAGCCGATCGGAACGTTGGGGTACTCGGCCTGGAGGGTGTTGATGACGCGGAGGTTCAGCTCCTCGGCCTTCGCCGGGTACGTCGAGGTGGCGTGGCAGAGCAGGATGTTGTCGCTGCCCAGGACCTCGACGGCGTGGCGGATCTGCTTCGGGGTGGACATGCCGGTGGAGAGGATGACGGTGCGGCCCGTCGCACGCAGGGCGCGCAGCAGTTCGTCGTCGGTGAGGGAGGCGGAGGCCACCTTGTGGGCGGGGACGTCGAACTTCTCCAGGAAGGCGACGGCCTCGGTGTCCCAGGGGGAGGCGAACCAGGCGATGCCCTTCTCCCTGCAGTACTCGTCGATCTGCCGGTACTCGTCCTCGCCGAACTCCACGCGGTGGCGGTAGTCGATGTACGTCATCCGGCCCCAGGGGGTGTCGCGCTCGATGTCCCACTGGTCGCGCGGGGTGCAGATCTCGGGCGTGCGCTTCTGGAACTTGACGGCGTCGCAGCCGGCCTCGGCGGCCACGTCGATGAGCTTGAAGGCGTTGTCGAGGTCGCCGTTGTGGTTGATGCCGATCTCGCCGCAGATGTAGACGGGGTGACCGGGGCCGGCCGTGCGCGAACCGAACTGGCGGAGGCGGGAGTTGGTGCTCATGGGAGGGGTTCCTTACTTGGTGAGGGGGGCGGGGGAGTCGAGAGAGGGTCCGAGGATCCAGCCGGCGATCTCCCGGATCGCGCCGTCGCCACCGGGGAGGGTGGTGACCGCGCGTGCGGCGCCGCGTACGACGTCGTGGGCGCTCGCGACCGCCACGGGCCAGCCCACGAGGGCGAAGCACGGGAGGTCGTTGACGTCGTTGCCGACGTAGAGCACGCGCTCCGGCGCGATGCCCTGCTCCTCGCACCAGTGCTTGAGTGCGAGGTCCTTGTGGTCGATGCCGTGCAGGACCGGGAGCCTGAGCTTCCGGGCGCGGGCGGCGACCACGGGGTTCTGTTCCGTGGACAGGATCAGCAGCTTCAGTCCGCTCCTGCGCAGGGCGGCGATGCCGAGGCCGTCGCCGCGGTGCACGGAGACGAACTCCCGTCCGTCGGAGTCGATCAGCACCCGGTCGTCGGTCTGGGTGCCGTCGAAGTCGAGGACGACCGCATCGATGTCGGCGGCGGTCGGGAGCGAACCGGTGGGGGTCCCCCCGCCCGGGCGGAGCCGGGACTCGGGGAGGTCCGCGTCGAAGAGGGGGGCGAGGGCGCGGGCGCGGGCCAGGTCGTGCGGGTCGTCGATCTCCAGCACGCGGGCCGGGTCGGTGCGCACGAGGTCGGTGCGGCCGAAGAAGCGGTGGCCGTGCTCGCGGAAGCCGGCCGCGTCCATGGCGTAGGCGGCGCCTGTCTCCAGGAGGTCCTGGGGGCGGTCCTGGCGGCGTGGGCGGTACGACTTGTCGTGGTTGACGCCGAAGCCGCCGGCCGAGCCGGCGCCGTCCGAGCCGTCGCCGTCGGTGCCGTCGCCGGTGCCGTCGCGCCAGACGAAGCCGTGGAAGGGGGCGACGGTGACGGCGGTGTCGGCACCGTTCTCGACGACCGCGGCGGCCACGCCGTCGATGTCCTCGCGGACGAGGAACGGGCTGGTGCACTGCACCAGGAGCACCGCGTCGACGGCGGTGCCGTGCCGGGCCTCGTGGGCGTCCATGGCGTGCAGGACGGCGGCCTCGGAGGTGGCGGTGTCGCCGGCGATGGCGGCCGGGCGCAGCACGACCTCGGCACCGGCCTCACGGGCGGCCACGGCGATGGCCTGGTCGTCGGTGGACACCACGACGTCGGTGACGAGCCGGCCGGCCAGGCACTCCCGCACGGCCCGCGCCACCAGGGGCACGCCGCCGACGGGCGCGAGGTTCTTCGCGGGGACGCCCTTGGACCCGCCGCGCGCGGGGATCACGGCGAGGACGCGGCGCACGCCCGCCTGGGAGGGGGACATGGGCGGGACTCCTTGACGGGAAGGACGGAAAGGACCCGAAGGACCCGAAGGACGGGAAGGACCGGAAGGACGGACGTCGTTCACGGCGCCCCCTGTACGGGACCGGGGCGGCGAACGGCCGCGTGGCCGGCGTTCACAGGTCGCCCATCCGGCGGATGACCGGGGCGACGCGCTGGACGCCGTGGCGGTAGGCGCCGCGGGCGGCGCGGCGGACGATCTGGCGGACCGGTCCGGGTTGCCGGTCCGCGGCCGGGGCTCCGGGCAGCGGGCTGCCGTCGGGGCCGAGGTGGTGGCGGGC
Source organism: Streptomyces sp. NPDC088766 (assembly GCF_044750845.1). NCBI lineage: Bacteria > Bacillati > Actinomycetota > Actinomycetes > Kitasatosporales > Streptomycetaceae > Streptomyces > Streptomyces sp. NPDC088766. Next base: position 242,274 of record NZ_JBIVKQ010000001.1, on the reverse strand, counting down.
CAGGACGGCGGGGAGGTAGCCGGGGGCGGTGGCGGGTGTGTAGTAGGGGGTGAGCGGCGGCAGGCCGCCGGGGCGGTCGAGCAGCTCGGTGATGCGTTCGCGGGCCGTGTCGAAGGCGCGTTCGTACGAGCCGCCCCCGGCGGCGACGCCCTGCCGGGCCACCCATTCCTCGTCGGGGACGGGCCGGTGCCCGGCGTCGAGCTGGTCCCAGGAGGCGAGGCAGCCGGAGCCGATGAAGTGGTGGTTGCCGAGCGCCTCGCGCACCCCGAGGTCGGTGAGGACCGCGGTGGGGATGCGGCGGTGCAGGGATTCCAGGGCGGCGGTGGAGCTGACCGTGACCATGAGGTCGGTGCGGTCGAGAACTTCGCCCATGTTGCCGTACACGAGGCGGAAGTTGGCGGGCGGGTCGAGCCGCTGTGCCAGCTTCTGGTACGGCAGCTCCTCTATGTGGGTGGTGTGTTCGCCGGGCCGGGAACGCAGCTTGAGCAGCACCTCGCGCTCGGGGTGCGACCGGGCGTGCCGGACGAGCCGTTCGAGGAGGTAGGTGCGGTCCCTGCGGTTGTCGGGCACGGAGGGCTGCGCGGCGAAGACCACGGTGCGGGGGTCGTGCCCACCGGTGTAGGGGGCGCCGCCGAGGAACGGCAGGGCGACCTCGGTGACCGAGGAGGCGTCGGCGCCGACCCCGTCGTACACGGCGCGGAAACGTTCGGCGTCCTGGCGGGAGTTGGCGAGGACGAGGTCGGCGCCGTGCCGCAGCAGCAGACCGTCGGCGAGCTTCTCGTAGACGACGCCCACGTAGCCGGTGACGACGACGGGCCGCTCGGCGCCGTCCTCCCAGATCCGCTTGAGGCCGTGCAGGATCGCCTGGACGCCGCCGCCGACCAGCGCGAGAACGAGGACGTCGTACTTCTCGGTCGCCACGGCGCGCAGGAACTCGACGGCCGTCACCTCGCGCAGGGAGTCGGCGCGCACGCCGACCTCGGCGAGCTGACGGGGGGTGGGGGTCGCCCGGCCGCGCAGGAGGTAGCCGTCGAGGACGGGGGCGACTTGCGCGCCGTCCTGCGGTCCGGCTTCCATGGACGGGCCCGGCTGTCCGCCCGGAGCGATCCGGCCCGCGGTCGCCGCACCCCATTTCCAGCGGGTGTCGGAGTCCGCGAGTACGGCGATCCGTGAGGGCTTCGAAGTACGTGGTGGCACGCCGAAGACGCTAGGAAGCAAAACCCGGGATTTGTCCAACCGCGACGCAACGGAAAGTTAACAGCACGCCACCGGTTACCGAACCGGCTCGTCAACTCCGCGGAAATACACGGGATGCACCGATCCGACACATCGAGTTCATCGCCCGTACCCTTACCGGAAATTTCCACCGCCGGGCGCGCTCCTAGGATTTCGGCGTGCCCAAGCTTTCCGTGATCGTGCCGTTCTACAACGTCCAGCAATACGCGCCGGACACCCTCAGAAGCCTTCTCCTTAACGCCCGCCCGGACTTCGAGTTCGTGCTGGTCGACGACCGTTCGAAGGACGGGACGCCCGCCGTTCTCGAACGGGCCGCCGAAGAGCTGTCGAAGGTCGCCGAGGTGCGTCTGATCCGTCATGAGGAGAACGGAGGGCTCGCCACCGCACGCAACACCGGACTGGATGCCGCGCGGGGCGAGTACCTGACGTTCCTGGACGGCGACGACTGGCTCGCGCGTGGCTATCTGACCGATCTCGTCACCGCGATCGAGGAGCTGGGCTGCGACTTCGTGCGCGTCGACCATGTGCAGGCCACCGCGCGCGCCCGCACCCTGGTCCGGCATCCGCACGGGCTGCGGGGGGAGGTGCTGAACCCGCGCGAGGCGATCCTGCCCGCGGACCGCTCGACGTCGGTGGACTACCCCTACGCCTGGGCCGGCGCCTACCACCGCCGGCTCGTCGACCGCGGGCTGCTGCACTTCACCCACGGGCTGCGGACCGCCGAGGACCGGCCGTGGATCTGGAAGCTGCACCGGGAGGCGGAGTCGTTCGCCGTGCTGAATCTGCTCGGCGTCTTCTACCGGCGCGGGGTCGCCTCCTCCCTCACCCAGATCGGCGACGCCCGCCAGCTGGACTTCATCCGCGCGTTCGACCAGGTCGTCGAGGAGACCGCACGGGACCCCGAGGCCGACCGGCTGCTGCCCAAGGCGGTGCGGACCTACTGCGCGATCATCGCCCACCACCTCGGCGAGATCGAGAAGTTCGAACCGCCGGTGGCCAGGCAGCTGCGCACGATGAGCGCGGCCGCCGTCAGGCGCCTGCCGCAGGACCTGCTCGCCGAGGTCCTGGACACGATGGACCTGGAACGCTCGTCGACCCTGCGCCGGCTGCGCCGCGGGATCACCTCCTCACGGACCGGCACCCCGAAGGCGGCCGCCTGATGCCTCGTACGACCCAGATCTTCTGCGCCTCCACGCTGTACGGCGTCGCGACGCTGGCCGCCGCGCTGGACTCCGGCGGTTTCCCCGCCGCGGACCGCCGGGTGCTGCTGGTGTGCAACAACACGACGACCCCGGAGACCACCCCGTCGCTCGACGAGATGCCGGGCTTCGCGCCGCTGCGGAACCGCTTCGACGCGGTGCTGTCCTGGAACGAGGCGATCAGCCCCTTCCATCCGGGCGCCTGGGCACCGCGCCCGGACGACGTGCCGCTCCTGGAGCGCTATCTGCGGCTGCTGTGGGGTCTCGGCGAGGACCGCGTGGAGCTCGTCCTGGAGTCGATCCAGGTCAATCCCGCACAGGCCGTCGCACAGGTGTTCCCCGGAGCGCCCGTCGACGTGTACGCCGACGGACTGATGAGCTACGGGCCGACCCGCAACAAGCTCGACCCGCTGATCGGCACGCGCGTGCGCCGGCTGCTCCACCTCGACCTGGTGCCGGGGCTGGTGCCGCTGCTGCTCACCGAGTTCGGGGTGCCCGCGCGGACCGTGCCGACGAGCGGCTTCCTGAAGGTCCTCGGCGAGATCGGCGAGGCCGTGGCGGACCTGCCCGCGCTGCCCGACGACGCCGCGCTGCTGCTGGGCCAGTACCTGTCCGCGCTCGACATCCTCACCGTGGAGGAGGAGGAGGACCTGCACGTACGGATGATGCGGGGGGCGGTCGCCCGCGGGCACCGGGCGGTGGTGTTCAAGCCGCACCCCACGGCGCCGGCCCGCTACAGCCGGGTCCTGGAGGCCGAGGCCGGGAGGCTGGGCGTCGACCTCACGGTGCTGGACACGCCGGTCCTCGCCGAGGTCCTGTTCGCCAGCGCGCGGCCGGCGCTGGTGGTGGGCTGCTTCTCCACCGCCCTGTTCACCGCGTCGACGTTCTACGGACTGCAGGTCGCCAGGATCGGCACCGAGCGGCTGATGGACCGGCTCGCCCCGTACCAGAACAGCAACCGGGTGCCGGCCGTGCTGGCGGACGCGCTGCTGCCGGACCTGGAGGACGGCGGGGACGAGACGCGCATCCCCGAGGAGTCGCTGACCGATCTGGTCAGGACGGTGGGCTACGTGATGCAGGCCCAGATCCATCCTGGCCTGCGCCCGGAGGCCGAGCGGTACCTGCGCACCCGTCTCGGGCCACGCACCAAGCGGTACTTCAAGCGCCGGCGGCTCACCGCGCTGGGTCTGCCGGGTGGCATCCCGGAGCGGCTGTCGTTCCTCCCGCACAACTCCACCGCGCGCCGGGTCGTGCGACGGGCGAGAGCGCTCCGCAGGGCGGTACGCCGGACGAAGGCGTCGGGCAAGCCGGTCCGGCGGGGGTGAACGGCGGATCCGGAAGGGGCGGCACGGGCACGGGTGCGGGCGGCGGGGGCTTCGGGGCACCCGGGGCCTGGGGACACACAAGGCCTGGGGACACCCGGGGCCTGGGGACGCACAAGGCTTCGGGACGCCCAAGGCCTCCGAAAACACGAGGCTTCGGGACATCCAGCCGCATCCCTGAGCACATCGAATGTTCACCGAGAGTTCGATCCGGGCGGCCCGTTCGGGAAATCCAGGTCGTATTTCATTCACACCGTGCGCATCGCCGTGTTTGTCGAGAACCGCAATGGCGTCGGCCTCGCCTCGGAGATCCTGCGGGCCGAGGGAGCCGACGCCCACTCGTTCCATCTCATCGGCGCCGACCGGGACGGGAAAATCGTCGGATGGACGGAGGAGGAGGCCGCCGCCCGATTCGGCGGCCGGCCGGCACGCGCTCTCTTCACGGGGGACGAGGAGCTGAACGACGCCGATTTCCTGGAGGAATTCGGTCACCGCATGCGCGCCTTCGTCGAAAAGGAGCGCATCGACCGGCTGGTGTTCTTCGAAGACCTGTCGCAGCGCAGCCGGCGGCTGGCCGGCGCGCTGGGCCGCACGCTGCCGCTCGTCCTCGTGCAGGACCGCCACCTCGACTTCCACCACCGCAGGACCGGCACCGGACGGCGCGACCCGAGCTGGTACTACGGCTCCTCGTTCCCGGCCGCCGTCTGCGTCTGGGGCCCGGCGACCGCGCACCACCTGCTGTTCCGCTCCGCCGACGCCGCCCCGCCCGTCCACATCACCGGTGCCCTCGGCCACAGCGACGACCCGGCCCTGCTGCGGGCCGTCCGCTCCGCCACCCACCGGCACGACAGGAAGCCCGGCGAGCCGCTGCGCATGATGGTGCTCGACCAGCCGCTGGGCAAGCAGGGCAAGCTGTCCCGCGAGGAGCACCGCGAACAGCTCGCCCGACTGCGCGAGGCGCTGGCCGAGTTCGGCGAGGTCGAGGTCGGGCAGTATCCCGCCGCGCTCGACGGGTACGACCTCGCGGTCACGTTCTTCGCCCCGGCCCACCTCCGGGCGCTGCGGGCAGGCACCCCGCTGGTCCTGTTCAGTCCGCCCCCGCTGAACACCGTCTTTCCCACCATGAGCCACCCGCTGCTGCGCAATGCGGGCACGCTCGGCGAACTCGTCGACGTGGTCGCCGGATTCAAGCGCTCGGGCGAGTTCGCGGCCAACGCGCACGGTGAGCCCGTCGAGCACTTCGTCGCCTTCCAGGACGACGTCGCCGGGCGGGTGCTGCGCGTCGTCGAGGAGGCCGCCGTACCGGCCGAACCGCCGGCTCCGCGCTGGACGCCGGCGGGCGACGGGGCGGGGAGCGGCCTGTCGCGGGCCGAACGGGCGCTGCGCGCCGTGCGCGGACGGCTGGAGCGGCCACGCTCGCTGGCCGTGCTGGGACTCGGCTTCACCTACGTCACCGGGGTGGCGATCCCCGTCCTCACCTACACGCAGGCGCTGCTCGCGCGCGGTCCGGTCGACATCCGCTACTTCGACCTCGAGGCCTACGGCCGCTGCGAGGACGTCATGGCGGACCTGGCGGACGCCGAGGTCGTCCTGATCAACAGCCTGGCCCCGTTCTGGCGTTCGCCGCTGGCGGGCGAGCTGGTCGCGGGGTTGCGGGAGCGGGGGAAGTCCGTGGCGCTGTACGCCCACGAGACCGAGTACGTCATGGACTTCGAGGGCTCGCGCAACCCGCTGCGGCACCAGGAGCTGGTCGGCCTGCTGCCCGGCCTGAAGGTGCTGTGCGTGTCGAACGCCCAGGCCGACATGTTCCGCGGGCTGGGGGTGAGCGATCCGGTCGTGGTCTACAACACGGTTCCCCGTGACGCCCACCGCGTACGTGCCAGGCCTGCGCCCGGTGCGCGGCCGCGCATCGTGATGGTCGGTTCGATGCAGGACCGCAAGGGCCTCGACCTGTTCTCGCGGGTCGCCGAACTGGCGTACGCGCAGGGGCTGCCGTGGCGTTTCGCGTGGATCGGCCAGCGGACGTGGCGCATCGGCCCCTCCACCCTGCTGTCGGACCGGGTCGAGTGGACGGGGGCGCTCTCCCGCGACCGCGTGCGGGAGGAACTGGCCGCCTCCGACGTCTTCTTCCTGTCCAGCGTCGACGACCCGATGCCGCTGTCCGTGGTCGAGGCGGTGCAGCAGCGGCTGCGGACGGTCACCTACCACCGGGTGGGGTCCCGGGAGGTCCTGGAGGGCGTGTCCGGCTACCGTGCCTTCGCCGAGTACACGCCGGAGGCGGCGCTCGACGCGCTGCGCCGGGTGCTGGACGAGGAGATCTCGGAGCCCGGGTACAGGGACGTCGAGGAGCTCTTCGACATCGAGGCCTTCACCGCCCGGATGACGACGGCACTGGGTCTGCCGGGACCCGGTGAGCCCGTACGGCGCCCGGCAGGCGACGGCGTGCCAAAGGCCGGCGGCGAGGAGGGCGGGGACCCCGCGCCCGCGCCGTTCCCCGCGGTGCTGTCGCGGCCCGGCAGCTATCTCATCGAGGACTTCGTCCGGCACGTCACGGCGGGCCGTGACGACGACGCCCTGCGGGTGGGCACCGAGATCCTGCGCCACCGGCAGCCGGTGGACGTCCTCGTCGGCATGGCGGAGATCAGGGCGGGGCGCGGCGAGGCGGACGAGGCGTGTCGGCTGCTGTCCGCGGCGGCGGTCGCGGGTGGCGACCGGGCCCAGGTCTGGACGGAGATCGGGCGGGTCGCGGGCCTGCTCGGCGCGCGGGGCCGGTCCGTCCGGCAGCTCGCGCGCAGGGAGTCGGTCCGCATCCGGCTCGGCAGCCGTTCGGCCCGGCTGCTGAAGCGGAACTGACGTCGTGGTGAACACGCGACGACGGATGGACAAAGGCCGCCCTGTCGAACAAAAGACCCCCTGATCAGGCTCTAGGATCCCCGTTGACGACTCTCCGGTGATCCGATCGTCTCCGGTCAGGAGCGTGCGCAAGAAGAACCCACGGGGCACTGCGAGGGATACCAGCGTGACCGAAACGGTCGTGAGCACATCGAAGCCTCAGCCCACCGCGGCTGCCTCCGCCCAGGAGCCGGGTGTTCCGCTCCCGCCCGCGCCGGCACCGGCCCGCCGGGAGGGCGGCAGGCTCCGCGCGCTGGACGGACTGCGGCTGGTCGCCGCGCTGATGGTGGCGGTGTACCACTACGCCGGCCGCGGCGGCTACGTCACCGAGGCCTGGGGCACTTCGCCGAAGCACCAGTTCCCCACCCTGCACGCGTTCGCCGCCTACGGGTGCCTGGGCGTCCAGGTGTTCTTCGTGATCAGCGGGTTCGTGATCTGCATGAGCGGCTGGGGCAGGTCCCTCACGTCGTTCTTCGCCTCCCGCGCGTCCCGGCTGATGCCGGCCTACTGGGTGGCCGTCCTGCTGGTGACGGCGGTGTTCGCCCTGCCGCCGGTCGTCTACGAGGCCGTGTCGCCGAGCGACGCCCTGGTGAACCTGACGCTCCTTCAGCAGCCGCTGGGCGCGGACCGGGTGCTCGGCGTGTGCTGGACGCTGTGGGTGGAGATCCGCTTCTACGCCCTGTTCGCGCTGTGCGTCGTCCTGCCGGGGGCGAACCGCCGCCGGGTCGTCATGTTCTGCGCGCTCTGGACGCTGGCCGCCGCCGTCGCGCAGGCCGCGCACCAGCCGCTGCTCGACCTCGTCCTGATGCCGGAGTACGCGCCGTTCTTCGTCGGCGGCATCGGCCTTCACCTCGTCCACCGCGACCGCAGGGACGCCTACGCCTGGGGCATCGTGGCCGTCAGCTTCCTGATCGGCCAGCACTACGCGGTGGGCGAGCTGTGGAACGCCTCGGACCCGGACGCCTTCGCCCACCGCACCACCACCGGCATCGTCGGCGTGGTCGCGTTCGGGTTCGTCGCCGTGGCGGCGATCGCGCTCGGCCTCCTGAACCGGGCGAACTGGCGCTGGCTGACGGTGGCGGGGGCTTTGACGTACCCCTTCTACCTGGTGCACGAGCACCTCGGCTGGGTGGTCATCCGCGTCCTGCACCGCACCCTGGGCCTGCCCGCCGGGGTGACCTTCGCACTGACCGTGGCCTCGATGCTGGCGCTGGCCTGGCTGCTGAACCGCTTCGTCGAGAAGCCGCTGACACCGCGACTGCGCGGGGTGCTGTCCCGGCCGCTGTGAGCCGGGGAAAGCGACCGGCTCGGGGCGGCCGGCTCAGAACGACCGGCTCACGGGATGCCGTGGCAGGAGGGGATCCCGACGGCCGGACGGTCACCCGGGCCGGACGGTCACCCGGGCCGGGCGGCGGCCCGGCAGCCGGGCTCCGGGCTCATGGACCACCCGGCCGCTCCGGCACGGCTCAGAACGCGTCGCTGGGCACGTAGGTGCCCCAGATCTCGCGCAGGGCGTTGCACACCTCGCCGACCGTGGCGCGGGCCCTGAGGGCGTCCTTCATCGGGTAGAGGACGTTGTCCTCGCCCTCGGCGGCCTTCTTCAGTTCGGCGAGGGCCGCGTCGACCGCCGGCTGGTCGCGCTCGGCGCGCAGCCTGGCGAGGCGGTCGGCCTGCTGGGCCTCGATGGCCGGGTCCACGCGCAGCGGCTCGTAGGGCTCCTCCGCGTCGAGCTGGTAGCGGTTGACGCCGACCACGACCCGCTCGCCGGAGTCGGTCTCCTGGGCGATGCGGTACGCGCTGCGCTCGATCTCGCCCTTCTGGAAGCCGTGCTCGATCGCGGAGACCGCGCCGCCGAGGTCCTCGACCTTGCCCATCAGCTCCAGGGCGGCGGCCTCGACGTCGTCGGTCATCTTCTCGACGACGTACGACCCGGCGAAGGGGTCGACCGTCGCCGTCACGTCCGTCTCGTAGGCCAGGACCTGCTGCGTGCGCAGCGCGAGCCGGGCCGACTTGTCGGTGGGCAGCGCGATCGCCTCGTCGAAGGAGTTGGTGTGCAGGGACTGGGTGCCGCCCAGGACGGCGGCCAGCCCCTGGACGGCGACCCGGACCAGGTTGACCTCGGGCTGCTGGGCGGTCAGCTGCACGCCGGCCGTCTGCGTGTGGAACCGCAGCATCAGCGACTTGGGGTTCTTCGCGCCGAACTCCTCGCGCATCACCTTCGCCCAGATCCGGCGGGCGGCACGGAACTTGGCGACCTCCTCCAGGATCGTCGTGCGGGCGACGAAGAAGAAGGACAGGCGGGGGGCGAAGTCGTCGACGTCCATGCCGGCCGCGACCGCCGTGCGCACGTACTCGATGCCGTCGGCCAGGGTGAAGGCGATCTCCTGCGCGGGCGAGGCACCCGCCTCCGCCATGTGGTAGCCGGAGATCGAGATCGTGTTCCACTTCGGGATCTCGGCCTTGCAGTACTTGAAGATGTCGGCGATCAGACGCAGCGACGGCTTCGGCGGGAAGATGTACGTCCCGCGCGCGATGTACTCCTTCAGCACGTCGTTCTGGATGGTGCCGGTGAGCTGGTCGGCGCCGACGCCCTGCTCCTCCGCGACGAGTTGGTACAGGAGCAGCAGCAGGGCGGCGGGCGCGTTGATCGTCATCGACGTGGACACCTTGTCCAGCGGGATCCCGCCGAACAGCACCCGCATGTCGTCGATCGAGTCGATCGCGACGCCGACCTTGCCGACCTCACCGGAGGCGATCGGGGCGTCGGAGTCGTGGCCCATCTGGGTGGGCAGGTCGAAGGCGACCGACAGGCCCATCGTGCCGTTGGCGATGAGCTGCTGGTAGCGGGCGTTGGACTCCGCCGCCGTGCCGAAACCGGCGTACTGGCGCATCGTCCACGGCCGGCCGGTGTACATCGAGGGGTACACGCCCCGCGTGTACGGGTAGGCGCCCGGCTCACCCAGCTTCTCCGCCGGATCCCAGCCCCGAAGGGCGTCCGGCCCGTAGACCGGTTCGATGGGCAGTCCGGACTCCGACTCGCGCGCCATGGTGTGTTGCCTCCCGCTGAACGTTACTCGCCAGTTACCGGCTGGTACGGCCCGATCCCTCGACGGACTGTAGCTGTGTGCCTGCACCCGGTGGAGGGGAGCACGCTGGGACCTTGCTCACAGACTTGCTGCGGTCCCCGTCACCACCATGCCGGGCCGTTCGCGCGGCGTCATCCGGGGAGCGCCCGTGGGGCACGCGTGCGGGGCTCACCCGCAGCGCCGACGGGCACGGCAAAGATCGCGGTGCTGTTCGCGCGGAGGAGGGGGCGGCCGAGGCGTCGCCGCGAAGTGGGAGGTATGGGGCGCGGGCGGGACCGGGGGAACGTGTCCCGCCCGCGCCAGGTGCACGAGCCGTAGGTACGGGGGGAACCCCGGCTCAGTGCGAGGGCCGATGACCAGTCGGCTCACTACTTACTGCGGCTGGGCCGCCGAAAACGTCACACCCTGCGGCCGAAAATTTTTGCGACGTACGAAGTCGCAGGTCAGAGGGGGTGCGGAGAGTGCCGGCGCGTGCGGCCTACGGCCCCTTGGCACCCTTGCCGTCCTTCTCCGCCGCCTCCTGCGCGGCGCTCTTTTCGGCCTTCTCGCTCTTGTCGGCCTTCTCGCTCTCCGCGTTCTTCTCGCTCTCCGCGTTCTTCTTTCCGCCCCGGTTCTCGCCGCCCTTGCCGGTCGTCCCGCCGGACTGCCCCGCGCTCTGGCCGCTGTTCTGGCCGCTGTTCTGGCCGCCGTTCTGGCCGCCGTTTTGGCCGCCGTTCTGGCCGCCGCCGTCGACGTCGCCCTCGTCCGTGGCCTTGCCGCCGGCCGGCTCGCCGGAGGCCCGGCCTTCGCGGTCGCCGAGGAGGCCCGCGCAGTACGCCGGTACGCGCGCGGAGCCGCCCGCGGCGCGCTCCAGGGCGCGGCTGCGCTCGGCGGCCAGTGTCCGGCCGGCGCCCTTCTCCCGGCAGGACGCGGCCAGGTCGTCGGTGCGGGCGCCGGAGCCGTCCGGGCCCGGAGCCGGGATGTCCTGCACTCCGCCGCCCGGGGCCGCCGAGCCGGTTCCGCCGGGGGAGGTACCGGGCGTGGGCGAGCCGAGGGGGCCGTCCGGTCCGGGGGTGGCGGTGGCGGACACGGAGGCCGCCGGGCCCGGTTCGGCGTCGTCGAGCGGCGTGGGCAGGAGCCCGGTGCCGGCCGCGACCGCGACCCCGCCGACCATCCCGACGGTCAGCGCGGCGGCCAGCACGAGGCGGGCGGGGCGGCGGGGGCGACGGCCGTACGAGCGGACGGGACCGCCGATGCGGACCAGGCCGGCGTCCTCGACGGGCGCGGGCCGGTACGGGACCGCCGGCTCGTCGCCGGGCACCGGTTCACGGGCGGCGGCCCGCCCGGCAAAGAGGGCCGGGGCGGCGCCCGGCGCACGGTCCGCCCGGATCTTGCGGAACGCGGCGAGGGCCGCCGCCTCACCGGGAAGTTCCTCGTCCTCGGGGGCGGGCGGGGCCGACATCGCGGCGAGCGCGCCCAGGGTCCTGGCGAGCCGCTCGGCATCGTCGCGGTGGGCGGGCGCGACAGCGTTGTCCGCCGTCTCCCCGGCCAGCAGGCGTTCCGCCGTCTCACGGTTCAGCCAGCGGCCGGCGGAACGGCCCCCCACGGGGCCGGCCGGGGGTTCCGTGTCCCCGGCGTCTCCGGGCTCTCCGGGGAGGACACAGCGATCGTCGGCCATCACACGTCCTTCTGCGTCGGCGCGCACGCACGCGTCACACCGCCGGACGCCACCGCACGCCCCCTCGGTGCCCGCTGCGCCGGCAGCGCGTCGAGCACGCCCGCCGTGTCCGGGTCCTCGCCGAGCAGCTCGGCGAGCTTCCTCAGCCCGCGGTGGGCGGCCGTACGTACGGCGCCGGGCCGTTTGCCGAGCGTCTCGGCGGCCGTCTTGGCGTCGAGGCCCACCACCACCCGCAGGACGACCGCCTCGGCCTGCTCCTGGGGCAGACGGGCGATGAGATCGAGGGTGCGGCCGGTGGCGAGCGCCTCGATGGCCTCGCCGGCGGTGTCGGACTCGGCGGCCCGGCCGGTCAGTTCCGTCTCGTCGCCGACGGCCACGGGCCGGCGCCCCCGCATCCGGATGTGGTCCAGCGCGCGGTTGCGGGCGATCCGGGCGGCCCAGCCGCGGAAGCGGTCGGCGTCCCCGCTGAACCGCTCCAGGTCGCGCGCTATCTGGAGCCAGGCCTCCGAGGTCACGTCCTCGGCGTCGGGGTCGCCGACCAGGGTGCGGACGTACCCGAGGAGCCGCGGGTGCACCGAGCGGTACACGGCACGGAAGGCGGCCTCGTCCCCGTGCTGTGCAGCAAGCACCGCGGCTGTCAGCTCCGCGTCGTCCCCCACGTCGTGGTTCCTCGGTCGATGGTGCGGTCCGCCGACCGCAGGGGGTCGGGGCCGCTGATGGTGGCGGCCGCAGTCGGTCACGCTGCTCCAGCCCTTCCGCCGTCCGGCGCGAAAGGCACGTTACGACCTGAAACCACCGGTCGTCCATGTCCGCACGAGCTGCAACCGACTCGTGACGCGGACGCGCGGGCACCGGGTGTGACAGAAAACGCACGCACGGCGCTGTAGGAGGTACGGGTCGCCGCGCGGCCCGTGCCGCGCGACGGCCGGGGCCTCTCCTGTGGGGGGTGGCGGCTCCGGCCGTTGCCTCGGCGGCACCGCCGGCCGCCGCCCGGACGGCTCGTCGCGACGGCACCACGGCTGCGGCCGGCTCATCGCGACGGCACCGTCGACAGGCCGGCCGGCGACGGTTACCGGTCCCCGGCCTCGGCCTTCGGCGTCTTCGCGGGCTGCGGCTGGCCGTTTCCGGTGTTTCCCGTGCTTCCGGAGGCCCCGGTGTCTCCCGTGGTTCCGGTGCTGCCGGAGCCTGCGGTCCCGGCGTTCCCGGCCGTTCCGGTTCCGGTTCCGGTTCCGCTGTTCCCGGCGGTTCCCGCGCTCGCCGCGTTCCCCGTGGTGCCGGCGTTGCCCGTGCTGCCGGTGTTTCCCGTGTTCCCGCCGGCCGGGTCGGCGGAGCCGGCGCCCTTGCCCTCGCCGCCGTTCCCGGGTGTCGCCGTGGCCGACGCGGTCCGTGCCGCGCAGTAGGCGGTCACCTTCTCCTCGCCGCCCGCGGCGGCGACCAGGCGCCGCCACGCCGTCGCGTCCATCGCTCTGCCCCGGCCCGCCACCTGGTCGTAGGCGCGGCAGTGGGCCTCGGTGTCCTCGGCGGGCGGCGGCCGGTCCCGGTCCGCGGCGACGCCGGAGGACGGCGGTGCGGCGGGTCCGGCGCGCCGGGCCTCCGACGCGCTCGCGGACGACGACGTGCCACGGCCGCCGCCGTCCGCGGTGTCCGCCGAGGAACCGGCCGAGCCGATCGCGGCGACCGCGACGCCGCCGAGGGTGAGGCTCGCCAGGACCACGGAGAGCGTGGCCCGCAGCGAGCGGACGGTGTGCCGCTGTCCACGGGGCCGCCAGTCGTCCCGCCGCCTGGTACGGGCGCGGTGCGCGCCGGCGTCCCGCGCGGCCCGGAAGGCGGCGACGGCCTGCCGCTCGCGCTCGGCGCCGCCGGAGGTGTCCCGCAGGGCACGCGCGAGCAGTGCCTCCACCCGGGCGTGACCGTCGTCCGTGCCGGGGACGGGGCGGGCGGGGTGGGCGTGTCGGCGATGGACGTCCTCGCCGCCGCTCATCCGTTCACCCATGTCCGATTCCGCCTGTCGTGCTTGTGCGAGCTCTGCCTCCGGGCACATCCGCCGCCCCTGATCCATACGGGCCGCGACCGTCACCGTTCATTTCGACTCCCCCAGCGTCCGGGGGCCGTCATCCGTCACACCTTCGCCGCCGAGCCGGCGCGCGAGCCCCTTCAGGCCCCGGTGGGCGGCCGTGCGGACCGCGCCGGGGCGCTTGCCGAGGACGCGGGCCGCGGCGGGTCCGTCCAGACCGACCACGACCCGCAGCAGTACGGCCTCGGCCTGATCACGCGGCAGTTCGCGTACGAGTTCCAGGGCCCGCTCGGTGGACAGGGACTCCACGACCTGGTCGTGGGTGTCGTGCCGACCGGGCAGGTCGAGCACGTCCTGTTCCAGCGTGGCGGCCCGGGGCCGGACCCGCAGCCTGCGCAGATGGTCCAGGGCCCGGTGCCGGGCGATGGTCGCCGTCCAGCCCCGGAATCCCGCCCCGTCGCCCTTGAACCGCCCGAGGTCGCGGGCTATCTCCAGCCAGGCGTCGGAGGCCACGTCCTCGGCGTCGTCGCCCACGATGCCGCGCAGATAGCCGAGCAGCCCCGGTTGCACGATCCGGTACGCGACCGCGAACGCGGCCTCGTCGCCGTCCTGCGCCCGTGCTACCGCCGCGCCCAGTTCCCCGTCGTACGGCTGCGCGCGCCGGGGTTCCCCTCCCTGGCCCAAGACTGTCCTCGTTCGTGCGGAGTTCGTGGCGGGTGCGTGGCGAACGCGCCGTGCACCGGTCCCGGTCGCGTCCTCGCCCCCACGGTCATCAGCGTCGGGCCTCACAGAAGTGTCACAGGACGCCGTCGGCGCCGGCTCGGCCCACCCCCGTGGGACCGTGCCGACGACGACGGCGCGCCCCCGGGTCAGGCGGCCGCCCCCCTGACGGGGGCACCCCTGCCCGGTGTCCGCCGGGCCCTGCCGTGCAGGGTCAGGTAGAAGGTGTGCAGGGACTCGTCGGTACCGCCCGCCTCGAAGCGGTTGACGACCTTGCCGAGGGGGTTCCAGACCCGTCCGTCCGGCATGCGCACCCCGACGGGCTGGCCGAACCAGGCCCGCTGCCGCTCGTCGAGGTCGACCCACGCCGCGCCGGCCCGGCGGACCAGCACCTCCCCCACGTACGCCCCGAGTTCGACCAGCGTGTCGTGCGCCCGCTCCCGGTCGGCGCCGCCCTTGCGGAGCCCGTCGACCAGGAAGTCGACGACGCGCAGGCTGGCGACGGAGTAGTCCAGCGGCAGCCGGCCGCGTGCGCCGACGCGCGCGACGAATCCGGCCGCGCGGGCTCTCATGCCGTCCGCGTCCTGCATGGCGCCGTCCCTCCCCTCGGGTGGCGGGACCCTCGGGTCGGGTCCCTCCGCCTGCCCCAGCGGATCGGTTCGCGCAAGCATCACGGGTCCCGACTGTGTCGCTGGTCACACCGGCGGTGAGCAGGGCGCCGTGCCGCGCGGGACCTCGGAGGCCGCCGCGTTCACACCGTGGTCAGGCCCGGTCCGTGCGGGTCGCGTCCCGGCACAGCAGGCGCAGGGAGCCGTGGCCGCCGAAGCAGCGGCGGGCCTCGTCGACCGGGTCCCACAGCCGGCCGTCGGGGGTGCGGACCCAGTGGTCGCCGCCCGTCGCCCACCACTCGCCGCCGGTCTCGCGGACGATCACCTCACCGCCGTAGGCCCCGAGCCCGCGCAGCACGTTCTCGACGGCGCCGTACGGCGTGTCCTCGCGGCGCAGCTCGTCGATCACCCGGTCGACGCGCCACAGGCTCTGCGCCGAGTAGTCGAGGTGCAGCCGCGCGCCCTCGCGCAGCGCGGTCACGGCGTCCGCCGCCCACCGCGCCGGCTTGGCCGCGGCGGAGGGCCGGCCGCCCGGCTGGGTCTGCCCCGGCGCCGGAGCCCCCGGCGCCGGAGCCCCTGGCGCCGGGACCTCCGTCGCGGCGTCCGTCGCGTCCTGAGTCACATTCCACGTCACATACGGAACAGCGAGGTCCGCCCGCATTCCGTCACCCGGCGCCGGGCCGTTCCCGGGACCGGCGCAGGACCGCCCCGACTTCCCCGCACGACGGACACGGGAGTGACACTTCCGCCCGTCCGCGCGCTGCCGGAGTGATGAGCGCGTACTTCCACTTCCGCGCCGTACCGGCCTCGGCGCTGCGCAACAGCGCCGGCTGGCTGCGGAGACTCTTCGAGGACGACCAGGACGCGATGCGCGGCCGGATCGGACGGCACCGCGAGGAGATCCTGGACGACCGTTACCCCGACCAGCAGCTCCTGTACGCCGACGCCACGCCGGAGCACGTCGACGCCGGGCCCGGGGCCCATGTGGTCCTCGGCGGCCAGCGGGTCTGCGCCACGGGCCCGAAGCAGTCGCCGTTCCTGCTGCTCACCGCGGCCCAGACGACACGGGTGGCGGCGTTCCTCGCCACGTCCGACTTCGACGACCTGTGGCGCCCGGTCCGCCCCGAGCTGCTCCCCCGTTACGGCGGCCCGGCCCAGGAGGCCCGCACCCGTGCCGCCTTCGCCTCCGCCCACGCCGACCTGACGGCCTTCTACACGACGACCGCGCGGTACGGCGACGCGGTGGTGAAGTGGCTGCGCTCCTGAGCCGACTGTGCTCCTGAGCCGGCTGCGCTCCTGAACCGGCGGTCCTGCCGAGCCGACGGCTCTCCGGAGCCTGCGGCACGCCCGGACCGGCGGCACGCCCGCGCGCCCGGACCAGCCCCGCACGCCCGGGTCAGCCCCGTCCGCGCGCCCTGCGGGAGACCACCGCCCGCAGCACCCGGCGTCCCTCGACGGAGACCTCCAGGGCCCGGCGCAGCCCGCCCGCCCCGTGCCCGGCCAGCACCTCCAGGACGGTGACCTGGCGGCGCAGTTCCGCGGCGGCCAGCGGCGGCATGTCCTCGGTGCTGCCCGCGCGGCGGGAGTCGAGCGGGGCGGGGTCGTCGGCCGGGTCGAGGAGCCGGTGGATCCGGAGCGAGGCGACCGAGCAGGCGTCCGCCCAGGCCCGCAGCTGCGCGGCGGTGCGTTCGGCGGGGGCCGCCGCCAGCATCCGCCGGGCGAGCAGGACGGCCTCGTCGCCACCGCCGCCGTCGCCCTCGCCGTCCTCCCCGGCCAGGTCCCCGCCGACGCCCAGCTTGCCGCGGATCTGCTCCAGCAGCCCGCCCCAGTCGGCCGCGTCGGAGGCGTCCGTGAGGTTCCCCCACAGCGGGCGCAGGATCTCGTCGTCGCCCCCCAGGAGGGGCACGCACCGGTCCAAACAAGCCAGTCCGCTCGCGGCCAGTCCGCGTTCGTCGGCCCTGGCGATGAGGTCCACCAGGCTCATTCACGCCTCCCTGTCCAGGGCACCGCCCTTACGGAGCCCGCACTTCCCCTTACTGCGTGCGACAGCCGAGGAGTGTCACAGGAGAGCGGAAGGAAACTTTTCGGCCAAGCGGCGGAGGCGGCCACGAGCAGCGCCGCGAAGGGGCCGCGAGGCTCACCCCAGGCGGTCCGCCAGTGCCTTGAACTGCGTCCAGGACAGCTCCGGGGCGCCCGGGTCCCACAGCTTCTGCACGGTCGCCCGCAGCGGCATCCGGATGCCGGCCGCGACCTGCTCCTGCGTCTGGGAGTTCGCCAGGTCGCACCAGACGGCGAAGGTCCCGCCGAGGATCTGGTCGTCGTAGCGCGCGGGCACCGGCGTCGTGCCGCGCAGCACGCGCGGGGTCCACCGCTCGTAGATCCGCTGCCCGGTCGGGTAGACGAAGGTCTGCGGCTCGCCGAGGACGTAGTACAGGAACTCGTCGTTGTAGTTGACGACCTCGCGGCCCGCGGCCAGGTGGTCGACGGGCGGGCGCGCCCCGATCTCCTTGCCGGTCCAGTAGGCGACCCGCAGGGCGGCGTCGGCCTTCACGGAGGTGCCCTCGAAGAAGCCGTCGTTCCAGGCGCGCACGGTGCGGTCGTGGGCGCGGACGGTGCCGGCGCGGTCGTCGAGCCAGCCGGTCGCGAGGTCGGCGACGCCGGCGCCGGCGCCGTACCGCTCCCGCGCGGCGGCGGCGAGCTGCGGGTAGGAGGCCTCCGGGTCCGAGACGGTCAGGGCCTGGTACTCGTCGCCGCCCAGGTGCCACTGCCCGCCGGGGAACAGCTCGGCGTACTCGTCGAGGAGGTCGTCGAGGAGGGCCGCGGAGGCGTCCTTGGAGATGTCGATCGCCCCGCGGGTGGCGACGCCGCGCGCGTTGCGCAGTTGCAGCTCGGGGTGGGCGGCGAGGACGGCGCCCAGGTGTCCGGGCGAGTCGATCTCGGGCACGACGGTGATGTGCCGGCTCTCCGCCAGGTCGACGATCTTGGCGACCTGCGCCTTGGTCAGGTGCTGCCGGGAGACGATCTCGGGGTGGGTGTCCGACTCGATCCGGAAGGCCTGGTCGTCGGAGAAGTGCAGTCCGATCTCGTTGAACTTCAGGTCCCCCAGCTCCCGCACCCGGTCCTCGATCCACCCGGGCGTGAAGTTCTTGCGCGCGATGTCCAGCATGAACCCGCGCCGCGGCTTGGCCGGCTCGTCGCGCACGACGCCCTCCGGCGCCGTACCGCCGCCGTGCACCTCCTGCTTCAGGGTGCGGGTGCCGTAGAACACGCCCGCGTCGGACGGCCCGCTGACGGTCACCCGCCCGCCGCGCACGGTCATGGTGTAGGACTCCGGGTCCGCGCCCTCGTCGTCGTTGAGGGACAGCCGCAGGTCCCCGGCGCGCACGTCGTCCCGTTCGCCCGCGTACGTCATCCCCAGCTCACCGGCGACCAGCCGGCCCTCGTCGGCCAGGTCCGTGTCGCTCACCACGACCCGCTGCTTCGCCGCCGGCCGCCAGCCGGGACCGCGCGCGGGGGTGTGCGCGCGGACGGCGGGAATCGTCCGCGGGGCGGTGGAGAGGGCGTACGACCGGCTGGGCGTGGGGCTCGCGCTCGACGCCGACGGGGCCGGATCACCGCTCGCGCCGCCGGACGCGGCGCCGGCCCGGTCCGCCGACCCCGCGGGCGTCCCGCCGCCGTCGCCGGAGGCCCAGACGCCCACGCCCGCCCCGAGCACGACGACGAGGCCGCCGGCCAGCAGGGCTCGTCGTACGGCCTTCTCCTGCGGCCTCTTCCGCGGCGCCCGGCGCCGATGCCTGTGCCTGCTCACCCCGACAACCTACGGCCCGCGTCCGGCCGAGGCGCGCCGAGGGAGTCCACCCCCCGTTGCGAAACTCTCCCGTGCGGGTGAAATTCGGGCATCCGTCGGACAGGTCATGAGCACTCTCGATAACGTGACGTCACACCTTTCACCACATCCCCTGCCGCACCACACGTGATGCGAGGATCCCCACTGCCCGCGCACCGTCTCTCCGACCTTCCGGACCGCGTCGTCCTGCCGGCCCTCCCGGAACAGACCAGGACCCCTCCGCCGGCCCCCACCGCCCTGGACGGGTTCAACGGCGCGCCCGCGGCCGAGACGCGCCGTGTCCTCCTCACCTGCCTGCGCAGCCCGCGCTGGGCCCACCTCGTCACCGCCCACCGCCCCTACCCCACCCTGGACGCCCTGCTGGCGGCGTCGGACGAGGCGGCGTACGACCTGACGGCGGGGGACCTCACGCAAGCGCTGGCGGCGGAGTCCCTGCCGCCCCTGCCGGCGGACGCCTACGGGGCGGCCCACATGGCGCTCGACGCCGCGCGCACGGTCTACGAGGCCCGCTTCGGCCACCCGTTCGTCGTCTGCCTGGACGGGGTTCCCCCGCCGGAGGCCCTGGACCACGTCCTGGAAGCCATCCGGTCACGATTGGCGAACGATCCCGAGGAGGAACGGGTGGTGACGGCGGAGGAACTGCGCCGCCTGGCGAGGCAGCGGCTGACCGGGCTGCTCTGACGCCGCGGGGCCGCGCCCTCCCGGCTCACGGGCCCCACCAGCCAGGACGCGACCGCAGACCGGGACGAAGGGGGCACCCCACCCCAGATGCCGCAATGATCACCCATACGCGTGCCAGTTTGATCACACAGGTAGGCCCCCTGTAAGACCGGAGCCCTCGCGTGGCTACGATGCTGGGGGCCGGTGGACCGTACCCGGCCGGGCCCGTCCGACACCGAAGCCGGCAGGCCCCAATCCCCGCTCCCGGAGGGTTCTTCCGTGCCGGCTGGAACGCTGTACCGCGGCCGGGAAGGAATGTGGTCCTGGGTGGCTCATCGAGTCACCGGCGTCCTCATCTTCTTCTTCCTGTTCGTACACGTGCTGGACACCGCACTCGTGCGGGTCTCCCCCGAGGACTACGACAAGGTCGTAGCCACGTACAAGACGCCGATCGTCGCCGTGCTGGAGTACGGCCTGGTCGCCGCCATCCTCTTCCACGCGCTGAACGGTCTGCGTGTCATCGCCGTCGACTTCTGGTCGAAGGGCCCGCGCTACCAGAAGCAGATGCTCTGGACCGTCGTCGGCATCTGGGTCGTGCTGATGCTCGGGGCGATCTACCCCGTCCTCGGCCACGCCGCTCGTGAAGTCTTCGGGAGCTGAGACAGATGGCCACCACTGAAACCACCGCGTCCGGGGTCGGCCCCGTCGAGGGCGCCTCCCAGTACGACGTCGACCACCCGGCACCCCTGATCGAGGCGCCGCGCAAGCGGACCAAGAAGACCCCGAAGTCGACCCGGGGCAACTTCGAGATGGCCGCCTGGCTGTTCATGCGCCTGTCCGGCGTGGTGCTGGTCGTCCTGGTCCTCGGTCACCTGCTGATCCAGCTGGTGCTGGACGGCGGCGTCTCCAAGATCGGCTTCGCCTTCGTGGCCGGCCGCTGGGCCTCGCCGTTCTGGCAGGTCTGGGACCTGCTGATGCTGTGGCTGGCGATGCTGCACGGCACCAACGGCCTGCGCACGGTCATCAACGACTACGCGGAGCGCGCGAACACCCGCCTGTGGCTGAAGGGCCTGCTCTACACCGCCACGGTGTTCACCATCCTGCTGGGCACGCTGGTGATCTTCACCTTCGACCCGAACATCCGCTAGGCACGGGGCTGAGGCAACCACTGATGAAGATCCACAAGTACGACACCGTCATCGTCGGCGCCGGCGGCGCCGGTATGCGCGCGGCGATCGAGTCGACGAAGCGCAGCCGGACCGCGGTCCTGACGAAGCTCTACCCCACCCGCTCCCACACGGGCGCCGCGCAGGGCGGCATGGCCGCCGCGCTGGCCAACGTGGAGGAGGACAACTGGGAGTGGCACACCTTCGACACGATCAAGGGCGGCGACTACCTGGTCGACCAGGACGCCGCCGAGATCCTGGCGAAGGAGGCCATCGACTCGGTCCTCGACCTGGAGAAGATGGGCCTGCCGTTCAACCGCACCCCGGACGGCACGATCGACCAGCGCCGCTTCGGCGGTCACAGCCGCAACCACGGCGAGGCCCCGGTCCGCCGGTCCTGCTACGCGGCCGACCGCACCGGCCACATGATCCTCCAGACGCTGTACCAGAACTGCGTGAAGGAGGGCGTGGAGTTCTTCAACGAGTTCTACGTCCTCGACCAGCTGATCACCGAGGTCGACGGCGTCAAGAGGTCGGCCGGCGTCGTGGCGTACGAACTGGCCACCGGCGAGATCCACGTCTTCCAGGCGAAGGCCGTGATCTACGCCTCGGGCGGCACCGGCAAGTTCTTCAAGGTGACGTCGAACGCGCACACGCTGACGGGTGACGGCCAGGCGGCGGTCTACCGCCGCGGCATCCCGCTGGAGGACATGGAGTTCTTCCAGTTCCACCCGACCGGCATCTGGCGCATGGGCATCCTGCTGACGGAGGGCGCCCGCGGTGAGGGCGGCATCCTGCGCAACAAGGACGGCGAGCGCTTCATGGAGAAGTACGCGCCCGTCATGAAGGACCTGGCGTCGCGCGACGTCGTGTCCCGGTCCATCTACACGGAGATCCGTGAGGGCCGCGGCTGCGGTCCCGAGGGCGACCACGTCTACCTCGACCTCACCCACCTCCCGCCGGAGCAGCTGGACGCCAAGCTGCCGGACATCACCGAGTTCGCGCGCACCTACCTCGGTATCGAGCCGTACACGGACCCGATCCCGATCCAGCCCACCGCGCACTACGCGATGGGCGGCATCCCGACGAACGTCGCCGGTGAGGTGCTGGCCGACAACACCACGGTGGTGCCCGGTCTGTACGCCGCCGGTGAGGTCGCCTGCGTGTCCGTGCACGGCGCCAACCGGCTGGGCACGAACTCGCTGCTGGACATCAACGTGTTCGGCAAGCGCGCGGGCATCGCCGCCGCCGAGTACTCCCAGAAGGCCGACTTCGTCGAGCTGCCGGAGGACCCCGCGTCCCTGGTCGTCGCGCAGATCGAGCGGCTGCGCAACTCGACGGGCACCGAGCGGGTGTCGACGATCCGCCGCGAGCTGCAGGAGACCATGGACGCCAACGTCATGGTGTTCCGTACCGAGCAGACGATCAAGACGGCGGTCGAGAAGATCGCCGAGCTGCGCGAGCGCTACCTGAACGTCTCGATCCAGGACAAGGGCAAGCGGTTCAACACCGACCTGCTGGAGGCCGTCGAGCTGGGCAACCTGCTCGACCTGGCCGAGGTCATGGCCGTCTCCGCCCTCGCCCGCAAGGAGTCCCGCGGCGGTCACTACCGCGAGGACTACCCCAACCGCGACGACGTCAACTTCATGCGCCACACCATGGCGTACCGCGAGGTCGGCGACGACGGCACCGAGTCCATCCGTCTCGACTACAAGCCGGTCGTCCAGACCCGCTACCAGCCGATGGAGCGTAAGTACTGATGGCTACCCCCGTTCTGGACAAGGCGGACTCGGCCCCCGAGCCCGGTTTCGCCGACTCCCCGTACATCACCGCCGTCTTCCGGATCCGCCGGTTCAACCCGGAGGTCTCGGCCGAGTCGACCTGGGAAGACTTCCAGGTGGAGATCGACCCCAAGGAGCGTGTCCTCGACGCCCTCCACAAGATCAAGTGGGAGCTGGACGGCAGCCTGACGTTCCGCCGTTCCTGCGCCCACGGCATCTGCGGGTCCGACGCGATGCGGATCAACGGCAAGAACCGCCTCGCGTGCAAGACGCTGATCAAGGACATCAACCCCGCGAAGCCGATCACGATCGAGCCCATAAAGGGCCTGACGGTCCAGAAGGACCTCGTGGTCGACATGGAGCCGTTCTTCCAGGCGTACCGCGACGTCATGCCCTTCCTCATCACGAAGGACACCAACGAGCCGACGCGTGAGCGGCTCCAGAGCGCCGAGGACCGCGAGCGCTTCGACGACACCACGAAGTGCATCCTGTGCGCCGCGTGCACGTCCTCGTGCCCGGTGTTCTGGAACGACGGGCAGTACTTCGGCCCGGCGGCCATCGTCAACGCGCACCGCTTCATCTTCGACTCGCGCGACGAGGCCGGCGAGCAGCGCCTGGAGATCCTGAACGACCGTGACGGCGTGTGGCGTTGCCGTACGACGTTCAACTGCACGGACGCCTGCCCGCGCGGCATCGAGATCACCAAGGCGATCCAGGAGGTCAAGCGGGCGCTGATCACCCGCCGCTACTGATCCCGGCCGTCAGGGTCCGGACCCCGGTCCGGGGTCCGGGCCGTCCCGGTCCGGGCGACACGCCGAGGGCCCCGCTCCGCGCAGCGATGCGCGAGCGGGGCCCTCGGCGTCGAGCGGGCGGGGATCAGCCGCGCAGGACGCGGCCCTGCGCGTCGGTGCGGTCGTTGCTCGTCAGGAACAGGATGCCGTCGATGAGCGCCCAGATGCCGAGGCCACCGCAGGTGAGGAGCTGGGCGACGCCCACGCCGACGGAGCCGACGTAGAACCGGCCGATGCCGAGGGTGCCCAGGAAGAGCTGGAGGATGCCCGCGACGATCTTCGACTTGTCGGAGTACGGACGGCCCATCGGGTCGACGCCGTAGGGGGCTTCGGGGGTGGGGACGGTCATGAGAACTGCTCCTGGATCGCTTCGTGTTCAGGCGTTCCCGAAGCTGGTTGCTCCGGGACGGGGTCCAGGAGGGATGCGAGTTCTCCATACGCCGAGCTTGCGCCGACCGTGCGTCGACCACGTCCGCGCACGCCTTTCGGCCATGCAGGACGTCCCCCCTGTGAGCCGTGAGCCTAGAGAACACCGAAGGCAAGAAGGGAGTAGGAACGAACGATCGTTCCTATTCCGTGATCAATTCCCGCCAACCACCGGGTACCCGACAGGATTTGCGCACCGGTGTGCGGGCGGCGCGGGGCGGGCTCCGGCGGTCTCCCGGCGGGCTCCGGCGGGGCGCTCTAGAAGACGTTGCGCGCGACGGTCCACGTCACGGCGAGGCCCAGGATCACGGCCTGGGAGCGCCTGCTGAACGTGGGCCGCCAGCGGCGGCCGCGCAGCCCTTCCCACATCCAGCGGCCCAGCAGCGCGAGGGCGAAGGGCGAGGCCAGGAGCAGGGCCCGGTTGTCCAGCCAGGCGGCGCCGAGGTGACCGTGCATCAGGTCGTACGTCATGCGCGTGCCCCCGCACGCGGGGCACAGCAGGCCGGTGACGAAGCGGAACGGGCACTGGGGCAGCAGGTGCCCGCCCTCGTGCGGGTCGGTGACGTACAGGTAGGCCGAGCCGGCCAGACCGGCGGCGAGCACCGCGAGGGGTGCCGCCGCCGGGTGTCGCAGGAGGGAGCCGGGCTCCCCGCCCACCACGTCAGCCACGCAGGATCCGGCCCTGGGCGTCGGTCTTGTCGTTGCTGGTGAGCAGGATGATGCCGTCGACGAGCGCCCAGATGCCGAGGCCGCCGCAGGTGAACAGCTGGGCGAGGCCGAGGCCGACGTGGCCGATGTAGAAGCGGCCGACGCCGAAGGTGCCGAGGAACAGCTGGAGGATGCCCGCGACGATCTTCGACTTGTCGGACAGGGGCCGGCCGTAGGGGTCGTAGCCGTAGGGCGCGTTGGGGTCACCGGTGTAGGCGCCGGGCGGGACGGCACCGGGGGGCGGGTAGCCGCCCTGCTGGTAACCGGCCTGCGGGTAGCCGGGCTGCTGATATCCAGGCTGCTGGTAGCCGCCCTGCTGCTGTCCGCCCTGCGGGTACCCGTAGGGGCCGGGCTGGCCCGCGCCGGGGTACCCGTAGCCGGGCTGGGGCGGCTGCTGGGGCTGCTGGGGCTGCTCTGTCACGGTGGGTTCTCCCCCGAAGTCACACGATCGATCGGATGCACGTCATCTTGCATGACACGACGTGCCCTGAAGAAGTCAGGTGGTCCATCGTCCTACGCGGTGGCGAGTTCGCACCACACGTACTTCCCCCGGTTCCCGGATCCCGCCGCCGGCTGCCACCCCCAGGTCTCGGAACAGGCCCGCACCAGCCCGAGCCCACGTCCGTCCTCCCTTTCACCGAACTCGCCGAAGTCGTCCGACTCCGCCGGAAACCGGGGCGGTTCGGGGTCCGCGTCCCACGCCCCGATCCACAGCACCCCGTCCGCCCACCGCACGCGGAGCGCCGCGGGCCCCTCGGTGTGCCGCACGGCGTTGGACACCAGCTCGGCGGCGAGCAGCTCGGCGGTGTCGACGAGGCCGATCAGCCCGTGAAGGGTGAGGATCAGCCGGAGCGTGCGGCGGCAGACGGTGACGGCACGGGGGTCGTCGGGGATGTGGAGGGAGTACTCCCAGGGCTCGCCGGCCTGGGACCGCTGAGACTGCTGGGACTGCCTGGACTGCTGCGGGTTCTCGTCCTCGGACATGCGTCGGCTCCGGTTCGGTGGTGGGGTTTCGGAGAGCGCGGAAGACTCGCGGGCGGTGTCATGCCGCAGCCGTCCTGGCAGGACGGGGCGGTGCGCTTCCGGGATCCCGGCGATTCCGCAGCGTATGCGTCGCATCACCGAAAGTAGACCTGGATTTATAGGTCTAGCAAGTGGATCGCGTAATCTGACGCCGAACGAGTGCCGCCGACAAGCGCGTTGGATCGAGGAGCCGCACATGGCCGGGTTGAGGCGTGAACCGACAGCACGTCAGAAGCGCCTCGGGATCGAACTGCGCAAACTGCGGGATGCGGCAGGCCTCACCGGACGCGAGGCGGCGGCCGCGCTCGGGGTCAGCTCGGCTCAGATCAACCAGATCGAGTCCGGCCTCTCCGGCGTGAGCAGGCAGCGCCTGCGTCGCCTCGCAGCCGTCTACGCCTGCTCGGACGGCAAGTTGATCGATGCCCTGGCAGCCATGGCGACCACCCGGAGCCGGGGCTGGTGGGAGGAGTACCGGGGCACACTGCCGACGCCGTTCCTGGACCTGCCCGAACTGGAGCATCACGCCCGCTACCGGTGGGATGTGGAGTTCCTCCACATCCCGGGCCTGCTGCAGACCGAGGAGTACGCCCGTGCGCTCTTCTCCTACGTCAACCCCGAGTTCCCTCAGGACGAGGTGGAGCGATGGGTCGAGCACCGTATGAAGCGCAAGGTCATCGTCGAGGGACCCGAGCCGATCCCGTACGAAACCGTGATCCACGAGGCCGCGCTGCGGATCCGGGTCGGCGACCAGGCCGAGGCACGGGCCCAGCTCACCCGCGTCCTTGAACTCTCCGAGGCCGACAACGTCACCGTGCGGGTCATCCCCTTCGCCCTGAAAGGCTTCGGCGGGGCAGGCAGCGCCATGGTGTACGCAGGCGGCTCGGTCCCCCAGTTGGACACCGTGGTCCGCGACGGTCCGAACGGCCCGGTGTTCATCGACGCCGCAGCCCAACTCAGCCGCTATCGAACGCTCTTCCGTAGGGTGGAAGCGGTGTCACTCGAGCCCGAGCACTCGCGTGACTTCATCCACAGGCTGGCGAAGGAGCTGTGAGGACGACATGACCACCCCCGACGACACCTGGCGCAGGTCTTCCTACTCGGGCGGCGGCCAGGGCGACGCCTGCGTCGAAATCGCCGATCTGGACACCCGCATAGCCATCCGCGACTCCAAGGCCCCCGCCCGCGCCACCCTCACCTTCCCGGCGCCCGCCTTCGCCACGTTCGTCGAGACCCTGAAGAAGAACCCGGCCGCCTGACCCGGAACAGCCGGGTGCGGCCACCCGTGTGGCACACACCGGCGGCGGCGACCGCATGAAGCGGCGTCGGCAATCACGGATTCGTGCCCGCTCCCCACTTATTCTGACGTTATGTCAGACGACCAGTCCTACGAACTGCTCGGGTTCGACAACGTCCTGCTGCCCGTCGGCGATCTCGGTGAGGCCGTCGGGTTCTACGAGCGGGCCGGGTTCGCGGTGGCGTTCCGGTTCGACGAGGCCGGGATCGCGTTGCTGAAGGTCGGGGGCGAGACGCCCGGCATCCTGCTGCGCGCGGAGGAGGCGCTCGGGCACCGGCCGCCGCCGTGGGCCGCACCGCGCCTGTGGCTGGAGGTGCCGGACGCGCGCGCGGCGGCCCGCGCGCTGGCGGACGCCGGCATCCAGCCCCTCGACGAGCCGTTCCCCGTGGCCACCGGCTGGACCGTCGAGGTCGCCGACCCCTGGGGGAACGTCCTCGGCCTCACGGACTACTCCAAGCGGCCGGAGCTGGGCCGCCGGACGTGACCCGGCACGGGGCGCGGGGCGGGCGGCCCCGGTGCCGCCGGGCGGGCGGACGGCCGTACCGCCCGGCGCGGGGCCGGGTCCGCGCCTCCCGGCCGGTGACGGCGGCCCTCGCCCCCACTGACTAGGCTCCTGCCCGTGCCCGTGAACAACGACGGTCCCGCCGAGGCCGCTCCCCCGACCCGGTCCTCCGAGGCCGTCGCCCCGACCAAGTCGGAGCAGACCCGCGCGCGGATCCTGGAAACGGCGATGCGGCTGTTCCAGGAGCGCGGCTACGACCGGACCACGATGCGGGCCATCGCCCAGGAGGCCGGGGTCTCCGTCGGGAACGCGTACTACTACTTCGCCGGCAAGGAGCACCTGATCCAGGGCTTCTACGACCGGCTCGCCGCCGAGCACCGGGTGGCGATCGGGGAGCTGCTGGAGCGGGAGACGGACCTGGAGGCGCGGCTGGCGGGCGTGCTGCGGATCTGGCTGGACGTGGCGACGCCGTACCACGAGTTCGCGGTGCAGTTCTTCAAGAACGCCGCCGACCCGGACAGCCCGCTCAGCCCCTTCTCCCCGGAGTCGGAGCACGCGCGCAACGAGGCCATCGGCGTCCACAGGACGGTGCTGGCCGGTTCGAAGGCGAAGGTGCCGGAGGAACTGCGGGAGGTGCTGCCCGAGTTGATGTGGCTGGCCCAGATGGGTCTCGTCCTGTACTGGATCTTCGACCGCACCGAGGGCCGCGAGCGCAGCTACCGGCTCGCCGAGCGGGGCGCGCGCCTGACCGCGCGCGGGGTGGCGCTGGCCCGCTTCCGGGTGCTGCGGCCCCTCGTCCACGAGGTGCACGAGCTGTTCACGGACTTCCTGCCCGGCATGACCAAGGCGCTGCCGGACCCGGCGAGGAAGCAGAAGGAGCAGAAGGAGCAGCCGCCGGGCCCGGCGGACCGGGAGGACTGACGTCCGCGGGGCCGTCCCGGACGAGTTCCTCGGGCACGGCGTTCGCCTGGCCGGCGAAGGCGACCTGGGCGTACGCGATCCGCCCGTCCCGGCTGACCCGGGCCGCGCCCTCGCCGGCCGTGTCCGGCCCGATGCGGCACTCCTCGACGTGATGCTGCCCGACGGCGACGGTCGCGCCCTCGGGCGGGAGCTGCGCGCGCGGCGGCCGGAGCCGGCCCTGGTCTTCCTGACCGCGCGGGACGCGCCCGCGGAGATCGTCGGCGAGGTGGGCGTGCGCACGGCGCCGGGCGAGGGCCTGACGGTGACGGTACGGCTGCCGGCCCGCCCGGCGGAGTGCGCCCAGGCACCCGCCGGACGCCGGGTACGCCGGTCGCCCGTGGGCCGGATCCGGTCGAGCGTTCTCAGGCCTGCTTCGACGCCAGTTCGACGACCGTGATGTCCGAGGGGGCGCCCACGCGCGTGGGCGGGCCCCAGGCGCCGGCGCCGCGCGAGACGTAGAGCTGGGTGTCGCCGTAGCGCTCCAGGCCCGCGACGGTCGGGTTCGCGGCGGCGGCGAGGAGGTTTCCGGGCCAGAGCTGGCCGCCGTGGGTGTGGCCGGAGAGCTGGAGGTCGACGCCGTGCTCGACGGCGTCGTGGATCTGCACGGGCTGGTGGGCGAGGAGGACGCACGCGCGTGCCCGGTCCCGGTCACCGAGGGCCTTCGCGAAGTCGGGGCCCTGGCCCTCGCTCTCGCCCGCGATGTCGTTGACGCCGGCCAGGTCGAACCACGGCAGTTCGGTCCGCGTGTTCTCCAGGGGCAGCAGGCCGAGCCGCCGCACCTCCTGGACCCACTGCTCGGCGCCGGAGAAGTACTCGTGGTTGCCGGTGACGAAGAAGCTGCCGTGCCGGGCCCGCAGCTGCGCGAGCGGGGCCGCCGCCGGGCCCAGGTCCTTGACGCTGCCGTCGACCAGGTCGCCGACGACGGCGATCAGGTCGGGCTGCGTGCCGTTGATGGTGTCGACGACCTTCTGGGCGAAACCGCGGCCGAGGACCGGGCCCAGGTGGATGTCGCTGACGACCGCGATCCGGTAGCCGTGCGCCGCGCGCGGCAGCCTGGCCAGCGGGACGGTGACCCGCTTCACCTGCGGGCCCCGCAGCACGCCGTAGGTGCCGTGGCCGACGGTCCCGGCGGCGGCCGCGGCCGCGGCGCCGCCGATGACGCGGGAGACGAACAGGCGGCGGGAGGGGGCGGCGGGGCGCGGGGAGGCGGTGTCCTGCGGGGGCCGCGGCTCCTCGGGCGGCGCGGGCGTTCCGGGTCCGGGCGGGGACGCGGGCACGGTCTCGGGCTCCTCGTCCCGCGCCTCCTCCGGCACCGGCACCCGGGCGGCCGCCCGCCGCTCCAGGACGCGCCGCAGCAGCGGACGTACGGCCTCGCCCGCCAGGACCGCCAGCAGCAGGTACACCGACAGCGCCATCCACAGGAAGCCGGGCCAGGCCAGGACGCGCTGGAGCCAGAAGGGGGCGCCGGCGCGTTCGGCGACGAGGGCGCCGACCGCGAGGGCCCAGCCGCCCGCGATCAGTACCGCGCCGCCGCGCCGGACCCGGCCGGGGGCGCGGGTCGTGTCGCGGAACAGGCGGCGCCACAGGTACCAGTTGGCCACGACCAGGACGGCCAGGAAAGCCAGGGCGAGCAGCACGAAAAGGATGGCCACGGTGTTCGTATCCCCGCTGTGGGCGTCGGAGGTCGGGCGTCGGAGGTGGGGCGTCGGGCGTCGGGCGTCGGGCTATGAGGTTCGGCGCAGTGCACGCAGTCCGCGCAACCCGATGGCCCCGACGACCGTCCCCAGTACGAAGGAGACGACGGCGAGCGTCAGATGGACCCAGAAGTAGGCCGTGGGGTCGCCGTCGTCGAACGCGAGCCCGCTGCTGTCCTTGATCAGGTTTTTGACGAAAGTGACCCAGATGACCCAGCTCCACACCCCGAAGGCGAGAAGGAACCAGGACACCGGACGGCTGAGCTTCATGCGTTCAGTATCGCCGCCCGCTGTCCGGTTCCATGAGGGGGGTGGGGAGGGGAGCGGGACTTCCCGTGGTCTGCCAGGTACTTTCTCCGTCGTGCCCGCACCCTTGAAGCAGACCGCCAGACGAACCCTGCTGGTCGCCTCCGCGACCCTCGCGTCCCTCGCGCTGACCGCGCCCGTGTCCACGGCCGCGCCGACCCCGTCGCCCTCGGCCCCCGCCCCGGCCCCGGCCTCCGGTTCGCCGTCCGCCTCCCCCTCGGCTCCGGCTCCGGCTTCGGCTTCGGCTTCGGCTTCGGCTTCGGCTTCGGCTTCGACCAGCGCGTCCGCCACTCCCCCGGCGAAGATGTCGTCGCTCGGCGGCGCCCGCCTCGGGCAGGCCGGGACACAGGTCCAGCTCGCCGGCGGCGCGCCGGTGCTGCCGAAGGACCTCACCGCGCGGTCCTGGATCGTCGCGGACGCCGAGTCCGGAGAGGTGCTCGCCGCGCACAACGCGCACTGGCGGCTGCCCCCGGCGAGCACCCTGAAGATGCTCTTCGCCGACACCGTCCTGCCGAAGTTCCCCAAGGCCACGCAGTACAAGGTCCGCACGGAGGACCTGCAGGGGGTGGGCGCCGGCTCCAGCATGGTCGGGATAAAGGAGGGCGAGACCTACTCGGTCCACGACCTGTGGCTCGGCGTCTTCCTGCGTTCCGGCAACGACGCCGTGCACGTCCTGTCGTCCATG
Organism: Streptomyces sp. NPDC088766; assembly: GCF_044750845.1. Taxonomy (NCBI): domain Bacteria; kingdom Bacillati; phylum Actinomycetota; class Actinomycetes; order Kitasatosporales; family Streptomycetaceae; genus Streptomyces; species Streptomyces sp. NPDC088766. The sequence goes on along the minus strand of NZ_JBIVKQ010000001.1, from coordinate 211,697 downwards.
AACGGCGGCGTCGCGGCCACCGTGCAGCAGATGAACGACCACGCCGACGAACTGCAGGCCCTGGACACCGACGTGGTCTCGCCCGACGGCTACGACGCCCCCGGCCAGGTCTCCTCGGCCTACGACCTGACGCTGATCGCCCGCTCCGGCCTCCAGAAGCAGGACTTCCGCGAGTACTGCTCGACGCAGACCGCGAAGTTCCCGGGCGCCACGACGAAGAACAAGAAGGGCCGGACGGTCCGCGAGACCTTCGAGATCCAGAACACCAACCGGCTGCTGACCGGCGACTACGACATCACCCAGTACCAGGGCATCGCGGGCGTCAAGAACGGCAACACCACCAACGCGGGCGCCACCTTCACCGGCGTCGCCGAGCAGGGCGGGCGGGTCCTGCTGGTCACGGTGATGAACCCGGAGAAGGACGACCACAACGAGGTCTACAAGGAGACCGCCGCCCTCTTCGACTGGGGTTTCCAGGCGGCCGGCAAGGTGACCCCGGTGGGCGAGCTGGTCCCGCCGAGGAGTGCCGCGCAGGCCAGCGCGCAGCCCGGCGCGAACTCCGGCGAGGGCGGGGAGGCCGGAGAGGCCGGCGGCGTCGGCAACGTGTCCGAGCGGCCGGTGGCGGGCGCGGTCGCGAAGAACGGCTCCGGTGGCGTCGGAACCGCCATGGCGATCGCCGGCGGGGCACTGGTGCTGCTCGCCGGTGCGGCGTTCCTGGTCAACCGCCGGTGGCCGCTGCCGGATCTGGTGCGCCGCCGCCGCTGACCCCGTCCGGGGCGCCGGTTTCGGTGTCGGACCCGGTGTCGGTGCCGGTGTCCGCGCCGGCGGACCCCGTCGCGGTCCACGCGGCGCAGAACAGGACCAGTTTCGCCGTGAAGTTGATCCACAGCAGCAGGGCGATGGGCACGCCGAAAGCGCCGTACATGCTCTTCGTGGCCACGCCCTGCAGGTAGCCGCTGAGCAGCAGCTTCAGCAGTTCGAAGCCGACGGCGCCGGTGAGCGCCGCCACGATCAGGCGGCGGCGCGGCGGCTCCACGCCCGGCAGCAGCGTCAGGACGTACAGCAGGAGCAGGAAGTCCGCGAGGACGGCGACGGCGAACGCGGCGACGCGCAGCAGGATGCCGCCCCAGCCGGACTGGTCGATGCCCGCCCGTTCGATGATCCAGCCCACCATCGCGGAGGCGACGGTGGAGATGGCGAGGGTGACGAGGACGGCGCCGCCGAGTCCGAGGAGGATGCCCAGGTCCTTGAGCTTGCGCAGGACCGGGTTCTCCTCCTCGTCGGACAGTTCCCACACCGCGCGCAGGCACTCGCGCGTCGAGCCGGCCCAGTTGACGCCGGTGAACAGCAGGGCGGCGCCGGCGATGAGGCCGACGGTGCCGGCGTTCTGCACCAGGCTGTCGATGTTCAACCGGTCGGAGATGCCGGGCACCTGGTCGGTGATCCTGTCCTGGAGTTCCTTCTGCCGCTCGGGGCCGAGGGTGGCGGCGCCGATCGTGGCGACCACGGTGAGCAGCGGGAAGAGCGCGACGAAGCTGGTGAACGTCATCGCGGCGGCCAGCATCGTCCACTGCACCCGGTCCAGCCGCTCGTACGACCGCCACGCGTGCGTGGTCATCACCCGCGCGATCCACGGCCCGATCCCGGGGAGCTTTTTCAGCCAGTCCATGATCCGACTCCCCTGGTGAGACGTGCGCGGTGCCCGGGCCGGGCGTCCTGGGGGTCCGTCTACCCCGAAACCGCCGGACGGTGGCCCGCGGCCGTACGGCGCGTCACCAGTCGGCCACCGCCAGACCGTACATGGTGAGCCAGGCCAGGCCGATCAGGGCGAGGGCGCGGTCGCCGAGGACGACCTCCTCGGGTTCGCCCGCGGTGCCGCGGTCGGCGAAGACGGCGTAGCGCAGTACGGCCAGGACGAAGGCGACCACGGACAGCTGGCGCCAGGGCAGCACGCTGGTGTGCGGGACGCCGCCCTCCTCCAGCGCCCACAGGCAGTAGCCGAGCACGGCGACCCCGGCCGCGAGCTGCCAGACGAAGCGCAGGTAGCCGGTGGTGTACTCGGTGAGCAGGGCGCGGGTGGCGCCCGCCGTCCCGGCCATCTGCACGGCCTCGGAGTAGCGCTTGGCCGACACCATGAACAGCGCCCCGAAGCCGGTGGTGATGAGGAACCAGCGCGACAGCGGGATGCCGAGCGCGAGCCCGCCGACCATGGCCCGCATCAGGAAGCCGGTGGTGACGACGACGAGGTCGACGACGAGGACGTGCTTCAGGCTGACGCAGTACGCCAGTTGCATGGCCAGGTAGGCGACGAGGAGTCCGGCGACGGCGGGTGTGGTCAGCCGGGCCGCGGCGGCCGGGGCCAGCACCGCGAGGGTGCCTCCGACGGCGTAGGCGACGGGGACGGGGACCTGTCCGGCGGCGACCGGGCGGTGCCGTTTGGTGGGGTGGGCGCGGTCGGCCGCGGCGTCACGGGCGTCGTTGACGAGGTAGACGGCGGCGGCGCAGGCGGTGAACAGGGCGAGGACGAGGGCGAGTTCGGTGAGGGCGTGAACGGTGAACAGCTGCCCGGCCGCGGCGGGGGCGGCGACCACCAGGACGTTCTTGACCCACTGCTTGGGGCGGGCGGTGCGCAGCAGGCCGGCCAGGAGGGAGCCGGTGGGCGCGGTGTCGCCGGGGTGCGGGGCGGGGCCGGTGTCCGTGTCGGGGCGGTGGTGGCGGGTGCGCTGTCCCAGGAGGGCGGGTTCCGGGGGGTGCGGCTCGGCACGGCGGTGGGTCCCGGCGAGGGGTGCGGCCTCAGTCACGGACGCCTCCCCCGGCCCGGTGCGCGCCGGCTTTCATCCAGGGGGTGCCGACGCGCGCCGCGAGTGCTCCGAGGACTGCTCCCGCGGCCACGTCGGAGGGGTAGTGCACGCCCACGACCAGGCGCGACAGGCACATCGCGGCGGCGAGCGGGGGCACGGCGTACGCCCCGAGGGCTCCGTAGGCGACGGCGGCGGCCGCGGCGGAGGTCGCGTGCGAACTCGGGAAGGAGTGCCGTCCGGCGGTGCGGACCAGGGGTTCGACGTGTGTCGGGCGGGGGCGGCGCACCATCCGTTTCACGCCCATGCTGGCGAGGTGGGCGCCCGCGGTGAGCGCGGTGGCCCGCAGCCAGGCGCCGCGCCGGGCGCCGTCGAGGGCGGCTCCGGCCAGGCCCGCCGCGAGCCACAGCGCGCCGTGCTCGCCCGCCCGGGACAGGGTGCGCGCGGCGGCTGCCAGGCGCGGGTCGGCGCCACGGGCGTGGACCGCCGTGAGGATGCGGTGGTCGATGCCGGTCTCCATGCCGTCGCTACCGGTCTCCATGCCGTCGATGCCGTCCGAGTCGTCGCTGCCGTCCAAGTCGTCCATGTGGATTCACTGTTCACGCCGGGCACGCCGAATCTCGGGCAATATCGAGCGACATACCATTAATCACCCATTTCGGGGAGGAAGGAATGTTTTAAAACTAATCACTCCCAAAAGGGCGATACGGTCACCGACATGCCTGCCGAGACCGTTTCCGTCACGGGGTGGGGCCGCACCGCTCCCTCCACCGCCCGTCTGATCCGTCCCAGGACGTACGAGGAGGCCGTGACCGCCGTCCGGGACTGCGGGGCGCGCGGAGGCATCCCCCGGGGCCTGGGACGGGCGTACGGGGACGCGGCGCAGAACGCCGGCGGGGCGGTGCTCGACATGACGGGCCTCGACCGGATCCACGTCGTCGACGTGGCCGGCGGCAGCGTCCTGTGCGACGCGGGCGTCTCCCTGCACCACCTCATGGAAGTCCTGCTGCCCCTGGGCTGGTTCGTGCCGGTGACCCCCGGTACCCGCTACGTCACCGTCGGCGGCGCGATCGGCGCCGACATCCACGGCAAGAACCACCACGTGTCCGGCTCCTTCTCCCGGCACGTCGTGTGCCTGGAACTGCTCACCGCCGACGGCACGGTCCGTACGGTCCGCCCCGGCACCCCCCTCTTCGACGCGACCGCGGGCGGCATGGGCCTGACCGGGGTGATCCTCACCGCGACCGTGCGGCTGCGGCCCGTCGAGACGAGCCTCATGTCCGTCGACACCGAGCGCGCGACCGACCTCGACGACCTGATGGCCCGGCTGACCGCCACCGACCACCGCTACCGCTACTCGGTCGCCTGGATCGACCTGCTCGCCCGCGGCGCCGCCACCGGCCGGGCCGTCCTGACCCGCGGCGACCACGCCCCCCTCGCCGCCCTGCCCGCCCGCGCGCGCAGGGCGCCGCTGTCCTTCCGCCCCGCCCGGCTCCCGGCCGCGCCCGCCTGCCTCCCCGGGGGACTGCTCACGCGCCGGACCGTGGGCCTCTTCAACGAACTCTGGTACCGCAGGGCGCCACGCGCGCGTACCGGCGAACTCCAGCGGCTGTCCGCCTTCTTCCACCCCCTGGACGGGGTCCCGCACTGGAACCGCGTCTACGGCCGCGGCGGCTTCGTGCAGTACCAGTTCGTCGTCGGCCACGGCCGGGAGGAGACCCTGCGCCGGATCGTGGACCGCATCGCGCGGCACCGCTGCCCGTCCTTCCTCGCCGTCCTCAAACGGTTCGGGGAGGCCGACCCCGGCTGGCTCTCCTTCCCGGTGCCCGGCTGGACGCTGGCCCTGGACGTCCCGGCGGGCCTGCCGGGCCTCGGCGACCTCCTCGACGGACTCGACGAGGAGGTCGCCGCCGCCGGCGGGCGCGTCTACCTCGCCAAGGACTCCCGGCTGCGGCCGGACCTGCTCGCCGCGATGTATCCGCGGCTGGACGACTTCCGCGCGCTGCGCGCGGAGCTGGACCCCCGCGGGGTGTTCGTCTCCGACCTCGCGCGCCGCCTCACCCTCTAGAACACCCCCGGAACACCAGGAGCAGTCGTGAAGGACGCCTTCGGCCTTCCCCAGTCCCTTCTCGTGCTGGGCGGCACGTCCGAGATCGCGCTGGCCACCGCGCGCCGGCTGGTCGCCCGCCGCACCCGCACGGTCCATCTGGCCGGACGCCCCTCGCCCGCCCTGGAGTCGGCCGCCGCGGACCTGCGCGCCCTCGGCGCCGACGTGCGCACCGTCGCCTTCGACGCCCTCGACCCCGAGGCGCACGAGGACGTGCTGGGCAAGGTGTTCGCGGAGGGCGACGTCGACCTGGTGCTGCTCGCCTTCGGCGTCCTCGGCGACCAGGCCCGCGACGAGCGCGACCCGGTGGCCGCCGTGCGCGTCGCGCAGACCAACTACACGGGCGCGGTGTCGGCGGGCCTGGTGGCCGCCCGCGCGCTCCAGTCCCAGGGCCACGGCTGTCTGGTCGTCCTGTCGTCCGTCGCCGGCGAGCGGGCCCGCCGCGCCAACTTCATCTACGGCTCCAGCAAGGCCGGCCTGGACGCGTTCGCGCAGGGGCTGGGCGACGCGCTGCACGGGACGGGCGTCCACGTCATGGTCGTACGCCCCGGCTTCGTGCGCACGAGGATGACCGCGGGCCTGGAGGAGGCGCCGCTGGCGACCACCCCCGAGGCGGTCGCGGCGGCCGTCGAACTGGGGCTGCGGCGGCGCTCGGAGACGGTGTGGGTGCCGGGGGTGCTGCGCGTGGTGATGTCGGGCCTGCGGCACCTGCCGCGCGGACTGTTCCGCAGGCTGCCGGTCTAGAGCAGATCTAGGCCCTGTCGATCAGCGGGCGGGGGAGGGCGTCGCGGTCACCGTGGGCGGCCTGCGGAGGGACGACCGGGCCGCCGAAGGCGTACTCGCGGAGCTTGCGCCAGACGCCGTCGGCGCCCTGCTCGTGGAGGCCGAAGCCGGTGCAGGACCATTCGGCCCGGTAGTCGGCGAGTTCCTCGTACGCGCGGTCCATGGCCGCCTCGTCGATGCCGTGCGCCACCGTGACGTGCGGGTGGTAGGGGAACTGGAGGTCGCGGGCGACCGGCCCGGAGGCGTCACGGATCCGCTGCTGCAGCCAGGCGCAGGCCGAGACTCCCTCGACCACCTGCACGTACACCACGGGCGACAGGGGCCGGAAGGTGCCGGTGCCGCACAGCCGCATCGGGAACGGGCGGCCCGCCTCGGCCACCGAGGTCAGGTGCGCGTCGACGGCCGGGAGGACGCCGGCGTCGATCTCGGTCGGCGGCAGCAGCGTGACGTGCGTGGGGATACCGTGAGCCGCGGCGTCGCCGAAGCCCGCGCGCCGCTCCTGGAGCAGGCTGCCGTGAGGCTCCGGGACCGCGATCGACACGCCGATCGTTACGGTCCCCACGTCGTCTCCTTCGTCGCGTCGGATGTGCCGGGCGCCGGCCCCGTGCCTGGTGCCTGGTTCGTACTCAGTCGTACGGCTATCGACTGTACGGCCACGGCCGTGTCGAGGGCAGGCGCAGCGGAAGTGATGTGCAGCGCTCTGCCCGGTGGAACGTGCGTGCGGTGGTGCGCCCTCAGTGCTTGGCGGGCAGGAAGCCCACCTTCTGGTACGTCCGGGCCAGCGTCTCGGCGGCGACGGCGCGGGCCTTCTCGGCGCCCTTGGCCAGGATCGAGTCGAGCGTCTCGGGGTCGTCCAGGTACTGCCGGGTGCGGTCCCGGAACGGCGTGACGAAGTCGACGACGACCTCGGCGAGGTCCGTCTTGAGGGCGCCGTACAGCTTGCCCTCGTACTGCCGCTCCAGCTCCGGGACGCTCGTGCCGGTGAGGGTCGAGTAGATGCCGAGGAGGTTGCTCACGCCCGGCTTGTTCTCGGTGTCGTAGCGGATGACCGTGTCGGTGTCCGTGACCGCGCTCCTGACCTTCTTCGCGGTCGCCTTCGGCTCGTCGAGCAGGTTGATGAGGCCCTTCGGCGTGGACGCCGACTTGCTCATCTTGATCGACGGGTCCTGGAGGTCGTAGATCTTGCCGGTCTCCTTCAGGATGTACGGCTTCGGGATCGTGAAGGTCTCGCCGAAGCGGCCGTTGAAGCGCTCGGCGAGGTCGCGGGTCAGCTCGATGTGCTGGCGCTGGTCCTCGCCGACGGGCACCTCGTCGGCCTGGTACAGCAGGATGTCCGCGACCTGGAGGATCGGGTAGGTGAACAGGCCGACCGAGGCGCGGTCGGCTCCCTGCCGGGCGGACTTGTCCTTGAACTGGGTCATGCGGGAGGCCTCGCCGAAGCCGGTGAGGCAGTTCATGACCCAGGCGAGCTGGGCGTGCTCGGGGACGTGGCTCTGCACGAACAGCGTGCACCGGTCCGGGTCGAGCCCGGCCGCGAGCAGCTGCGCGGCGGCCAGCCGGGTGTTGGCGGTCAGTTCCGCCGGGTCCTGCGGAACCGTGATCGCGTGCAGGTCGACGACCATGTAGAACGCGTCGTGGGACTCCTGGAGGGCCACCCACTGACGGACGGCGCCGAGGTAGTTGCCGAGGTGGAACGAGCCTGCGGTGGGCTGGATCCCGGAGAGCACGCGGGGACGGTCATTCGCCATGCCCACCATTGTCTCAGAGCCACGAGGGTGGTTCCGGAGGGTGGTTCGGGAGGGTGGTTCGGGACGGGGTTCCCGAAGTGGGGGGCGCGGGCCCGTACGGCCCCGCGCCCCTCACGGGGTGCCTCAGCCCAGGTCGATCTGCGGGTACAGCGGGAAGCCCGCCACCAGGTCGGTCGCCCGCCGGGAGATCTCGTCGGAGACCTTCTCGTCCAGGACGTGGGAGGCCTTCGACGGGGCGCCCGACTTCGTCGTGCCCGGCTCCGCCGTCGTCAGGACGCGGTCCATCAGGGCCGCGACCTCGTCCATCTCGGCCGTGCCGAGGCCGCGCGTGGTCAGCGCGGGGGTGCCGACCCGGATGCCGGAGGTGTACCAGGCGCCGTTGGGGTCGGCGGGGATCGCGTTGCGGTTGGTGACGATGCCCGAGTCGAGGAGGGCCGACTCGGCCTGGCGGCCGGTGAGGCCGTAGGACGTGGCGACGTCGATCAGGTTGAGGTGGTTGTCGGTGCCGCTGGTGACGAGGGTCGCGCCGCGGCGCGTCAGCCCCTCCGCCAGCGCACGGGAGTTGTCGACGATGCGCTGGGCGTAGTCCCGGAAGGCGGGCTGCCGGGCCTCGGCCAGGGCCACCGCCTTCGCGGCCATGACGTGCGGGAGCGGGCCGCCGAGGACCATCGGGCAGCCGCGGTCCACCTGGTCCTTGAGGGAGTCGTCGCACAGGACCATGCCGCCGCGCGGGCCGCGCAGCGACTTGTGGGTGGTGGTCGTGACGATCTGGGCGTGCGGGACCGGGTCGAAGTCGCCGGTCAGCACCTTGCCCGCGACCAGGCCGGCGAAGTGCGCCATGTCGACCATCAGGGTCGCGCCCACCTCGTCGGCGATCTCCCGCATGATCCGGAAGTTCACCAGCCGGGGGTACGCGGAGTAGCCGGCGACGATGATGAGCGGCTTGAACTCGTGGGCCGTGGCGCGCAGCGCGTCGTAGTCGATCAGGCCGGTGGCCGGGTCGGTGCCGTAGGAGCGCTGGTCGAACATCTTGCCGGAGATGTTGGGGCGGAAGCCGTGGGTGAGGTGGCCGCCGGCGTCCAGGGACATGCCGAGCATGCGCTGGTTGCCGAAGGCCCGGCGCAGTTCGGCCCAGTCGGCCTCGGAGAGGTCGTTGACCTGGCGGGCGCCGGTCCTCTCCAGGAAGGGCGCCTCCACGCGGTCGGCGAGGACGGCCCAGAAGGCGACCAGGTTGGCGTCGATGCCGGAGTGCGGCTGGACGTAGGCGTGGCGGGCGCCGAAGAGTTCGCGGGCGTGCTCGGCGGCGAGGGACTCGACGGTGTCGACGTTGCGGCAGCCGGCGTAGAAGCGGCGGCCGACGGTGCCCTCGGCGTACTTGTCGCTGAACCAGTTGCCCATCGCGAGGAGGGTGGCCGGGGAGGCGTAGTTCTCGGAGGCGATCAGCTTGAGCATCTCGCGCTGGTCGGCGAGCTCCTGGCCGATCGCGTCGGCGACGCGCGGCTCGACGGCGCGGACCGCGTCGAGGGCGGCGCGGAAGGCGGTGGACTCGGTGGAGAGGGGCTGCTGCTCTGACATGACGTCGGCCTCCGGATGGCGTGGCGTGCAAGCGGTCACGGTCTCGGTCTGGCCCAGGCGCACGGCACTCGGTCGCTCCGGGCCGCTCCCCGATGGTCCGTCCCATCCCAGCGCGCCAGTCACGGCCCGACCGCCAGCCTACCGGGGCCACCGGACGCCGACGGCGCGACGTCCACCATGCGAGCGACGGCGGAAAGGGCCGCCGGCCCCGCCTCCGAAGCGGGCGTACGTCCCTCTCGCAACGGTGGGGGCCCGGCAGGCCGGAGCGCCGGGCGGCCCGGTCGGCAGCCACCCGGCGCCGTCGCGCGGACCGCGCGGCAAAACGCCGACGGTGCCGTCCGGGCCACCGGGCCGCCGGGGCTAGGACAGCCACGCGCGCCAGGTCGGCTCGTGGCTGTCCACCCACTTCTTCGCCGCTTCCTCCGGGCTGAGCTTCTGGTCGGCGATCAGCAGGGAGACCATGTTCTGGTCCTCGGTGGTCCACTTGAACTTCTTCAGGAAGGCCGCCGCCCGGCCGCCGCTCCTCGCGAAGTCCGCGTTGAGGTACTTCTCCAGCGGGGTGTGCGGATAGCCGCAGGCGACCTTCTGCGGGTCGGCGTCGCAGCCCTCCTCGTACGCGGGCAGTTTCACCTCGGTCATCGGGACCTTCTCGAACAGCCACTGCGGGGAGTACCAGTAGGTCAGGAAGGGCTTCTTCTCCTCGGCGAACCGGCGGATCTGGGTGATCTGCGCGGCCTCGGAGCCGGCGAAGACGACCTGGTAGTCCAGGTTCAGGTTCTCCACCAGGGCCTTGTCGTTGGTGACGTACGACGGGGAGCCGTCCATCAGCTGGCCCTTGCCGCCGCTCTCCGCGGTGCGGAACTGCGCGGCGTACTTGTCGAGGTTCTTCCAGTCGGTGACGTCGGGGTGCGCCTTCGCGAAGTACGTGGGGACGTACCAGCCGATGTGTCCGGTGACGCCGAGGTCGCCGCCGCGCGCGATGGTCTTCTTGTCGTCGACGTAGCGCCGTTCCTGGTCGGGGTGGCCCCAGTCCTCCATGATCGCGTCGACGCGGCCCTGGCTGAGGGCGTCCCAGGCGGGCACCTCGTCGACCTGGACGGTGTCGACGCGGTAGCCGAGTTCGTGCTCCAGGAGGTACCGGGCGACGGCCACGTTGGCCTGCGCGCCCACCCAGGACTGGACGGACAGGGTCACGGTCTTCGCGCCGCCGGCGCCCGCGAACGGCGAGGCCTGCTCGGTCATGTCGGCGGCGCCGCAGCCGGTCAGCAGCAGCAGGCCCGCCGCCGCAGCGGTCGTACGCAGTCGCATGTCAGGCTCCCTTCTCGGTGCGCCGGGCGGCCGGCTGGGTCACGCGGTCGAGCATCAGGCCGAGGCAGACGATCGCGGCGCCGGCCACCAGACCGGTCGCGAGGTCGCCCTGGGCGAGGCCGAAGACGGCGTCGTAGCCGAGGGCGCCGCCGCCGACCAGGCCGCCGATGACGACGACGGCGAGGACCAGGACGACGCCCTGGTTGACGGCGAGCAGCAGCGCGGGCCGGGCCAGCGGGAGCTGGACCTGGCGCAGTTGCTGGCCGCCGGTCGCGCCGAGCGAGCGGGCGGATTCCAGGGCGGCCGGGTCGACCTGGCGCAGGCCCTGGGCGGTGATGCGCACGACGGCGGGCAGCGCGTAGACGACGGCCGCGGCGACCGCGGGTGCGCGGCCGACGCCGAACAGGGCGACGACGGGGATCAGGTAGACGAACTGCGGCATCGTCTGGAAGACGTCGAGGACGGGGCGCAGCAGCCGCTCGACGCGGTCGCTGCGGGCCGCCGCGATTCCGGTGGCGAAGCCCAGCACGAGGGTGACGGCGACCGCCGCGAGGACCTGCGACAGCGTGTCCAGCGACGGCTCCCACACGCCGAGCACGCCGGTCGCGGCCATGGCGAGGACGGCGGTCAGCGCGGTGCGCCAGGTGCCGATCGGCCAGGCGAGCGCGGCGACCAGCAGCAGCACCGACCACCAGGGCAGCCACAGGAGGCCGTCGCGGACCGGGTCCAGGACCCAGGTGGTGAAGTGGCCCGCCCAGTCCGCGGTGCCGCCGACGACGGGCACGCCGGAGTAGAGGTGGCCGGTCATCCAGTCGACGACGCGGTTGACCGGTTCGGCGATGGTGACCGTCCACGCGTCCGGCCAGTCGGGCCGGCCGGCCAGCCGTACGGCGACGGCGAGGGCCGCGGCGGCGGCGAGCAGGGCGTACGTGGTGCGGCGGCCGTGGGCCGGTCCGGTGCCGCGTCCGGCGGCGGCCGTCACCCGGTCGAGGACGACCGCGAGCAGCACGATGGGGATGCCGGCCGCGAGGGCCGCGCCCACGTCGACGGAGGCGAGCGCCTGGTAGACGCGGTCGCCGAGTCCGCCGCCGCCGATGACCGACGCGATGACCGCCATCGACAGCGCCATCATGATCGTCTGGTTGAGGCCGAGGAGGAGTTCCCTGCGGGCCAGCGGGATGCGGGCGGTCAGCAGGCGCTGGCGGGCGGTGGCGCCGAGCGACTCGACCGCCTCCAGGACCTCCTTGTCGGCGCCGCGCAGGCCGAGCGCGGTGAGGCGGGCCATGGGCGGGGCGGCGTAGACGACGGTGGCCAGGACGGCCGCCGGGACGCCGATGCCGAACACCAGGACCACGGGGAGCAGGTAGGCGAAGGCCGGCAGCACCTGCATGGTGTCCAGGACCGGGCGCAGGGCGCGGTCCATGCGGTCGGAGAGGCCGGCGGCGAGGCCCAGCAGCGCGCCCACGACGACGGACGCGAGGACGGCGACCACCATGAGGGCGAGGGTCTGCATGGTCGGCACCCACATGCCGAGCAGGCCGCAGGTCAGGAACGCGGCGGCCGTGCCGAGTGCCGGCCGCACGCCCGCGGTGCGCCAGGCGACGACCGCGCCGAGCGCGGTGACGCCGGCCCAGCCGGCGGCCAGCAGGAACAGGTAGACGGCCCGCACGGAGAGGACGACGGCGTTGCTGACGTGGCCGAAGAAGTAGAGGAACAGGGGGTGGCTGTCCCGGTTGTCGATGATCCAGTCGTTGGCGCGGGTCAGCGGGCCGGTCAGGTCGACGGTGAGGGCGGCGGGCCAGGTTCCGCTGTGCCAGCGGGCGTGGGCGAGGGGGGCGAGGACCGCCGCCGCGAGGCCGAGGACGAGGAGTTTGCGGACGACGGGGCTGCGCAGGACGCCGGGGAGGGGGACGCGGAGGGCGGGTGCGGTGATCGTCGCCATCAGACGGCCTCCTCACGGGGTTCCGCCCCCGTCGCGGCACCGGGTGCCGATCCCGCGACGACCCCCAGCAGGGCGTCGGAGTCGACGACTCCCACGCAGCGGCCGTTGTCCATCACCCGGGCCGGGGTGCCGGTGCGGGCGACCGCTTCGATGGCCTCGGAGACCGTGGCGTCGGGAGCGACGGCCGGGCCGTGGCCCGCGTCCGCCGGGGTCGCGGCACGCATGGCCGTGCGGACGGAGAAAACCTGCTCGCGGGGGACGTCGCGGACGAACGCGCGGACGTAGTCGTCGGCGGGCGAGCCGACGATCTCCTCCGGGGTGCCGAGCTGGACGACGCGGCCGTCGCGCATGAGGGCGATGCGGTCGCCGAGCTTGAGCGCCTCGCTCAGGTCGTGGGTGATGAAGACCATCGTGCGGCCCTCCTCGCGGTGCAGGCGGATCACCTCCTCCTGCATGTCCCGGCGGATCAGCGGGTCGAGCGCGCTGAACGGCTCGTCGAAGAGGAGGACCTCCGGGTCCACGGCCAGCGCCCTCGCCAGTCCCACCCGCTGGCGCTGACCGCCGGAGAGCTGGCCGGGCCTGCGGTGCTCCATGCCCGCCAGACCGACCTTGGCGACGACCTCGCCGGCCCGCTCGCGACGCTCGGACCTGCCGACGCCCTGGATCTCCAGGCCGTACGCCACGTTGTCGAGGACCGTGCGGTGCGGGAGCAGGCCGAAGTGCTGGAAGACCATCGCGGCGCGGTGGCGGCGGAGTTCGCGCAGGCGGGTGCGGTCCATGGCGCGGACGTCCTCGCCGTCGACGACGATGGTGCCGGCGGTCGGCTCGATCAGCCGGGTCAGGCAGCGCACGAGGGTGGACTTGCCGGAGCCGGACAGGCCCATCACGACGAAGACCTCGCCCTTGCGGACGTCGAAGGAGACGTCCCGGACGGCGGCCGTGCAGCCGGTGCGCGAGCGCAGCTCGGCGGCCGGGAGGGCGGCCAGCTCCGGGTCGGCGGGCACGCGTTCGGACTTCGGGCCGAAGACCTTCCAGAGGCCCTCGACGGAGAAGACGGGGGCGGGGACCGCGGGCGTGGGGACCGCGGGGCTGGCGGGGGTGGCGGGGCTCGTGGTCATCGCGCACCGCCCCCGATCGGGCCCGCGGCCCGCTCGCCGGTCACGCCGTCCGGCCGTTCACCGGTTTCGCCGTCCGGCCGCTCGCCGGTTTCGCCGTCCGGCCGTCCGCCGATCAGTTCGGCCGCGCGTTCGCCGACCATCAGCACGCCGATCATGGGGTTCACGGCGGTCATGGTCGGGAACACCGACGCGTCGGCGATGCGCAGCCCGTCCAGGCCGCGGACGCGCAACTGCGGATCCACCACGGCCAGTTCGTCGTCGGGCGCGCCCATGCGGCAGGTGCCCGCCGGGTGGTAGACGGTGTGGGCGACCTTGCGGGCGTACTCGCTCAGTTCCTCGTCGCCCGTGAGGTGCGGGCCGGGGGCCACCTCGCGCTTGAGCCAGCCGGCGAGCGGCTCGGTCCTCGCGATCTCGCGGGCGATCCTGATCCCGTCGACGAGGGTGCGGCCGTCGTAGTCGTCCTCGTCGGTGAAGTAGCGGAAGTCCAGGGCGGGCTTCACCGCGGGGTCCGGGCTGGTCAGGTACAGGCGGCCGCGGCTCCTCGGCTTCGGGATGTTGGGGGTCATCGAGACGCCGTGGGGCGGGCGTTCGTAGCCGAGGCGCTCCGGATTGTCCGTGAAGGGGATCTGGTAGAAGTGGAACATCAGGTCGGGGCCCGGCTGTTCGGGGTCGCGGCGCACGAACAGGCCCGCGTCGGAGTCCATCGCGGAGTTCTCGGGGATCGGGCCGTGCGTCTCCCACACGATCACCGACTCGGGGTGGTCGAGGAGGTTCTCGCCGACGCCGGGCAGGTCGTGGACGACGGGGATGCCGAGGGCGTCCAGGTCGGCCTTCGGTCCGATGCCGGAGTGCAGGAGCAGGCGGGGCGAGTCGACGGCGCCCGCGCACAGCAGGACCTCGCGGCGGGCCCGGACGGTGAACTCCTCGCCGTCGGCCGCGCGTACCTGCACGCCCGTCGCCCGGGTGCCGTCCAGCTCCAGCCGGTGGGCCCAGGTCTCCAGGAAGATGCGCAGGTTCGGGCGTTCGTCCATGACCGGGTGCAGATAGGCGACCGAGGCGCTGGAGCGCTTGTTGTCCTCGGGGTGGTAGGCCAGGTCGAAGAAACCGGTGCCCTCGGTGAACGGCCTCTGGTTGAAGCCCTCGACGCGGGGTACTCCGAGTGCGGCCTGCGCCGCGTCGACGAAGTCGCGGGCGATGGCGTTCCGGTCCTTCTCGTCGACCGGGACGATGTTGTTCAGCAGGCGGGCGTAGTACGCCTCCATGGCGACCGCGCCCCAGCCGTCGGCACCGGCCGCCTCCCACTCGTCCCAGTCGGAGGGGAGCGGCTTGAAGGCGATGAGGGTGTTGTGGGAGGAGCAGCCGCCGAGGACGCGGGCACGGCTGTGCCGGATGTGGGAGTTGCCGCGCGGCTGTTCGGTGGTGGGGTAGTCGTAATCGAGTTCGCCGCCGAGCAGGCCCATCCAGCGGCGCAGCGTGAGGACGTCGTCGCGGCCGACGTCGCTGGGGCCGCCCTCGACGACGGCGACGGTGACGTCGGGGTTCTCGGTGAGGCGGGAGGCGATGACGGAGCCGGCGGTGCCACCGCCGATCACGACGTAGTCGTAGACGTGGGGGGTCTCGGGCATGAGGACTCCTGTGGATGGGGGGCGGACGAGCGGGGGGAATGCGGGCCGTGGGGCGGCCGGGCACGAGCGGGCCGGGAGTCGACCGGACGCGGGCGGGGTCGCGGGCGGGCCGGACGCGGGGGTCGCGGGTCAGCCCGCGAACCAGCGGACGGGCTTCGGCGCGAGGTTCTGGTAGACGTGCTTGGTCTCGCGGTACTCGGCGAGTCCGGCGGGGCCGAGTTCGCGGCCGACGCCGCTCCGGCCGAAGCCGCCCCACTCCGCCTGCGGGAGGTAGGGGTGGAAGTCGTTGATCCAGACGGTGCCGTGGCGGAGCCGGCCGGCGACCCGCCGCGCGCGGCCCGCGTCGGCGGTCCAGACGGCGCCCGCGAGCCCGTACTCGGTGTCGTTGGCCAGGGCGACCGCCTCGTCCTCGGTACGGAAGGTCTCGACGGTGAGGACCGGGCCGAAGACCTCCTCGCGGACGACGCGCATCTCGCGGTGGCAGTGGTCGAGGACGGTCGGCTCGTAGAAGTAGCCGTCCCGCGGCCGCTGCGGGCAGGGGTCGGGGCGCCTGCCGCCGGAGCGCAGCACGGCGCCCTCGGCGAGCGCCGACTCGACGTACGCCTCGACCTTCGCGCGCTGCTGCGCGGAGACGAGGGGGCCGCACTCGACGCCGTCCTCGGTGCCGCGGCCGAGGCGGATCCGCCCGGCCCGGCGGGCGAGTTCGGTGACGAAGCGGTCGCGGACGGACTCCTCGACGATGAGGCGGGCGCCCGCCGAGCAGACCTGGCCGCTGTGGATGAAGGCCGCGTTGAGGGCCTGGTCGACGGCGGTGTCGAAGCCCTCCTCGGTGGCGCAGGCGTCGGCGAAGACGACGTTGGGGTTCTTGCCGCCGAGTTCGAGGGCGACCTTCTTGACGCCGGGGGCGGCGGCCTGCGCGACCTTGGTGCCGCTGACCAGGCCGCCGGTGAAGGAGACCAGGTCGACGTCGGGGTGCTCGGCGAGGCGGGCGCCGACCGAGTGACCGGGGCCGGTGACGATGTTGGCGACGCCGTCGGGCAGGCCGGCCTCGGTGAGCAGGCCGATGAGCGCGACCGTCGTCAGCGGGGTGATCTCGCTGGGCTTGACCACGAAGGTGTTGCCGGCGGCGAGCGCCGGAGCGATCTTCCAACTGGCCTGCAGGAGAGGGTAGTTCCAGGGGGTGATCAGCGCGCACACGCCGACCGGTTCGTGGACGACGACGCTGTGGACGTCGGGCGAGCCCGCGTCGACGACCCGGCCGGGGGCCTCCGCGGCGACGAGGTCGGCGAAGTAGCGGAAGGCGTCGGCGACACAGTCGATGTCGACGCGGCCCTCCTCGACGGTCTTGCCCGCGTCCCGGCTCTCCAGCAGGCCGAGCTCTTCGCGGTCGCGTACGAGGAGCCCGGCGACGCGGCGCAGCAGCGCGGCGCGCTCGGCGGCGGGGGTGCGCGGCCAGTCTCCGTGGTCGAAGGCCTGCCGGGCCGCCGCCACCGCGAGATCGGTGTCCTTCTCGTCGCCCTCCGCGACCAGGGCGAACGGCAGGGCGTCCGCGGGGTCGAGGATCTCGCGCGTGGCACCGGAGACGGCATCACGCCATTCACCGCCCGCGCATATGGTCTTCCGTGCCTGGAGTTCTGTGCTGTCCGCCATGATCGGGGTTGCCTTCCGTGCCAGTTCCGTGACCCTGGGTGGCACCTGTGTCACCCGTCGGGACCGCAACCTCGTGCCCCCCGGTTTCGATTGCATGCGTGACCGGTGGCCGAAAGTGTGCCACGTCACTGAAAATGCGGACGGAGCGGGGCAAATCTCGCACAGTGTGGGCCCGGCACGGCCCCGGACGCACCGATCCCCGGGCGGCCGGTGCCGCCCGGGGATCGGGAAGTGCGGTGGTTCGGCGAGCCGTGGCTCAGATGAGGCCGAGCGCGCGGACCGCTTCGCGCTCCTCGGCCAGCTCCTGCACGGAGGCGTCGATGCGGGCGCGGGAGAACTCGTTGACGTCCAGGCCCTGGACGATCTCGTACGCGCCGTCCTTGGTGGTGACCGGGAAGGAGGAGATGAGGCCCTCCGGGACGCCGTAGGAACCGTCGGACGGGATGCCCATGGAGGCCCAGTCGCCCTCGGCGGTGCCGTTGACCCAGGTGTGGATGTGGTCGATGGCCGCGTTGGCGGCGGAGGCCGCGGAGGAGGCGCCGCGCGCCTCGATGATGGCCGCGCCGCGCTTGGCGACGGTCGGGATGAAGTCCTCGGCCAGCCACTTCTCGTCGTTCACGACCTCGGCGGCGTTCTTGCCGGCGATGGTGGCGTGGAAGATGTCCGGGTACTGGGTGGCGGAGTGGTTGCCCCAGATGGTCAGGCGCTTGATGTCGGCGACCGTGGAGCCCGTCTTCTTCGCGAGCTGGGTCAGCGCGCGGTTGTGGTCCAGGCGGGTCATCGCGGTGAAGCGCTCGGCCGGTACGTCCGGGGCGGCGGCCTGGGCGATCAGCGCGTTGGTGTTGGCCGGGTTGCCGACGACGAGGACCTTGATGTCGTCCGCGGCGTGGTCGTTGATGGCCTTGCCCTGGGGCTTGAAGATGCCGCCGTTGGCCTCCAGGAGGTCACCGCGCTCCATGCCCTTGGTGCGCGGGCGGGCGCCCACGAGGAGGGCGACGTTGGCGCCGTCGAAGGCGACGTTCGGGTCGTCGGTGATGTCGATGCCCTGAAGCAGCGGGAACGCGCAGTCGTCCAGCTCCATGGCGGTGCCCTCGGCGGCCTTCAGCGCGGGGGTGATCTCCAGCAGGCGCAGCTTGACCGGCACGTCCGCGCCGAGCAGCTGGCCGGAGGCGATGCGGAAGAGCAGTGCGTAACCGATCTGGCCGGCCGCGCCGGTGACGGTGACGTTCACGGGAGTGCGGGTCATGGCGTTCTCCGTATGACAGCTGGCGGTGGGGCGTCCCTGCCCCGGACGTTTGATCGATCTCTTGGCGTCAAGAGATCGACCAGCGGTCAGGCTATCGCGCTTGCGGGATGCCGTACGTCCGGGGCCGTGTGGCCCGTCCCACAGCGTGGTGTCCGGTCGCGGTCGCCGCACGGCGTCGCGGATTTCCCGGCCCGGGAGTGCGGGAGGCGGCCGCCGGTCCGGGAGAGGGGGGAACCGGGCGGCCGCCGGTGGGGGTGCCGGGTCGTGCCGGACTCCCGTGGGGGTACCGTTCGCGTGCCCGGGGTGGAGCGGGGTATGCCCGGGTGCGCCGGCTTCTTTCCCGGCCGGTTCCGGCGGCCGGTTCCGGCGGCCGGACCGGTCCCCGCCTACGTGCAGCCCCGCTGCCCCGAGGCCAGTTCGGCGCACGCGCGCAGCTCGCCCGGCTCCCTCACGGCCGCCATCGGGGTGTACGCGATCGTCTCGTCGTCGCCGGTGATGCCGCCGGTCCTGCTCGTCCCGCCCACGGTCGCCAGGACGGTGTCGCCCGGTACCGCCCCGGTGAGGCGGCCCCAGGCGGCGCCGCACGTGCCGCTGTAGCGGACCTCCAGCAGGGCCGCGCCGACGGTGACGCTGCGTGCCGTGGTGACGTGCTCGCCCGTGCACCCCATCTTCTCCGGGTCCTTGCCCGTGCAGCCGGGACCGGCGCACAGCACGCCCGGCGGCAGGCCGGGGGCGACGGAAGGGGCCGGTGTCCGGGCGGCGGTCCGGCCGCTGTCGGCGGGTCCGCCGTCGGTCAGGAGGAAGGCCCCCACGGCGACGGTCACCGCGCCGAGCGCGCCGGCCAGGAACACCGCCGGGCGCCGCGCGGGCCGCCCGGGGCCGGACCCCGGGGTCGTCACCGTGCGGGCGCGGGACAGCAGGACGGCCTCGGTGGCGTCGCCGTGGCGCAGTTCGGAGCGGCTCCAGGCCCGCTCGGCCAGTTCCCACAGGGTGATCAGCGGGACCGGGTCGGTGCCGGTGACCTCGGCCAGGGCGACGACCGCGCCCTTGGGGGCGAGGAGGCGGCCGTCGAGGTAGCGCTCCCAGGACGCCTCGCCGTAGCCGGTGCCGTCGGCGAGCGCGGCCGGGCTCGCACCGCTGCCGTCCGCGATCCGGCGCAGCCGCGTGACGAACTCCCGGACCTGCGGATCCAGTGCGTCCGGCAGATCCTTCCAGCGAGGCATCGGTCCCCCCCCTTCCACCGCCGTGTCCCCTCGCGGCCACGGTAGCGCCCGGCCGGACACCACGGCTCCCCCGGCGGGATCGGTTCCCGCTCCGGAGGTGACTGTGGCCGGGCGCGCACACGGTGGCGGAACGGTCACCGCTGTGCCACAGCCCGCGGCCGGGCGTTGAACGGCGCGCTCCCCGTGCGGCAGCGTGGAACACGACGGCGGCCCGTCCTTCTCGGGGGAGAGGACGGGCCGCCGTACGCGCGCGCAGGCGGGGCCGTCAGCCGTCGACCGTGAAGTGCAGGGTGTCCTTCAGGAAGGGGATCTGCAGCCACGGGCCGGGCTGGGCCATGAGCGCCAGCAGGACGATCGCCGCGCCCAGCACGCCGTACGTCGCGATGTCGGTGAACCGGGAGCGGACGGCGAGCATGCCGACGCCGGGCAGGAACCAGCGCAGGGCGGCGCCGCCGAGCAGGGCGGCGCCGATCAGGATCGTGCCGACGCGGAACTGGTCGAAGGCGGTCACCAGCAGGCCCAGGGCGACCAGGCCGAGGACGGCCAGGATCGGCCACTGCCGGGCGGGCGCGGGCGCGTCTTCGGGCGCGGCCCGGCCGCCGCCCTCGGGGCGGGCGGTGTCCCGCGTGAACAGGGGGAAGCGGCGCGTGACGCGGCGCGGGACGCCGTCGGCGTCGGGTGCGCTGACCGGGTCGCTGACGACGGGCTCCGCGAACACCCGCTCCTCGGCGGACCGGGCCGCCGCACCGCCGTCGGCGCGGTCCGCGGTGTCGGCGCGGTCCGTGGCGTCGGAGTGCTCCATGGCGCCGGTCGGGTCGCCTGCTTCGGTCCGGTCGCCGGCGTCGGTGCGTTCGGGGTGGTTCCCGCGGTCAGCCGACACTGCGCTCCGCCGCCTCGACCACGTTGACGAGCAGCTGGGCACGGGTCATCGGGCCGACGCCGCCCGGGTTCGGGGAGATCCAGCCGGCCACCTCGCGGACGTCCGGGTGGACGTCGCCCACGATCCTGCCCTCCGCGTTGCGGGAGACGCCCACGTCGAGGACGGCCGCGCCCGGCTTGACGTCCTCGGCGCGGATCAGGTGGGCCGAGCCCGCGGCGGCGACGATGATGTCCGCCCGCCTCAGATGCGCCGAGAGGTCGCGGGTGCCGGTGTGGCACTGGGTGACCGTGGCGTTCTCGCTGCGCCGGGTCAGCAGCAGCGGCATCGAGCGGCCGATGGTGACGCCGCGGCCGACGACCACGACCTCGGCGCCCTTGATCTCGACGCCGTGGCGGCGCAGCAGGGTCAGCACGCCGTTGGGGGTGCAGGGCAGCGGGGCGGGTTCGTTGAGGACGAGGCGGCCGAGGTTCATCGGGTGCAGGCCGTCGGCGTCCTTGGCGGGGTCCATCAGTTCGAGGACGCGGTTCTCGTCGATGCCCCTGGGCAGCGGGAGCTGCACGATGTAACCGGTGCAGTCCGGGTCCTCGTTCAGCTCGCGGACGACCGCCTCGATCTCCTCCTGCGTGGCCGTGCCGGGCAGTTCGCGCTGGATGGAGGCGATGCCCACCTCGGCGCAGTCACGGTGCTTGCCGGCGACGTACTTCTGGCTGCCGGGGTCGTCCCCGACGAGGATCGTGCCGAGGCCGGGCGTGACGCCCTTCTCCCTCAGCGCCGCCACTCGGGCGGTCAGGTCCGACTTGATCTCGGCTGCGGTGGCCTTGCCATCGAGAATCTGGGCGGTCATGGACCCATCCTCCCGGATGACGCCCTCCCGGTTCCAATCCGGGTGACCCCAGCGCCGGACGTCCCCGCCTGGCCGGTGCGACGACCGCTCCGGCGGTGATCCACCGAGTTGCACTTGCACAACGTCCCGGGTCACCGGCTGGACAACGAACCGGCGGTCGGCCGACGATTGACGTCCAGTGCCGCGGGCAGTACCGGGGGGACGCACCGCACCGTGGGATCTTCCTCCGCACGTGCCACGCGTCGTCCCCGCACCCGAGTGCACACGGAGGAAGGACCGCCATGAGCTTCGGCGAGCCGAACAACCCCTACGGGCCGCCGCCCCAGCAGCCCCCGGCCGCTCCCGGCTACGGCCACCCGCAGCAGCCGCCCGCCCCCGGTCACGGCGTCCCGCAGGCCCCGCCGTACCAGCAGCAGGCGTATCCGCAGCAGGCGTACCCGCAGTACCCGGGCGGCGACCCGTACTTCCAGGGCGGCCACCACCCCGGCGGCCCGGTGCAGATGCCGCGGCCGACCCGCGTCGCGCAGGTGCTGCTGGGGGTCATCGCGCTGGCCCACCTGATCATCGCGGGCTCGTACCTGTGGGTGCTGTCCCGGTGGGACGAGGAGATGCTGGAGGCCGGCGTGACCGGCGACCCGGACGTCGAGCGCTACGCCGACCTCGGCAAGGGTGTCGTGGTGTTCATGACGGGCCTGGCCACCGTGTTCGCGATCCTCGGCATCGTGCTGCTCCTCCAGTACGCCAAGGGCGGCAACGCCGTGCGCGTGTGCTCCATCGTGTACGGCTCGTTCGCCATCGTCACCGGCATCTTCATGCTGTCGGCCTGGGGCCTCGGCCTCATCCTCATCGCCGTCAGCATCCTGGTGATCGTCTTCTGCGCGAAGCGCGAGAGCGCGGGCTGGTTCCGCCGGCCGCGCCACTGACCCACCGGCCGGTCCCGCGGGGCGCCCGCACCGCTCGGCGGGGGCGCCCGTTCTGATCACCGGGGACGCCCGCCGTACCGCGCGCCGAACGGTTCGCGCCATTCACGCCCGAGGGCCGTGTCGGACCCGTCCGGAGGGGGACACGGCCCCGGCGCGTCGCCCTGCCCTGACTGCGGTAGCCGTCGGGCACGGGGAGACGCACCTTGTACAGCATCATCGTGGTACCTCCGCCGGCATCTGGGCCTTCGGGGTCCTCGCCCACAAGTGGGTGACCTCCGGCTCCTGCTCGCGGTGGCTGACCTGAGCCACCGGGCGCCGGCAGCGGAAGGCGGGCGGTCCGGCAGGGTGCCGGGCCGCCCGCCCCCGCGTCAGCGGCGGACCGTCGGCGTCAGTGGAAGAAGTGGCGCGTCCCCGTGAAGTACATGGTGACGCCCGCCTTCTTCGCGGCCTCGACGACCAGCTCGTCACGGACCGAACCGCCCGGCTGCACGACGGCCTTCACCCCGGCCTCGACGAGGATCTCCAGCCCGTCGGGGAAGGGGAAGAACGCGTCGGAGGCGGCGTACGACCCCTGCGCTCGCTCCGCGCCGGCCCGCTCGACGGCGAGCTTCGCGGAGTCCACCCGGTTGACCTGGCCCATGCCGACGCCGACCGAGGCGCCGTCCTTGGCGAGCAGGATCGCGTTGGACTTCACGGCCCGGCAGGCCTTCCAGGCGAAGGACAGCTCGGCCAGCTCGTCGGCGGCGAGCGCCTCACCCGTCGCCAGCGTCCAGTGGGCCGGGTCGTCGCCCTCGGCCTGGAGGCGGTCGGTGACCTGGAGGAGGGCGCCGCCGTCGACGGGCTTGACCTCGACCGGGTCGGCCGGGGCGCCCTCGGCCTTGAGCACCCGGATGTTCTTCTTCCTGGCGAGGAC
The DNA here is from genome assembly GCF_044750845.1 of Streptomyces sp. NPDC088766. NCBI lineage: Bacteria > Bacillati > Actinomycetota > Actinomycetes > Kitasatosporales > Streptomycetaceae > Streptomyces > Streptomyces sp. NPDC088766. Next base: position 189,014 of record NZ_JBIVKQ010000001.1, on the reverse strand, counting down.
CTCCAGGGCCCCCTCCTCGTAGCCGGGCGCGACGATGACCTCGGTGAAGATCTCGGCGACCTGCTCCGCCATCTCCTTGGAGACCGGGCGGTTGACCGCGATGACGCCGCCGAACGCCGACAGCGGGTCGCACGCGTGCGCCTTGCGGTGCGCCTCGGCGACGTCCGCGCCGATCGCGATGCCGCAGGGGTTGGCGTGCTTGATGATCGCGACGCAGGGCTCGTCGTGGTCGTACGCGGCACGGCGGGCGGCGTCCGTGTCCGTGTAGTTGTTGTACGACATCTCCTTGCCGTGGAGCTGCTCCGCCTCGGCGAGGCCGCCGGTGCCGTCGACGTAGAGCGCCGCGCCCTGGTGCGGGTTCTCGCCGTAGCGCAGGGTGTTCTTGCGCGCGTAGGTGTGGCCCAGGAAGTCGGGGAAGCCGCTGTCGTCGACGGCCGCGTAGTCGTCGGCGAACCAGGAGGCGACGGCCACGTCGTAGGCGGCCGTGTGCTGGAAGGCCTCGGCGGCCAGCCGCTTGCGGGTGGCGAGGTCGAAGCCGCCGTCCTCGACCGCGGCGAGGACGGTGGCGTACCGCTCCGGGCTGGTGACCACGGCGACCGACGGGTGGTTCTTGGCCGCGGCGCGCACCATGGACGGCCCGCCGATGTCGATCTGCTCGACGCACTCGTCGGGCGAGGCTCCGGAGGCGACGGTCTCGCGGAACGGGTAGAGGTTCACGACGACGAGGTCGAACGGCTCGACGCCCAGCTCGGCGAGCTGGAGCCGGTGGTCCTCCAGCCGCAGGTCGGCGAGGATGCCGGCGTGCACGCGCGGGTGCAGGGTCTTGACGCGGCCGTCCAGGCACTCGGGGAAGCCGGTCAGCTCCTCGACCTTGGTGACGGGGACGCCGGCGGCGGCGATGCGGGAGGCCGTGGACCCGGTGGAGACGAGGGTGACACCGGCCTCGTGCAGCCCGCGGGCCAGCTCTTCGAGGCCGGTCTTGTCGTAGACGCTGACGAGCGCGCGACGGATCGGCCGCTGGGTGCTCTCGTTGCTCTCGGCGGTCACTGGATAACTACCTTTCGTCCCTCGATGCGATAGCCGTTGCGGGCGAGGCGCCCCACGACCTCGACGAGCAGCCTTCGCTCGACTTCCTTGATGCGCTCGTGCAGCGCGCTCTCGTCGTCCTCGTCCCGGACCTCCACCACGCCCTGCGCGATGATCGGGCCGGTGTCGACGCCGTCGTCGACGAAGTGGACGGTGCAGCCGGTCACCCGGGCGCCGTACGCGAGCGCGTCCCGCACTCCGTGGGCGCCCGGAAAACTGGGGAGCAGAGCGGGGTGGGTGTTGACGAACCGCCCACCGAACCGCGCCAGGAACTCCTTGCCGACGATCTTCATGAACCCGGCGGACACGACGAGGTCGGGCTCGTGGGCGGCGACGGCCTCCGCGAGGGCGGCGTCCCACTCCTCGCGGGTCCCGTAGTCCTTCACCTTGCGCACGAAGGTGGGGATCCCGGCCCGCTCGGCCCGCGCGAGCCCTTCGATGCCCTCCCGGTCCGCGCCGACGGCGACGATCTCGGCGCCGTACGCCTCGACACCGGTCGCGGCGATCTCGTCGAGCAGCGCCTGGAGATTCGTACCGGAACCGGAGACCAGCACGACGAGGCGCTTGGCCTCGGGCTTGGCGGCCACGATGGGGCCCTTTCTCGGGGGAGCGTCTGTCCGTCGGCCGACTCACGACGCCACGCCTGTGCATTCATACGAATGCTTCGCGCCCCGGGATACGGGGAAGTCTACGAAGCGGCCGACCGTCAGCAACGATACCGGCACACCGGACGGCCCCCGCGGGACGGGGGCGTGGCCGGAAGGTAGCGTCTGGGGCGAGCGGGCTCGGGAACGCGGTCGTCGTGCGGAGCGTTTCCCCTGTGACCGCTCACAACCGCTCACATCCGACAGCCGTATGCGGTCGCCTCGGCCAGCAAGCCGTGACCACCGTCGTGATCACTTAGGGGAAGACGCTCTCTTGATGCCGGACCGCAGCCTGCGACTCCTCACGCTCCCCCCGCAGTCACCGCAGGGAGGGGAGCGCGGCGCCGTGCTGCTGCGGGAGCGCCCAGCCACCCCGCCCGACGCGTCCACGGGCCGGGCGAACGGCCACGAGGGCTCCTCGTCGAAGAATTCCCCGCCGAGCGGCTCCTCACCGAACGCCTCCCCGCCCAGCGACTCCTCGCCGAGCGACGACAACCCCTTCGCCCCGCCGCCGGAAGGCACCCCCGACCGCCCGTGGCAGCCCCGCCGCCCGCCCCGGGGCGAGGGCGAGCCGCCGTCCGGGAACTCCCCCTGGGGCAGCCAGTGGAGCGACCGCCAGCCCGGCCGTTCCGGCGGCGGCTTCGGCGAGCGCCCCGGCGGCCCTCCCGAGGGCGGCGGCCCCGGCTCAGGCCCCACTCCCGGCCCGCGCTGGGACCCCACCGACCCGTCCCAGCGCCGCGCGCGCTACGCCGTCCTGTGCGGCATGTGGGCCTTCTTCTTCGCCCTCTTCGGCTGGCCCTACGTGGCACTCCTCCTCGGCGCACTGGCCCTCAACTGGGGCATCAGCGCGCTGCGCGCCAAGCCGCGCACCCCCGACCCGGACAACCCCCAGCCGCCCGCCCGCCCGCAGACCACGGCGGCCGTCAGCGGCATCGTCACCGCCTCCCTGGCCCTGGCCCTGGTGGCCCTCACCTTCACGGCCCAGCTGGTCTACAGCGACTACTACACCTGCACGAACGACGCCCTGACCAACGAGTCCAAGCAGGCCTGCAACGACCTCCTGCCGGAACAGCTGAGGAACGTCCTGGGCGGCAACAGCTAGGCAGCACGCCCCAGGGGCAGGGGCTGCGCCACCGAGGCCCTGGGCTCCGCCCCCGGGCCCCACGCCCACCCACCCCGGCCCGGCGGGCCGAAACCGCTCCGGCCGGGCGTTCCCTCCCGGCCGGGGCCGAGCATCCCGCACCCCCAGCGCCCACCCGCCGGGGAGGAGCGACGAACACCGGTCGGCACACGCAGCCCGCCCGAGGGCGCCCCTCCGGGAGAGCCTGAGGACGAGGCCCGTCCAGGGCCGTCAACCGGGGTCCGGGGGCAGGACGCCAGGAGCGGCGGCTCCCGGACAGTGAACTCCGATCGGCACACACAACCCGTCCGGGGATGCCCCCTCCGGGGGAGCCTGAGGACGAGGCCCGTCCAGGGCCGGCAGCAGGGGTCCGGGGGGCGACGGCCCCCGGGGTCTGGTCGGTAAGGGGCGGCGGGGCGAGAACACTCCCCGCCGTTCACGGCGTCCCGGTGCCTTCCTCGCGCTCGAAGTCGTACGGCTCGGCGTCCGCGCCGGATGCCTGCGCGGGCACGGCTCCCGGCAGCGGCACCGGTGCTGGTGCCGGCACCGGCAGCGGCACCGGCGTCCGCACAGACGCAGCCGCGCCCGTCACCTCGCCCCGCCCCCACCACCACCGCAGACCGAGTCCCACCGGCATCCCCACCCCCACCACCCACACCCACACCGCCACCCCCACCTGCCACCCCACCGGCCCGAACCGGGCCAGGGTCCCCACTCCCAACGGCCCCCCGGCCATACCCGCCAGCACGCCGAACCCCACCGCGCACAGCACCCCCGCCAGCCCCACCACTCCCACCGCCCGCTTCCAGGACCAGACCCGTCCGCCGGGCCGCACGGCACCCCGGCCCACGAACATCCCCACCGCACCCCCGCCCAGCAGCGCCACCACCGCCGCGGCCCAGTTCAGCACCCCGCCCGCCCCCGCCTCCGGCACCGCCGCGAGCAAGGGGAACGGCGGCAGCAGCGGAGCCGGATCGGAGGCCAACGGCGTCACCACGTGCCCGGTCCCCAGCACGAACCCGGGACCCACCGCGTACGCCGCCCCCCACACCGCCGCGTTCGGCACCAGCACCACGCACAGCAACAGCACCGCGAACCGCCCCGACCAGACCTCGGTCAGCTCCAGGAACGCCCCCCGCGCCGCCCCGAGGTGCCACACCGACGAGACCGCCACCAGCAAGGCACCGCCCCCCGCCAGCACCGCGGCCCCCGCCCCCGCCGCCCGCACGGCCACCGCCACCCGTTCCCGCCCCTCCGCCCCCAGCACCAGCCGCCGCGCCCCGCGCGGCAACAGCGCCAGTACACGCTCCACGGGCCCGCGGGGACGCCCGTACGCCGCCCACACCCCGGCCCCCGCCGCGACGGCCACGAGCACCGGCAGCGACACCCCGGCCCCGAGCAAGGAGGGCCGCAGGGCGCCACCGGCCGCGTACCCCGCGGCCGCCGCGGCGACGGCGAGGTATCCGAGGACCACCCCCGCCCACGCGGTCCGCGCGCCCACCAGGGGAGCGCCCTCCTCCCCGGTCCCGTCCACGGCGTCGCGCGCGGCGCGGTGCAGCAGCCACACCGGCAGGGCGAGCAGCAGCAGGGGGGTGACGCCGACCGGCGCGGGGACCCCGGAGAGGGTGTCGGCGCGGACCAGTTCCACCCCGTGCGCCAGCAGCCACAGCGCGGCCGCGACATGCAGCGCGCCACCGGGCCCGCTGTCCGGATAGGGCGAGCTGATCCACAGCACCGTCACCAGCACGGCGATCGAACCGAGCCCGAGCCCCGCGGCCAGCGCACCGCCGAGCAGTCCGGCGGCCAGTCCGGGGGAACGGTGGCGGGACCGGACGAGCCGGACGAGCCGGACGAGCCGGACGAGGAGGAGCGACAACGACGAACGACGGACGGTCATCTGGATCACGCCCGCCATGGTCCCAACGACACGCGCCTTCCCGTCGTAACGGGCGAACCACCGTTGTGTCGCTCAATATACGTTTATGTACTTTTTCGTACGAAGGGGTGCCCTGTGACACAGTGCTTCGACACCCCGCTCCCCCCTCCCAAGGAACGCCGACGCCTGCGCGAGAGGGGCTCGCTGACGCAGGCTCAGGTGGCGGTGCGGCTGGGCGTCAGCAGGGAGACGGTGCGCGCGTGGGAGGCCGGCCGCTCCACTCCGAGCGGCCGCACGAGGGAGTCGTACGCGAAACTGCTGGCCGAGCTGGCGGACGAGCCACCGGCCGGGGTGACGGCTGAGATGACGGCCGAGGTGACGGGCCCCCAGAAGGCCCGGCCCGCAACCGGACTGACGGCCGGTCCGGACACGGCCGAGAGGCCCCCCGCCCCCAAGCCCGTCTCCGCCCCCACCCTCACCCCCACGGCCACACCCGCCCCACCGTCCTCCCTCTCCCCTCCCCTGACCCCCGCTCAGGCCTTCGACGCCCTGTACGCGTTCTGCGCCCCGGCCCTCGTCCGCCAGGCCTACCTCCTGACCGGCCGCCGCGAACTGGCCCGCGAGTCGGTCGAGCAGGCCTTCCAGATCGCCTGGCAGCGCTGGCCGGAGGTGGCCGTCGACCCCGACCCGCCGAGCTGGGTCCGCGCGACGGCGTACGAGTACGCGCTGTCCCCCTGGCACCGGTTCCGCCCCCGCTACCGCCACCCCGAACCACCGCCGGCCGACGCCTGTGACCGCGCCCTGCTCGACGCCCTCCTGACGCTCCCGCCGTCCTACCGCCGCACCCTCCTGCTGTACGACGGGGTCGGCCTGGGGCTGCCGGAGACCGCGGCGGAGACGGAGGCGAGCACACCGGCGGCGGCGAACCGCCTGCTGCACGCGCGCGCGGCGATCGCCGCCCGGCTGCCGGAGCTGGCGGAACCGCGCGAGCTGCACCGTCGCCTGGCGGAGACGGCGTCGACGGAACGCCTGCGCGCCGCCAAACCCCCGACGGTACGGATCGGCAGCGAACGCCGGGCCCGGTTCTGGACCAGGGCGGCGATCGCCGTCACGGTGGCGATCATCGGCGCGACGGCCCTCACCCTGAGATCGGCCCCCACCCGCTACGAGCCCCCGGTCCCGCCCGGCGAGACGGTTCGCGGCGTCCCCCCGAGGACGGCTCCGGGACCCCTCTCGACCGCGGAGCTGGCACTGAGGGCCAAACTCCGGGCGGAAGCGGCGAACGGCCCGGAGAGACTCCGGCCGGAGCCCCGCTGACGCGACGGCCCCGGCCTGCGCGCCGCCCGCGGACACACCGGTGGGCCCGTCCCCCGCGAGGGGACGGGCCCACTGACGTTCAGCCGGCGAAAGCCGTTCAGCCGGCCAGGATCTCCCGGGCCAGCTTCGCCGTCTCGGTCGGCGTCTTGCCGACCTTGACGCCGGCGGCCTCGAGGGCCTCCTTCTTGGCGGCGGCCGTACCGGAGGAGCCGGAGACGATGGCGCCGGCGTGGCCCATGGTCTTGCCCTCGGGCGCGGTGAAGCCCGCGACGTAGCCGACGACCGGCTTGGTCACGTTCTCCTTGATGAAGGCCGCGGCCCGCTCCTCCGCGTCGCCGCCGATCTCACCGATCATGACGATCAGGTCGGTGTCGGGGTCGGCCTCGAACGCGGCGAGCGCGTCGATGTGCGTGGTGCCGATGATCGGGTCGCCACCGATGCCGACGGCGGACGAGAAGCCGATGTCGCGCAGCTCGTACATCATCTGGTACGTCAGCGTGCCGGACTTCGAGACCAGGCCGATACGGCCCGGCTTCGTGATGTCGCCCGGGATGATGCCGGCGTTCGACTGGCCCGGCGTGATGAGACCGGGGCAGTTCGGGCCGATGATCCGGGTCTTGTTGCCCTTCGAGCCCGCGTACGCGTAGAACGCGGCGGTGTCGTGGACAGCGATGCCCTCGGTGATGACGACCGCGAGGGGGATCTCGGCGTCGATCGCCTCGATGACGGCGGCCTTGGAGAAGGCCGGCGGCACGAAGAGGACGGAGACGTTGGCGCCCGTCTTCTCCATCGCCTCGGCGACCGTGCCGAAGACGGGGATCTCGGTGCCGTCGATGTCGACCGACTGACCCGCCTTGCGGGGGTTCACGCCGCCGACGATGTTGGTGCCGTCCGCCAGCATGAGCTTGGTGTGCTTCATGCCCGTGGCACCGGTCATGCCCTGGACGATGACCTTGCTGTCCTTGTCGAGGAAGATAGCCATGGCTGTGTCTGTCCCTCTTCCTTACTTCGCAGCCGCGAGCTCGGCGGCCTTGTCGGCCGCGCCGTCCATGGTGTCCACGCGCTGGACCAGCGGGTGGTTGGCGTCGGAGAGGATCTTGCGACCCAGCTCGGCGTTGTTGCCGTCCAGGCGGACGACGAGGGGCTTGGTGACTTCCTCGCCCTTGTCCTTGAGCAGCTGCAGCGCCTGCACGATGCCGTTGGCGACCTCGTCGCAGGCGGTGATGCCGCCGAAGACGTTGACGAAGACGGACTTGACGTCCGGGTCGCCGAGGATGATCTCCAGGCCGTTCGCCATGACGGCGGCGGAGGCGCCACCGCCGATGTCGAGGAAGTTGGCGGGCTTGACGCCGCCGTGGGCCTCACCGGCGTACGCGACGACGTCGAGGGTGCTCATGACGAGACCCGCGCCGTTGCCGATGATGCCGACCTCGCCGTCGAGCTTGACGTAGTTGAGGTTCTTCTCCTTGGCCGCGGCCTCGAGGGGGTTGGCCGCCGCGTGGTCGACGAGCGCCTCGTGGTCGGGGTGGCGGAAGTCCGCGTTCTCGTCCAGGGAGACCTTGCCGTCGAGGGCGATGACGTCGCCGGAGGCGACCTTCGCCAGCGGGTTGACCTCGACGAGGAGGGCGTCCTCCTCGATGAAGGTCTTCCACAGCGTCACGAGGACGTCGGCGACCTTGTCCGCGACCTCGGCCGGGAACTTCGCGGCCTCGACGATCTCGCGGGCCTTCTCGGGGGTCACACCCTCGTTGGCGTCGATCGGGGTCTTCGCGACGGCCTCGGGGCGGGTGGCCGCCACCTCCTCGATCTCCATGCCGCCCTCGACGGACGCGATGGAGAGGAAGGTGCGGTTGGTGCGGTCCAGGAGGAAGGAGACGTAGTACTCCTCCAGGATCTCCGGGGCCGTCTCGGCGATCATCACCTTGTGGACCGTGTGGCCCTTGATGTCCATGCCGAGGATGTCCGTCGCACGGGCGACGGCCTCGTCCGGGGTGGCGGCGAGCTTCACGCCACCGGCCTTGCCACGGCCGCCGACCTTCACCTGGGCCTTGACCACGGACTTGCCGCCGAGACGCTCAGTGGCTGCGCGGGCCGCCTCAGGCGTGTCGATGACTTCACCGGCCAGCACCGGTACATCGTGCTTGGCGAAGAGGTCCCTCGCCTGGTACTCGAACAGGTCCACGCGCTTCCGTCCCTATCAGTGATCTCGCGGTTCGTTGTCTGCGTGGGCGTGCCGCGAGGGCAACGTGACGTCCGCCGTCTGTCAGTCACAAGGGAGGCGCACACGGTGTCCGAGCGCGCGGCATGTCCGTCTCGCAGGTTATCGCTGCTTGCGGGGGGCCCCTAAATCGAGGGTCACACCTGAGCGGTGATACCTGTCACATGATGCCGACATCACTGGCACGCCGTGCCGCCTGTGAGGAGGTGGTGCGCGACCGGGACGGAGACCGGGAGGGGTCTCACCGGGCTGGGGCCGGCCCGGTGAGACCCGTGGAGCAGCCCCGGAGGGGCTCAGGGCGGGCCGCCCCCACCCCAATGGGGGCGGCCCGGCCCCGTTCCGCGGGGGTACGGCCGGAACGACCGACGGCTTCGGCCGTCCGGGTCCTGCCTCCCGCGGAGCGGGTGCCCCGCCGGCGTGCGGCCGACGGGAAGGATGCGGGGCCCGCGGAGCACGGTGCACACGGGTGCGCTCATCGCGTGCGCGGGCCGGGTGGGATCAGCCGCGCCGGATCCCGGCGGCGTCCGGCCCCCGCGCGGGGACGACCGTGTCCGCAGCCGCCGCGGCACCGGTGAGGGCGTGCCCGGCAGCCGACCGGGCGGCGGAACCGGCCGTACCGGCCACGCCGTACGCCGTCGAACCGACGCCACCGGTCGCCTCGTACGCGAAGGGGGCGACAGGGGCCGTCAGCTCCCCGGCGAACCGGTCAGCCGTGCGGGTGACGGTCCGCGAAGGGAGCGGCGGGCCGGGGCCGGCGGCGAGCGTGTCGTCGACGGTGCCGGTCACGTCCGGCGGGGTGAGGGCGGGGGCCGGCGTCCCGTCCGCGTTCGCGGCGGTGGAACCGAGCACCCGCACGCCCGTGACACCGGCGGCCATGACGAGGGAACGGCGGAGGTCCTTGTTCATGCGTACGTCGGGTTTTTGAGGGTTCATGCGTACGTCGGGTCCTTGAGGCTGGAAGGCATCCGGACACCGGAGCGGGAACACGGGCTCCGGGCCGGCGGGCAACGTGTCTCCACCCCGCGCGGCAGTCGCGCGGGGGAGGGAGGACGGCCTGCCCTAGCCGGGGAAGACGGGGATGTCCCGGTACCTGTCCTCGATCTCGGCCGCGTCCGTACGCATGGCGCCGCCGGGCACCAGCAGCAGCGGCACCCGCTGATGCGGCGGCACGGCGTGCGCGTCGCCGTGCCGCGACGCACCGCCGTCGAGCTGTGACGCGCTGCCCGGCGCGCCCTCGGGCGCCCCGGCGGGCGCTCGCTCCGCGGGCGCGTGGGTGCCGGTCACGGCATGCCCGGCACGGACCTGCCCTCCGCCGTGCGCGACCGGTCCTCCCGGTGCCTCGCGCACGAGACCCCGGGGGCCGTACGACGGTCGCGGCGCCGCCGGGGCCACGGTCCCGGAGTCCGGCCCGGGGTCCGACGCCGGATGGTCCGACACCGGGAGGCCCGACGCCGGGAAGCCCGACACGGGGAGGTACGGGGCCGGGAGGTCCGGCAGCGGCAGGGTGGGGGCCGGCAGGGACGGCGGCGAGGGAGGGTCCGGCAGCTCGGGGAAGGAACCCGGCGGGGGCAGCGTCGGCAGTTCGGGGACGCTCGGCAGCGACGCCGTGGGCACCACCTCCGCCACCGCCGCAGCCAACTGCTCGCTCACGCGCTCCAGTACTTCACCGGCGGACTTCACGACCCCCTCCGCCCCCTCCGCAACCAGAAGCACGGGGTGCGTCGGGGCAGCCGAATCCACCGGCGCTTCCTCGGCCGGGGCCGGGGCCGACGCGGAAGGCACGGAAGGCACGGAACCGGATGCAGGTCCGGATCCGGAAACGGCGTGCGGCGAGGCCGGTTCGGCCGCGGTCCGTGACAGCAGGGCGGTCGCCGCCTTCGCCGTGGACGCCGACGCCGTGGACGCCGGCGACGTGGCCGCGGCCGGCGGTGCTCCGTCCGCCGCCTGCGCCTGCCCCCCGAGGAGGAGTCCCAGCGCGAACAACCCGCCCAGCAGCAGCACGCCGCGCAGCGCGATGCTTGCGGCGACGGCGGGCAGGCGGGCGGGGCGGGCCAAGGGGGAGGAACCTCCCGTGCGACGAAACGAGGCGTTCGATCCTCGCACGGAAGTCCCGAGGTTGCGCAAGCCTCCTGTTACCGATGGCTGGTCATGTCCCGTTTGCCGCAACGGTGTCCAGATCCGGGACGGGAAGCGGGCGTTTCTCGATCGCCGCCGCCATCACGTCCGGGAACAGGTCGGGCGTACAGGCGAAGGCGGGCGTGCCCAGCGCCGCCAGGGCGGCGGCGTGCTCCCGGTCGTAGGCGGGCGCTCCTTCGTCGGAGAGCGCGAGCAGGGCCACGAACTGCACCCCCGACGCCTTCATCGCCGCCACCCGCTTCAGCATCTCGTCACGTATGCCTCCCTCGTAGAGGTCGCTGATGAGCACCACCACCGTCTCGGCGGGGCGGGTGATCTGCGACTGGCAGTAGGCCAGCGCCCGGTTGATGTCCGTGCCACCGCCGAGCCGGGTGCCGAAGAGGACGTCCACGGGGTCGTCGAGCTGGTCGGTGAGGTCGACGACCGCCGTGTCGAAGACGACGAGCCGGGTGCCGACCGTCCGCATCGACGCCAGCACCGCCCCGAACACGGAGGCGAAGACGACCGAGGGCGCCATGGACCCCGACTGGTCGACGCAGAGGATCACCTCCTTCTTCACGGACTGCGAGGCCCGCCCGTGACCGACGAGCCGCTGGGGCACGACCGTCCCGTACTCGGGCAGGTAGTGCTTGAGGTTGGCGGCGATCGTGCGGTTCCAGTCGATGTCGTGGTGGCGGGGCCGGGCGACCCGGGCACCGCGGTCGAGCGCGCCGGTGAGGGTGGCACGGGCACGGCCGGCGAGCCGTCTCTCCAGGTCCTCGACGACCTTGCGCACGACGGCCCGCGCCGTTTCCTTCGTCGTCTCCGGCATCGCCTTGTCGAGCGAGAGGAGGGTGCCGACGAGGTGCACGTCCGCCTCCACCGCCTCCAGCATCTCCGGCTCCAGCAGCAGCGCGGCCAGCCCGAGCCGCTCGATGGCGTCGCGCTGCATGACCTGGACGACGGAGGACGGGAAGTACGTCCGGATGTCCCCCAGCCAGCGCGCCACCGACGGCGCCGACGCCCCGAGCCCCGCCGAACGGTCCCGCCCCGTCCGCGCCCTGTCCCCCTTGCCGTAGAGCGCGGCGAGCGCGGCGTCCATGGCCGCGTCCCGCCCGGACAGTTCGTGCCCGGTGCCGTCCGCCTCGCCGCCGCCGAGCACGAGCCGCCAGCGCCGCAGCCGCTCCCGCGCGGGGTCCGTCTCCCTCGTCTCGGAGGTCATGTCCTCACTCCTGCCGGATGGTCGTCGTCCCGCTGCGTCCCGTCCGGTCCCAGCAGCAGCCGCACCACGGGGAGGACGGCGTCCGCGCGTCCCGCGTCGATCTCGTCCGCGAACCCGGCGGTCCCGGCACCCGCCCGCACCACGGTTCCCCTCTCCCCGGGCCCTCTGCGCACCAGCTCCCCGAGGGTCCGGCGCACCCCCGCCCCGTACGCCGAGAACGTCCGCCGCAGCAGCGGCAGTACGTCCGTGAACGCCTCCGCCGGCACCGCCGACAGCCAGCCGTCGACCAGGTCGAGCAGCCGCTCGTCGTGCACGAGGAGCAGCCCGCCGCCGGCCCCACCCCCGACGAAGCCCTCGATCCAGGCGGCCGCGTCCGCTGGCGGCGTCCCCGGCGACAGCGCGAGCCCCATCAGCCGCGCCGCCTCGTCCGCCTCCAGTTCCCCGTCGTCCAGCAACAGTCGTACGGCGCGCCCCCGCACGACCCCCGCCACGCCACGCCGTCCGGACAGCAGCCGCAGCACGTCCCGCCAGCGGTCGCGGAGCCGGCTGTGCAGCGGAGCCCGCTCCGCCCCGGCCTCCTCCTCGAGCAGCCCCACCGCACCGTGGACCGCGTCCACGTGGCCGCGCATCTCCTCGGCCGCGTCGGCGTCGAGTGCGGCGCACGCCGGCGGCAGGCCGACGAAGATCCGCTCGGCGAGCCCCACGGCGACGTCGGCGAGCGCGTCGGTGCCGGTGCCGCGCACGTCGCCGTAGCGCAGGGAGCGGACCAGGGCGGGGAGCGCCTGGGCGAGATGGCCGACGTCCGTGTCCAGGGCGGCCCGCTCGGCGATGACCCGCATCACCGTCGGCAGGGCGTCCGGCAGCCCGGCCGGCAGGCAGCGCTCCGCGAGGGCGGTCGCCTCGGCGAGGCCCCGCGCCGCGAGGGCGTCCGCCTCCGCCCTGGCGGTGGCGGCGGCCGGTACGGTCGTCCCCCACACCCCGGCCTCGGCGACCCGGACGGACAGTTCGGGCTGCCAGCGCAGCCGCCAGGTCTCGCGGAACGTGCCCGTGCTCCCCCGCGGGACCACCGGCTCGCCCCAGTCCACCCGCAGCAGGCGCAGCCGGTGCAACAGCCTGCTGCGCTCGGCGTCGGTCTCCTTGCGCAGGTCCAGTTCCAGCTCCCGTTCGGCCGCTTCGGGTTTGAGCCGCAGGCGGCGCCGGCGCCGGTCGAGGTCACGCTGCAGGGGCACCGCGGGCGCGGAGGCGGGGACCTCCCCCATGACGTCCCCCACGACCAGCCGGTCCTCGATCAGCGCCAGCGGTACGTCCGACCCCTCGCACAGCACCGCCCGCACGGCGTCGGTGGTCTCGCCCAGTCCGGGCAGCGGGCGGCCGCGCAGCGCGGCGAGCGTCTCGGCCAGCCGGACCGCCTCGATGACGTGCGCCGGGGAGACGACACGGTCCTCGTCCCGCAGGAGGCCGGCCACCTTGGTCAGCCACCGCTCCACCGGCCGGTCGGGGGCGGCGAACAGATGCGCGTACCAGCCCGGCGAGTCGATGCCGGCGCCGTATCCCCCGGCCCGTGTCAGTCTGCGGTGGGTCCACGGCACCCACGTCAGGTCGGACTTGATCTTCGGCAGTCCTCTCACCAGCGCCCGGTCGGCGGTGAGCGCCGGGGTCCGCCGGAGTGCGGGCACGTGCCACGCGCCGCACACCACCGCCACGGACCCGTCCCCGAACTCCCTCAGTGCCGCCCTCAGCTGGAGCCGCATGTAGGCCTCCCGCACGAGGTCCCGCTCGGTGTCCGCGGCGCCGGGCTCGTCCCGCAGGGCCGTCATGGCCTCCTCGATCGCGGCGAAGGGCGCCAGCGGGTCGCGCCGCCCCGCCCCCCGGTGTTCGACGACGTCCTCCCACCAGCGCTCGGGGTCGTCGTAGCCGGCGGCGCCGGCGAGCGCGGCGAGCGGGTCGACGCGGGGATCGTCGCCCGGCGGCCGCGCCTCGGGTGCCGCGCCCCCGGGCCCGGTGCCGTCGGACTCCGTGCCGTCGGACTCCGTGCCGTCGGACTCCGTGCCCTCCGGGTCCGTGCCCTCGTACGGATTCCGCTGCCAGGCCAGGGTGTGCGCGGCCGGCAGGTCGATGAAGCGGGCCGGGACGCCGTGCTCCAGGGCCCAGCGGAGCGCGACCCACTCCGGGGAGAACTCGGCCATCGGCCAGAACGCCGACCGTCCGGGCTCGTCCACGGCGTGCGCGAGGAGGGCGACCGGGGGCCGCAGGTCCTCGTCCGCGGCCAGCGCGATCAGCGCGTCGGCCTCGGGCGGGCCCTCGATGAGCACGGTCCGCGGCCGGGCGGCGTCCAACGCCCTGCGGACCGCCCGCGCCGACCCCGGCCCGTGATGCCGCACCCCGAGCAGCAGGGCCTGGCCCGGGCCGGCCGCGGACCGCCCGCCCGGCTCTTCCCCGGCGGCCCGCATTCGCCGTTCCCCGCTTCCGCCCTCCCCGACAGCCCCGGCCGCCCCGTCACCGGCCACCCCGTCGCCGTCGTCGCCGTCCGGACCCCGTACCCGGCCCCCGACTCCGTCCGTGCCCCCGGAGACCCGGCCGCCGGTGGTCCCGCCCCCCGTCCCTCCCGGCCACCGGTCCCCGTGCCCTCCCTCCCCGGCGCCGAGGGCCACCCGGCCGTCCTCGGTCACCTCACCGTCCGGCATCCCGGCTCCTCCCCCGTGGTTCCCCGTCCGGCCGCCGTCCCCCGGCCCCTCGCCCGGCCCGTGTCCGCCCGCGCCCCGCCGGAACGCAGCCCCGGACCGTGTCCTCGCGCCCCCTCACGCGGTCACCTCCCGGCACGCCCGGTAGAAGTCCGCCCAGCCGTCCCGCTCGCGGACGACCGCCTCCAGGTACTCCCGCCACACCACCCGGTCGGCGGCCGGGTCACGGACGACGGCGCCGAGGAGGCCCGCGGCGACATCGGCCGGGCGCAGGACGCCGTCGCCGAAGTGGGTGGCCAGCGCGAGACCGTTGGTCACCACGGAGATCGCCTCCGCGGGCGACAGGGTGCCGCTCGGCGACTTCACCTTCGTACGGCCGTCGGAGGTGATCCCGTCGCGCAGTTCGCGGAAGACGGTCACCACGCGGCGGATCTCGTCGATGCCGTCGGGCCCGGCCGGCAGGTCGAGGGAGCGGCCGATCTGGCCGACGCGCCGCGTGACGATGTCGACCTCGGCCTCGACGCTCTCCGGCAGCGGCAGCACCACCGTGTTGAAACGGCGGCGCAGGGCGCTGGACAGCTCGTTGACCCCCCGGTCGCGGTCGTTGGCCGTGGCGATCAGGCTGAAGCCGCGGACCGCCTGCACCTCCTGCCCCAACTCCGGTACGGGCAGTGTCTTCTCCGACAGGACGGTGATGAGGCTGTCCTGCACGTCGGCCGGGATCCGGGTCAGTTCCTCCACCCGTGCCGTCATGCCCTCCGCCATGGCCCGCATGACGGGGCTGGGCACCAGCGCGGCCCGGCTGGGGCCGTGGGCGAGCAGCTGCGCGTAGTTCCAGCCGTAGCGGATCGCCTCCTCCGGGGTGCCCGCCGTGCCCTGCACCAGCAGGGTCGAGTCACCGCTGACGGCGGCGGCCAGGTGCTCGGAGACCCAGGTCTTGGCGGTGCCGGGCACACCGAGCAGGAGGAGGGCGCGGTCGGTGGCGAGCGTGGTGACGGCGACCTCGACGACGCGGCGCGGGCCCACGTACTTCGGTGTGATCACGGTGCCGTCCGGCAGGGTGCCGCCGAGGAGGTAGGTGGCGACCGCCCACGGCGAGAGCTTCCAGCGGGCGGGGCGCGGACGGTCGTCCTGAGCGGCCAGCGCAGCGAGTTCGTGGGCGAAGGCGTCCTCGGCGTGCGGCCTCAGGACCTCCTGACCGGGTGTGCCGTTCGCGGGCGCGGAGTGGTCGTGGCGTGGTTCGGCGGACGTCGGTCCGACGCTGACTGACATGGCTGAGGCCCCCTCCAGCTCGGCCGGTTCGGATCTGGTGTCCACCTTGCACCACCCCACTGACAATCCGCTCCGACCTGGGAAAACACCTCCGCGAGGGCCTTCACGGGACCGATTGTCAGTGGGGGGACCTACCTTCGACGACATGACACAGCAGGGGGTGCGCTGGACCGTGGACCAGGTGCTGGCACTGGCGCCTGACGCCGGGTCGCGCACAGCGGGGAGCGAACTCGGCGCGGCCGGTGCGTGGTCCGGGACGGGGTGTTCCGGCGAGGGGGCGGTGTGGGGGCTGTGCGGGGGCAGTGGCGGCGGCCCGTACCGGACGGTCGTCGATGTCGGGGACCCGTCCGGGCCCGCGTACAGGTGCAGTTGTCCGAGCCGGAAGTCCCCGTGCAAACACGCGCTGGGGCTGTTGCTGCTCTGGTCGGAGGGGGAGGAGGCGGTGCCGGCCGGAGCGGAGGAGCGGGCGCCGGACTGGGCGCGGCCGTGGCTCGCGGCGCGGCGGGGGCGCGCGCGGGGGGAGCGGGGGGCGGGTGCGCCGAGTTCCGGAGCGGGACCCGCCGATCCGGAGGCGGCCCGTCGCAGAGCCGAGCGCCGCGCCGAGCGCGTCACCGCGGGGGCGACGGAGTTGGAGCAACGGCTCGCCGACCTGCTGCGTTCCGGCCTGGCCGCGGCCGAGCAGGCGGGGTACGGGCTGTGGGATGAGGCGGCGGCCCGGATGGTCGACGCCCAGGCTCCCGGACTGGCTTCGCGTGTAAGGGAGTTGGGGGCGATCCCCTCGTCCGGGGCCGGCTGGCCGGTGCGACTGCTGGAGGAGTGCGCGCTGCTCCACCTCCTCGACCAGGGCTGGCTGCGCCGCGACCGGCTGCCGGAGGCCCTGGCGACGACGGTCCGCACCCGTGTCGGTCTCACCCGGTCGCCGGACGGACCGCCGCTGCGCGACGACTGGCTGGTCCTCGCCCAGTACGACGTCCCGGACCCGAAACTGACGACCCGCCGCATCTGGCTGTACGGCACGACGTCGGGCCGCACGACGCTCCTTCTCTCCTACGGAGCCGCCGGCCGCGCGCCCGAACTCTCGCTGCCGGTCGGTCTGGCCCTGGACGCGGAGGTGTCGGCGTATCCGGGTACCGGGCAGCGGCGGGGTGCCCTGGGTGAGCAGTTCTCGCCGCCCGTGCCCACCGCGGTCCGGCCGGGCGGTGTGACCACGGCGGAAGCCGCCGCCCGCTACGGCTCGGCGCTGCGGGACGATCCCTGGCTCGACTCGGTGCCGGTGACCCTGGACGCCGTCGTCCCCACGCCGGACGGGGCCTCCTGGCAGCTGGCGGACGCCGACGGGGACACGGCGCTGCCGCTCACACCGGCGGCGGCCCGACCCGGGCTGTGGCGTCTGGTCGCCCTCTCGGGGGGCGCTCCCGTCACGGTCTTCGGCGAGTGCGGCCACCGCGGCTTCACTCCCCTGACCGCCTGGCCGCAGACCCCTGGAAGGGCGGTCCACCTGTGCTGACCCCTCGGGACTCCGTCCGGCCTGCGCAAGGTGACCCGGCACCCGCACCCGGCACCCGGCACCCGGCCCGTGCCCGCCCCGCCGTCCGCCCCGCCCCGCCCCGCCCCGACACCGGCCTCGGCCGGCCACCTCCGCCGGCCACCTCGTCCGGCCGGGAGGACCACGTCCGCGACACGCCCCGCCACCCGACTCGGTGAGTCAAGAAAGGGAAGCGCATGACCGGTACCGCACCGGCCTCCTGGGACGACCTCGTCGCCATGGCCCTGCTCGGGACAGACCGGCGTACGCCGCCGGGCGTGGCGCCCGGCCGCTCCGCGTCCGCGGCGTTGCTGGACGCGGCGGCCGCCGAGACCGTACGGCGGCGGGCCGGGCTGCGGCCGGGGCGGGCGGCGCCGCGCCCCGAGCCGGCTCCCGAGGATCCGCGCCCGGCGCTGCCCGCCGCCGCGGCCCGCAGGCTGGCCCGCCTGCTGGCGGACCGCCCCGGCACCGG
Source organism: Streptomyces sp. NPDC088766 (assembly GCF_044750845.1). Taxonomy (NCBI): domain Bacteria; kingdom Bacillati; phylum Actinomycetota; class Actinomycetes; order Kitasatosporales; family Streptomycetaceae; genus Streptomyces; species Streptomyces sp. NPDC088766. The sequence continues at coordinate 171,466 of NZ_JBIVKQ010000001.1, read as the reverse complement.
CGGAGGCGGCCGCAGGGGCACGGCACCGGACCTGATGGAGTTGCTGCCCCAGTGGCTGGCGGCCGCCAACGCCCGTGGTTTCGCCGCTCCCGCCGAGACTCTGCCCGCTCTGCTGGACGCGGCGCGCGGCCGGACCGACCTGCGCCCGGCGGCGCTCGAGTTCGCGGGCCCGCGTGCGCTGTGGCTGGCCCGGCTCAATCCGGAGTGGCGGTTCGCCCTGCGTTCGACACCGGGCGGCGGGACGTCCCTGCCGGGCCCGGAGGAGACCGGCCGGACAGCGGAACTGTGGCAGGAGGGCCTGTTCGCCGAGCGGGTCGCCCTCCTCGCGGCGATCCGCTCCCGCGATCCCGACGCCGCCCGCGCGCTGCTGGAGTCGACCTGGCCGACGGAGCGCGCCGAGGACCGCCTGATGTTCCTCGACTCGCTGCGCACCGGCCTCGGTCCCCGGGACGAGCCCTTCCTGGAGCAGGCGCTGGCCGACCGCAGCCGCAATGTGCGTGCCACGGCGGCGGAGCTGCTGTCGGCGCTGCCGGGGTCGGCGCTGGCCGCGCGGATGGCGGTGCGGGCCACCGCGTGCGTGGCCGTCGACCGCACGCGGGACACTCCGACGATCGTCGTGGAGGCCCCGCACGAGTGCGACGCGGCGATGGAGCGCGACGGCGTGGTGCCCAAGGCGCCGCCCGGACGGGGCGAACGGTCCTGGTGGCTGGGCCAGTTGGTGGAGTCGTCCCCGCTCGCCTCCTGGCCGGCGCGGCTGGGCGGCCGTACGCCGGAGGAGATCCTCGCACTGCCGGTGGCCGACGACTGGGTGGGCGAACTGCACGCGGCGTGGTGCCGGGCGGCCGTACGGCAGCGGGACGCCGGCTGGTCGCGGGCGTTGCTCGGAGCGCCGTCGGCGCCGGAGGCGGGCGGACCGGGGGCGGTCTCCCTCGCGGAGCGGACCAGACTGCTGGGCACCCTGCCGACGGGCGAACGGGCCGACTGGGTGGCCGGTTTCATCGCGACGCACGGACTGTCGGAGGCGTTCCAGCTGCTCGGGGTGTGCGCGGTGCCGTGGGCCGCGCCGCTGGGCCGGGCGGTCCTCGACGCGCTCAACATCGCCCGGGACGCGGGGAGTTACCCGTGGAGTTTCAGCGGGGTGATGGGCCTGGCGGAACGCTGCCTCGACCCGGCGGAGGCCGCCCGCCTCGACGGCCTGCTGGCGGTTCCGGAGGAGCCGGAGGACGCCTCGCCCGGTGCCGGAGGCTACTGGGCGGAGGCGTTCCAGCGCCTGGGGACGACGCTGCGGTTGCGGGCCGTGATGAGCGAGGAACTGGGCGCGGTGCGATGACACCGGCCCACGATGCCGCCCCGCGCCCGCACACCTGTGGGTGCGCGCCCTGCACGTGAGTGTCCCGCACGTGCGTGCCCTCTGCATCTCCCGGGCCACGCGTCTCCGCGCGTCCGTCCCTGTCGGCGTCCGTCCCTGTCGGCGTCCGCCCGTGCCGGCGCCTGCCGGAGCCCGTGGGCCGGCCGTCCGCGCCGCGTGCGGCCCGTCAGGGGCGATGCCGGGTGCGGGGCGCCGCCCCCGGATGACCGCTGCGGACCATCCGGCCCCGCCCGGGACCGTCCTACGCTCCCGCCGGCTGTCGTACGTTCGCCCGCACCCAGTCCACGATCGACGCCGTGGTCGCGCCGGGCGTGAAGATCTCCGCGACGCCCTTCTCCTTCAGCGGCGCGATGTCCGCCTCGGGGATGATCCCCCCGCCGAAGACCAGGATGTCCGCCGCGTCCCGCTCCTCGAGGAGTTCGATCACGGCGGCGAAGAGCGTGTTGTGCGCCCCGGAAAGGATGGACAGACCGATCGCGTCGGCGTCCTCCTGGATCGCGGTGTCGACGATCTGTTCGGGGGTCTGGTGGAGGCCCGTGTAGATGACCTCCATACCGGCGTCGCGCAGCGCACGCGCGATCACCTTGGCCCCGCGATCGTGGCCGTCGAGCCCCGGCTTGGCCACCACCACGCGGATCGGACCGGCTGCCACACCCATCACTGCCTCCATGAAGCGACTACATCCATCCGTACCGATTCCCTGCGTACCGAGAGGTACCACCACACCGGCCGGGGGAAGTGAACGAACGTTATCCCCAGCATCCCGCAACCGGCGGTTTTACGGTGCGCACAGAGGGGGAAATCACACAATGGGACACGTTCACCGAACGCGGTTGTCTCTCCCCGGACGGGGAACCCGGGACAGATCCGCGCAACGGGAGCCGCACAGAGGTCGCCGCACCGCCGCGTCGCAGACCGCGCGCCGTGGCAGTACGGCACATCGACGCAGGCTCGATGGGCAGGCAGGACAGGGTCGTCGACGTCAGGAGCGCCGGGAGCAGATCGCTCACCCCCCACTACAACGCCCTTCGCGCTCCGCCGGCCGCCTCCGCCGCGACTTCCATGAGGGCACACGGGGGTCAGAGCCGTCCTCGGCGTGCCGACAGGAGGTCGGCCATGCAGGTCACCCGGGCCCTGGAGCCCTTTCTCCCGTACCGCCTCTGCAGGCGCCTGTTGCCGAGCGGGCTGATGGGACTCTCCGCGACGCTCCTCAAGGCGACCGCCCTGGAGCTCGCGATCCTCACGGGGCATCTCCTCCTGTACCCGTCCGGCATCGTCCAGGAGCGCCGCGGCGGGACCGCGCCCGCGCTCCTCCCTGACGGTGGCACCTCGACGGCCGGAGGGGGCGGGGATCCGGCGCGGCTGCCGACGCAGGCCCCGCCGCCGGTCGTCCTCCTGCACGGCTTCATCGACAACCGCTCCGTCTTCGTCCTGCTGCGCCGCAGTCTCGCCCAGCACGGCAGGCACCGTGTGGAGTCGCTCAACTACTCGCCGCTGACCTGCGACATCCGGATAGCCGCCGAACTGCTCGGACGGCACATCGAGGAGATCTGCCAGCGCACCGGCAGCAGCCGGGTGGACGTCGTGGGGCACAGCCTCGGCGGGCTGATCGCCCGCTACTACGTGCAGCGGCTGGGCGGCGACGCACGCGTGCGGACGCTGGTCACGCTGGGCACCCCGCACGCCGGGACCCGGGTGGCACCGCTGGCGAACGCCCACCCGATCGTGCGCCAGATGCGTCCCGGCTCGCAGGTCATCGAGGAACTGTCCCGGCCCGCGCCGGGCTGCCGTACGCGTTTCGTCAGCTTCTGGAGCGATCTGGACCACCTGATGGCGCCGCTGGAGGCAGCCCGCCTCGACCACCCCGACCTCCTGGCGGAGAACGTGCAGGTGAGCGGCATCGGCCATCTCGCCCTTCCGGTGCACCCGGCGGTCGCGACCGGCATCCGGGACGCCCTCGACGGAGACGGCGCGGCCACGGACGCCACGCCCGGCACGCCCGGCACGCCGGGAGCGCACACCGGCGATCTGACGGTCGCCTGAGAACAACCGTCCGGACGACCGGAAGACGTCACAAGCAGTCCAGGATCGGACGTGCAACGCCACTTCCGTCCGTAAAGAGACACGAGGTGGCATAACAGCCGCTCCGCGCGGCCGACTTGACGGGCCCGCACCACACCGAGACGGTCGTCAAATTTCGAACAGGTTTCGAACATAGGGCCAAACCCGTGCCCGCCCTCCCCCGAAACCCCACCGAATGCCCCTTTCCCGCGAGCATGAAACCTGCGGAAGATTGTCGTGCCCGCATACCGCCGGGTACAGTCGCCGCACTGCTCTGGCAGCCCCTGTTGTGCTCTGGCAGACCCTGTTGTCTAGGCGAGAGAGAAGTTGGTGAACGACCGTCACCCGTCGGGGACCATGACCACCCCGGCTCCGGCTTCCGACGCCGAACCGGCGCACCAGGCGTCGTACGGCTCCCCGGAAGCCCAGTACGGCGACTTCACCACGTACAACGGCTACGACTCCGGCACCTACGACACCGGCGCGCACGCCACGGGTCACTTCACGGTCGACCCCCTCTTCGGCAACATGCCGGGCGACGCCGCACCGGCCGCCACGACCGGGGTGTACGAGGCCACGCAGTGGTCCACGGGCAGCCACCAGATCCTGAACCAGGACCCGTACGCGGCCCAGCACCACGCCGCCTACGACACGGGCGCCTACGACACCACCGCCTGGTCCACGGACCAGCAGCAACTGCCGGGCATCCCACCGCAGGCCACGGCGGCCGACGGCGGCTGGGCGTCCCCCCTCGCGGAGGGCGACACCGGCACCTGGCGCGCGCCCGACTCCACCGCCGACCCGACCCAGCAGTGGGAATGGGGCACGCAGGCCTTCGACACCGGCGCCCACGACGCGACCCAGTGGAACTCCGACGGCGGCGAGGCCACGGAGAGCGGCGACGAGTACGGGCAGCCGGGCGAGGCCGCCTTCGACGAGCAGGCCGAGATCCCCTTCGACCAGCAGGCCACCGCCACCTTCGAGCAGGTCGGCCGCGACGGCTCCGGTCCCGGCGACGACGGGCCGGCCGACGCCGCCCCGCTCCTCCTCGACGACCAGGAGGAGGCCGTCCCGGCCCCACTCGGACGGGCCGCCACCCGCAACGCGAACCGTTCCCGGCGCCGTACGCCCGCGCGGCGCTCCGCGCTGCTGACGGTGGCCGTGCCCTCGGCGTGCGTCATGGGCGTGGCCGGTATCGCGGCGGCCTCGGTCGGCACCCTGACCGGTGGCGACGACCAGGACACCACGGCGTCCGCCTCCGAGGCGCAGGCGGTGAAGCCGTCCGCCGCGAACGACAAGCTGGACACCCAGCTCCGGACGCTCACCGCCGAGGCCGACGCTTTCGCCGACCGGGCCAGCCGCACGCAGGAACGCATCGACCTCAAGGCGCAGCAGGAAGCCGAGAAGAAGAAGGCGGCGGCTGAGGCGGCCCGCAAGGAGCGGCTGCGCCCCAAGTACGCGCTGCCGGTCGCCAACCAGGGACTGAGCGCCTACTACGGCCAGTCCGGTGTCAACTGGATGTCCCAGCACACCGGCATCGACTTCCCGGTGTCCTACGGCACCACCGTGATGGCGGCGACCGACGGCACCGTGCGCACCCAGTGGAACAGCGCCTACGGCAACATGATGATCGTGACGGCGAAGGACGGCACGGAGACCTGGTACTGCCACCTCTCCAGCTACCGCGTCGCCTCCGGTACGACGGTGAAGGCCGGCGACCCGATCGCGTACTCCGGGAACTCCGGCAACTCCACCGGCCCGCACCTGCACTTCGAGGTCCGGCCGGGTGGAGGCTCCTCGATCGACCCGCTGTCGTGGCTGCGCAGCCACGGACTCGACCCGACGTAGCCCCCTTCGCAACTCCGCGCTGAGCCCCCGCCGTCGGCCTGACGCCGGGGGCTCATGCCGTGCGCGCTACAGCTTCTCCACCGGCGCGTACCGCAGCAGCAGCCGCTTCGGCTTGGCCTCGCCGAAGTCGACCGTCGCCTCCGCGTTGGCGCCCGTGCCCTTCACACCGACGACGGTGCCGAGGCCGAACTGGTCGTGGGTGACGCGGTCGCCGACGGCCAGGGCGATCACCGGCTTCTCCGAGGTGCGCCGCGTGGCGAAGCCGGACGCGCCGGCCGCCGAGGAACGCGAGCGGGACGACGACAACGAGGCCGCCACCCCGGACACCGGGCCGGAGGACAGGGGCGAGGTCGCCCCCGTCCGCTTCCAGTCCACGTGCGCAGCCGGGATCTCCTCCAGGAACCGCGAGGGCGGGTTGTACGACGGCTGCCCCCAGGCGCTGCGCAGCGCCGAGCGCGTCAGGTAGAGCCGCTCCCGCGCGCGGGTGATGCCGACGTAGGCCAGGCGGCGCTCCTCCTCCAGCTCCTTGGTCTGGCCGAGGGCGCGCATGTGCGGGAACACGCCGTCCTCCATGCCGGTGAGGAAGACGACCGGGAACTCCAGGCCCTTGGCGGTGTGGAGGGTCATGAGCGTGATGACGCCCGAGCCGTCCTCGCCCTCGTCCGGGATCTGGTCGGAGTCGGCGACCAGCGCGACCCGCTCCAGGAAGTCGGAGAGCGAGCCGGTCGCCTCGCCCTCGCCGGACTCCTGCTCGAACTCCAGGGCCACGGCGGCGAGTTCCTGGAGGTTCTCGATGCGGGTCTCGTCCTGCGGGTCGGTGGAGGCCTGCAACTCGGCCAGGTAGCCGGTGCGTTCGAGCACGGCCTCCAGGACGGTCGCCGGTCCCGCGCCCGACTCGACGACCGTGCGCAGCTCCTCCATCAGCGTGTTGAACCGCTTGACGGCGTTCGTGGAGCGCGCGGCCATGCCGTAGGCCTCGTCGACGCGCTTGAGGGCCTGCGGGAAGCTGATCCTCTCGCGCTGGGAGAGGGCGTCGATCATCGCCTCGGCGCGCTCGCCGATGCCGCGCTTGGGCACGTTGAGGATGCGGCGCAGCGGCACCGAGTCCTCGGGGTTGGCGAGGACGCGCAGGTAGGCCAGGACGTCCCGGACCTCCTTGCGCTCGTAGAAGCGGACGCCGCCGACGACCTTGTAGGGCAGGCCGACGCGGATGAAGACCTCTTCGAAGACGCGGGACTGGGCGTTGGTCCGGTAGAAGACGGCGACGTCACCGGCCTTGGCCTTGCCCGCGTCCGTGAGGCGGTCTATCTCGTCGGCGACGAACTGCGCCTCGTCGTGCTCGGTGTCGGCGACATAGCCGGTGATGCGCGCGCCCTCACCCGCGTTGGTCCACAGGTTCTTGGGACGGCGGGACTCGTTGCGCTCGATGACGGCGTTGGCGGCGGTGAGGATCGTCTGGGTGGAGCGGTAGTTCTGCTCCAGCAGGATCGTGGTGGCGTCCGGGTAGTCCTCCTCGAACTGGAGGATGTTGCGGATGGTCGCCCCGCGGAAGGCGTAGATCGACTGGTCGGCGTCACCCACGACGCACAGCTCGGCAGGGGGCAGGTCGTGCGCGTTCCGCGGTGCGTCCACCGGCTGTTCGACGGACCCGACGAGCTCCCTGACCAGGGCGTACTGGGCGTGGTTGGTGTCCTGGTACTCGTCGACGAGGACGTGCCGGAAGCGGCGCCGGTAGTGCTCGGCGACGTCGGGGAAGGCGCGCAGCAGATTGACCGTCGTCATGATCAGGTCGTCGAAGTCGAGGGCGTTCGCCTCGCGCAGCCGCGACTGGTACATGGCGTAGGCCTGCGCGAGGGTCTTCTCGAAGCCGTCGGCGGCCCGGGCGGCGAAGTCCTCCTCGTCGATCAGCTCGTTCTTGAGGTTGCTGATCTTGGCGCTGAAGGACTTGGGCGGGTAGCGCTTGGGGTCGAGGTCCAGGTCGCGGCAGACCAGGGCCATCAGGCGCTTGGAGTCGGCGGCGTCGTAGATCGAGAACGACGAGGTGAAGCCGAGCCGCTTGCTCTCACGGCGCAGGATGCGCACGCACGCGCTGTGGAAGGTCATCACCCACATCGCGTTCGCCCGCGGGCCGACGAGCTGCTCGACGCGCTCCTTCATCTCGCCCGCGGCCTTGTTGGTGAAGGTGATCGCGAGGATCTGGCCCGGATGGACGTGCCGCTCGGCGAGGAGGTGGGCGATGCGGTGGGTCAGCACGCGCGTCTTGCCCGAGCCGGCACCGGCGACGATGAGCAGCGGGGTGCCGGAGTGGACGACGGCTGCGCGCTGGTTCTCGTTGAGCCCCTCCAGGAGCGCCGCCGCGTCGATCGGCGGGCGCGGGGCGCCGTCGCGGTAGTGGGTGTCCCGGTCCGGCGGCACGTCGAACTTCCCGCCGAACAGATCGTCCGGAACCGGTTCCGGAGAGTGATCGTCCTCGGGCGGCGGCGGGGGTTCCTCGTCGTGGCCGCGGGGGGCCTGGAGGTCCGCCAGGAAGCTGTCGTCAAAGAGGCTGCTCATCGCTCTCCGAGTCTAGGCCGCCCCACCGACAACCCGAGGCCGTCCGGGAAACATCCCGGCCCCTCACCGACCGGGGCGCCCCTTGCACCGTCGGTGACCGCGAACGGCGAAACGTCCGGAGGTCACGAAAATGTATCGGGCATATCACCCACCAACCTTCACAGGGGCCACACCAGTTGGCTACCGTGCCGGGCAGGCCGCTCGACCCCTTCCGGCGAACCTCGCCGGGCCGCGCGGCCTCCGCCGAGTCCGGTGTGCCCCGCGGCAGCCGGAGCCGGGGACCCACCGAGAACTTGGGGTGAATCGGCTCACTCCTGCGGGAGCAGAGCCGTAGGGCAACCCTTCCAAGCATTCGCCCGAACCCGACAGCTAACCCGGTAGGCGGAGCATGGAAGGAGTCGCCTCCCTTGGCGTCGCAGCACCGCAAGCCGCGCACCGCGAGCACGCGCATGGCGGGCATCCGCACGCCCGCTCTCGCCACCGCCGCCCTCACCTCGGTGGCCCTGCTCTCGCAGACGGCCAACGCCGCCCCCTCCACCGACGACAGGCCGAGCCTGGAGGAGGTCGAGAAGAAGGTCGACGACCTCTACCGGCAGGCGGAGTCGGCCACCGAGAAGTACAACGCCGCCAAGGAGAAGGCGACCAAGCAGCGCAAGAAGGTCGACACCCTCCTCGACGACGTCGCGCAGCGCGCGCAGAAGCTCAACGACGCGCGCGAGGAGCTGGGAACCTACGCCGCCGCCCAGTACCGCACCGGCGCCTCCGCCCCCGACACGGCGACCCTCCTGCTCGCGGACTCCCCGCAGGACTACTTCGACCAGACGCAGCTGATGGGGCGGGTGACCGACCGCCAGAAGGGCGCGGTGGACGACTACTTCGCCGACCAGGCGGAGACGATGAAGAAGCGCCAGGAGGCCTCCCGGAGCCTCCAGACGCTGACCGACTCGCAGAACGACCTGAGGACCGCCAAGGCCGCCGTCCAGAAGAAGCTGGGCTCCGCCCGCGCGCTGCTGTCGCAGCTGACGGCCGAGGAGAAGGCGCGGCTGGCGAAGATCGAGGAGCGCAAGCGGCAGGAGGCCGCCCGCAAGGCCGCCGAGCTGGCCGAGCAGCAGGCGGCGCAGGCGGCCGCGCAGCAGGAGAGCGCCGGCTCGCCGGATCCGGCGGGCACCGGCACGTCGACGTCCTCGTCGTCCCCCTCCAACTCCCCCTCCACGTCCACGTCCACGTCCACGTCCACGGACTCCTCGTACGCCACCAAGGCCGAGAAGGCGCTGGCGTTCGCCCGCGCGCAGATCGGCAAGCCGTACGTGTGGGGTGCGACCGGTCCGGACTCCTACGACTGCTCCGGTCTCACCCAGGCCGCCTGGAAGGCCGCCGGCGTCTCCCTGCCGCGCGTCACCTACGACCAGGTGAACGCCGGCACCACGGTCTCCCTCTCCGCCGCACAACCCGGTGACCTGGTCTTCTTCTACGCCGACGTCACCCACGTCGGCATCTACATCGGCAACGGCATGATGATCCACGCCCCGAAGCCCGGCGCGTACGTGCGCGAGGAGTCGATCTACTACGACGGGGAGTCGTCGATCCACAGCGTGGTGCGCCCGGCCTGACGGAGCACCCTGACGGAGCACCGCGCACGGGGGCCGGGTCCGCGTCCCCACGCGGCCCGTGCGCCCACGTGTCCCGCGCCCGCGCGTTTTTCGCCGCCCACGCGCGCGTGCACCGGGGGAAGCCGCCGCGCCCTCCCTAGCATCGGCGGCATGCCCCGCACTTCTTCCCTCCGCGTCTGGTGGGCGCAGCGTCCCCCGGCGGCCGGGGCCGCCGTGATGGCGACCGGCGTCCTGTCGGTCGGCCTGCTTCAGACGGGGTACGACGTCCTGTCCCGCATCGCTCTGGCGGCGGCCTGTGCGGCCTGGCTGGCGCTGGCGGCGGACTTCGTCCTGCGGCTGGTGCGGGAGCACGAGCGGTGGCGGGCCGAGGCGGCCGTGCCGGGGGCGCTCACGGCCGTGGCGGCCACCGCCGTCCTCGGCACCAGGCTCACCGCGGCCGGCCGGCCGGCCCTCGCCTGGGCGCTGCTGGCCCTGGCCGCAGTGCTGTGGCCGGTGCTCCTGGTGAACGTCGTACGGCGCTGGGGCCGGCGCATGCCCGGATCGGTGTTCCTGTGCTGTGTGGCGACCCAGGGGCTCGCGGTGCTCGCGGCGAGTCTGGCGCGGGCCGAGTCGACGGCCTGGCCGGCGCACGCGGCACTGGCGCTGTTCTGGCTGGGCCTCGTCCTCTACGGCCTCGCGCTGGCCCGCTTCGACCCGCGGCAGGTGCGGGAAGGTCCCGGGGACCACTGGGTGGCGTGCGGGGCGCTCGCCATCTCGGCGCTGGCCGGGTCGAAGCTCCTGGTGGCCGGGGACGGCGGCCTGTATCTGTGGAACGGCGACGACCGTGACGTCCTGCGCACGATGACCGTCGCGCTGCTGGTGCTCGACCTGGCCGGGTACGCCGTGCTGCTCGTCGCGGAGGTGCTGTGGCCCCGGACGCGCTACGACGTGCGCCGCTGGGCGACGGTGTTCCCGATGGGGATGACGGCGGTGGCGACGCTGTCGGTCGCCGCCGCGGTCGACGTGCCGTGGCTGAGGGGCCCCGGGGAGGTGCTGCTGTGGGTCGCGGTGGCGGCGTGGCTGGCCGTCGCCGCGGGCGCGGTCGTGGACGCGCGGGCGTCGCTCAGGTCCAGAGCACCGCGATGAAGACGTTGGCCACGGTCAGCAGGCCGACCAGGCCGAACAGGGGCTTCTCCACCCGCTCGTCGTCCCGCTTCACGTAGACGAGGCCGAGGATCACGATCAGCAGGGCCAGCTTCACCCCGATCTTGATGTTGTTGACCTCCTGGTCGTCGGCCTGGTTGAGGCCGACCAGGATCACGCCGGTGACCAGCATCGTCGCGGCACCGTGCAGCATCGCGGGGACGAAGCGGGCCGTGCCCTGCCCCATCGCCTTCATCTGCGTGAGGAAGCCGCCGAGCAGCGCGGCGATGCCGATGATGTGCAGGCCGACGAAGAGGTGGATGAGTACGTCCATGAGGCCGGATGCTAGCCACCGGGCCGGACGCCTCCCGACACCGGCCCACCCCACCGTCCCCGCGTGCATCTGTGCATCTGTGCACAGATGCACAGGTGCACCTCATAGCAGCGTGCCGCTCCGGGGTGCCCCGGATTCACCGCATCGGTCGGCCCGCCGCGTGAAGTCGACGCCCCGGGACCGGTGGTGCGGCCACTTCCGGTCACCTGGCAGTCCACTCCTGTCACTTCCGTACATCGCGTCACCGGACCGACCCGAACGGGCCTAGCGTCCTCCCCCAGGTGACCGGCTTCCCACCGCCGCCCGGCCCGGGGCGGCAGTCGGACACCACCGCCGAGAGTCCGGCGACGCTCCGCTCCCCCGTGCGGGCGTCGCCGGGCACGTCAGCCGCACCGCGCGGCCGTGCGTCCGCTCCCCCGGCGGCCGAGGACCGTCCCCGCGGCCCCGGTCCCCGGCGGCCGTACCGACGAGGCGGTCGACGAAAGGACGTGCAGTCCCACGTGGCAGCGCACCGCAAGCCCCGCCGGCGTTCGGCCGGCGGCCACACGGCCCGCACGGCGGTGACCATCGCCCTCGCCGGTGTGGCCGGCGCGACCGCCTTCGACGGGATCGGGCACGCCGAGCCGAACCCCACCCCGGCACAGGTGAAGGCCAAGGTGGCCAAGCTGTACCGGGAGGCCGAGGCCGCCACCGAGAAGTACAACGGCGCCCGCGAGAAGGCGACGGCCGCCGAACGACGACTGGAGGCGCTGCGCGACGAGGCCGCGCGCAAGGAGGCCCGGCTCAACACGGCCCGCGAGGCGCTGGGGACGATGGCCGCGGCCCAGTACCGCGGTGGCGGCCTCGACCAGGCGGTGCAGCTCGCGCTCTCCGACGACCCCGACCAGTACCTCGACAACGCCGCCTTCGCCGAACGGGCGGGCGACCGCCAGTCCGCCGCCGTCAACCGGGTCGGCAGGCAGCTGCGGGAGCTCGAGCAGCTGCGCGGCGCCGCCCGCGTCCAGCTGACCGCGCTCAAGACGCGTCAGGCGGAGCTGAAGCGCCACAAGAAGACGATCACCGAGAAGCTGGGCACGGCGCGGCGCCTGCTGAACCGGCTCACGGCCGAGGAACGGGCGCGTCTCACCGCGGACACCGGCGGCGGAACGGACACCCGTGCCTCACGGACCTCGGCGGGAGCCCGTGCCGGCCTGCCCTCCCCCGGCACGGCCACCGCTGCCAACTCCCGCGCGGCGGCGGCCGTCTCCTACGCCTACGCCAAGCTGGGCAGCCCCTACGTGTGGGGGGCGACCGGCCCGAACGCCTTCGACTGCTCGGGCCTGATCCAGGCGGCGTACCGCTCGGCGGGCGTCTCCCTGCCCCGCACGACGTACGCCCAGATCGACGCCGGGCACCGCGTCTCCCGCTCCGAACTCCGGCCGGGCGACCTGGTGTTCTTCTACCCCGGCATCACCCATGTCGGGCTCTACATCGGCGGCGGCAGGATGATCCACGCCCCGAACCCGTCGGCCCCGGTGCGCGTGGCACCGATCGACGAGATGCCGTACGCGGGGGCCACCCGGGTGGTCTGAGACTCCCCCGTCACACCAGCCGTCGGGCCGTCGCCCAGCGGGTCAGCTCGTGGCGGTTGGACAGCTGGAGCTTGCGCAGCACCGCCGAGACGTGGGACTCGACCGTCTTCACCGAGATGAACAGCTGCTTGGCGATCTCCTTGTAGGCGTAACCGCGCGCGATGAGGCGCAGCACCTCGCGCTCGCGCTGGGTGAGGCGGTCGAGGTCCTCGTCGACCGGCGGGGCGTCGGTGGAGGCGAAGGCGTCCAGGACGAACCCGGCGAGCCGCGGCGAGAAGACCGCGTCGCCCTCCTGGACGCGGAAGACGGAGTCGACCAGGTCGGTGCCGGTGATCGTCTTGGTGACATAGCCGCGGGCGCCGCCGCGGATGACGCCGATCACGTCCTCCGCGGCGTCCGAGACGGACAGGGCGAGGAAACGCACGGGCCGCTCGGCGTCGCTCATCAACGGGGCGCAGCGGCGCAGCACTTCGACGCCGCCGCCGCCCGGAAGGTGCACGTCGAGCAGGACGACCTCGGGCCGGGTCGCGGTGATGACCGTGACCGCCTGGTCGACGTCGGCGGCCTCGCCCACGACCTCCACACCGGTCTCCTCGGTCCGGCCGATCTCGGCCTGCACGCCCGTGCGGAACATGCGGTGGTCGTCGACGAGGACCACCCGCACGTGCCGTCCGGCGCCGCCCCCGTCGTGCGCGGGCCCGGCCGCCGGGGCCGCCCCCGTAGTGCCGTTCGTCTCGGTCGGGTCGCTCATCACTTCTCCGCCCTCTCCATCTCCAGCTCGACCTCCGTGCCGCCGCCCGGGACCGCCCGCAGCCGCGCAGTGCCGCCGTTGCGCTCCATGCGGCCGATGATCGATTCTCTGACGCCCATCCGGTCGGCGGGTATCGAGTCGAGGTCGAAGCCGGGACCGCGGTCCCGGACGGACACGAAGACCGTCCTGCCCTCGACCTCGGCGTAGACCTGTACGGCGCCGCCCTCGCCACCGTACTTCGCGGCGTTCACCATCGCTTCGCGCGCGGCCTGCATCTGTGCGGTCAGCCGCTCGTCGAGCGGGCAGTCGCCGACGACCACGACCTCCAGGGGGACGCCGTGCTTGTCCTCCACCTCGGCGGCGTGGCGCCGGACCGCGTCGGCGAGGGCGGTGGGCTCGTCCGTCTCGTCCTTGCCGGTGCCCTCCGGCTTGTACAGCCAGGTGCGCAGGTCGCGCTCCTGGGCGCGGGCGAGGCGGCGCACCTCGCCCGCGTTCTCCGCGTTGCGCTGGATCAGGGTCAGGGTGTGCAGCACCGAGTCGTGCACGTGGGCGGCGACCTCGGCCCGCTCCTGCGCGCGGATGCGCATCAGCCGCTCCTCGGACAGGTCCTGCGTCATGCGCACCAGATAGGGCCCGGCGAGCAGGGTGATGCCGACCAGGACGGCGAGGGCCGCCTGCAGGACCGAGCCGAGGTGGGCGGCGGAACCCTGGAGGACGAAGATGCCGGAGACACCCGCGGTGACCAGCAGGACACCGGCGCCGGCACGCAGCAGCGTGAGCGTACGGCGTCGGCGGCCGACCTCGACCCAGCGGGCCCGCCGGGCGTTGTCCGCCTGGCGCCAGACGAGGGCGACACCCGCGCCGACCAGCACGGCGGGCAGGAGGTAGGCCTTGGCGCCACTGCCCAGGTTCACATTGCCGACGAAGACCATGGCGACGACGACCATGAGGAGCAGGGCGACGATCTGGCCCTTGTCGGGCTTGCGGGCGACGAGCCTGCGGCGGCCGTCGGGCGCGGTCCCGGTGGCGACGAAGGAGGGGGGCCGCTGGTCGCCGACCCCGCCGATGCCGAGCGGCACGAAGAACCAGAAGGCCGCGTAGAGCAGGGCGCCGAGGCCGTCCGCCATGAACAGGCCGACGAACACGAGCCGCACCCAGATCACGGGCAGCCCGAGATGCCCGGCGAGCCCCCGCGCCACACCACCCAGCCAGCGTCCGTCGCCGCTGCGGTAGAGCTTGCGCGGCGGCCGCGGTTCGACGAGTGGCGCTGTTGCGGCTTCCGGCATGCCAACGATGGTCACACGGCCACAGGTCCCGGGCATCAGGGTTCGCCCCCGAGACGCCCCTGATCTTCGACGGGCCCGCACGTCGAACGTGTCCCGGGCGACGGCTCAGGGCCGATATCAGGGTCCGACCAGGGTCGTTCCGACTGCCGCCGGGGCCGCTCGCCCGCCACCATGGACTCATGACGGATCACCAGCACGCCGCGGACACCGGACCGGACGGGAGCGGCGCACCCGACGCGGCCACCCCGCCCGCCAGCGCCCACGGCGGGGCGTCGGCGCCCGGCCCCGGTTCCCACCCCGGCGGCGGCCCCGGCCTCGCCGAGCGCCCCCCGCACCGGTTCCGCCGCGACCGCGAGCACAAGATGCTCGCCGGGGTGTGCGCGGGCCTCGGGCGGCAGTGCGACATGGACCCGGTGATCTTCCGGATCACGCTCGCCGTGCTCTCCGCGACCGGCGGCATCGGACTCATCTTCTACGGCTTCGCCTGGCTGTTCGTCCCCTACACCGACGACGGCCAGAACGAGGTGCGCAAGCTGCTGACCGGCCGGGTCGACGGCCAGGCCCTCGCGGCCGTGCTGTTCGCGCTGGTGGGCTGCGGAGTGTTCCTGTCGATGCTCAACAACGGCGGTGTGCTCACCTTCGCCGTCGTCCTCTCCCTCCTGCTGGCCGGCGCCGGCTACTGGTCGCGGTACCGGGAGGCCTCCGACGCCGACCCGCTCGCCGCCCAGGCCGTCGCCGACGCCCCGCCGGAGGCCCAGGCGCCCCCGGTCCCGGCCGCGTACCCGTCCTGGTGGCGCGACCCGATAGTGAAGGACGGCACGCACGACGGCGGCACGGGGTACCTGTGGGGTCCCGGGGACTCCCACGCCCCGGAGTTCGTGCCGTCGGTCCACGTCGACTTCCTCGGGCACGCGCACGCCAGGGAGGCCATACGCTCCTTGCACAGCCGGCCGACCCGGCCACGAAGCCCCCGCTGGACAGGCGGCTGGTCCTTCCTGCTCGCGCTGCTCGCGGGCGGCCTGGCGACCCGGCTCGCCTGGGACGAGCACCCGCTGGGCACCAGCCTCCAGGCCGGCCTGTCCGTCGCGCTGATCGTGCTCGGCACGGGCATCGCGGTCAGCTCGCTGCTGGGACGCACCGGCGCGGGGTCGGTCCTCCTGGCGATCGTCACGGCCGGCCTGCTCGCCGGCTCGGCCACCGTGCCGAAGAACGTCGGCACGCGCTGGGTCGACACGACGTGGCGGCCCACGGCGGTGGCGGACGTCCGGGAGGGCTACGACCTCGGCACCGGCGACGCCGTCCTGGACCTCTCCCGGCTCCGGCCCGCGAAGGGGCAGACGGTGAGCACCGACGCCGAGGTGGGGCTCGGCCGGCTGCGGGTGATCGTGCCGCCGGAGGTGACGGTGACCGTCCGGATCGACGTGGGCCTGGGCGACATCCAACTGCCGGGTGACGACCAGAAGGACGTGGACGTGGAACCGGGCAAGCACAAGGAGGTGACCTTGTCCCCCGTCTCCGGCGGCAAGGACACCGGGACGATCGACCTCGACCTCCGGGTCGGGGCGGGACAGGCGGAGGTGGCCCGTGCTGCGTCATGAGTTCCGGCCGGGCCGGCTGGTCGCCGGCTCCGCCTTCGTCCTCGTGGGAGTCATGTACGCGGGCGACGCGGGCGGTCGCTGGGAGACGCCCTGGTTCGCCGTCATACCCGTCGTCGTGGGCGGTCTCTGTCTGGCGGCCGTGACCGGCCTCGTGACCCGTGCGATCCGCGGACACCGGGACGGAAACCCGGACGCCGCCGCGGAACGGGACGCGGGAGCGGGAGCCGCGGGAAGCTGACCTCCGGAGCGGGAGCCGGAGCGGCGGGAGCGGCGGGAGGCTGGCTCCGGAAGGGGGTGTGCCGGGGGCGGCACGGCCTACAGGAAGCCTCCGGACCGCTGACGCCTCCTGGCGTGCCAGGCGGCGTCGAGGGAGAGGACCGGGGCACCGGCGAGGACGAGCGGCAGCCACGCCATGAGGTAGGCGAGGTCGTTGCCGTAGTAGTACGGGTCGGAGGCCCAGCTCACGGTCAGCCACAGGCTGAGGGAGATCAGCGCGCCGCCGAGGGCGGCGAGGCGGGTGAGGACGCCGAGAAGGGTTCCGATGCCGACGGCGAGTTCGCCGAAGGCCATGGCGTAGCCGAAGCCGGTGGGGCTCTTGAGGGCGAGGTCGACCAGGGCGGGGATGGCCGAGGAGTCCCGTACGGCCCGCATGGTGTCACCGATCGAGCCGGCGCCGCTGTCCTTGAGGAAGGCGCCGTCGGTGAGTTTGTCCAGGCCGGCGTAGACGAAGGTGACGCCGAGGAAGATCCGGAGCGGGAGGAGGGCGTAGCGGGTGGCGGTGTCCCGCCAACTGCCGCGGCCGCCGTCGCGGTAGAGGGAGTGCGTGTCCGTCCGCCTGCCGTGAGTCATCGCCCGTAGCCGCCCGTCGCCCGCAGTGGTGGAGCCCTCGGCAAACCATACGCAGGAAAGGGGCGGTGCGCTCAATGGTCGGTCAGGTCGCCGAACACCTCTTCCGGGCCTTGGCCGTTCGGGTCCTGTGCGTCCGGCTCCCGCTCGCCCCCGTCCCGCCTGTCTCAGTCCGTCACGTCGATCGCGTAGCGGTTCGTCTCCACGCCGGCCGCGGTGACCACCTGTACCTCCACCCGGCCGGGCTCGACCTCCACCGGGACCGGGACGGTGAGGACCGCGTCGGTGGGGTTGCTGAAGCCGCCCGTGACCGGGACGAGGGGCACATGGACGTGGACGGGGCCGATGCGGACGACCATGCGGGAGAGGCGGTCGGCGGTCTGCGCACCCGGCGGCACGAATCCGGCGCCGCGGATCTCGATGTCGTCACCGGTGCGGATCGGGGCGTCCAGGTCGCCCGCCTCACGGGAGCGGACGACGGACAGGATCACGGGCCGCCCGCCCTCGGCGTACTTCCCGGCGAGGTAGGTCGCGGCCGACACCAGCACCACCACGGCGAGGCCCCAGGGCAGGTCGGGCAGCTGGTCGGGGCGGCGGGCGAGGCGTACGGCGGCGAAGGCCAGGGCGACGGCGCTGATCACGACGTACTGGATGTCGGCGAAGGTGCCGTGGCCGGCGTCGTCGGTGAACAGGTCGGCGGCGCGGGGCCGGGCGGCGCGGACCTTCTGGAGCCGCTGGCCGAGGACGCGCAGACCGACCACGCGCCGCACCAGCACGGCGATCGCGCAGACCACCGCGAGGACGGTCACCACGCCGGCGCCGCGCGCCAGGTCGAGTCCGGAGATCAGGGCGTCGCGCTCGGCGGGTCCGGACGCGGCCGCCAGCCTGCCCACCAGGACCAGCACCGCGTACGCCAAGAACAGCACCCAGGCGGCGGCGACCGCACGGGAGGTGGACAGGCGGTTGTCCTCGCCGATCACGGGGGCCAGTGCTCCGCCGCGCGTCCGGTGGAACCAGGAGGCGGCGGTCAGGGCGCCGCCGACGAGCAGCGCGGCGAGCAGTCCGGCGGTGCGGGCCGTGGTCCAGCCGGCGCCGGTCGCGGTCAGGGACTGCACCAGCAGCAGGGTGACGACCGCGGCCCCGACCGTGCAGGCCGTGCGCAGCCAGACGCGGTTCAGCCAGGACCGGCCCTCGGCGCGGCCGCGTTCGGCGACGAGCTCGGCGGACTGGGCCAGTTCCTCCGACACCCACTGGCGGGAGGCGGACGCCGAGTGGGCGACGGCGGCCGGCAGGCCCTGTCCGGCGGCGAACTCGTCGCGCTTCACCAGGAAGGCGGCGACCGCCCGCCGGTGCCCCTCGCGCGCCCCGTGCGGGCAGTCCCCGCAGGCACAGCCCCCGTCGTGCGCGCCCGGTTCCGGGCCCTGTCTCGCCTCCTGCACCGCCACTGCCGACGCCCGCCTTCCCCGCTACCCGTACGGCTGATGGCCCCGGTGAGAACCGGCCACCGCCTCTGTGAACAACTCCCCTGCGACGACAGCGAATTGTGCCCTACGGCACCCCGTCGCGTTCCGGCAGGTCTGGTCAGCGCGGGTGACGCCGGGCCCGCCGTGTTGACCCGGCTAGCCGAGCAGGTCGGGTTCGCTGCGGCTGATGTCCTGCCACAGGGGCTGGTAGTTGATCCACGCCACCAGGTCGCCGCCGAGCTGTTCCCGGGTCGCCACGGCAGCCTTGTGGTCGATCAGGACGCGCCGGCCTCCGACCCGGGCGCCGGGCGTCCCGCGCCGGCCTCCGGCTCGCGGCACCGCCCTGTCCTGCCGAAGACGGACCGGATTCATACCGGACAGAAGATGTCGGGTATCGGCGTCACACTCGCCGTATGACAGCACGTTCCACGACAGCGGTGAAATGGGCGGTGTTCGCCGAGGCGGAGCCGGAATTCGCACGGGTCGTCGAGGACCGGTTCGGCGCCTTCACGCACCACGTCCTCGCGACCCTGCGCAGGGACGGCTCCCCGCGCACCAGCGGCCTGGAGGTGCGCTTCCTGGACGGTGAGCTGTGGTTCGGCATGATGCCGGGCTCGCTCAAGGTGTTCGACCTGCGCCGCGACCCCCGTTTCTCGCTCCAGGCCAACCCGGGCGAGGGCACCGGGATGGGCGGCGGCGACGTACGGGTCAGCGGGCGGGCCGTCGAGGTCGAGGACGGGGAGGCGCGGGCCGGGTACGTGAAAGAGGTGGAACCGCCGCAGCCGTTCCACCTCTTCCGCACCGAGCTGACGGAGGTCGTACGGACCTACGTCGAGGACGACACGTACCTGGTCGCCCAGGTCTGGAAGCCCGGAGAGCCGGTGCGCGCTCTCAGGCGGACCTGACCCCCGCAGGGCCTGCTCCAGAAGGCCTGCGCCGGGGGGCCTACTCCCACTCGATGGTGCCCGGCGGCTTCGAGGTGACGTCGACGACGACCCGGTTGACGTCACGGACCTCGTTGGTGATCCGGGTGGAGATCTTCGCGAGGACGTCGTACGGCAGGCGCGACCAGTCGGCCGTCATGGCGTCCTCGGAGGAGACCGGGCGCAGGACGATCGGGTGGCCGTAGGTGCGGCCGTCGCCCTGGACGCCCACACTGCGGACGTCGGCGAGGAGAACCACCGGGCACTGCCAGATCTCGCGGTCCAGACCGGCCGCCGTCAGTTCCTCACGGGCGATCGCGTCGGCGTCGCGGAGCAGGTCGAGGCGGTCCTTGGTGACCTCGCCGACGATCCGGATGCCGAGGCCGGGGCCGGGGAACGGCTGGCGCTGGACGATCTCCTCCGGCAGGCCGAGTTCCTGGCCGACCATGCGGACCTCGTCCTTGAACAGCTTGCGCAGCGGCTCGATGAGCTGGAACTCGAGGTCCTCGGGCAGTCCGCCCACGTTGTGGTGGGACTTGATGTTGGCGGTGCCGGTGCCGCCGCCGGACTCGACCACGTCCGGGTACAGGGTGCCCTGGACCAGGAACGCGACCTCGGGGCCCTCGTCGGCGATGATCTCCGCCTGGGCCTGCTCGAAGACGCGGATGAACTCGCGGCCGATGATCTTCCGCTTCTCCTCGGGGTCGGAGACACCCTTGAGGGCGGTGAGGAAGCGCTCCTCCGCGTCGACGACCTTCAGCTGGACGCCGGTCGCGGCCACGAAGTCCTTCTCGACCTGCTCGGTCTCGCCCTTGCGCATGAGGCCGTGATCGACGTAGACGCAGGTCAGCTGGGAGCCGATGGCCTTCTGGACCAGGGCGGCGGCCACCGCGGAGTCGACGCCGCCGGACAGGCCGCAGATCGCGCGCTTGTCGCCGACGAGTTCGCGGATGGCGGCCACCTGCTCGTCGATGACGTTGCCGGTGGTCCAGTCCGGGGTGAGACCCGCGCCGCGGTACAGGAAGTGCTCGAGCACCTGCTGGCCGTGGGTGGAGTGCATGACCTCGGGGTGGTACTGGACGCCGTAGAGCTTCTTCTCGTCGTTCTCGAAGGCGGCTACGGGGACGACGTCCGTGGAGGCCGTGACGGAGAAGCCCTCGGGGGCGGCGGAGCAGGCGTCGCCGTGCGACATCCACACGGCCTGCTCGGCCGGGGTGCCCTCGAAGAGGGTGGAGGAGGAGCGGGAGACGTGCAGGTCGGTACGGCCGTACTCGCGGGCGCCGGTGTTGTCGACGGTGCCGCCGAGGGTCTGCGCCATCAGCTGGAAGCCGTAGCACATGCCGAAGACGGGGACGCCGGCCTCGAACAGCTCGCGGTCGAGGCGGGGGGCGCCCTCCTCGTAGACGGACGAGGGACCGCCGGAGAGGATGATCGCCGCCGGGTTCCTGGCGAGCATCTCCGCGACCGGCATGGTGCTCGGCACGATCTCGCTGTAGACCCGGGCCTCGCGGACTCGACGGGCGATGAGCTGGGCGTACTGCGCGCCGAAGTCGACGACCAGGACGGTGTCGGGGGCGGCGGCAGCGGGAGTCGCTGTTGACACGGGGGCCTTCCGGCGGTTTGGGCGGGGTCTCTGTGCTGGCCAATTCTACCGAGGTGGGCGTGGGACCGGTCCCGCGCCGGGGACCGCCGGGCCCGCGGCCCCCGGCGCCCGTGAACCGCCGTGGCATACTGGCCCCATGCTTTCGCACGCGACCTTCGTCTTTACCTATGGCACCCGGCCCGCCGGCTGCCATGGTCGTGCTGCTTGAGCTGACGCAGCGACTTCCCAGGCGCCCCGGGCCGACAAGGCCCGGGGCGCCTGTCGTTTCTCCCGGGTCCTGCCGTTCCGGGGCATCCGTACCCACCACCACAGGAGCCCCCATGACCGCCACCGACGTGACCGGCGCCCGCACCCCCGAGGCCGCCGACCTGATCACCGGCGCGCGTGACCGCATCGACGCGCTCGACGACCGGATCATCGGTCTCATCCAGGAACGGGTCGCCGTGTCCGCCGTGATCCAGGAGGCCCGGATCACCTCCGGCGGCCGGCGCGTGAACCTGTCCCGCGAGATGGAGATCCTCGACCACTACCGGCAGGCCCTCGGCAAGCCCGGCACGTCGCTCGCCATGACGCTCCTCGAACTGTGCCGGGGTCGCATCTGAGTTCGGTGCCCCTCTCACCCGTACGGCGCGTGACCGGCCCCGGACGGCTTCGTTGGTCCCGGTGTCCGCTCCAGCCAGGGGCGGGCCCGGAAGAACCACGCGTGGCTCACTGGAGCGATGAGGCGCACGGGTCGTGCCGTGCGCCGTGGGACCTCGCTCCAGGGAAGTGACCGGACGGCAGGGGACAGCAGCCCGGTCACCCAAGAGAACGGCCGGCCCCGGGGACGCTCGGGGCCGGCCGGCGGGAAGGGCAAAAACACACAAGGGCTGGGTCAAACGGTTGCGGGCGCCGCGTTCATCCAGCACGATGCGTAGAAAGCCCCAAGTCCCGCCGGGGACAACCGCATTGCACCACTCTCCCGCACTGTGACCCGATGAGTGGCGTTGTGTCCCCACCGACCGCCAAAGGTCCGGACCAGTCGCGCGCCCCGCGTACGCCCCGGCGGCCATCCGGCGCGGACACGGAAGCTCGACAAGCCAGCGGCGCAACCCCCCGGCGCCGCTCCGCAGGCACCGGCGCCGCCCTGACGCCGGTGCTGACGGTAAGGAAGGGCCCCGCGGATCCGTCCCGCGGGGCCCTTCGCCGTACCGGGCAGACCCCTTCGCCGTACCGGACAGGGCCCTTCGCCACGCCGGGCAGACCCCTTCGCCACGCCGGGCGGAGCCCTCTCCATGCCGGTGTGACGCATGCCACATAAGAAGCGTGTGAAGAGAGGGCAACTCTTCACAGGCTCGGCCGGTCACACCTAGCGAACTCAGGGCCGTCAGCCGCTCCCCCATGCGGAAGGCCTCCTCAACCGCGCCGCGGCCTCGCCGCCGTGACGCATCTCATCGATCGAGGTCTCTTTTCATGAAGCTCCGCCGAGCCGTGGTGACCATGGCCGCGACCGCCGTCCTCGCGCCGCTGGCCCTGCTGTCGGCGCCGACCGCCTTCGCCGAGGAGAGCGGCACGGCGTCAGCCAGCGCGTCGTCGTCCGAGAGCACCTCCGCCTCGCCGTCCGACTCGGCGGGTTCCTCGGAGTCCGCGTCCGCGTCCGAGTCCGCCTCCGAGTCCGCGTCGAGCTCGGCGTCCGCCTCCGAGGAGACGGAGCCGACCGGCTCCCCGTCGTCCTCCTCTTCGTCCTCCTCGTCGGCGTCCGCCTCCTCCTCGCCCGGCGGGGAGCCGTCGGAATTCCCCGACGACTGCCCGGTCGACGAGGACGGCGTCGACGTCGACTCCCAGCTGGAACTGTCCGTGTCCGGTCTGCCCGGCAAGATCGTCGCAGGCAGCGGGTGGCACACCTTCAAGCTCACCGCCGCCAACCACAGCGACGAGGCCCTGGGCACCGTGCAGTGGCTCGCGGCCATCGACAACGAGTCGATGAGCGACGACGAGCGGACCTGGCTGAGCACCTACGCCAAGATCGAGTACTACGACCCGCAGGCCAAGGCCTGGGACTCGATAGCGGACGACTTCGGCAACGGCTTCTACTTCGGCCAGACGGAACTCGGTCCCAAGGAGACCGTCGACATCAAGCTCCGCGTCGACATCACGGCGAAGGCCCCGGCCGGCGACGGCTTCACCCTGGGCCTCGGCGGCTACGTCGACGCGGAGAAGAACTGCGTCCACAGCTCCTTCGCGCTCTACGAGTTCACCGTGCTCCGGCCCGGCAGCAGCAACGACGACCCGGGTGAGGCCAAGCCGGGCGAGGGCCAGGCCCCCGAGGGCGGCAAGCAGCCGCAGGGCGGCGCCAACGAGATCCCCGCCACCGGCAGCCTCGCCGAGACCGGCTCCAGCTCCGTGCTGCCGATGATCGGCCTGGTCGGCGGTGTCGCCGTCGTGGCCGGTGCGGGTGCGGTGTTCACCGCGCGCCGCCGCAGGACACAGGCGTAGGCCTGACAAGGCCCCTGGGGCCACCGTGAAGGAGGGACCTGCGCTCGGAGGGGGGCGCAGGTCCCTCTTTCGTGTCCGGTGACCTCTTCTTCCGGGTCCGGTTCTTCCGGGTCCGGCTACTTCTTCGGTGGCACCGTCGGCATTCCCAGGAACGGCAGCCGCAGGGCCGCGAACGCCTCCGCCGGGACCGCCGGGTCGCGCGGTTGCACCGGCTTCAGCCGCTCGTAGGCCGCTCCCTGTGCGGGGCGCGGGTCCCGCTCGCCCTTGTTCGGCCAGTACGACATCGCGCGCTCGGCCTGGGCGGTGATCGTCAGCGACGGGTTCACGCCGAGGTTCGCCGAGACGGCGGCGCCGTCCACGACAGAGATGCCGGGGTGGCCGTACAGCCGGTGGTAGGGGTCGATGACGCCGGTCTCGCGTGAGTCGCCGATCGGGCAGCCGCCGAGGAAGTGGGCGGTGAGCGGGGTCCCCATCAGCTCGCCCACGTTGGAGCCGGCGAAGCCGTTGATCTCGGCGGCGAGGGCGTCGGCCGCCACCGAGGCCGCCTTGATCTGCTTGGGGTTGGGACTGCCGTGCCCCTGGCGTGCGGTGAGCAGGCCCTTGCCGATACCCGTCTGCTTCAGGTGCGTCGTCAGCGAGTTGTCCAGGGACTGCATGACCAGGCCGATGATGGTCTTCTCCGACCAGCGGCGGTTGGACAGCGAGCGCAGCACGAGGACGGGGTGGCGGGCGGCGTTCGCCAGCCAGCCGGCGACCCGCGACGAGCCCTCCGCGTACGGCACCTGGAGGATCGACAGGCTGCCCATGGAGTTGGAGCCCTTGCCGTAGCGGACCGGCTCGATGTGGGTGTGCGCGTCCGGATGGATCGAGGACGTGATCGCGACGCCGCGCGTGAAGTCGGCCTTCGCCCGCCCGGTCGCCCTGCGGTAGCGGCGGTCGTCGGTCTGGGCGCCGACCAGCGCCTCCGAGTTGGTGCGGGTCAGCTCACCGAGCCGGTCGGAGAGGTACGGCAGCTGCCGGCCCGCCTTCATGCGGTGCAGCAGGGTCTGGGTGCCGTAGGTGCCGGCGGCGAGGACGACCCGGCGGGCGGTGAAGGTGCGGCCGCGCGACCTGCGGCGGTCGTCGGTCGGGAGGGTCGCCACCGCGTACCCGCCCCGGGAGTCGTCGGTGACCGAGACGACCGTCGTCAGGGGGTGGACGACGGCGCCCGCCCTCTCGGCGAGGTAGAGGTAGTTCTCGTTGAGGGTGTTCTTCGCGCCGTGCCGGCAGCCGGTCATGCACTCGCCGCACTCGTTGCAGGCCTTGCGGGCGGGACCCGCGCCCCCGAAATAGGGGTCCGCGGCCTGCTCGCCGGGCCGTGCCGTCACCGACCCGTCGGCGTCCTTGCCGTCCCCGAAGAACACGCCCACCGGCGCCATGTGGAAGGTGTCGCCCACACCCATCCGTTCGGCCGCCGCCTTGAGGTGCACGTCGGACGGGGTCGTCGTCGGGTTGAGGCGCACGCCGAGCATGCGGGTGGCCTGGTCGTAGTAGGGGGCCAGCTCCTCCTGCCAGTCGGTGATGTGCCGCCACTGCGGGTCCTCGAAGAAGGGCTTCGGCGGGACGTAGAGGGTGTTGGCGTAGTTGAGGGAGCCGCCGCCGACGCCCGCTCCGGCCAGAACCATGACGTTGCCCAGCAGGTGGATGCGCTGGATGCCGTACATGCCGAGCCTGGGGGCCCAGAGGTAGTTCTTCAGGTCCCAGGAGTTCTTCGGGAGCGACTCGCGGGTGAAGCGGCGGCC
Source organism: Streptomyces sp. NPDC088766 (assembly GCF_044750845.1). Classification (NCBI taxonomy): domain Bacteria; kingdom Bacillati; phylum Actinomycetota; class Actinomycetes; order Kitasatosporales; family Streptomycetaceae; genus Streptomyces; species Streptomyces sp. NPDC088766. Next base: position 146,272 of record NZ_JBIVKQ010000001.1, on the reverse strand, counting down.
GGCCTCCAGGACGCCGACCCGGTACCCCTTCTCCGTGAGGCGCAGGGCGGTGACCGAGCCGCCGAAGCCGGATCCGACGACGACGACGTCGTAGTCGTACGCGTCGTCCACGGCCTCGGTGTCGACCTCGGTGTCGGTGTCGGTGTCGACCGCGGCGTCCTGGCGGCCGGGGCCGTCCTCGTCCCGGGGCTGGGCGGAGTTCTCCTGTGACACGTGCTCTCCTCGTCGAGAACGGGTGCGGTCTAGCGGAAGCGGAACGCCTTCATCAGGCGCAGGCTGCGGCTCATGAACTCCGCGTACTTCTCGTCGTCCATGCCCAGCGACGGCGCCATCGGCAGCAGCCGCTGCTGGGCCACCGTCTGGGCCTCGGTGTACTTGAGGATGCCCTCGGAGCCGTGGCGGCGGCCGAGGCCGGAGTCCTTCATGCCGCCCATGGGCGACTGGACGCTGCCGTAGGCGGGGGCGTAGCCCTCGTTGACGTTGACGGTGCCGGTGCGCAGGCGGGCGGCGACCGCGCGGCCGCGCCGGCCGTCCTTCGTCCAGACCGAGGAGTTCAGGCCGTACGGCGTCGCGTTGGTGCGTTCGACCGCCTCGTCGTCGGTCGCGAAGCGGTAGACCGAGACGACCGGGCCGAAGGTCTCCTCGCCGCACACGGACATCGGTTCCGTGACGCCGTCGAGGATCGTCGGCTCGAAGAAGTACGGGCCTATGTCCGGGCGGGCGACACCGCCGGCGACGACCCGGGCGCCCTTGGCGACGGCCTCCTCCACGTGCCGGGTCACGGTCTCCAGCTGGCGTTCGCCGACGAGGGAGCCCATGTCGGCGCCGTAGGCGAGGGACGTCCCGAGGCGCATGGCCTTCGTGCGGGCGGCGAAGCGCTCCAGGAAGGCGTCGGCGATCGACTCGTGGACGTACAGCCGCTCGATGGAGATGCACAGCTGACCGGCGGAGGAGAAGCAGGCGCGGACCGCTCCGGCGGCGGCCTTGTCGATGTCGGCGTCCTCCAGGACCAGCATGGCGTTCTTGCCGCCGAGTTCGAGGGAGACGCCGACCAGGCGGGCGGCGGCACCCTGCGCGACCTCGCGGCCGGTGCGGGTGGAGCCGGTGAAGGAGACGTAGTCGGCGTGCCGGACGACCTCGGGGCCGACGACCGGGCCCTCGCCGATGACGACCTGGAAGACCTCGGCGGGCAGCCCGGCCTCGATGAGCAGGTCACGGGCCCACAGCGCGGTGAGGCAGGTCTCCGTGTCGGGCTTCATGACGACCGCGTTGCCCGCGACGAAGGCGGGCAGCGCGTCGCCGACGGAGAGTTCGAGCGGGTAGTTCCAGGGAGCGATCTGGCCGACGACCCCGCGCGGGTGACGCAGCTCGGTGACCTTGGTCAGCGTCGGCATGGCGCCCGCGTGCCGCTTCGGCCGCAGGTAGGCGGGGGCCTTGCGGCCGTAGTGACGGGCCGCGACGGCGACCGCCTGCACCTCCTCGTGGGCGTGCAGGCGCGCCTTGCCGGTCTCCAGCTGGATCAGGTCGAGGACCTCGCCCTGGCGCTGGAGCACCAGGTCGTGGAAGCGCAGCAGGACCGCGGCCCGTTCCCGCACCGGCACCTGCGCCCACACCGCCTGCGCGGCCCGGGCCGCGGAGAACGCCCGCTGTACGTCCTCGGGAGTGGACTCGGGCAGGTCGGCGAGCTTCTCGCCGGTGAACGGCGTGTGGTTCGCCGTGAGCCCGGAACCGACGACGCCCCTGGTGAGGTGGGCGACGAGCTGGGGGGTCACCACGTCGGCGGCGGTACGGGCGCCGGTGGGGGTCGGGGCGAGGGGGTTGGTACCGGTCTTCTCCGGGGCCTGCGAGTCCGTCATGAGCCGCAGGGTATGACGTGGCGAACACTTTTGGTACCCGTCGGTAATAGGGATTCACCGACCGCACACACGACGCCAGTGGTCACTGGCAACAAACCCGCTGATCAGCGCGTTGTGCGTGATGGTTCCCCGTTCCACGACACCGCGCCCCGCGGCATCTCGATCCGGAGCCGGTCACGGGCCGCCGCGAGGACGGCCGTGCCCCGCTCCTCGTCCCACGCGCCTCGGCCGCCCGCCCGAGCGGCGACCCCGGCGCCCTGTCCCACTGCGTGAGGCGTACGCCGACGGAGCTCCATGACGATCCGGGGCAGTCCGTCCCGAAGGCCCCCGCCCTCCTCCACGACGACGTCGTGGAGGGAGACCGCGCAGGGGTGCTCGACGCGGGCGGCGGCGCGGGCCTCGTGGTGGAGGCGGTGGGCCGCACGGCGACGGGCCTCGTCCCCGGGATTCCCCGGCAACCGGGTTTCCCTGACGGCCGCCCCGCGTTCCGCGGGCAGGTCCCGGGCCCGCCGCACGGTGCCCGTGACGCCGGCTCCGACGCGTTCGAGCAGCCGGTAACGCCCGCCAAGGGCAAGGCCGTTGGCGCCTCCGGGGTCCCCGTCGCCGCTCATGTCACATGCCTGCCACGAGCGTGGCCCGTCAGAGCCTGTCCACGTCGAGGTGGGCGATCGCCGTCCGCGCCACCTCCCGGCCCCGCTCCGTGAAGTCGCCCTTGCCGGGGTAGGCGACGGTGAGCTTGTACATGTCGCCGGCGGTGGACTTGTAGTACAGGGTCCGCATCTCGCGGGGGCGGGGGTTCTGGGTGTCGTCGGTGGTGTAGCGGACCGTGTTCTCGGCGGCCGGCCTGCCCCGGTACTCGGCGGTGGCGTCCGGCTCGGTCTTCGGCCCCTTCGGCATGTCGAGGGCGTAGCTGCCGTTGGTCTTGAAGTCGTCGTTGTCCTCGTACATCTCGGCGGCCGCGGAGTCCTTGATCTCGCCGCCGGTGTCCTCCGCCTTGCGGTCGACCGTCAGGACGATCGAGACGGCCCCGCTCGGGTCCGTGAAGCTGACCCAGTGGTCGTCGTCCGACTCCCGGTCCGGCGTGCCGATCACGTAGTCCTTCGGCACCGCCAGCGTCGCGGTGACGTCCTTCTGGGCGCTCGTCGTCCAGTCGGCGGGCAGCCCGCCGCCGGAGGGGCCGGCGACGATCAGCCAGGCCGCGACCGCGGTGGCGACGACCGCCGCCCCGAGCCCGGTCCAGAACAGCCTGGTGCCGACCCGCAGACCCCAGCCGGCCCGTCCGGCACTGACCACGACGGACCAGCCGTCGATCGGGCCCATCGCGGCTCCGGTACCGGCTCCGGTACCGGTGCCGGTACCGGTGTCCACTCCGGCTCCGGCTCCGGCTTCGGTGGGGCTTCCGGGCGCGGTGACCACCTGGGCGGGCGCCGGGGCGGGCGCCGGGGCGGGCGGGTTCGCGGCGCGCTCCAGCAGGGCGCGGACCTGCGCGGCCTGCGGGCGGCGGGCCGGGGCCTTCTCCAGCAGGCCGTTGATGGCCTCGGCGAGCGGGCCCCGCGCGGCGGCGGGCGGCGCGGGCGCGGCGTTGAGGACGGACTGGAGGGTCGCCGGGGTGTTGCTGCGGCGGAACGGCGAGACGCCCTCCGTCGCCGCGTACAGCACCACGCCCAGCGACCACAGGTCGGACGCCGGGCCGGGGCGCTGGCCCAGCACCCGCTCGGGCGCGATGAACTCGGGCGAGCCGACGAAACCGCCGGTGTCGGTCAGGTTGGTCTCGCCCTCGATCTGGGCGATGCCGAAGTCGGTGAGGACGACCCGGTCGTGCCGCCCGAGCAGCACGTTGTCCGGCTTCACGTCCCGGTGCAGGATGCCCGCCGCGTGGGCGGCCTCCAGCGCGCCGAGCACCTCCAGGCCGACGCGGGCCGCCTCGCGCACGCCGAGCGTGCCCTCCTGCAGGGCGGCGCCGAGCGAGCGCCCGTGGACCAGCTCCATCACGATCCACGGCTGCCCGTCGACGACCGCGACGTCGTGGACGTTCACGACGGACGGATGGTCCAGCCGGGCCGCGGCCCGCGCCTCGCGCCGCATCCGCTCGAACGCGTTGGCCCGTTCACGTTCGGGAAGGTGGTCCGGTACGCGCGGCTCCTTGACCGCGACCTCCCGGTCCACCGTCTCGTCCTTGGCCCGCCACACCGTGCCCATGCCGCCGTGCCCGAGCTTGGCGAGGAGCCGGTAGCGGCCCGCGATGAGCCGCCCGACGCCGTTCTCCCGCGGGACGGGCGCGGCCTGGGCGGGCATCGCGTAGGGGTTGCCGGGCTGCGGACCCGGCGCGTCGTGGGACGCCTGCGGAGGCTGCGGCACCTGCGGAGGCTGCTGTGCCTGCGGAGGCTGCTGCGCCTGTGCCTGCCGAGGCGGTTGCAGAACAAAACTCGTGGTCTCGTCGGCCCCGTGGCCCGGTCCCCCGTTGTGGCTCATGCGTCCATCCATATCGCGCCACTCGGGCCGATATCCACCAGGGGCCCCCACCGGTCACAGACCCGTGACGCAGCCCGTCCCTCATCTCCCCTTATTCCGGCCTTATTCCGGTACGAGCGTGTCGACGGCCACGTCGAAGTACTCGCGCGCCTCCCGCGCCTTGCCCACCGGCGCCGAGACCCACACGTCGTACAGCCGCCCGCCGTCCTCCCAGCACAGGTCGTACGTGTGCCGGGCGCCCTCCGCCGCGTCGAAGCCGTCCCAGGTGAACTCCCAGAGGGCGGCGGGCCGTCCGGCGCGCGTCGTCTCGGTGACGCGGCCGTCGCGGTAACCGGGGTTGGTGTCGGGGCCGTTGAGCGCGGCGCGTTGCATCACCCCGAGCGGGCCGCCGGGCTGGGGCACGCCGATCTTCACGCCGATCCGGAAGATCTGCCCCGGGGACAGGTAGAAGACCCGTTCGCCCTGCGGATCCCGGGTGAACCCCTCCGGTACGGCGAGCGTGAACCCGGCCGGGTCGGCGACGACGCGGTAGCCGGCGGGCGCGCTGGGGCGGCTCCGGGACGGGGTGGCGGAGGGGGTGGGGGCGGGCGTGCCGCTGGACGTCGTACCCGCCGCGCCGCCCGGTCCTCCCGGTCCTCCCGGTGCCGAACTCGACGGCGTGCCGCCCCCGTCGCCGTCCCGGTCGAGCAGCAGCGCGGCCGACACGCCGGCGCCCACCATCGCCGCGACCAGCAGCGCGGCCACCAGCGCGCCCCGCGTGGACCGCCGGCGGAGCGGGGGGTCCGGGACGGGGCGGGCGGGCCGCTGACGCGGCAGGTCGGCCTGCGCGGGCGGGTACCCGGTCCGGACGGTCGGCGTGCGCCCGGTGTCCAGGAAGGCGCGCAGCATCCGCTCGGCCCGCTCCGCGTCCAGCCGCCGGTCCGGATCCCGCTCCAACAGCCCCCGTACGACGGGCAGGAGCGGCTCGGCCTGCGGAGGCGTACGGATGTCGGCGAAGACGACGGCGTGCAGGATGCCGCCGAGCGAGTCGCGGCGGAACGGCGACTCGCCGCTCAGTGCCGTGCACAGCAGCGCGCCCAGCGACCACAGGTCGGACGCGGGGCCGGTCCGCTCCCCGGACATGCGTTCCGGCGCGGTGTACTCGGGCGAACCGACGAAGGAGCCCGTCTCGGTGAGGGTGGTGGCGCCCGCGACCTGTGCGATGCCGAAGTCGGTGAGGACGGCGCGGCCGGTGGCGGAGTCGACCAGGACGTTGGCGGGCTTGATGTCCCGGTGCAGCACACCGGCCGCGTGTGCGGCGCGCAGCGCGCCGAGCAGGTCGGCGCCGATCCGGGCGGCCTCGCGCGGGTCGATCGGGCCCCGCTCGGCGATCCGGTCGGCGAGCGAGCCGCCCTCGATCAGCTCCATGACGATGTAGGGCCGTTCGTCCTCCACGACGACGTCGTGCACCACGATGATGTGCGGGTGACTGAGCTGGGCGACCGCGCGGGCCTCGCGCAGCGTCCGGTCACGGCGGGCGCGGGCCTCCTCGGCGGACAGGGAGTCGTCCTGGACCAGTTCCTTCACCGCGACACGCCGTCCCAGCAGGTGGTCCGTCGCGCGCCACACGATTCCCATGCCGCCACGCCCGAGCCTCGCCTCCAGCCGGTAGCGGCCCGCGATGACCCGGACGGCGTCCCCCTCGGTCCCCATGGGCCCATCATGCCCCACCGGACGCCACGCCTCCGGGGCGCTGATCGGCCAAGTCGCGCGCGTCGCCGCCCCGCCGCAACGGTGCCGGACTCACCAGGGTCTTCCGTCCGGACCAGGCCGGACCCCGCGAGCCCGGCCTGATCCGGACGAGAGGCCTCAGGTGCCCGGCGGCTCCCGCCAGCTCTGCAGCACCGAGGTGAACTGCCGGGCGGTGCGCGCCCAGTCCTCGGCGGGCGAGGACATGTAGATGACGTACTCGGTGCCGTCGCGGGAGATGTACGTCTCCTCGACCGCGTGCCGCGGGCCGGGGAATTCGGTGTCCTTGGCGAGCGCGGTCCAGGTGTACTCCCACCGGGCGCCCTCGCGGTCGCGGTAGGTGTTCCGCTCCAGGGTGACCTGCTCGTAGTCGACCAGTCGCTGGAGCTGCTGTTCGAGGTCGACCTGGTGGGCGTACGGGTCGTCGAAGTCCGGGGACGTGTCGATGGCGATGCGGACGAAGTGCTCGCCGCCGTCGGGCGAGTAGTCGACCTGCTTCAGGTCGCCGTCGTCCTGGAACAGCTTCCGCTCCCAGGTCCGGGGCAGCGAGAGCCCGAACCCGAGGGGATCGTCGATGTCCACCCAGGTGTCGGAGACGGCGCCCCGGTCCTTCTGCTTGCCGGTGGCGGTGGGGCTGGGGCTCGGCGAACCGGAACCCCGCGTCGTACCGTCGCCGTCCCAGGTCCGCAGCGCCACCGCCGTACCGCCTCCGACCAGCGCGGCGACGACTACCACGAGCGCGAGGGTGCGCAGCCGGCGGCGCCGGGGCGGCCGGCTCGGCGAGGTCTGCCCGGGTCCCGGCCCGGTCGGCCCGTTGGCGGTCGGGCCGGTGGCGGTCGGGCCGTTGGCGGTCGGGCCGGTGGCGGTCGGGCCGGTGACGGTCGGGCCGGTGACGGTCGGGCCGGTGACGGGGTGGACGTGCGTCCCGGAGGCGGCCGGGACGGGGGTGGCGGAGGCGGGGGTGCCCGGCCCCGCCACCGTCCCGGCGTACGGGCCGGGGGGCGGGTACGGCGTGCCGCCGGCGTACGTGGCCCCGGACGGGTACGGCGTGCCGCTGCCGTCCGCGAGGTGGGCCGTACCACCGGCCGGTGCCCCGGTCGCCATCCTGTTCACCCCGGCGGTCGTTCCGCCGCCCTGGGCGCCCCGGCCCTGCTCCGGCCTCGGCCCCGGCCCCGCGTACTGCGTCGGTACGTACGCCTGTGCCTCGTCGGGCCGGCGGCCCTCCGCCGCCTCCGCGAGCAGGCGTTCCGCACCGTCCGTGTCGGGCCGGGCGGCCGGGTCCTTGCGCAGCAGCGCGGTGATGACGGGGGCGAGCGGGCCGGCGTACCGCGGCTCGGCGGCCTCCTCCTCGACGACCGCCTGCATCGTGGACAGCGGCGAGGTTCGGCGGAACGGCGAACGGCCCTCCACCGCCGTGTACAGCGTGGCGCCGAGCGCCCACAGGTCGGAGGACGGACCCGGGTCGTGGCCGCGGACGCGCTCGGGGGCGAGGAAGTCGACGGACCCGACGACCTCTCCGGTGCGGGTGATGGTGGTGTCGCCCTCGATCTGGGCGATCCCGAAGTCGGTGAGCAGGACCCGGCCGTCGTCGGAGAGCAGCACGTTGCCGGGCTTGACGTCGCGGTGCAGGACGCCCGCGGTGTGCGCGGCACGCAGGGCGCGCAACACCCACAGGCCGATCCGGGCGGCCTCGGTCGGCTCGACACGGCCGTCCGCCTTGACCGCGTCGGCCAGTGAACGGCCCTCGACCAGCTCCATCACGATCCAGGGACGGCCGTCGTGTTCGAGCACGTCGTGCACGGTGACGACGGCGGAGTGGTTGATCCGCGCGGCGGCGCGGGCCTCGGCCCTGGTGCGCGCCAGCAGGACCGAACGGTCGCTCTCGGAGACGTAGAGCGCGGCGGTCAGCTCCTTGAGGGCGACGGACCGGTGCAGCAGGTCGTCGTGCGCGCGCCATACGCGGCCCATGCCGCCGCTGCCGATGGCGTCGACGAGCCGGTAACGGCCCGCGACGAGCAGGCCCTGCATCTGATTCACGTTGCCCCGCAATGCTCTTGACAGGATCAGCGTAAAGACCGGCCCCCGTCCGGGGAACCTGCGGGGGGCCACGGAAACCGCACTGTGACGGTTGTCGCTTCTGCCCTTGTGAGGGAACCATCGGCGCCGACCGGTGAACCGCCGGTGTTACCGAACGGTCGCTCAGCCCGTGTAGCGGTAGCTGGCTGACGCCTGCTCGAACAGCCGCGTCACCTCGTCCCGCTCGGCCTCCGGGCCGCGCAACTGCACGACGTGGTAGCGCCCGTCGAGAAGCAGCGCGACGTTGCGCACGAACAGCTCGCGCCCGTCGCCGCCGGTCCAGGTGAACTGCCCCTCGGCCGAGGTCCGTCCACCCACCTGGATGGTCCGCAGTCCGGACGCGGTCGCCCAGCTGGAGTCGCGGTAGGGCTGCAACTCGCCCTCCTTCTCGCGCTGGTACACCATCGGATCGCTGCCGTACCGGGCGGCGGAGTCGCGCCCCGGCACCACGATCAGCTCGAAGCCCGCGTGGGTGTAGACGACCTGACCGCGCCCGTTCTTCGGGGTGCGGTCCCAGCCGTCGGCGACGGCGATCTGGAAGCCCTCGGCGTCCTTGCGCAGCGTGAAGCCGCCGGGCAGAGCGCCGGACTGCGTCTCGGTGCCCCCGGAGGCCGACGCGGAGGGGGTGTTGCCCGATGCCGGAGGGCTGCCGTCGTCGGGCCGGGGCTCGCTGCTGGCGTCGGGTGCCGGGTTCACCTGGCCCGCGGCACCGGTCCGCTCCGCACCGCCCGCGCTGCCGGTGCCCTCCTCATCGGCCTTGGGCATGAACATCACGGCATAGGCGACCGCCGCGGCCAGCAGGAGCAGCACCAGCACGACCAGGGTGCGGCCCAGGCTGCGAGGTGAGCGTCCCGTCTCCGGCCGGCCCCGCTTGTGCCGCGCGTGCGCCGCGGGCAGCCCCGCGCGCCGTCTGCGCACCAGCTCGCCCTTGCGGCGCACGATCGGCAGCCGTCGCGGGTCGGTGGGCGGTGCGGCGACCACGTACGTCCCCGCCTCCGGTTCGGGTGCCGAGCGCACCAGCGAACGCAGCCAGCCGCTCAGTTCCTCGAAGTCCAGCCGTTCGGTGGGGTCCTGACGCAGCAACGACTCCACGACCGGCCGCAGCGGCCCGCACTCCTCGGCGAAGGCGGGCGGTTCGGCGCACACCAGTTGCACCAGCTCGGCCGTCGAGTCCTCCGGATAGGGGGCGTGTCCCTGCACGGCGCGGAACAGCAGCGCGCCGAGTGCCCACAGATCGGTCGCGGGCCCGATGGGCGCGGCCAGTTGCCAGTTCTCGTGCACGGGTCCGGCCTGCTCCGGTGCCCAGCGCTCGGTGACGGGCCCGACCACGGCCATCCGTGCCTGCCGCGCCCGTTCCGCGGCCGGCGCCGTGGCCGGCCCTCGCCGCGCTCCGGCCCCGGTGGCCGGCTCGTCCCAGCGCGACCCCGCCGGCGCCCCGCCGCCGCTCCGCGCCGGCACGGGCACCACGCCGGTCCCGGGCGGCCTCGGGCCGGGGGCACCGCCCACACCGTAGGGATCGGCGATCCGCCCGGGAGGCGCACTTCCCGCGCCGCCCGGCCCGGTGCCGGTGTCGCCCTCGACCGGGGTACGGGCACCAGGCAACGCCGCCCGGCCGCCCTGCTGGGCCTCGTGCACCCGGGCCGCGGCCCGTGCCCCCGCGCGGTAGGCCGCGATCGCGCCGGCCCGCGCGGCACGGATGTCCCCGCCCGTCTCCATGGGCCGGCGAGCCACCGCCCCGGAGGCACCGGGCGCCGGCTCCGTCCCCGCCGCGGGCAGCCCACCGGCGGCCCGCGCTTCGATCGCCGCCCGCCGCGCGGCCTCGGGATCTCCGCCACCGGCACCACCGACACCACCGGCACCACCAGCACTACCGGTCCCGGCGTCTTCCCGCCCGCGCTGCGGGTGCTGCTCCTGCGCCGGCTCCTCGGTCACGGGCACCGGGTCGTACCCGCACAGCGCCTCTTCCGCCGCGCCGACCGCCAGCCCGGTCAGCATGACCCGGCCGTCGTCGCAGACGAGCACCGTGCGCGCGGTGATGTTGCGGTGCACCCAGCCGTGCGCGTGCAGCACCCGCAACGCCATGAGCACGTCGGAGGCGACCTCCGCCGCCCGGTACGGCGTCAACGGCTTCTCGGCGAGCAGCGCCGCCAGCGGCCGGGCGGACACCAGTTCGCTGACGACCCAGAGGGAACCGCCCTCGGCGAACACGTCGAAGACCTGGTCGAGCCGTGGGTGGTCGGGAATGCTCGCGGCGGCCTGCGCGGCCTCCACGGCCCGCCGTACGACGGGGTCGGCGGGCCGGCGCGTGCTCGCGCCCAGGCCGGAAGCCCCCACCGGCCGGCGTGCTCCGCGCTCCCGTGCGGTGAACCCCTCGGGCAGCCCCTCCGCGTCGAGCACCTCGGCCTCGACGACCTCCGGCAACGGCACCTGCCGGACCAGGACTTCCTGCCCGCTGTAGGTGTCGAAGGCCCGGGACTCGGTGAGTTCGTACTCGTCGGAGGGCGGCAACGGCAGGCGGTAGCGGTCGGCGAGTACCCGTCCCGCATAGTCGTCCACGACGCCTCCCCCGGCCGGCCGGTCGGTCACATCCGTTCGTCCCGCGGGCCGTTCCAGCCGAATCAAGCCGGATCCAGCCGGACAGCTGGATGCGTACGGTCCGCAGCCATTCACGATACGTGCCGGAGGCAACCCGGAAAGAGGGGATGCCACATCTCACGCACCGAAACCCCGCCGAGGGCCTGCCGGACACCCGTCACGACCGCGCCGTCGGACGAGCGGGGAGCCGCGGACGAGCGCGGCCCGCCCCGCCCGGCGCTACTTCTTCGGCGTGAACGTCTCCGTGAGGGTCTTCCAGGTGTTCACCCGGAGAGCACCGTCCCACGCGGCGGCCTTCGCCGTGTACATCAGCGCGTGCCCGAGGTGGTCGCCGACCACGAATCCGCGGTCGATCGTCCGGTACGCCGTCCCGCCCTCCGAGTAGGTGAACTCCCAGTCGGCCGTGTTCCAGCCGCGGTAGTCCACCTTCTCTATGCGGACCTTCTGGTACTGGGAGCGCTTCATGTAGCGCTCCTGGTTCTCCCAGTCCGCGACCGGGTCGTCCTTGGGCGTGGTCGTCCAGGCCACCAGCAGCCTCTGCCCGTCGGGCCCCGTGAAACGGTCCCCCGCGGCGCCCGTGGACTGGTACTTCCAGCCGGCGGGCAGCCCGATCGAGTAGCCCTGCTTCCCCCTGTACGTCGTGACGGCCGCACCGGCGCCGGTGGCGGAGCTGCCCGAAGCGGCGCCGCCGGCCGTGGTGGTGCTGCTGGGCGTACTGTTGCCGGAGGCCGAGCCGGTCGTCGCGGACTGCGATGCCGAGCCGTCCGTCCGCGTCCCGCCGTCCTCGTCCTCCTTGGTGTCGGCGGCAGCGCTGTCGCTGGCGACGGCCGAGGAACCGCCGCCGGTCTTCGCGCCATTCGCGTCGTCGTCGCCACCACCGAGGGTGAGGGCCAGTACCGTGCCGAGGACGGCGAGCGCCACCACCACGGCGATGATCACCAGTGTCCGCTTCGGCACCACGTCGGTCAGCGGCGCCCTGCGCACGGGCCGCGGCGGCAGGTCGGGCGGCGTCATCACGGGCCACCCCGAACTGCGCCCGGCAGGCTGCCCGTTCGCCCCGCGGGCCTCCTGCCCCGCAGTCCCGGCGCCGCCTGCCGCCCCGGTCGTGGTGCGGGTCACCGGCACGGAGGCGGAGGGCGCGGTGGTGGTCGTCCTCCCGCGGGCGGTCCCCGCGGCCTCGGCGGCTGCCACGGCCGACGCCGAGGTGACGGCCCCGGCGGCCGCGCCGCCGCGCGTCTCCTCCTGCGTGCCCAACGACGCCGAAGCGGACGACACGTCGGCCGACTTGGCGCGGGCGGCGGCCGAGGTGGCCGCCCCGGCGGCGACCGCCGCCTTCCGCACGGACCGCAGGGCCCCGCGCAGCTTCTCCGCCGTCTCTCCCCCGGATGAACCCGCCCGGCTCTGGGAACTGTCCGGCTGCGCCGGCAACGGCACGAGCTTCGTCGCGTCCGCCGGCTCGGCCTCCCGGGGCTCCGGCGCGTGGATCACCTCGTTGAGTTTCGCCCGCGCCCCGGCGTCGTCCAGCCGGTGCACCGGGTCCTTGGTGAGCAGGCCGTAGATGACGTCCCGCAGCGGACCCGCGTTCTTCGGCTCCTCCAGCGGCTCGGTCATCACCGCGGTGAGCGTGGCGATCGCGGAGCCCTTGTCGTAGGGAGGTGTGCCCTCGACCGCCGCGTACAGCAGACCGCCCAGCGACCACAGGTCGGCCGCCGGTCCGGGCTTGTGGCCGCGGGCGCGCTCCGGCGAGATGTAGGAGGGCGCGCCGACGAGCATGCCGGTCGAGGTGATGGACGGGTCGCCCTCGACCTGGGCGATGCCGAAGTCGGTGAGCACGACCCGGCCGTCCTCGGCGATCAGCACGTTCGACGGCTTCACGTCGCGGTGCAGGATGCCCTCGCGGTGGGCCGACCGCAGTACGTCGAGGATCGCGAGCCCGACCTCCGCCGCGCGCCTCGGTTCCAGCACCCCGTCCTCACGGATGACCTCGGCGAGCGACTTGCCCTCGACGAGCTCCATCACGATCCACGGCCGGTCGTCCTCGTCGACCACGTCGAAGACCGTCACCGCGCTGTTGTTGCGGATCCGCGCGATCGCCTTGGCCTCACGCAGCGTCCGGGTGATCAGCCGGCGCTTCTCCTCGTCGTCGATGTTTCCCGGGAACCGCAGCTCCTTGACGGCGACCGTGCGTCCGAGGGTCTCGTCCTCGGCTCGCCACACCGTCCCCATGCCGCCGCGGCCGAGTACGTCTCCCAGCCGGTACCGCCCGGCGAGGAGACGTGCGCTCTTGTCCTGACGGGATGCTCCCGCCCGCTCCGCCTCCGACATGCGTCCCCTCATGCAACCCGCCCTGACAGAGCCTTCATTGTCCCTCACCCGACAAGTGCCCGACGCCCAGGGTGCCCCTCACCACCCCTCAGGACCGGCGCATTTCGGCCAGAAGGTGCAGCAGACTCCGGCCAACAGGCGGAACGAACCCCGCCCGGTGTACGAAAAGCCCCTTCTGCGAGCCGGACTGCGACCGGGTACCCGGCGCGAAGCCCGCTCAGGGCCCCGGTGCGAGACCTCCCCACCCACTCTGCATGATGGGCACATCAGGGACACGAAGTGGAAGGGAAGGGGAGGGAGAGCCCCGTGATCCGACCACTGCGCGGGCTCCTGGTCGTCCCCGTGGCCCTGGCGCTCCTGGGACCCACCACGGCCGACTCCCGCCCGGGCCCCGGCGCCGGCGCGACCGCCACCGCCGACACCGTCGCCACCGCCGACTCGTTCCTGCCACTGCTCCGCACCCGGGGCGAGGTCCCCGCCGCCGCCCTGCTGGCCGACGAGAAGAGCGGCACCCGCTACGCCGAGTCCGGCCCGGACATCTCCCGGTCCGACCACTTCCGGGCCGGCAGCGTCACCAAGACCTTCCTCGCGACCGTCATCCTCCAACTGGCCTCCGAACGGCGGCTGTCGCTCTCCGACCCGGTGGAGCGGCATCTGCCCGGCCTGGTGCGGGGAGCAGGCAACGACGGGCGCGCGCTGACCCTGCGTTCCCTGCTGAACCACACCAGCGGCCTGTACGACTTCGCCCGGGACACCGGCGGCACCCGCCCCGTCACTCCCGTTCAGGCCGTCCGCATCGCCCTCACCCACCCTCCGGCCGACCGCGGCCGCTACGCCTATTCCAACACCGACTACGTCCTGCTCGGCCTGGTCGTCACCCGGGTCACCGGCCGCTCCTACGCCACGGAGGCCGAACGGCGCATCCTCGATCCACTCGGTCTGGACGGCACCTCCTTCCCCGGTTCCCGCACCTTCCTGCCCTCCCCCCACGGTCGCGCCTACGGCACGGACGGATCCGACGTCACCGATCTCGACCCACGGGTGGCCGGGGCCGCGGGCGAGCTGGTGACGACCCTCGCCGACCTGAACCGCTTCTACTCCGCCCTCCTGAGCGGCGAACTGCTCCCCCCGCGCTGGCGGAGGGAGATGCTCGACACCCGCGCCGCACACGGCTCGTACGGCCTGGGGCTGATTCCGGCGCGCCTGCCCTGCGGAGTGACCGTGTGGGGGCACAACGGCCGGATCCCGGGCAGCTACGTGCGCACCGCGGCCACCGTCGACGGCCGTCATGTCCTCACCTTCCGCGTGAACACGACGGCGATGGCGGACCCCGACCTCGAACCGGCCCTGCTCGCCGCCGAGTTCTGCCCTCGCACCTATTGGAACGAGCAGGCCCCGAACGGAGATCCCGGCCAGCAACACTCGTTCGAGTGAAGCAGTGGGCGGTCCCGCCGGGCCGACCTCACGCACGGGGCCGACGGGAGCATCACGGATGCCTTACGCGCAGGCACCGTGTGCGTGAACCTCACGCACAGGCACCGTGCGAGGGGGAGTCTCACGCGCGGGACCGCGGGACCGCGGGGCCCTCACAGCGGCACGATGTCGGGCGCCCCCAGCCGCGCCGCGTCCGCCGTCAGGTCGTCGGGCTGCCGTTGCGACTCCCGCTCGGCCTCCACCCGCTTCTCGTAGTGCTCGACCTCACGCTCGATCTGGCCCTTGTCCCAGCCGAGGACCGGTGCCATCAGTTCCGCCGCCTCCCGGGCACTGCGGGTGCCCCGGTCGAAGGTCTCGATGGAGATGCGGGTACGCCGGGTCAGCACGTCGTCCAGGTGCCGGGCCCCCTCGTGCGAGGCGGCGTAGACGATCTCGGCGCGCAGGTAGTCGTCGGCCGCGCGGAGCGGCTCGCCGAGCGTGGGGTCCTCGGCGACGAGTTCGAGGAGTTCCTCGGTCATCGAGCCGTACCGGTTCAGCAGATGCTCGACGCGCACCACGTGCAGCCCGGTCCGGGCGGCGATGCGCGCCCGCGCGTTCCACAGCGCCCGGTAGCCGTCCGCGCCCAGCAGCGGCACGTCCTCCGTGACGCACTCGGCGACCCGCAGGTCGAGGCCGTGCACCGCCGCGTCGACGGCGTCCTTGGCCATCACCCGGTACGTCGTGTACTTACCGCCCGCCACCACGACGAGCCCGGGTACGGGGTGGGCCACGGTGTGCTCGCGGGAGAGCTTGCTGGTGGCGTCCGACTCGCCGGCGAGCAGCGGGCGCAGTCCGGCGTAGACGCCCTCGACGTCGTCCCGGGTGAGCGGCACCGCCAGGACGGAGTTCACGTGCTCCAGCACGTAGTCGATGTCGGCGCTGGAAGCGGCCGGGTGGGCCTTGTCGAGGTCCCAGTCGGTGTCGGTGGTGCCGACGATCCAGTGCCGGCCCCAGGGGATGACGAACAGCACGGACTTCTCGGTGCGGAGGATGAGGCCCGTGGAGGAGTGGATGCGGTCCTTGGGCACGACGAGGTGGACGCCCTTGGAGGCGCGGACGTGGAACTGTCCCCGCTCCCCCACCATCGCCTGCGTGTCGTCGGTCCACACGCCCGTGGCGTTGACCACCTGACGGGCGCGGATCTCGTACTCCCCGCCGCCCTCGGTGTCCTGGACGCGTGCGCCCACGACCCGCTCACCCTCGCGCAGGAAGGCGGCCACGCGCGCGCGGTTGGCGGTCTTCGCGCCGTACGCCGCCGCCGTGCGCACCACGGTGGCCACATGGCGGGCGTCATCGATCTGGGCGTCGTAGTACTGAAGGGCTCCTACGAGCGCGTCCTTCCTCAGGGCGGGTGCGACCCGCAGGGCGTGACGGCGGCTGAGGTGGCGGTGGGTCGGCAGACCCCTGCCGTGGCCGCGGGCCATCGACATCGCGTCGTAGAGCGCGACGCCCGAACCGGCGTACCAGCGCTCCCAGCCCTTGTGCTGGAGCGGGTAGAGGAACGGCACGGGCTTGACCAGGTGCGGAGCCAACCGCTCCAGCAGCAGTCCGCGCTCCTTCAGCGCCTCCCGGACGAGGGCGAAGTCGAGCATCTCCAGATAGCGCAGCCCGCCGTGGATCAGCTTGCTCGACCTGCTCGATGTGCCCGACGCCCAGTCCCGCGCCTCGACCAGCCCCGTGGACAGGCCGCGGGTGACTGCGTCGAGGGCGGTGCCCGCACCGACCACCCCGCCTCCCACGACCAGCACGTCCAGCTCGCGCTCGGCCATGGCCGCAAGTGACTCGGCGCGCTGCGCCGGCCCCAGTGTCGCTGTCCTCACCGCTGCCTCCCGCTGTCGGTCACGCCGGCCGCACCGCCTTCAGGGCGAGGTCCGGCCCGTATCCCCCATGCCCCAATGGTGACCGTGTTGCCCGACTTCAGCCACCACTCACCCCAGCCTGTGGACAACTCTCACGGAAGCCCACCTGCCCGCCGCCGGCCTGCCGGAAAACACAGCCGATCAATCCCACAAATCGGTCATATTTACTCCTAGTCTGACATTGCGCTCGCCCGTCCTGTCCACAGGGCTTGCGCACCTGTCCCGCTTCGGTTACTGGGAAGGACGGCCCACGCCATGCCCGCAGATCTCGCCGTCATCGGACTCGGCCCGCTCGGCCTGCCCCTGGCCCAGGCCGCCGTGGCCGCCGGCATCCCCACGCTCGGCTACCGCACCGGGCCCGAACCCGGCTCCCTGAGCCCCGCCGAGCTGCGCCGGATGCTCTCGGGGGGTTTCCGGCCCGCCACCGACCCCGCCGAACTGGGCCGGGTACGCACCGCCGTCATCTGCGCCCCCACGCCGCGCGACGCCGACGGCGGGCTCGACCTGAGCCAGGTGGAGGCGGCCGCCCGCACCCTGGCCGGACACCTGCGCCCGCACACCACCGTGATCCTGGAGTCGCCCGTGCCTCCGGGGACGACCGAGGAGTTCCTGCGGCCGCTCCTGGAGGAGATGTCCGGTCTGCGCGCGGGCCGGGACTTCCACCTCGCGTACTCCCCCAGCCGGGTCGACCCCGGCCGCCGCGACTTCACGCCCGCCAACACGCCGCAGGTCATCGGCGGCCTCACCCCCGCCTGCACCGAGTCCGCCGCCGCCTTCTACGGCCGTCTCACCGACAAGGTGGTACGCGCGCGTGGCCTCAGGGAGGCCGAGACGGTGACCCTGCTGGAGACCAACTTCCGGCACGTCAACATGGCCCTCGTCAACGAGATGGCCGTCCTCTGCAACGACCTGGGCGTGGACCTCTGGGACGTCATCCGGTGCGCCGAGACCAAGCCGTTCGGCTTCCAGGCCTTCCGCCCCGGCCCCGGCGTCGGCGGCCACTCCGTACCCATGGACCGCACCGGCCACCACGGCAGCCCCCTGCGCATGGTGGAACTCGCCCAGCAGGTCAACAGCCGCATGCCCCGCTACGTCGTCCAGCGCGCCACCACTCTCCTCAACGAGCACGGCAAGTCGGCGCGGGGCGCGCGCGTGCTGCTGCTCGGCGTCACCTACAAGGCCGACCTCGCCGACCAGCAGGGCACTCCCGCCCAGGAGATCGCGATCCGCCTGATGGAACTCGGCGCGGCCGTCAGCTACCACGACCCGCACGTCCCGTCCTGGAGCGTCCTGGGCCGCCCGGTGCCCCGCGCCGACTCGCTGTACGAGGCCGCCGCCGACGCCGACCTGACGATCCTCCTCCAGCAGCACCGGACGTACGACCTCCAGGGCCTCTCCGTGAAGGCACAGCTGCTGCTCGACACGCGGGGCGCCACGCCGACGGGGGCGGCGCACCGGTTGTGAGCCGGGGCGCGCGCGGCGGCCCCGGGCTCCGGAGGCTGGTGGCACAGGGCACGGCACGCCGGTACCGTACGAACAGGTGGAGCCCACCGCAGTGGCCACTGCGGCAGGCTCCTGATGGTTCACGGAGTGTCCGCCCCTAGGTGTTGTGGGGGCGGCCGCTCACCATCCGAAAAGCCGCAAGATCCACCTCCTCCCGCACCGCACGCCCCCACACCCCCGCGCCCGTCCTGGCATGCGAAAGGGGCCGGTCGGCTCACCCGGGTGAGCTGACCGGCCCCTGCCGAAAACGTGCGGTCTACCGCCGGTGCACCGAGTCCGCCACCGTCACCTCGACGCGCTGGAACTCCTTCAGCTCGCTGTAACCGGTGGTGGACATGGCGCGGCGCAGGGCGCCGAAGAAGTTCATCGAGCCGTCCGGCGTGTGGGACGGGCCGGTGAGGACCTCCTCGATGGTGCCGACCGTGCCGAGGTCGACCTTCTGGCCGCGCGGCAGCTCCTCGTTGACGGCCTCCATGCCCCAGTGGTGGCCGCGGCCGGGCGCGTCGGTCGCGCGCGCGAGCGGGGAGCCCATCATCACCGCGTCGGCGCCGCAGGCGACGGCCTTGGGCAGGTCGCCGGACCAGCCGACACCGCCGTCCGCGATCACGTGCACGTACCGGCCGCCGGACTCGTCCATGTAGTCGCGGCGGGCGGCGGCGACGTCGGCCACCGCCGTCGCCATCGGGACCTGGATGCCGAGCACGTTGCGCGTGGTGTGCGCCGCGCCGCCGCCGAAGCCGACGAGGACGCCCGCCGCGCCCGTGCGCATGAGGTGCAGGGCCGCCGTGTAGGTGGCGCAGCCGCCGACGATGACCGGGACGTCGAGTTCGTAGATGAACTGCTTCAGGTTCAGCGGCTCGTGCGAGCCGGAGACGTGCTCCGCGGAGACCGTGGTGCCGCGGATGACGAAGATGTCCACGCCGGCGTCGACGACGGCCTTGGAGAACTGGGCCGTGCGCTGCGGGGAGAGCGCGGCGGCGGTGACCACGCCCGAGTCGCGCACCTCCTTGATGCGCTGCCCGATCAGTTCCTCCTTGATCGGCGCGGAGTAGATCTCCTGGAGCCGGCGGGTCGCCTTGTCGGCGGGCAGCTTGGCGATCTCGTCCAGCAGCGGCTGCGGGTCCTCGTACCGCGTCCACAGGCCCTCGAGGTTGAGCACGCCCAGGCCGCCCAGCTCGCCGATGCGGATCGCGGTGGCCGGGGAGACGACGGAGTCCATGGGGGCGGCCAGGAACGGCAGCTCGAAACGGTAGGCGTCGATCTGCCAGGCGATCGAGACCTCCTTCGGGTCCCGCGTACGGCGGCTGGGGACGACGGCGATGTCGTCGAATGCGTACGCCCGGCGGCCGCGCTTGCCGCGCCCGATCTCGATCTCAGTCACGTGTGTGGCCTTTCCCTGATGCGTTGCAGCGTCTTCCAGTATCGCCGACGGGCACGGCAAAGGCGGCCCCGGAGGTTCCGGGGCCGCCCTGGGAAGCCCGTACGACTACTTGCTGCTGTAGTTGGGTGCCTCGACCGTCATCTGGATGTCGTGCGGGTGGCTCTCCTTGAGGCCCGCGGAGGTGATGCGGACGAAGCGGCCCTTGGTCTCCATCTCCTCGATGGTGGCGGCGCCCACGTAGCCCATGGTCTGGCGCAGGCCGCCGACGAGCTGGTGCAGCACGGTGCCGAGCGGGCCGCGGTAGGGCACCTGGCCCTCGATGCCCTCGGGCACGAGCTTGTCGTCGGCCGCGACCTCCGCCTGGAAGTAGCGGTCCTTGGAGTACGACTTGCCCTGGCCGCGGGACTGCATGGCGCCCAGCGAGCCCATGCCGCGGTACGACTTGAACTGCTTGCCGTTGATGAACTGCAGCTCACCCGGGGACTCCTCGCAGCCCGCGAGGAGGCTGCCCAGCATCACCGTGTCGGCACCGGCGGCCAGCGCCTTGCCGATGTCGCCGGAGTACTGCAGACCGCCGTCGCCGATCAGCGGGACGCCCGCCGGGCGTGCGGCGAGGGACGCCTCGTAGATGGCGGTGACCTGCGGGACGCCGATGCCGGCGACCACGCGGGTGGTACAGATCGAGCCGGGCCCGACGCCGACCTTGATGCCGTCGACACCGGCGTCGATCAGGGCCTGGGCGCCGTCACGCGTGGCGACGTTGCCGCCGATCACGTCGACGCGCACGCTCGACTTGATCTTCGACATCCAGGTGAGGGCGTTGCTGTTGTGGCCGTGGGAGGTGTCGACGACCAGGAAGTCCACGCCGGCCTCGGCGAGGGCCTGGGCGCGCTCCAGCGCCTCGGGGCTGGCGCCGACGGCGGCGCCGACGAGCAGGCGGCCCTCGGCGTCCTTGGCGGCCCGGGGGTACTGCTCGGCCTTGACGAAGTCCTTGACCGTGATGAGGCCCTTGAGGACGCCCGCCTCGTCGACCAGTGGGAGCTTCTCGATCTTGTGGCGGCGCAGCAGCTCCATGGCGTCCGTGCCGGAGATGCCGACCTGGCCGGTGACCAGCGGCATCGGGGTCATGACCTCACGCACCTGACGG
Source organism: Streptomyces sp. NPDC088766 (assembly GCF_044750845.1). Taxonomy (NCBI): domain Bacteria; kingdom Bacillati; phylum Actinomycetota; class Actinomycetes; order Kitasatosporales; family Streptomycetaceae; genus Streptomyces; species Streptomyces sp. NPDC088766. Next base: position 125,857 of record NZ_JBIVKQ010000001.1, on the reverse strand, counting down.
GTGCGGTCCGACTCGAAGGCCATGTCACGGTTGGTGACGATGCCGAGGAGCTTGCCGCCGCCGTCGGTCACCGGAACACCGCTGATGCGGAACTTGGCGCACAGCGCGTCGGCCTCGGCCAGCGTGGCGTCCGGGTGCACCGTGATGGGGTCGGTGACCATGCCCGACTCCGAGCGCTTCACCAGGTCGACCTGGTTGACCTGGTCCTCGATGGAGAGGTTGCGGTGCAGGACGCCTACGCCGCCCTGGCGGGCCATCGCGATGGCCATGCGGGACTCGGTCACCTTGTCCATCGCCGCCGAGAGCAGCGGGATGTTGACACGAACATTGCGGGAGATGCGGGACGAGGTGTCGACCGCGTTGGGGAGCACCTCGGATGCGCCCGGCAGCAGCAGCACGTCGTCGTAGGTGAGCCCGAGGGTCGCGAATTTGGCGGGCACTCCGTCGACGTTGGCAGTCATGACACCTTCCCCAAATGGCCTTGATCGGTGCGGATGTCCATGCTAACGGGAAGCGCACCCCCGGAATTCCACGCTCCGGCGTGACTCCGGGCTTCGTATGTTCGTACGGCGGCGGCGCTCGGCCCGTTCAGCGGGCGGGCCGCCGGCACCTGTTCGGGGAACGGGCCGTCGGCCCTGTCCAGCCCAGGGCTGTCCGGCGTCGGGCCCGCTGTCCGGTTCGCTCGAGGAACGGCGGCGGGAGCACGGCGTGACCGAGCGGTGCTACTGCTCGGCGAGGGCCCGCAGCCTGCTCAGCGCGCGGTGCTGGGCCACGCGCACGGCCCCGGGTGACATTCCCAACATCTGGCCGGTCTCCTCCGCGGTGAGGCCCACCGCGATGCGCAGCAGGAGCAGTTCCCGCTGGTTCTCGGGCAGGTTGGCCAGCAGTTTCTTCGCCCATTCGGCGTCGCTGCTCAGCAGGGCCCGCTCCTCCGGCCCGAGGGAGTCGTCGGGGCGTTCCGGCATCTCGTCGGAGGGGACGGCCGTGGAGCCGGGGTGGCGCATCGCCGCGCGCTGGAGGTCGGCGACCTTGTGGGCGGCGATGGCGAAGACGAAGGCCTCGAAGGGACGGCCCGTGTCCTTGTAGCGCGGAAGGGCGAGGAGGACGGCCACGCAGACCTCCTGCGCGAGGTCCTCCACGAAGTGGCGCGCGTCACCGGGGAGCCGGGACAGCCGGGTGCGGCAGTAGCGCAGGGCGAGGGGGTGGACATGGGCCAGCAGGTCGTGCGTGGCCTGCTCGTCGCCGTCCACCGCGCGATGCACCAGTCCGCCGATCGCCCCGGGGGCACGGACCGCCTCGTCTTCGCGCATCGGTCCATGGTGCACTGCGGCCGGACGGGCCGCGGCACCGTGCCCTTCGTTGTGCACCGAAGCGTTATGAGCAGGTGCGCCGGAACTCATCCCCTGCGCCCTCCCGTCCCGCTCGACCGACTCGTCCCCGAGGAACTCCACACCTCAAGGATGCGGCATCCGCGGCGAAACGAGCAGCGGGCATCCGGCGAGGTACTGCGCCGCCGCCGGGCACCGACCGGCCGACAGGGGGTTCCCGCACGTCCTGCACCCTGCGCGAGCAGGGAGGTTCGTCCATTCCCCCGCTCCTGTCCCTGGGATCGGTTTGCTCGAAAAGTCCGCCGCACAGCCCGGCAGGGCCGCGACTCCGAGGAGTCGGCCCCGGCACCGCATGCGCTCCCCGCCGACGACACCCGCGAGCGCCGACGACGACCGCCACGACGACCGCCTCGACGACCTCACGCGCCGGACCCCGCTCGCCGGCGGTCCAGTACGTGCCGCCGCTCACCGGAAGCGGTCCGCCGGGCGAGGGCGGGCCGGGGCCGGGCCGGGACGCCCAGGTCCTGTCCGGCGGATCAGGCCGGAGACGCGGGGTCCGGTACGCCCGTCAGGGCCGCACGGTGCCGCCGGTTCCCTCCGACTCGATCCGCCGGACAGGCTCTAGCGGACCAGGCCCCACCGGAAGCCGAGCGCCACGGCGTGGGCACGGTCCGAGGCGCCGAGTTTCTTGAACAGACGGCGGGCGTGGGTCTTGACGGTGTCCTCGGAGAGGAACAGCTCGCGGCCGATCTCGGCGTTGGAGCGGCCGTGGCTCATGCCTTCCAGGACCTGGATCTCACGCGCGGTGAGCGTGGGCGCGGCGCCCATCTCGGCCGAGCGCAGCCGCCGTGGGGCGAGCCGCCACGTGGGGTCGGCCAGGGCCTGGGTGACCGTCGCCCGCAGTTCGGCGCGCGAGGCGTCCTTGTGCAGGTAGCCGCGGGCGCCGGCGGCGACCGCGAGCGCGACGCCGTCGAGGTCCTCGGCGACGGTCAGCATGATGATGCGTGCGCCCGGGTCGGCGGACAGCAGCCGGCGGACGGTTTCCACACCGCCCAGTCCCGGCATGCGCACGTCCATCAGAATGAGGTCCGAGCGGTCGGCACCCCAGCGGCGGAGGACTTCCTCGCCGTTGGCCGCCGTCGTCACGCGCTCGACGCCGGGCACGGTCGCGACCGCGCGGCGGAGCGCCTCTCGGGCAAGCGGGGAGTCGTCGCAGACGAGGACGGATGTCATGGCCGTCCTCCGCAGCTGATGCGCGTCACCTTGTGCCTCCAGGCTGGTACGTATCGTCACCTGTGCGGTCGACCGTCTCGGACGCTTGCCCGAGCGTTTGTGTTTTCAACCGCCACCGCACACTCAACGATGGTCACTCGAAAGAGTTACGGGGCCGCGTGCATTCTTCGGCACTCTACGTGAGGAGGCGGACACGGCCGAGAGAGCCGCGCGGACCCGCGAGCTTTCCTCATAACCCATGCCCCGTTCAGCCCCATTTCTTCCCATTTACTGGTGTCTGAGGCTAGATTCGCAATGAGTCATATTTTCATCTCCTTAGATCGTAGTTGTACGGTCGTGGGCACCGTATCCGCTCAGCACGGCTACAAGGGGTCACGCAATGGCAGATTTCTCCCGCCTTCCCGGACCGAACGCGGACCTGTGGGACTGGCAGCTCCTGGCCGCCTGCCGCGGGGTGGACAGCTCGCTCTTCTTCCATCCCGAGGGCGAGCGCGGGGCGGCACGGAGCGCTCGCGAGAACTCGGCCAAGGAGGTCTGCATGAGGTGCCCGGTACGCGCGCAGTGCGCGGCGCACGCGCTCGCGGTGAGAGAGCCGTACGGCGTGTGGGGCGGGCTGACCGAGGACGAACGCGAGGAGCTCATGGGGCGGGCGCGCAACCGTCTGGTGCCGGCGTCGGCAGGCACGGGCGGCACGGGCGGCGTTTCGAACAACTGAAGGAACGTTTCTTCACGCAACCGAGGGCACGCACACGCGCATGCCCTCATCTCTTGAGTGCCCCGGCCCCTACGACCCCTGCGGCCCCGTACGCCCCCCGCGGCCGTACGGTTACCGCGCCGCCGCCCGCGCGAGCTGCTCCAGCGTCGCCGCCACCGCCGGCACCTGGGCCAGGTCGGGCAGGGTGAGCGCGACGACCTCGCGCCGCACCGCCGGCTCCAGGGTCACCGCACGCGCGCCCCGCGGCCGTACGGACTCGATCGCGAGCTCGGGGAGGACGGCGACGCCGAGGCCCGCGCCCACCAGGCCGGCCACCGCCGGGTAGTCGTCGGTCGCGAAGTCGATGCGGGGGGTGAAGCCCGCCGCCTCGCACACCTCCACCAGCCGGCCCCGGCAGCGCGGGCAGCCGGCGATCCACGGCTCGCGGGCGAGTTCGCCGATGGCGAGGGAGTCCGCGCACGCGAGCCGGTGGCGTTCGGGCACGAGGGCGACGAGCCGGTCCGTCAGCAGGGGGCGGACGACCAGGTCGGACCATTCCTCGGCGCCCGGTGCGTCCTCGTAGCGGAAGGCGAGGGCGATGTCGCAGTCGCCGGCGCGCAGCTTCTCGACGGACTCGGGCGGCTCGGCCTCCTCCAGCGAGACCCGGGTCCCGGGGTGCGCGGCGCGCAGGGCGGCCAGCGCGGTCGGGACGAGCGCGGAGCTGCCGCTGGGGAAGGAGACGAGGCGGACCCGGCCGGCGCGCAGACCGGCGATCGCGGCGACCTCCTCCTCGGCGGCGGTGAGTCCGGCGAGGATCCCGGCGGCATGCCGTACGAGGGCCTCGCCGGCCTGGGTCAGCCGCATCTCGCGGCCGCTGCGCACCAGCAGCGGTGTGCCGACGGACGTCTCCAGGGCCTTCATCTGCTGGCTGACCGCGGGCTGGGTACAGCCCAGCTCGCGGCCCGCCGCCGAGAAGGACCCGGTGGCGGCGACGGCGCGCAGCACGCGGAGATGACGGGCCTCGATCATCCCTCGAGCATAGGCGAGTCGCATAAGGGAGCCTTGGGAAAGGGGGCGAATAATGCGTCGACACTTTGACCGCCGACCGCTTAGCGTGCCGCCATGAGGCTTCTGTCCGTCAATGTGGGCCGTCCCGAGGCCGTGCCGTACACCGACCAGCCCGACGGGCTGACCGGTATCGACAAGCGGCCCGTCGAGGGGCCGGTGCGGGTGGCCGCGCCCGGTCCGAAGGGCGTCGGCGGAAGCGGGCTCTCCGGGGACGCGGTGTGCCACCTGCGCCATCACGGCGGTAACGACCAGGCGGTGTACGCCGTCGCGCGCGAGGACCTGGACGACTGGGAGCGCGAGCTGGGGCGCACGTTCGCCAACGGTGCGTTCGGCGAGAACCTCACCACCACCGGTCTGGACGTGTCCGGGGCGCGGATCGGCGAGCGCTGGCGGATCGGCCCGGAGGTGGTGCTTGAGGTGACGGCGGGGCGGATCCCCTGCCGCACCTTCCAGGGCCACGTGGGTGAGAGGGGCTGGGTCAGGCGGTTCACGCGGAAGGCCGCGACGGGCGCCTATCTGAGGGTGATCACGCCGGGCGAGATACGCGCGGGGGATGCCGTGGAGATCGTCCACCTGCCGGAGCACGAGGTGACGGCCCGGATGGAGTTCCAGGCCACCACCACCCACCGGGAGCTGCTGCCCCGGCTGCTGGCGGCCGGCGAGGCACTGCACCCGGAGACGCTGGCGGCGGCCCGCACGTACGTCGAGAGGTACGGGGACGGGGTCTGAGCCGCCGCCACCCGTGACGGTGCGTGCGGCTCCGTCACTTTCCGCAGGCCGCGTGCGCAGAGCGGACGCCCGGACTACGGGTCACTAACCTTCTGCCATGACAACGGCTCTGATCACAGGTTCGACCGCGGGTATCGGTGCCGCGTTCGCGCGACGGCTCGCGGCGGACGGGCACGACCTCGTCCTCGTCGCCCGGGACACCCAGCGGCTGCGCGAGCAGGCGACCGAGTTGCACGACCGGCACGGCATCGAGGCGGAGGTGCTGACGGCCGACCTGGCGACGGACGAGGGCATCGAGACGGTGGCCGCCCGGCTCGGTGACCGCAGGAACCCCGTCGACCTGCTGGTCAACAACGCCGGCTTCGGCAACAAGGGCCGCTACCTCGACGTGTCGATGGCCGACGAGCTGAGGATGCTCAAGGTGCACTGCGAGGCGGTGCTGCGGCTGACGTCGGCGGCGGCCGGGGCGATGCGGGAGCGGGGGCGCGGGGGCGTCGTCAACGTGGCCTCGGTGGCGGCCTTCGTGCCGCGCGGGACCTACGGCGCCTCCAAGGCGTGGGTCGTGCAGTTCACGCAGGGGGCGGCGAAGGACCTGGCGGGCAGCGGGGTGCGGCTGATGGCGCTCTGCCCGGGCTTCGTGCGCACCGAGTTCCACGAGCGGGCCGGGATGGGCACGGACAACATCCCCGGCTGGATGTGGCTCGACGCGGACAAGCTGGTCACGGCAGCGCTGGCGGACCTGGCGCGCGGGAAGTCGGTGTCGATCCCCGATGCGCGCTACAAGGCGCTGATGGGCCTGGTGAAGGTGACGCCCCGGTCGCTGCTGGGCGGCATCAGCTCGCGGACCGGGCGGAAGTACGGACCGCAGTAGCAGGCGGGCGCGCTCGGCCCCATGGACGGACGTACAGGCGGCAGGCAGCGGGCGGCGGCCCCGGCGCTCCGGTGGGAAAATGGGGCGTGACAAGGGCCTGACCCAGGGGGGCCGGAGGCGACGCGATGACCTTCGTACAGCTCATCGATTGCAGGACGAGCCGGTTCGACGAGATGAACCGGCTGATGGACACATGGGTCGAACAGACCAAGGGGAAGCGGACGGCGACGCACGCGATGGTCGGGAAGGACCGGTCGGACGCGTCGCACTTCGTCGAGATCGTGGAGTTCCCGTCGTACGAGGAGGCGATGCGGAACTCGGGCCTGCCGGAGACCGAGAAGATCTTCGACGACATGGTCGCGCTCTGTGACGGGATGCCGACCTTCACCGACCTGGAAGTGGTGCGCGACGAGCAGCTGAACCGCGCGACGGCGCGGGAGTGGTTCGAGCGGGCCGGGACGATCGGCATCGACCACACGTTCGACCGGATGACCGACGACTATGTGGACCACGACCCCTCCAGTCCGCAGGACAAGGGATTGCGAGCGGCGCGCGAGGAGTTCGCGGGCTGGCGGCGGGCCTTCGACTTCTCCTTCCGGGTCGACGACCAGATCGCCGAGGGCGACCGGGTGTGCACCCGCTGGACCTGGACCGCCCGGCACAAGGGCGACTTCCTGGGCATGCCCGCCACCGGGCAGGACGTCGGCATGACCGGCACGACCTGGCAGCGCTTCCGGGACGGCATGATCTGCGAGGGCTGGTGGCAGTACGACCGCGTGGGTCTGATGCGACAGCTGGGGGTACTCGGGGAGTAGCCCGCGAGGGTCAGTCGAGGGTTCCGTGCCCCGCCCGGCGGGGGACGGGGCCCTCCGCCGTCCCGCGTCGAGAGGGCACGGGTCGACTGTCGTAGGGGGCGACTAGGATTTCCGCCTGCCCTCGGAGGAGGCCCGGACGGTTCGGCATCAGGATTCCCTCCTCTGTGTCAGTGCCGTCTCGGAGGTGCTCGGTGCCCGCTGTCCCCAAGCCGACAGCCCTCGCTCCGCGGGAGCGTTGGTTCCAGCCCCGGCGATCCGGGTTCCGCTGGGAGCAGGAGGGACTGGACCACCTTCGTGGGCTCATGCCGGCGACCGAGCCGAACCGGGCCTGGGCGACGTTTCAGTTCACCGGGGCTTCGGGCCGGATCAACGAGTGCGACGTACTGATCGCCGTGCCCGGTGGCCTCTATCTGCTGGAGTTGAAGGGGCACCCCGGCCGGGTGGTGAACCACGGCGACACGTGGCAGTTCCACGGGGACCGCGTGCGCACGATCCGCAACCCCTTGTATCTGACCGACCTCAAGGCCAAAGAGCTGAAGGGCCAGTTGGAGCGGGCGGCTCGGGCGTCGGGGATGGACCCTCGGCAGGTTCCGTTCATCAAGCCCGCGGTGTTCCTGCACGACCCGGGACTCGTGAGTCAGCTGGACGAGTTCCAACGCACCTCGGTGTACGGCCTCAACGACGGTGCGAGCGGTCTGCCGAGGATCTGGGACGACTTGCTGGGCCGCCCGCCGGAGCGGGAGAGCTGGCGCATCACCCCGTTGATCAGCCAGCGGCTGGAACAGCTGATGCAGAGGATCGGCATCAGCCACTCCACCGCGCATCTGCGCTTCGGGGACGACTGGAAGCTCGAACCCCGTGCTCTCGACGCGGGCCCCGGCTGGGAGGACCGGCTGGCGGTGCGCGACGACCAGCTGGTCCAGGAGAGCGGCCGGGTGCGCATATACCTGGCCGGGGCGGCGGCCTCCGACGAGCAGCGCTCGAAGGTCGAGCGGGCGGCCCGCCGCGAGTACCAGGTGCTCCAGGGCGTCAACCACCGCGGGATCGTGCAGGCGGTGCAGATCCGCGAGCACCAGGGCGGACCGGCGATCCTGTTCCGGCACCGCGAGTCGGACCTGCGGCTGGATGCCTACCTCGACGCGTACGGCGGGCAGCTCACCCCCGTGTTGCGCCTCGATCTGGTGCGGCAGCTCGCCGAGGCGGTGCGGTACGCCCACAACCGGTCCCTCTACCACCGTGCGCTGGCCGCCCGGTCGGTCTATGTCTCCGCGCGGGAGGACGGCAGCGAGCCGGTCCTGCGGATCGCCGACTGGCAGACCGCGGCCCGCGACTTCGAGACGACGCTGCACCGCTCGCTCGGTGACACTCCGCTGGACGCGGGGCTCATCGCGGACACGGCGCAGGTCTATCTGGCACCGGAGACGGATCAGGAGTTCGCCGATCCGGTGGACCTGGACGTGTTCGGCCTCGGCTCCCTCACGTATCTGCTGCTCACGGGCCGCCCGCCGGCGGACCGTCGCAGCGCGCTGCTGGAGCGGCTCCAGAGTGACAAAGGGCTCCATCCGTACGCCGTCTCCGACTCCGTCTCGGCCGCCCTGGACCACCTGGTCTTCCGTGCCACCGCCGCCGATGTCCGGGACCGCCCGGCGTCCGTGGACGAGTTCCTGGAGCTGCTGGCCGCGGCCGAGGCGGACGCCGCGGTTCCGCAGCCGTCGGGCGGTCCTGCCGCCGATCCCCTGACCGTGCAGCCGGGGCAGCCGCTGGACGGTGAATGGACCGTCCTGCGGGTTCTGGGGACAGGTGCCACCGCCCGTGCGCTGCTGGTCCGCCGTACCGCCGCGGAGGACGGCGAGAACTCCCTCCGGGTCTTCAAGGTCGCTCTGGACCAGGAGAAGGACGCGCGGCTGCTCGCGGAGGCGAAGGCGCTGAAGGAGGTGGGCGGTGGGCAGATCGTGAAGCTGCTCGCCGAGCCGCGCGAGCTGGCGGGGCACACCGTCCTGGAGATCGAGTACGCGGGTGGTTACCGCGCGGAGGACGACCGTGAGCCGGTGAGTCTCGGCTCCCGGCTGCGCGACCAGGGTCCGCTGGGGTACGACCAGCTGGAGCGGTTCGGCAACGACCTGTTCCTCGCTCTGGACTCCCTCGCGGCGCGCGGGGTGCGGCACCGCGACATCAAGCCGGACAACCTCGGGCTGTTCAAGCGCGGTGACGGTTCCTGGCAGCTCATGCTGTTCGACTTCTCCCTGGCCGACGCCCCGGACCAGGACCTGCACGCGGGCACGCGCGGATACCTCGACCCGTTCCTGGGGAGCGCGGGGCGCTCGCGTTACGACGACCACGCCGAGTGGTACGCCGCAGCCGTCACCCTGCACGAGATGGCCTCCGGCGAACGGCCCGTGTGGGGGGACGGCCAGGGTGATCCGCGCATGGTCGCCGACGCGGCGCTGCACGTGTCGGCGGAACTGTTCCCGCAGGCGCTCAGTGAAGGCCTGAAGGAGTTCTTCGAGCGGGCGCTGCACCGGGACGTGGAGCAGCGGTACGACAGCCTGCGGCAGGTGCAGGAGGCGTGGCGGCAGGTCTTCCGCAGGGCCGACGCGGCCCGCCCCGCGACGACTCCGGCCACGGTCGGCATCAGCACGGAGGACCTGGAGGACGCCCGTGAGCAGGCGGCCGAGGCCGCCGGGCTGAGGACGCCTCTCGCGGCGGCCGGTCTGTCCCCTCGTGCCGTGTCGGTCGCCGAGAGCCTGAAGGCCCACACGGTCGAGCAGCTTCTGGACATCCCTCCCCACCACATCTCCCGGGCCCGCGGCGCCGGCAACGCGATCCGCAAGGAGCTGAACCGCCGCCACCGCCAGTGGACACAAGCCCTGCGCCGCCGCGCCGGCGTGAAGAAGCCGGTGGCTCTGGAGCCGGACGCGCCGGAAGAGGCGCTGGAGTCGGTCGACACGCTGGCCGCGCGCCTCACGCCGCCGGAGGGCAGGCGCCGTACCCGGCCGCGTTCCGACGTGGTCCGCGCGACGTTGCAGCTCCCGGGTGTGCTGGAGGCGGGTGAGGCGCTGGAGCCGTGGCCGGCGCAGAGTCAGATCGCGAAGGCGCTGGGGGTCAGTCAGCCGACGGTGTCCGGCAACCAGCAGGCGGCGGTGGAGCAGTGGGCGGAGCTGCCGTGGCTCGCGCGGGTGCGGGACGAGCTGGTGGCGATCCTGGCCGACCGGGACCGGGTGTCCACGGCGGAGGAACTGGCGTCCGAGCTGCGTGCCCGGCACGGCGCGGGCGCCGGTGATCCCGTCGAGGCGCAGGCCAAGGCGCTGGCCGTGGTGCGGGCCGCCGTCGAGACGGAGATCCGCAAGCGGGACGACGAGGAGTCCGACGCGCAGAGCTCCGGTCCGGGCGAGGCGTCCGCGCGGTTCGCGGTGCAGCGTCGTGGCGGGCGGGTGGTCGTCGCACTGGAGGACCAGCCGGGGGCCGACGACCCGACACCCGCGGAACTGTCCGACTACGCAGCCGAGTTGGGCGAGCGGGCCGCGGACCTGGCCGGACGTGATCCGCTGCCCGGCCGTGCCACCGTGCTGCGGGAGCTGCGTGCCGTACCGGTTCCGGAGGGCATGCCCCCGCTCGCCGACACCAGGCTGGTGGAACTGGCCGCCTCCATGGCGGGCGGCGTGGCCGTATCCCCCCGGCTGGAACTGTTTCCCCTCGCCCTCGGGCTGGCCCGAGCCCTGCGTATCTCCCAGGCCCCGGCGGGCGTACGCCCCGACACCGGGATCACCACGGCCGACCTGCTGTCCCGGGTCCGGGCCAGGTTCCCCGGCCTGGCGGTGCTGGACGAGACGACGTACGTGGAGCTGGCGGAGGCGCTGGTCGAGTCCGGGTTCCCCCTGGTCTTCGACCACGCCAGGCGTCGTTTCCTCCCGCAGGCCCAGGACGGTACGCGCAGTCGCGCGGGTGTGTCCTCCTCGGTGCTCACCAGCACGAGTTCCCTCTACGCGGCGGCCCAGGGCAGGATCGCCGAGGGCCGGGATCCGCGTGAAGTGCTGTCCGTGCGACTGACGGAGGCTCGCCGCCACGGCGGTTTCCTGGCGCTGACCTTGAAGGGGGCGGAACTGCCAGGTGTCGCAGGATCTCTGACGGAGCGGTACGGCACCACGGCAGTGCCGTTGAACACGATGTTCCTGGACGCGCTGAAGGAGCTGGCCGAGGAACAGGGCGTGCGCTGGCAGGCGCTGCTCAAGGCGGACGCCAAGTACGCGGCGACCGGCGCGATGGGCGCGGCGCTCGCCTCGTACACCCGGCTGGCGGCCGAGCGGGTGCGGCAGCGGGTGGTGGAACTGGCGGAGGGTTCCGGTCCGCGTTCCGTCCTGCTGGTCCACGAGGCCGGTCTGGTCGCGCGGTACTGGGAGGCCGGGGGCCGGGAGCTGCTGGCGGCGCTCCAGCAGTCGGCGCGGCGCCCCGCCGACACCCCGCACGGGCTGTGGCTGCTGCTGCCGGTGGAGGACCCGCGCGCCACGCCCACGCTGGACGGGCGGACGGTGGAGGTGGTGGACCGGGCGACGGAGTGGGAGGTGCTGGACGGGTTGTTCGTGAAGGGGTTGCGGTCGGAGCCCGCGCGCGCCTGAAGGCACACCCGTAAGGCTTGTCCTCCCTCCTGACTGTCCAGTTCTGCTTGCCAAGTCCCTTTATCGGCGATTCACTTGCAGGAAAATCGGTGAAACTGGCCTTGAGGGGGGTGTTCATGCTTTTGAACTTCAGGGTGGCCAATCACCGTTCGATCCGTGACGAGTTGGAGTGGCAGCTCCAACCGGTGTACGAAGGGGATCGGCCGCCGGGCACCGCGTGGGAGGCGGTACCGGTCGCGGGGATCTTCGGCTCGAACGCAGCCGGCAAGTCCAATGTCGTCGACGCGCTGCGCTACATGGCGGAGATGGTGACCCGGTCGCACCTCCTGGCGGAGGACGGCGAAGGGGTGAACAGGCAGCCCTTCCTCTCGGACGTCCGGGAATCCGGCTCCTCCTGGTACGTCGCCGACCTCCTCGTGCGGGGGACCAGGTACGTCTACGGCTTCGAGGTGGACGACGAGCACGTCGTCGGCGAATGGCTGTACGCCTACCCGGAGGGGCGTAAACGGGTGGTGTTCGAGCGGAACGGGGACGACTTCCGTGTCGGCAGTTCGCAGGATCGCCCCAAGGAACTGCACACGGTCGCCGACGTGACGGCTCGCAATGGGCTGTTCCTGTCCGTAGCCGCTCGGTTGAAGACGGCCACGGACGTGGTCCACCCGGTGTACCAGTGGTTCCGCAGCGACCTGGTGTTCGGTGGCCATCTGACGAACGGTCCGATGCACCGTTCGCTGACGCTCAAGAACCTCGTGCGTCGGCTGGACCAACGGGGAGAGCCGACCCACCTGCGGGACCTGCTGCGTGTCGCGGACCTCGGGATCGAGGACTTCCGCGTGGAGACGGTCGAGGAGGAGCTGTACTCCCCGCGGTCAGCCTCCCGGAGTGTCGAGACGGAGGCGCTCTTCGACATGCCGAGGACATACCGGCGGAAACGCCATGAGCTGCTTCTCAGGCACACCGGCAGGAACGGCCCGTTCGAGGTGCCGCTGGACGCGGAGTCAGCCGGTACGCAGGCGCTGGTGGAGTATGCGTTCACGCTGGAGGGGGTGGCCCAGCGTGGCGGCACCCTGGTCGTGGACGAGTTGGGCAGCAGTCTGCACCCGCGGCTCAGCGCCTTCCTCGTCGGTCTCTTCCAAGACCCCGAGCACAACCCGCACGGCGCCCAGCTGCTGTTCACCAGCCATGACGTGAGTCTGCTGGGCCGCAGGGCCGGCGAGGACATCCTGAAGCGGGACCAGATCTGGTTCGTGGCGAAGAACGAGTTCGGGGAGAGCTCGTTGTATCCGCTGTCCGACTTCCGGCCGCGCCAGGACGAGAACCGGGAACGGCGCTATCTGAGCGGGAGCTACGGCGCGGTGCCCATGGTCGACGACGCGTTCACTCTGGCGATCGTCAGGCGGGGGGAGACGGGTGGCGAGGGATCCGAAGCAGGACGGCCGGAGGAGTCCACGGCGTGAGTCCACGCTGCGTCGCAGACCGGCGTACCGGGACGCACTGCCGACGATCCTGGTGGTATGCGGGGCTAGGAACACCGAACCGATGTACGTCAAGGGGCTTTTGAGGGCGATCGACAACCGTGCCGTCGATGTACGGGTCAAGGTCTGTCCGCAGGACCCGGTGTCCGTGGTCCGGCACGCGACCGGTGAACGCGCCCGGGCCCGTGATCATTACGACCACACGTGGTGCGTCCTCGACGTGGACGATTTCGCTCACCTGGACGAGGCGCTGCGGCTGGCCCGTGCCGAGCACGTCGACATCGCCCTGTCGAACCCGTGCTTCGAGCTGTGGCTGCTGCTCCACTTCCGTACCCACAGCGCCCCCGTCGACGGCTTCCGGCAGGCCGAGCGGCACCTCCTCCCCCACCACCACGGTTACAGCAAGGCCGCGGGCAGGTTCACCTTCGACCTCTACCGGGAGACGTGGCCGCAGGCCGTGGAACGGGCACGGGCACTGGCGAAGCCGGGCGAGGAGCACAAGAGGAACCCGTCGAGCGGGATGTGGCGACTGGTCCGTGAGATCGTCCCGGCACATCTGCAGAACTGACTTCCGCGCGAACGCGTCCGTTCTGGTGATCGCTCGTCGATCCATGGTCGGCCGAAGGGGGACAACAGTGATTGATCACAAAGATTTCATGCACGGCGCCGCACTGGTGGCGATCGCCGATTCCGAGAAGTTCACCGCGCTCAACCGTGCCAGCGTGAAGTACGGCCACTACGTGGTGAACCACGACCGGCACCTGTTCATCAAGTACAACGACGGCAACGGCCCCGGGGACTACTTCTTCACCTTCTCCGGCGAGGACAAGAGGAGAATCGGCTCCGAACCGGCGCCCCTGGTCTTCGCCGTTCTGGTCTGCGGCACCGAAGTAGTCACGGGGATCACCCGGGACGAGCTGTCACAGCTCATTTCCCTCACCGCTTCCACCTCCTCGACCGTGAAGGTCGCGGCTCACCAGGGCAGGCAGCTCAGGATCTCCGGGCCGAAGGGGCAGCTGCCGTTGATCTCCCGCGGGTCCTTCCCGGCTCGCATCCTGGCCTAGGCGTGGACGTTGTGCGGAGGAAACGTCACGCCGACAATCGAATGTTCGCTTGGCATGAGCGAATCACATGTCAGCATCTTGGTCCGAGGAGGTCTGGTCGGAGTCGAGGAATCACTCGTGCCCACGGCGTGCCGGTTGTGGAATCGGTCCGGCGCGGGCCGGTGGTGGTTCAGCCCACGGGTTCCAGCTTGTCGGGCCAGCCGGTGAGGGCGCCGGTGTCGCGGAGTCGGTACAGGTCGGCCATCAGCCGCCCCGGCGCGCTGCCGCTCCTCGGGGACCAGCCGAAGAAGACGGCTGCCTCGGCAACGGCCTGCTCGGCGCTGAGGGCACGCGGCCGGTCCTCGACGAGTCCCAGGAGTGCTCGCCGTCGCTCGGCCGGGGCGACGTGCTCGACCGGACGGCGGGCGAGACCGGGCAGTGGCCGGCGTGCCTGCGTGCAGGGCCGGTCGGGAACGTCGAGGAAGTCGTTCGCCTCCACGATGTCTCCGTCGTCGGTCAGCACGGCCTCGGCCGCGTCGACGAGGCGCTTCTTCGCCGCGGTCAGCCTGGGCTGGTAGAGCACCTCGCCGAGGTGGAGGCGGAGCACTTCCCGGTGGATCGGCCCCTCCCCCCGGACCAGCCTGCGTACGGCGTCCACCAGGGCGGGGTCCGGTGTCTTCCCCCGCCATGTCACGGACGCCGGGTCGAAGTCGGTGAAGTCGGCGGGCTGGTACGGGACCGCCCAGTCGCCGGGGTCGGAGTCGGTGGAGGGAGAGGGGGGACGAGGGGACATGGAGGATCGGTTCTCTCTTCCTTGTTCGGTCGGAGTTCGGTCGGACGGATCCGGGTCAGGCGGTTTCGGTCGGCCGTCCCGCGTCCCCCTCTCCGAGGTAGGCGTCGAGCCCCGCCGCTGCCAGAGCGGAAAGACCGCGCGGGTCAGGTCGACCGTGCAGCCGGAGCAGTACGTGGTCGTCGTCGACGAGGCAGTCGGTGTACGGCAGGGTGCGGGACAGGAGTTGGGCGAGGTCGTCGCAGGCGGCCCTGACGTCGACGCTGTGCAGTCCGATCCAGACGTGCAGCGTGCCGTCCTGGACGGTGAGTTCGACGTCGACCGGGGTACCGGCCGCTTCGGCCGCCTCGCCGCACCACTTCAGCGTCTCGTGCAGTGCGCCGAGCTGTACGCGCAGCGGCGTGAAGGCCTCCCGGCGCATCAGGTCGCGGACGGTGACGCCGGTGTCGGGTGCCTGGTCACGCCACCAGTCCTGGACGATGTCGCGGACGGACTTCTGCCAGGGCCCGGTGTCCAGGGCACGCCGCACGGCGCCGGCGGCGTGCCGCCGGAGGACGCTCGCGGTGTCCGTGCCCTGGTCGGCGGCCATGCGGCGGAGGAGGGAGCGAGGGCCGCGGCGGGTGTCGGCAACGGTCTGCCGGTACAGGTCGCGCAGGGGGTCGGGCACGGTCTCGCCGTCCGGGCCGAGCAGGGTGCGGACGCGTTCGGCCCAGGCCTGGAAGGCCTCGGTGTCCCCGGTGGCGAGGAGGTCCGTGCCGAGATCGCCCCTGCCGAGCATGCGGGCGCGCTGCCGTTCGTTCGTCTGCCCGAGGCCGTCGATCTGGGCGCGGAGGAGGTGACTCAGCAGGTCGCGTTCCTCGCCGGTGAGGGTGTCGAGGAGGTCGTCGGCCGGCGCGGTGAGGAGGTCCAGGACGTCCCGGGCGGTCGCGCGGTCGGCCTCGGTCTTGGAACAGGGCCCGTCCGGGGGCACGGCCCACCGGTGGACGCGGCCTCGCGCGTCGCGCAGCACGAGGGTCGACGTGTAGGTCTGGAGGTGGTCGGGGCCGGAGCGCTCGTGCTCGAAGGAAAGGGTCATCCCGAACGTGCTCGCCGTGTACGTCAGCACGGTGATCGGGTCGTGGTGGTGCTGGAGCCCGGTGAGCCAGTCGTCGAGGGCGGCGGGCCTGCGGTGCAGCAGCCGTGCCCCGTGGATGCGCCAGGCGACGGCCGTGACGGCCTGGGCGGCGTCGGCGACCATGGTCTCCCGTTGGAGGCCCGCCCCTCGGCCCGCCATGAGGCCTTGTGCGAGGGCGAGTTCGTCGCCGAGCCGGGCGGTGTCCTCGTTGGCGGGGGTGTGGACGCGGGAGTCGTCCTCGTCCGGTACGAGTCCGTGGGCCAGGACGCGACGGACTCGGGCGTGTGTGGCCAGGTGGTCGAGGATCACGGAGCCGTGGTGTGCGAGGAGCTGGTTGTCACGCTGGTGGACGGCGGCCGCGGCGGCCCGGTTCTCGTAGACGTGGGAGGAGTGGGTGAGGGCCTGGGCGAGCAGCCCGTCGACCCGGCCGCCGCCCAGGTCGAACATGGTCTTCAGATCGGCGAGGGCGTCCTTGTGCCGCAAGGACGGGGTCAGGTACGGCTGCGGCGCCGGGGCGGGCCGCGCGACGGCCATGTCCGCGGCCCGTCCGCCGCCGGACTTCCCGGCGCTCCGCGCGTGGGCGGTCAGCAGGGCACGGGCGGCGGCAGCCCGTGCCACCTTCTTGTTCGGGCCGGTTCCCCGGGCGGTGCGGCCGGTGCGGGTGCGGGCCGTGGCCAGGAAGGTCTTGCCGTGTTCGGGGCCCTCCTCGGTGAAGTCGTAGGTCAGGTCGTCCTTGGCGAAGACGATCTGTGCCTCGGTGGTGGGGTCCGCGCCGCCGATGTCGTCGGCGGGCCGGTCCAGGTCGGTGCAGACGGCCTCGACCAGCCGCTTCGCGATGTCGTGGGCGTCGAGGAGGCTCAGCACGCCGAGGATCTGGAAGGCGACGGCCTCCGCGACCGAGGGCGCGGGCCGCTGCGCCTCGCCCGCCCCCATGCGGACGAGACCGTGCTCGGCCGCCCACCGGCCGAGCGCGTGCCGGGAGGCCGTCCGGCGCCGGTTGTGTTCGGTGGACTGGACGCCGACCTTCTCGGGCCGGTGCGCCTCGGTGTACGCGTCGAGGAGGATCACGCCGGCCGTGCTGCGGCCCAGCCGGTCGAGCATGCCCAGCACGAAGGGGGTGACGGTCGTCTCGGCGAGTCCGCTCTCGTAGAGGTGGCTGCGGTGCGAGGCGGCGAGCCCGAGCCACGCGGTGGTCCCGGGTCCCGCGTCCCACCCTCCGACGGCCTGCGCCACCGCGGTGCGGACCGTGTCGCCGAAGGTGCCGACCAGCAGGGCGGGCGGCTCCGGCAGTGCCGGGTGGGTGACGTCCCGGCGTTCGAGTCGCCGGACGACGCGGACGTACGGCTCGACGGGCGCGGGCTGCGGCCGGGGGCTCGCGTGGGACCTGCGGGGCGGGGCCGGCCGGGCGGGTGCGGCCTTCCGGTGCGCCGGTCGGTGCGGTCGGCTGCCGGAGCGGGCGGCCTCCGGCTTCCGCCTGCGGGCGCGCCTGCCGTCGGGGGCCGTCCTGTCGTGGTCGAGCGTGACGCGGAGGTCGTCGGTGAGCCAGCGGGGCAGCCCGCCCAACGGCTCACCGCCGTCGAAGAACTCTCCGGCCAGGTCGACGCAGTACGACCACCGGTCCCACTCGGAGCGGGCCGCGTACCCCTGGCCGATCCTGCGCAGGGCGGCCCGCATCCGGGCGTAGGACACCTTCTGTCCGCCCAGGCTGTACGACGTGCGCTTGCGCGCGGCCTCGATGGCGAGCGCGATCCTGTGCACGGGTGTCGGCGGCGCGGTGTCCCGCAGCGCCACGATGCCGACCCAGCGGTTCATGTCCCTCCCCCGGCCGGGTGCGACGCGGCCCGGACCGCCGCGCGCGGCGTCAACGCGCTCCCCGGCGCGTCCGGGCGGGCCCTGCCCGGCCTTCTCCGTTCCCCTCCTCGTTCCCCCGCACCCCACCGGGCTCGGTGATCACGGCGGAACCCCCGGGCGAGCGTACGTCTCCATCGATCGGCTCGGGAGGGTTTCCGAGTGGTTTCCCGTCGGCCTCCTCCAAGACGGGGGGCCAACCCCGCACGGCACCGCATTGCTGACCATCACCGTCGTGACGGCCTGAGTCGACGGCCCGGCCCAGGCCTTCACCGCACAGGAGGCGGCGGGCCCGCACGGCCGAGCTCGTCCACCGGCGGACAGGACCGCGCCCGGTGTCCTGCATCCGCTGGACGGGCGGGCGGTGGAGGTGGTGGACCGGGCGACGGAGTGGGAGGTGCTGGACGGGTTGTTCGTGAAGGGGTTGCGGTCGGAGCCCGCGGCTGACTGAACCGAGGTCCTCCACCGACCGCGAGACACCCGCCGTTCCCGACGGCCTGCGGGAAGCGATCGAACCGGAGCAGCGTCATCGGCCCTTCGCCGGCCGTGTGCAGACGTGTGAGGGACCCCCGCTTTCGGCGGGGGTCCCTCACACGTTCGCGTCATGGGTGTCGCTGCGGCAGGTCTACAGCACGGGAGGCCATCCCCCCTGGGAGACTCCCAGACCGGCTACGACCGCGATCAGCCACAGCAGCAGCGCCAGGGAGACGTGGAGCTGCAGGTGCCGCCCCGCCTTGACGACCAGTCCGGAGCGGTCGAGCCGGAAGTCCCAGGCCGGCGGCTCTTCACCGGACCCACCGCCGCTGTCGTCGTGCAGCTCCTGTGCAGCCATGTCGCAGTCCTCTCCTCGTGTTCCCCACCACACGGTACATCACTACCTAGGTAGAGAAAAATCTAAGTAGATCTAGTCTCGCCGAAGGGAGTGCCCTCTATCTAACTATTGGACGAGTTAGGTAGAGTTAGCGGTATGAGTGGACTCCGCATGACCATGCAGACCCAGCAGGTCCTCAAGGAGCTGCTCCAGAACCCGACCCAGCCGCAGTACGGGCTGACAGTCGGCCAGGCGGTGGGACTGAGAAGTGGAACCATCCATCCCATCCTGGCCCGGTTGGAGCGAGCGGGAATACTGGAGAGCTCCTGGGAGGACCCCGACAAGCACGCCGCCGCCGACCCCCCACGCCCTCGGCGTCGGTACTACACCTTCACCAAGGACGGAGCCGAGCAGGCCCGACTGGCGCTGGCCCGCGCCTACAGCAGCAACAGCTCGACAGCGACCACCACCGCGGCCCATCCCGTCACGGACTGATCGGACTCCACATCCATGATCACCGCTCTCGCCGTCGTCCTCCTGTCGGCCTCGGCGACACTGCTCGCACTACTGGCGCTGCTCCTGAAGCGCGGGGGAAAGGCGTCGTCGGACATGGCGGACAAGCTGATCGGTTCACTGCCCTCGCCCTTGAGCGGCTTCTTCACCCGCGTGGGCAAACTGTTCGTCGGCCTTTCGGCGCTGCGCCGCACCGCCGCCCCCGGCCGGAGGGAGAACAGGGTCGGGGCCAGGATGCGTCTCGTCGGGGTGCTCCTGCCCAAGGACGACGCATGGCGCCTGGAAGAGATGATGGACCACCGGAACGCGCTGCGACGACAGAACGGGCGCGTGCCGGTGTTCCACCACCTGCGCCTCCTCCTGGGGGTGTGCACGATCCGATGGGAGACGTGGAGGGAACCCAAGCGTCGGATCGACTGACATCGAGGAGGACGGCAGGACGGCCGCACGGAACAGGGCCCCCACGGCGTGGGGGCCCTGTCTTTTCCGGCCGCCGACACGTCCGCCGGAGGAACCGGCGACAGTTCGGCTCCCGCTCCCCCGCCATTTCATGCTCATGTCATTCAGACAGTAGCTGATTGCGCTTGCCGTAATGAACGGAGCAGACTGCACTAGGCTGTCCGGGCATATCAGGTGAAGTCCGGGGTACGTGCACGCGGAAGGAGCGGCGATGACACCCTCTGTTGATCCCAGTCTCAATCGACGCAAGCTGCGCATCGCGCTGCGCAAGGCGCGGGAGGAAGCCGGCCTCACCCAGCGTGAGGCCGCCGAGCAAGTGGAGTGGTCCCTGTCCAAACTGATCCGGGTCGAGTCCGGCTCGGTCAGCATCTCGGTCAGCGACCTGCGCGCCCTGGCGCAGGTCTACGGGATCACCGGCCATGCGGTGATGGCGGAGCTGGAGGAGGCCGCGCGGGGCAGCAAGGGCCACAGTTGGTGGTCCAGCTACCACGACGCCCTCAACCCGCAGTTCGCGCAGTATCTGGGGTACGAGACCGCGGCGTCCCGTCTGCACACGTACCACCCCATCGTCGTGCCCGGCCATCTGCAGACCCGCGCCTACGCGGAGGCGCTGCTTGCGCCCCGCGGCCTGAGCGCCGACCAGATCAGGCGTGTGGTCGATCTCAGGATGGAGCGGCAGTCCCGGATGTTCGAGGGCACGGGGCGGCTCGACTCGGTGTTCGTCCTCGACGAGGCAGCGGTACGGCGGGAGATCGGCGGAAAGGAGGTCCTGGCGGAGCAGCTCCAGCAGTTGACGGACTTCGGCGCCCGGAGCGATGTGACCATCCGGGTGCTGCCTTTCACCGCCGGGGCCCACTACAGCACCTTCGGCAGCTTCGTCCTGCTCGGTTTCACCGACGACAAGGATCTGCTCTACCTGGAATACGCCACCGGCAGCATGACGGGCGGCGAGGACGAGACGCTGCTCCAGCAGTACCAGAGGTGCTACCAGGACCTCACACAGCTGGCACTCGACGAGTCCGAGTCGCTCGACATGATCGACCGCATCAAGCAGGACCTCGGCGTGGGCTGAGCCGTGGCGCCAACCGCCGGTGATGGTAACCAGGGGGAGGATCGAGTGGCCAGGTCAGCGTGGCAGCGCCTGCGCGAGCTGACGCGCACTTACGGACAGAGGACGGACCGGACCGGTCCCACCGGCGACGAACCCGAAGGCCGCGCCTCTCAGGAGACCGAGCCGGTGGGGAACGGCGCCGGGACGGGGGACCCCGACGAACGGCAGAAGTCCAACGGCGTCACCCTGGTGGGCATCGCCGTGGTGTTGGCGGCGCTCTTCATATCGAGCTTCCTGATGCTCGTGGGCCAGACCCGTCATGGCGAACTGCAACTTCCGTGGGGTGACATCCTCACCCTGGCTCTCGGCCTGGTGATTGCCATAGGTCTGGCCGCCCTCACCTGGTGGGTCGTCGGAGCACTGCGGCGGCGCAGGGCCGGCACTACCGGTGAGAGCCCGCGCGTGGGACGTACGGAAGACGATCAGAACTCGGTGGGGACGCCGTAAAGGGCTGGGTCCCGCGCCACAGTCCCGCGCTCATCGAGACGGCCACGAGGACGACCGCCCACAGGACTCTTTTGGCCAGCAGGCTGTCCACCAGGAGTGACGCCGCGGCAGCGGCCGTGGTCGCCACTGTTCCGACGACGAGCAGGAAGACCGCGGCACCGCCCGCACCGGTGGACCGGGAACGGCCCCCGCGCTCCCGACGCTGCTCTGCAGAACTCTCGGTGTCCATGACGGCCCCACACCTCCTGCCGACGGTCTGTAAGAAGGTCATGAGTCTCTCAGCTCCCCCTGTGACAGAGCCTGGAGAAAGCCCGCCCAGGTGACGGCGGCGAAGTGCACCACGGTTGTGACGGGCGTTTTGGAGTCGCGCACACGAACGTGCCCCGCTTGCACGGCTATCTCCACGCATTCCGTCTCGTTGCCGCAAGCGCTGCTCCTGCGCCATAAGGGTTCCCCCTCATGAACCACCGCAGTCCCCCCAGATCCCCGAGCTGCTCCAACAAACCCTTCGAGCGTAGTGGACGGTTGTGCACCGCTGCAGGCGAGTACCGATATCCACCGGACGAATCTTCGCGATACGTGTCCGGAAGGCTACGAAGAGCTACAACCTCTCCAGGTTAGAGGAACCTTCCCTCACCGGCCATACGAAATCCGGCCCCGTCACGGCACGGTCACCGGCGCGCCGACGCTCCGGGACGCGGAACGCGAGGATCTGCGGCAGGACGCGGGCGCCGAGCGCGGGATGTAGCGGCACCGCCGGCCCGCCCGCCGAGCGGGCCGGAACCGACGGCTTCCCGGTCGGGCGACGCCTGCGGCCGGTGGGGCCGGGCTGGCAGGATGGGACGGCGGGCCTTGGGGGGTTCGCCGGAAATGTGTGCGTCCGCGGTGATCGCGGGGCCGGCTAGTGGGATGTGAGGTGCGGCTGTGACCGTGACGGCTGAGGAGACGCAGGGGGCGGGGGCCTCGCTGGACCGGGCGCGGCTGCTGAAGGACCTCCAGGCGCAGGCGCGCCTGCTGGAGGACGATCTGCGGGAGCGGACCGAGGCCGAGCCGGAGTTCCGGGACGCACTGCGGGCCGAGTACGAGAAGGCCGTCGCGGCGGAGCGTACGGCGGCCATGTACGAGACCTGGCGTGACGAGCGGGTCGTGCAGATCGCCGCCGCGTGGGTGCTGGCGTGCGTGTTCGTGCGGTTCAGCGAGGACAACGGGCTGATCCCCGACGCGTGGCTGTCCGGGCCGGGCGAGCGGCTCGCGGAGGCGCAGGACCGGCACGACGCGTACTTCCGGGACAACCCGTCGAGGAACGACCGGGACTGGCTGGAGGAGTCGTTCACGGCGCTGGCCAAGTCCCATCGGACGGTGGAGGGGCTGTTCGACCGCGCGCACAACCCGCTGTACGAGGTGACGCCGTCCTACGAGGCCGCCACCGCGCTGCTCGCGTTCTGGCGGCGGCGGGGCGCGGACGGCGAGATCGTGCACGACTTCACGGACGAGGAGCTGGACACGCGTTTCCTGGGTGACCTGTACCAGGACCTGTCCGAGCACGCCCGCAAGACGTACGCGCTGCTCCAGACGCCGGTGTTCGTGGAGGAGTTCGTCCTCGACCTGACGCTGGAACCGGCGGTGGAGGAGTTCGGGCTGACGCCGGCGTGGAAGCACCGGCCCGCCGGGTGGGACGGCGAGGTGTTCCCCGACGGTCCCGGGGGCGCGGACGTGGTGCGGGGGCTGCGGTGCATCGACCCCGCGTGCGGCTCCGGGCACTTCCTGCTGGGCATGTTCGAACGGCTCCTGGAGAAGTGGCGGGCCGGCGAGCCGGGGACCGAGGCGTGGGTACTGGTGCGGCGGGCGCTGGAGTCGGTGCACGGGGCGGACAAGAACCCGTTCGCGGTGGCCATTGCTCGGTTCCGGTTGCTGGTGGCTGCGTTGAAGGCTTGCGGGGTGCGGGAGTTCAGGGCGGCGCCTGAGCTTCCTATTCGGGTAGCGGTGGCGGACTCGTTGCTGCACGGGCGGAACCGTGAGTCGGTGACGGAGACCCTCGACACCCTGTTCGCCGAGAATGAGCCCTTCTACTACCGGACGGAGGACGTGGAGGGGTACACCCACGAGGTGGACCTGCTCGGGCGCGGGACCTATCACGTGGTGGTGGGGAATCCGCCGTACATCACGGTCAAGGACAGCCAAGAGAGCCAGAACTACCGGAAAGCGTACTTCTCCTGTGCGGGAAAGTACGCCCTGTCGGTGCCGTTCGCGCAGCGGATCTTCGAACTTGCGGTCCGCGCCGAAGGGGACCGGAAGGACGGGGGGTTCACCGGGCAGATCACGTCGAACTCTTTCATGAAGCGGGAGTTCGGCAAGGTACTCATCGAGGCCTACTTCCACGGCGGCAGGGAGTTCAAGGATCCGGCTACGGGCCGGAAGCGGGACTTCGCGGGTGTCGCACTCACCCACGTCATCGACACGTCCGGCGCGTTCATTCCCGGACACGGGACACCGACGGTGATTCTCGCCGGGCGCAACCACCAGGCCCGACAGGCCGATCCGATCCGGGCCGTGCTCGGTGTTCGGGGCGAGCCGAACCAGCCGGAGGATGCGGCGAAGGGGCTGGTATGGGGGGCGATCACGGGGCAGGTGACTCGGCCGGGGAGTGAGTCGGAGTGGGTGACGTCCACCGATGCCGCACGGTCGACGTTCGCCGATTTTCCGTGGAGCCTGTCCGGCGGTGGAGCCTCGGAGGTCATGGCAGCATTGGGGGGTGGCACGTCTCCTTTGGGCAACCTACTCGACCGCGCCATCGGCTTCGCCAGTTTCCCGGGGCAGGACGAGGTGTTCTTCCTCTCCGAATCGTGGTTCAGGCAACGTCCGGATTCCGAACCGCTGAAACGTACCCTAGTCACTGGCGATGTCGTGCGTGACTGGGATATTGCCGCAAACGATCCGGCTCTAGTGCCGTACGACGCCTCTCAGAAACCTATTCCTTACGAGGTCGAATCCGGATGGGGGCGCCATCTGTGGACCATGCGAACGACTCTCGGTTCGACTACAGGCTTTGGCGGTCAGACCCGCGCCGAGTCGGATGAACCGTGGTGGACGTGGTACCGGTGGGTAACCGAACGGTACAGGACGCCGCTATCGATCACCTTCGGCGAGGTGGCCACGCACAACCACTTCGTGCTGGACCGGGGCGAGAAGGTCTTCAAGCAGACCGCACCAGTCATCAAGCTGCCCGCAGGGGCTAGCGAAGAGAAACACCTTGAACTGCTGGGTCTGTTGAACTCCTCAGCTGCTTGCTTCTGGATGAAGCAAGTGAGCCATGTCAAGGGCGGAAGTGGTATTGGGCGCGGTGTGCAGGACGAGGCGTGGGAGAACCGATACGCCTTTAACGGAACACGGCTCCAAGAACTCCCCCTCCCAAACCAGCTTCCCCTCGCCCTCGGCCGTGAACTCGACGCTCTCGCTCAAGAGTCGGCCAAGCACGTCCCTTCCGCCCTCATCAACAACGTCGTACCCACCCGCGAAGCCCTGGATGACTCTCGCCGTAGCCAGGAGCAGACCCGCGCCCGGATGATCGCCCTTCAGGAGGAGCTGGACTGGATCGTCTACGGCGCCTATGGACTGCTCACCACCGAGGAGGTCGCGCGGACCACCACCAACGAGGTGCCGAAAGTCGCCCTCGGACAAAGGGCCTTCGAGATCGTGCTCGCCCGAAAGGTAGCCGCCGGTGAGGCCGAGACCGCCTGGTTCGAGCGGCACGGGTCCACCCCCGTCACCGAGATCCCCAACCACTGGCCCGAGACCTACCGCAAGGTCATGCAGGCCCGCATCGATCTCATCGAGGCCAACAAGGACATCCGCCTCATCGAGCGCCCCGAGTACAAGCGCCGCTGGTCCACCGAGCCCTGGGAGAAGCGGGAGGCTGCCGCTCTCCGCGCCTGGCTGCTCGATGCCGCCGAGCGTGAGGACCTCTGGTTCGAGGAGCGGGACGGGTTCACCGTGCCCCGGCCGCTCACCGTCAACCAGCTTGCCGACGAGCTGCGGCATGACAAGGACGTCCAGGCCGTCGCCGAGCTGTACGGCGCCGATCACCTCGGCAAGCGGGACGCCTCCCTCGCCACCGTTCTCGCCGCCGTCATCGAGGCCGAGCACGTGCCCTACCTCGCCGCCCTCCGCTACAAGGACACCGGGATGCGCAAGCGGGCCCAGTGGGAGCAGGTCTGGGAGCAGCAGCGGGAAGAGGACCGGACCGGGCAGCGGCTCGACATCAAGGTGCCGCCGAAGTACACCAGCACGGACTTCCTCAAGAACTCCTACTGGTCGAACCGCGGCAAGCTCGACGTGCCCAAGGAGCGGTTCATCTCCTACCCCGGCGCCTCCCTGGAGTCCGACCCCTCCCTCCTTCTCGGCTGGGCCGGCTGGAACCACCGGGACCAGGCCGACGCCCTCGTCGGTCTCGTCCGCACCCGCGTGGAGGACGGCGGCTGGGACAAGAAGGACCCCTGGCTCGTACCGCTCCTCGCCGGGCTGCGCGAAGTGCTGCCCTGGGTGCACCAGTGGTACGGCGAGTACGACGAGGAGTGGGAGGGCAACCCCGCCGAGGAGTTCCAGGCCGCGCTCGAATCGGGCCGCGCGGACGCGGAGTTGTCCGAGACCGACCTCGTCAACTGGCGTCCCGAGAAGAAGACGCGCGGTCGGCAGAAGAAGAGTGAGTGACCCTGCCGAGCAGGCATGAGGGAGGGGCGGCCGGTTTCCGGCCGCCCCTCCCTCGCGTTCACCTCAGCCGCGCGCGGCCATCCGTACGAACGCGGCCCACTGGTCGGCGTCCACCGTGAGGAACCCGTCCCCAGGCCGCTTGGAGTCTCGGACGAGTACGGCCGTACCGGCGTCCGCGATCTCGACGCAGTCGCCACCGTTGCCCGCGCTGTAGCTGCTCTTGAACCAGCGCCGTTCAGCAGCGGCAGGCGCGGAACTGCCTGTGTTCATAGCTCTCCCAACAGCTTCTCGATGAAGGTCAGCGATTCCCGGGGAGTCAACGCGTCTGCCCGGAGGGCCCCGTACGTCGCTTCCAGCGGACTGACCTTCTTCGGCTCCGCGTACAGGGCGCTCACGTCCTGTACTTCCATGTAAGCCATCCTGCGCTGATTCTTCGAGTGGATCAATGTGAACGGCCCTGCAAGACCGGCGTGTTCCTCTCGTTCCATCGGCATGATCTGCATCGCGACGTTGCGCTGGTAGCCGTAGAGCAGAAGCTGTTCCAGCTGGCCGCGCCAGACCTCACGCCCACCAAGCGGCCGCCGTAACACATGCTCGTCGATGACGAAGCTCAGCAGTGGAGCCGGACGACGTCCGAACAGCTTCTGCCGTTCCATGCGTGCGGAAACGCCTTGCTCGATCGCCTCCTCGTCCAACAGCGGACGCCACATGCGGAACACCGCCCGTGCGTACTCCTCCGTCTGCAAGAGCCCCTTGATGGCCTGGTTGATGTAGGCGTGCAGCTCAACCGCCTCCGCCTCCAGTTCC
Source organism: Streptomyces sp. NPDC088766 (assembly GCF_044750845.1). Lineage (NCBI taxonomy): Bacteria > Bacillati > Actinomycetota > Actinomycetes > Kitasatosporales > Streptomycetaceae > Streptomyces > Streptomyces sp. NPDC088766. The sequence continues at coordinate 99,381 of NZ_JBIVKQ010000001.1, read as the reverse complement.
GCGTACCGCCGGAAGAACCCCGGATACCGAGCCTTCGCCACCTCCTCCTTCATCGCCACCAGCACCCCCCGCGCCCCCACCGCCCGGTCCACCGCGTCGATCAGCTCCGGCTTCGGGATCCGCCGCCCCTGCTCCACCGCCGCGATCTGCGCCTCGCCGTACCCGACCCGCTCCCCCACCTGCGCCTGGGTGAGGCCCGCCGCCTCCCGCAGCAGCTTCATCTGGCGGCCGAAGCAGCGCAGGAACCCCACGTCCGCGTCCGACTCCGCGCCACCCGTTCCCGCGCCCGCGTCCGCGCCCCTGTCCATCCCGCCCTCGCTCCCTCGCGACTCCGGTGTCCGTGATCGCAGAGTAGGAGCCGCCCAGGTCAACGGGGCTTCGAACAAACAAAGTTGGTTCGTGTGGGTGAACGTCCCGCGAAAGCTTTCTTCACGCAACGCGTCCGCGCGCACACTTTCCGTGCGGTACCGTCAGCACAAATACGGCCCCCGCAACGGCTGCAACCGTTCGCGAGGGCCTGAACCACCAGTGGACAGGACCTCCACCGTGATTTACCGGCACCATATCGCGCCCCCGCGCGCCTTCACCCAGTTCTCCCACGACCTCATCCGGCATCCCCGGCTGTCGTCCGACGCCGTTCGACTCCTCACCTGGCAGCTCTCCCTCCCCGAGGGGGCGCGCGAGTCCCTCTCGCGCACCGCCGAACGCGCCAACATCGGCGCCTGCGCCTTCACCCGCGCCAAACGGCAGCTCAAGGACGAGGGCTTCGTGCACGAACGCCGCGTCCAGGGCCCCGGCGGCCACTGGGCCACCCAACAACTCGTGTCCAACGTCCCGTTGAGCCCCGCCGAAGCCGCCAAGCTCCTCGCCCGGATGCCCGTACCGCCGCCCTCCGCACCCGTGTCGCCGCAGGTCGATCCGAGTCCCCGTATTCCGACGGCCGGTGAGCGGACAGGTCGGCTCACCGACGGTCTTCCCTACGGCGACACTCATGTGGACACCCACAACCAGCCCCCCGAACCCCCCGAGGACGGACCCGATGCCCCCGCACCCGCCCAAGCCCCCGAAGCCGCGCAGGCCCCGCAAGCCGCGCAGGCCCCGCAGGCCCCGGTAGACGACGGGAACCACCGGCCCGCCACTCCCCCGGTCCCCCACCTCGAAGAGGCCCGCGCCCTCGTCTCCTCCTACCGCGGCCTCGACCCGGCCCTGCGCGGCATCCCCCGCGCCATGGACGCCGAGCTGACGGACCTCACCGCCCGCTGGCTCGCCGCCGGGCACCTGTCGACCGCCGTCCGCACGCACATCCTGCGCAACCTCCCCGACGGCGGCGCCCCCGTCCACCGCCCCGGCGGACTCCTGCGCTACCTGCTCGGCGAGATCCCACCCGTGGCCGGACCGGGCAACGCGCCCACCGCTCCGAGCCCCGCCGCCCCTCCCCCGACCGCCGAACAGCCCCGCCCCGACCGCCTGTCCGCCCGGCTGGCCGTCCTCCGGGAGTGCGAGGGCGACCACGTCCAGGCGACGCTGTTCCGGCCCACCGGCGACGAGACACGGTGCCGCCGCTGCCTCGGCTCCCCGGCCCCCGCGCGGATCCCGGCGTCCCGTCCCCGTCCCTGACCCGCGGTGCGCAGGACGGGACACCTGCGTGCCCGAGGGTCCTCGTGCGTGCTCCCGCACGATCCTTGGCGTGGAACCCGGCCCGAGGCCGCGGGACCGGTCCGGCCAGGCCCGACGGCCGGGCCGCCGCGCGAGCCACCGCCCACCGGTGGAACGGCTCCGACCACGCGGTACCGGGAAGACGGCCGACGCCCGCCCCGACAGACCCGACAGCGCCGCCCCGGCACCCCGACAGAGCACCACCGTGGGGGTGTCGTAGCTGGTGAACGGCGGTCGCGGCACGGGATCTTCGGGGCATGACCACATCCCCCCGCCGGGAGCGACCGGCCGCTCCCGCGCCTCCCCTCCTCACCGACCGGCCGGTCCTCGCCGACCAGTCGGTCCTCGCCCTCCGCTTCACCGCCTCACCGCGCGGCGCCCGGCTCGCCCGCAGGCTCGCCTCGCACCAGATGGACACCTGGGGGTGGAGCTACGGCACACCGGCCAACGACGCCGTCGAACTGGTCGTCGCCGAGCTGGCCGCCAACGCCGTCACCCACGGGCTGGTCCCCGGCCGGGACGCCGAGCTGCGGCTGAGCAGGGAGGACGGCGGAGGCGTACGCGTGGAGGTGAGCGACGCCCGGGGCGAGCGGCTGCCCGAGACGCGGAACGCCGGAACCGGGGAGGACGGCGGCCGAGGGCTCCTCCTCGTCGCCGCCCTCGCCGAGAAGTGGGGCACGGCCCCGCGGCCCGGCGCCGTCGGCAAGACGGTCTGGGCCGTGGTGCCCACCGAGCGCGGGACGAGAACGCACCCGTGGCCGGACGACCGTCGACGGCATGCCGCGGCAGACGAGCCGACCGCCATGGAGCAGGAACGGGGACCGATCTGACCCACGGCGCTCCCCGGAAGGACGACGCGACCCCTGATCACCCCCGAAAGGGACACCCGCCCCCCCCGGAGGACGCCGTCCTCACCACGGCAGGCACACGGCACCCGTGCGGCCCCCTCGGGGAACATATGCTGCTGAGGACCCTGATCCCACCGGGCCAGGGACCGGCCGCACCACCTGGGAGGACGGATGCTCACACGGCTCGAGGTCGACGGATTCAAGAACCTTCTGGGGCTGGCGGTCGAACTCGGTCCGTTCACCTGCATCGCGGGGGAGAACGGAACCGGCAAGTCCAACGTCTTCGACGCGATCCAGTTCCTGAGCCTGCTCGCCGACCGCTCGCTGATGGAGGCCACACAGGAGGTCCGGGGCACCCACGGCGAGCGGCACGGCGACGCACGCGACCTGTTCTGGAACGGTTACGACCACGGCACGCACCGCATGCGGTTCGCGGCGGAGATGCTGGTACCGCCGCAGCCGGTCGAGGACGACTTCGGGCGGCCGGCCGTACCGACGACGTCCTTCCTGCGCTACGAGCTGGAACTCGGCTACCAGCCACCCACCGGAGCCGAGAAGATCGGCAGGCTGTCACTGCTGCACGAGAGCCTGCGGCACATCAAGCAGGGTGACGCGCGGGCGCGGCTCCGTTTCCCGCACTCCAAGGCGCGGTTCCGTGACGCGGTGGTCACCGGACGGCGTTCCGGCGTCTCCTACATCTCCACCACGGTGGAGGGAACCGAATCCGTGATCCGCATCCACCAGGACGGGGGAAGCCGCGGCCAGCCGCGGCCCGCGGCGGCATCGCGAGCGCGGGCCACCGTCGTGTCGACGGTCAACACCAGTGACGATCCCACCATCCTGGCGGTACGCCGCGAGATGCAGTCCTGGCGGCGGCTCGCCCTCGAACCGTCCGCGCTGCGCAGCTCCGACAGCTACACCGGTTCCCGGTCGATGGGCCCCGACGGGCTGCATCTGCCCGGCGCGCTGTTCCGGATCGCCCTGCACACCTCACCGGACGACCCCGCCCAGGTCTACTCACGCGTGGCCGGCCGGCTGTCCGACCTGTCGGGCCTCCAGGTGCGCACACTCGACGTGCAGGAAGACGACGTACGAGAACTGCTCACCATCAGGCTGCACGAGATCAGCGGCATGGTGCTGCCCGCCCGCAGCCTCTCCGAGGGAACGCTGCGGTTCCTGGCCCTGTGCGTACTGCTGGAAGACCCCGAGATCCAGGGACTGGTGTGCATGGAGGAACCGGAGAACGGAATCCATCCGGCCAACCTCTCGGCGATGGTGGACCTGGTGCGGGATCTGGCGGTCGATCCGCAGGAGGCTCCGGGAGACGACAACCCGTTCCGCCAGGTCCTCATCAACACGCACTCCCCGGGAGTCGTCCAACTCGTCGACTCCCAGGACCTGCTGTTCGCCGACACCTCCGCCTTCCGGGCGGACACCGGACAGGTGACCCGGAGACTGAGACTGCGCCCGCTGGCCGGAACCTGGCGGACGGCCGACAGGACGGACGAATTCGTCACCAAGCTCGACATCCTGCCCTATCTGGAATCGCCACCGGACGCGCAGCTCACCCTCGACCTGGACGGACATGCCGCATGACCGCACGCGTCCTGTTCCTGAGCGAGGGCAGCAGCGACCAGGGCCTGGTGGCCCACGTGGAAGGGATCGCGGCGGACCTGGGAACGCAGGTGACGGTCAGTGCACCGGACCTGCGGTGGCTGCGGTCCTCGGTGGGGCACTCCGTCGCGGACAAACTGCGAACCGCCAGGGAACTCGGAGCCACCTACGATCTCGCGGTGGTCCAGCGCGACGCGGACCGTGGATCACCGGACATCCGCAAGGCGGAGATCGCGGAAGCCGTCAGCGAGACCTGGCCGGATCTCAGACACGTTCCCGTCGTACCGGTCCGCATGCTCGAAGCCTGGCTCCTCCTCGACGAGCAGGCCCTCCGCGAAGTGGCCGGCAACCCACGGGGACGGATACCGCTGGAGCTGCCGAAAGCGGCGGCCGTGGAACGCATCGCCGATCCGAAACAACGCCTCAAGGACACCCTGGCGAAGGCCAGCGGCTGCAAGGGCCGGCGTCTCGCGGAGTTGCAGCAGCGCTTCCCGCGGAACCGGCACAGACTGCTCGACCTGCTCGACCGCCACGGTTCGGTGAGCGAGGTCCCCTCGTGGCAGGCTTTCGTGGCGGATCTGTCCGCCGCGCTGCGCGGCCTGTGACCCGGGCCGCGTCCCGCCACCGCACACCGTGCCGGCGGGTCCGGCGGAAGCCCGGCCCCTCGCCGTCCCCCACGGCCCGCCTCCGGAAGGACCGGGCACGCTCCATGACCGGCCGGTGACTCCCCGGTCCCCGGACCCGCCCGAGCTGGCAGGATAAAGAGGAGTTGCACGGGGCACGGATCTCACCGTCGCGGGCCCCGAGGAAGTCGGCCGCGGGGACGGCCGGACGTGTGCTGTGGGGAGCGGGAGCATCTGATGGCAAGAGGCGGCGACACCGTCGTACTGAGGGACGTCCTCGACATCAAGGAGGACGTCTACGCCGGCGACTTCAAGGTCGAGCTGTCCCAGGGATTCAAGGGCGACTCGGCCGGGCGGGTCGAGGAGTACGTCGTCACGCCGCAGCTCCAGGAACAGTTCGACAAGGCGCTGAGACTGGTGCGCGGCGCGGTGCGCAAGAACGCCTCGTACGCCGCCTACCTCCACGGCTCCTTCGGCGCCGGCAAGAGCCACTTCCTGACCGTGCTGCACGCCGTCCTCAACGGGGACGCCTCCGCGCGGGCCAAGCCCCGGCTGCGGGAGGTCGTCGCCGAGCACGACGAGTGGCTGCGCGGGAAGCGGTTCCTGATGGTGCCCTACCACCTGGTGGGGGCGGCCAACCTGGACGAGGCGCTGCTCGGCGGGTACGTGCGGGCCATCCGGGACCAGCACCCCGAGGCGCCCACCCCGAGCGTCTTCCGGTCCGACGCGATGCTCGCCGACGCCCGGCGGATGCGGGACCAGCTCGGCGACGACGCGTTCGTCCGGCTGCTGCCCGCCGACGGCGCCGTCGAGGACGACGACGAGGACGACGAGCTGCGGGTGATCGGCGCCGGCGGAACGTGGACACCCGGCGAGCTGGACGCCGCCTTCACCGCGCAGGCCGGGGACGAACGCCGCGAACGGCTGGTGTCCGCGCTGCTCAGCGGACCCCTGCAGTCCTACGCGGAGAGCGCGCGCGGGGACGCCGCCAAGTACGTGCCGCTGGAGAACGGACTGGCCGCGATCAGCCGGCACGCGCGCACGCTGGGGTACGACGGCGTCGTGCTGTTCCTCGACGAGCTGGTGCTGTGGCTCCAGGCCCACATGCGGGACCGCACCTTCGTCAACAGCGAGATCCAGAAACTCGTGAAGCTGATCGAGTCGGGCGACGCGGACCGGCCGGTGCCGATCGTGTCGTTCATCTCCCGCCAGCGCGACCTGTCCCAGCTGGTCGGCTCCGACGTGCTGGGCGCCGACGTCAAGGCGATGGAACAGGCGCTGGAATACCTCAACGAGCGGTTCGACACGGTCGACCTGGAGGACCGCAACCTGCCGGAGATCATCAAGGAGCGGGTGCTGAAGCCGCTGCCCGGCAAGGACATGGTGTTGGAGAACGCCTTCGGCGGGATCGACCGGTCCAACCAGCAGGTCAAGGACATCCTGCTGGACGGCGGCGGCGCCACCCAGGCCGACTGGAGCGACTTCCGCGCCGTGTACCCGCTGTCCCCGGCCCTGCTGAACGTCCTCGTCGCCCTCTCCGGCGCCCTCCAGCGCGAACGCACCGGACTCAAGCTCGTCCAGCAGCTCCTGCAACGGCACGCCGACGCCGCCGTGGGACAGCTCATCCCGCTCGGCGACCTGTGGGACGTCCTCGTCGACGGGACCGGCGCCGCCTTCACCGACAAGCTGAAGCGCGAGTCGGAGGCCGCCGTGAAGTTCTACGCCAAGGCGCGCACCCACCTTCAGGAGAAGTACGGCTCGGACACCCATGCCGACTTCCGGGCCGACGACCGGTTCGTGAAGAGCCTGCTGCTGAGCGCGCTCGCCCCCGACGTGCCCGCGCTGCGGCGGCTCACCGGAGCGCGGCTCGCCGCGCTCAACCACGGCTCGGTGCGCTCCCGTACCGTGCCCGCCGGCGACGTGGTCGTACGGCGGATGCGCGACCTGCAGGCCGCGTTCCCGTCCGAGGTGCGGTCCGACGGCGAGGCCGACCCCGTGTTCTCGCTGCACCTGTCCGACCTCGACATCGAGCCCCTGCTCGACGCCGTCGCCGAGGAGGACAAGGCGGGCGTGCGGCGGGTGTGGCTGCGCGACCGGCTGTGGGAGGCGATCGGCGTGCGGGACGGGCAGTTCGTCGCCGAGAAGGAGATCGTCTGGCGGGGCACCCGGCGCGTCGCCGAGTTCGTCTTCGGCAACGTCCGCGACCGCGGTGACCTGCCCGACGAGCAGTTCACCCCCGCGACCGCCGGCAACGTGCGGTTCGTCATCGACTACCCCTTCGACGACGGCGACCACTACCCCAGCGACGACTTCCACCGCGTCGAACAACTCAAGAGGGACGGGGTGACCGCCCCGACCCTGGTGTGGCTCACCGACTTCTTCTCCGACCAGCGCAAGGCCCAGCTCGGCCGGCTGATGCGGATCGGCTTCCTGCTGGAACGCGACCGGCTCGCCGACTACACCGGCACCTTCCCGCCCGATGACCGGGCCAAGGTCCGGCGGCAGCTGGAGGTCGCCCGCGACACCCTCACCGACCAGCTCACCGCGGCACTCGCCGAGGTGTACGGGCTGGCCCGGCCGACCGACTCCAACCCCGGCCCCGAGGTGCCGGACGGGCGGCACGTCCTGTCGCTCCAGCCGGAGTTCGCGCAGCCCCGCGAGGAGGGCGGCAAGGGCTTCGAGGCGAACGTGCAGCACCTCGCCGACGGCATGTTCTCCGCCCTGTACCCCAAGCACCCCGACTTCGGGCCGGACGGCAAGGGGCAGCGCAAGGCGGTCACGCCCGCCGAGCTGCGCACCGCCCTGGAGTGGATCACCCGGGCCATGGACGAGGGTGGTCGCGCCCAGAACGTCGACAGCCACCACCTGAAGACCGTCAAGCGGATCGTGGAGCCGCTGGAACTCGGCACCGTCCACGACGGGCCGCTGGTCATGCGGCAGGACTGGCGCACCCGCGTCAACCAGGCGGCGGCCGCGCACAAGCAGCGCGGCGACCTCGCCGTCGAGGACATCCGCGGCTGGATCACGAAGGACCTCGGCCACGGCGGGCTCGACAAGCTCACCGGCAACCTCCTCATCGCCGCCTACGCCCTGCTCGACGACCGCGCCTGGGCCTACCAGGGGGGGCCGGAGAGGGAGGCGCCCGCCCTGCACGAGATCGGACCGGGCTGGTCGCTGCGGGCGCAGCCGCTGCCGAGTGAGGAGCAGTACGCGGCGGCCCGCGACCGGGCGGCCCGGCTGTTCGGCGTCTCCGCCAAGCCGAACATGTACGCCCGCAACGTCAACCGGCTCGCCGACGACATCCGCGCCAAGGCGGAGACCTGGGAGAAGGACGTGGCGGGAGTGCGGGCCTCGCTGGACCGGCACGCCGCGCTGCTCGGACTCGACACACCGGGCGGGACCGCTCCCCGCACCGCGATGCTGCGCGAGGCGGCGGCCCTGCTCGCCCGGCTGACCCGGCACGGCAGTGACGCCACCGCGCTGGTGTGCGAACTGGCCGCCGCCTCCTACACCTCGACCGAGCGTGACCTGAACACCGCCATGGGCAGCGCGGGCGAGGTGCTGCGGGCCCTGGACGACGCCGCCTGGCCGGCGCTGGGCAACGTCCGGGGGCTGACAGCCCGCGAGGACGGAGTGGGCGACCGGGCCCGACGGCTCTTCGACGAGATCGCACTGGCCGCACGGTCCTCCGAGTTCGAACGGTCCCTGGTCCCGGTGCTCGGCGACGCGGGCGAGAAGGCCAACGCGATCATCAACGCCGCGCTCAAGGTGGAGACCGTCTTCACCCCCCGGCAGGAACCCGCCCCCGGGGCGCAGGACGTACGCGTCACCGAGCCCGAGGTCGCCACCCGTCACCCCCGGCCCGCAGCCGATGCCGTACCTCCGCAGGCACAGACCCCCTCCGGTGCCGGAACGGACGGTCCGGCCCGCGGACCGCGAGCCGGACGCCGGATCGTCGCCGCCGTCGGCCCGACCCCGCTGGAGAAGCAGCTGGCCGACGAGCTGGGAGGCGTCCGGGACGACATCCGCGCCTTCCTCGCCGCCCATCCGGACGCCACGGTGGAGATCAGCTGGAAGCCGGTCGAGCCCGCCGGATCCGTCGACGGCACCGCGGACGCCCGCTGATGGCGGCCCCCCGACCGGCCGCCGGACGGCGTGCCATCGAGGTGCTCCTGGAAGCGGAACTGCCCGGCGCCGAAGGCCGTCGGCTGGTCCTGGTCGACGCCGTGTGGGCGGGCGGCGACGAGGAACGGGAGTTCACCGTCCAGGTCGACGGCGCCCCCCGGCGCGTCCACATCACCGACCAGGACTCACCGCTCGGCATCGCCGACGCCTGGCGGCGCCACACCCACGACACCGACCCCGACGGGGACAGCGTCCTCGTCGTCACCGGCAAGGTCCCCGCCGACCAGCTCGGCTGGGACCTGCGCGGACACGCGGTGCGCCGCCGCCCCCTGGCCGTCGAACGCACCGACGTCGTCAAGCAGCTGTTCGGGGCCGGGGACCTGGACACCCGCATGGTGCGCGAGACCTGGCTGCTGGACGCCCTCCTGGAAGCCGAGCCGTCGGACGGCTGGCCGCGGGCCGGCTCCGTCCTCACCCGGGACCGGGCCCTGCGGGCCCTGCTCGCCGCCCGCGTCGGGCTCGGCGACACGAGCGACGACTCGCTGGACCTGGACGCCGACACCCTCTTCGACTGGAGCCGCAACCCGGTCGGCCCGAAACGGTTCGCCGAACTGCCGGCGCAGGAGCGGGCCGGGCTGACCGCCTGGCTGGAACAGGTGACCGGGCCGGCCGCACCCACACTGCTCGCGCTCGCCGCCGACGGCCGCGGCGCGGACGCCCTGCCCCTGGGCGCCCTCGCCTCGGCCGCCCTGGCCTGCCCGGCCGCCGCCGACGCCGGATTCGCGCTCGGCACCCTCTTCGGCCGGGCACTCGCCTCGTTCGACGCGCTCACCCCCTACGCGACGGCCGCCACCGGCGTCCTCACCCGGTGGATCGCCCAGGCGGAGGGGGGCGGCGGCACCGGTGCGCAGGCGCACACCCGGGTCCTGGCCGTGCTGGAGCGCGCCGACCAGCTCGCCGAGACCGCCCGGCTGACCGGGCTGCTCGCCGGTGACCGGCTGCTGCCCTCCGGGTACCGGTCCCGGCTACGGACCCTCGCCGGCACGCTCGACGGACAGCCCGGCCCCGCGCACGCGGCGCTGCGCGACCTCGCCGACCACCAGCTCGCCGTCCTCCACGCGGAATCCACCGAACGCGCCCGTACCGCCGTACGGCTCGTGCGCTGGCTCGACGCCCCGGCACCCCCCGTGGAATCGGTCGGGCAGGGGGTGCGCCACCACCTGGAGTCGACCGGCTGGGTCGATCTGGCGACCGGCATCCTCGCCGAGGGCGACATCTCCCGGGACGGCGAGGTCGGAGAGGCGTACCACCGGCTGATCGGCCGGGTACGGGACCGCCGACGGCAGCTCGACGAGCGCTTCGCGGCCATCCTGGCCACCTGGACGGAGGGAGCCTCCCCGCAGGCACCGCACGGGGCCCTGCTCATCGAGGACGTGCTGACGGAAGCCGCGGCGCCCCTCGCCCGCGACGGCGGCCGGCCCCTCGTCCTCGTCCTCGACGGGATGAGCGCCGACGTCGCCGTCGACCTCGCCGCCGGACTGGACCGGCGGTCCTGGACCGAGATCGTCCCGGCCGGCACGACGGGCCGCCGCCCCGGACGCCTCGCCGCCGTCGCCATGCTGCCGACCGTCACCCGGATCAGCCGGGCCTCGCTGCTGAGCGGAGCGCCGACCGAGGGCGGGCAGGACGTGGAGCGGGCCGGATTCACGGCCTTCTGGAAGAAACGGCGCCGCGAAGCCCTGCTCTTCCACAAGGGCGGCTACGAGGGAACGGCCGGACACCGGCTCGCGCCGGGGCTCCTCGAAGCGCTCGCCGACGACACGACCGTCGTCGGCGTCATCGTCAACACCATCGACGACGCGCTCTCCGACGGCCGCGAGAACGGGCGGGCCCGGTGGCGCACGGGGGACATCGCCAAACTCGCGGACCTCCTCGACGCCGCCCTCGGAGCGGGCCGGCCGGTCCTCCTCGTCTCCGACCACGGTCACGTCCTGGACCGCAGCCCACGCCAGGCCGGCCCCACGGCGGCGGAGGGCGTCCACGGGGCCCGCTGGCGCACCGGCCCGGCCCAACCCGGCGAAGTGGAACTCACCGGGCCGCGGGTGCGGGCCGCCGGCGGGCGGATCACCGCCGCCTGGCGCGACGACCTGCGCTACACCGCCCGCCAGGCGGGATACCACGGCGGCGCCTCACTCGCCGAAGTCACCGTGCCCGTCCTGGCGTTCGTCCCGTCCGGCAGCGAGATCCCCGCCGGCTGGACCGCGCTGCCCGCGGAGGACACGGCTCCCGCATGGTGGCAGGGCGGCGCCGAAGCCCCGCAGCCCGCGGAGCCCGCGACGGCACCGCGCGGCAAGGGCGCCCGCAAGCAGCAACCTCAGCCCGACGGGCTGTTCCCGCAGCCCGGGCAGCTCACGCCCGGCGAGCGGACGGTGCGCAGCAAGCCGTACGAGAGCCAGCGCGAGTTCGTGCGGAACGCACCGAGCGGCACCGCCGTGGCCGCCGCGCTCGACGCACTGCTCGCGGCGGGCGGCAAGCTCTCGCCGGCCGCCGTCGCCACGGCCGCCCAGGCCGCCACCGGCAAGTCGGAGCGCAACCCGCAGCGGTTCGTCACCATGCTCGAACGGCTCCTCAACATCGACGGTTACCCGGTGCTCCAGCTGGTGGAGTCCGGACGCACCGTCCACCTCGACAGGGAACTGCTGCGGCAGCAGTTCCCGGGAGACACCGCATCATGAACACTCCGGACGGACCCGCACCCGTCGGCGTCAGTCCCGCACGCGCCCAGGACGTCATCGACGCGCTGCGCCGCGGGACCGTGCCCCAGCAAGGGCTCGGGCTGTTCGCCGTCGGCCTGGACCGGTTCGCGGACGCCCTCGACGACGACCTCGCCACGGTCGCCCGCGGCGGATCGGCCTTCCACGCGCTGCGCGGCGAGTACGGCTCCGGCAAGACGTTCTTCGCCCGGTGGCTCGCCGAGCGGGCGAAACGGCGCGGGCTGGCCGTCAGCGAGGTGCAGATCTCCGAGACGGAGACCCCACTGCACCGCCTGGAGACCGTCTACCGGCGGCTCACCGAACGCCTGACCACCTCCACCCACCCGGCCTCCGCGCTCCGTGCCGTGATCGACTCCTGGTTCTACGCGCTGGAGGAGGAGGTCCTCGACGCCGGGGACGCCGACGAGCACGACGAGGCCGGTCTCGCACGTGCCGTGGACACACTGCTGGAACTGCGGCTGACCGACGTGGCCCGCACGACGCCCGCCTTCTCCGCCGCACTGCGCGGTTACCGCGAGGCGGTGGCCGCCGGTGACGGGGCACGTGCCGAGGCGCTCATCGCCTGGCTCGGCGGACAGAAGTCGGTGGCCGCGTCCGCCAAGCGGGCCGCCGGAGTACGCGGCGACCTCGACCACTTCGCGGCCCTCGGTTTCCTCCAAGGGCTGCTGACCGTGCTGCGGGACTGCGGCCACCCCGGGCTCCTCCTCGTCCTCGACGAGGTCGAGACCCTCCAGCGGGTGCGCGGCGACGTCCGGGAGAAGTCGCTGAACGCCCTGCGCCAACTGCTCGACGAGATCGACGCCGGGCGGTTCCCCGGACTGTTCCTCGTCATCACCGGCACCCCCGCCTTCTACGAGGGGCAGCAGGGCGTACAGCGCCTGGCCCCGCTGGCCCAGCGGCTGGCCACCGACTTCACCACCGACCCGCGCTTCGACTCACCGCGCGCCGTCCAGCTGCGCCTCCCCGGCTTCGACCTGGCCTCCCTCGGCGAGCTGGGCCGCAAGGTGCGCGGCGTGTACGAGGCGACCGCACGCAACCCCGAGCGGGTCGCCGCGCGGGCCGACGACCGCTACCTCGACGAGCTGGCGCGCGCCGTGACCGGTTCGCTCGGCGGGAAGGCCGGTATCGCCCCCCGGCTGTACCTGCGCAAGCTGGTCGCCGACGTCCTCGACCGGATCGACACCTTCGACGACTTCGACCCCCGCGTCCACTACACGCTCACGGTGAACAGCGCGGAGCTCGACGAGGTGGAGCGCAACGCCGCCGCGAGCGCCGGCGGCGTGGAGCTGGAGCTGCCGTGAGCGCCGACGCGCTGGACCTGCTCGATCCGATCCTCACCCACCACATCGTCAACTCCCTCGGCTGGCGCTCCCTCAGACCGCTGCAGGAGGAGGCGGTCGAGCCCCTCCTGGCCGGACAGGACGCCGTCCTGCTGGCGCCGACCGCCGGCGGCAAGACCGAGGCAGCCACGTTCCCCCTGCTCACCCGCGCGCAACGGCACGGGTGGAAGGGCACCGGAATCCTGTACGTCACCCCGCTGAAGGCCCTGCTGAACAACCTGCACCCACGGCTGGAGACGTACGCGGGCTGGGTGGGGCGTACCGCACAGCTGTGGCACGGTGACATCGCGAGCAGTCGCCGCCGCCGCATCCTCGCCCAGCGGCCGGACCTGCTGCTCACCACGCCCGAGTCGCTGGAGGCCATGCTGGTCAGCACCCACGTGGACCACCGGACGTTCTTCTCCGGGGTGCACTCCGTGGTGGTCGACGAGGTCCACGCGTTCGCCGGTGACGACCGGGGATGGCACCTGCTGGCCGTGCTGGAACGGCTCCAGAAGGTCGCAGGGCGGCCCGTGCAACGCGTCGGGCTCTCCGCCACCGTCGGCAATCCGCACGAGCTGCTGGACTGGCTGCAGGGCTCGGGCCACGGGCGGCGGCCGGGGCGGGTCGTCGCGCCCGGCGTGGTCCTGCCCGGCACGGCCCCCCTGTCGCCGTCGCCGGCCACGAGTGCGCCGCCGGGAGACGTCGAACTCGACTACGTCGGCTCCGTCGCCAACGCCGCCACCGTCATCGCCGCCCTGCACCGGGGCGAGAAACGGCTGGTGTTCTGTGAGAGCAGACGCACCGTCGAAGAGCTGGGCGAGCAGCTCCGCCTGCGAGGTGTGACCACCTTCCTGTCGCACGCCTCGCTCTCCGCCGACGAACGGCGCCGCGCGGAGGAGGCCTTCGCCGAGGCCCGGGACTGCGTGATCGTCTCGACCAGCACCCTGGAGCTGGGCATCGACGTCGGCGACCTCGACCGGGTGATCCAGCTCGACGCACCTGCCACGGTGGCCTCCTTCCTGCAACGCCTGGGGCGCACGGGGCGCCGCGTCGGCACCCGCCGCAACTGCCTGTTCCTCGCCCTCACCGACGAGGAGCTCCTGTCCGCCGCGGCGCTGCTGCTGGCCTGGTCGCGCGGCTGGGTGGAACCGGTCACCCCGCCGCCCGAGCCGCGGCACCTCGTCGCCCAGCAGCTCCTCGCCCTGTGCCTGCAGGAGCACCGGGTCGGGGAGAATCTATGGCAGGAGTGGTGGGGTGGCCTCGACCCGTTCGCCGGCGCCGCCGAGCCCGTCGTACGGCATCTCGTGGAGCAGGGCTACCTGGAGCGCGACGGCGGCACACTGTTCATCGGGCCCGAGGCCGAACGCCGTTTCGGCCACCGGCACTTCATGAACCTGACGGCGTCGTTCACCGCACCACCGGAATTCACCGTGCTCAGCGGACGGACGGAGATCGGCCGTACCGATCCGGACCTGCTCACGGAAGAGGTCGTCGGGCCGCGCAAGCTGCTCCTGGCCGGCCGCAGCTGGCTGGTGACGTACATCGACTGGCGGCGCAGACGCTGCTTCGTGGAACCCGTGGACGAGGGCGGGCGTGCCAGATGGAACGGGTTCGGGCCGAACCGCGTCCGCTCGTACACGCTGGCCCGCGCCGCCCGTGACGTCCTGCTCGGCGGTGATCCTCCGGTACTCCTGACCCGCCGGGCGCAGGCGAAGCTGGCGGAGGCGCGCGAGACGCATCTGGACGTGGTGCACCCGGCCGGAACCGTCATCACCCGGCGTGGCGACAGTGACGTGCGCTGGTGGACCTGGGCCGGACACCGCGCGAACGCGACCCTGGCCGCGTCCCTGCCGTCCGTCGTCCTGCGGCACCGGCTCGTCGACGATCGCTTCGTCCGACTGCGCGACGACATGACCCCGCAGACCTGGCGGGCGGCGGTGGCGGACACCGACGCGGGCCTGACCCTGCCCGAGGTGGACGCCCACGCCGTGCGCGGCCTGAAGTTCGCGGAGTCGCTGCCTCCACGACTTGCGCAGGCCACCCTCGCCGCGCGACTGGCGGACCACGAAGGAGCGCGGGCGGCGCTCGCGGAGCCCGTCCGGTTCCTGGTGCGGCACGGCGGATGACGGGACCGGTGACTCGGCGGGTGACGGTCGCCGCGGAAACGCCGAGGCCCGGCACCCCTCGCGGGGGCCGGGCCTCGGTGGCTGACGTGCGTCAGTGGGAGTGGCCGTGGCCGTGTCCGGCGGCGGCGGGCTCCTCCTCTTCCTTCTTCTCGACGACCAGGGTCTCGGTCGTGAGCAGGAGGGAGGCGATGGAGGCGGCGTTCTCCAGGGCGGAGCGGGTGACCTTGACCGGGTCGATGACGCCGGCCTTGACCAGGTCGCCGTACTCGCCGGTCGCGGCGTTGAAGCCCTGGCCCTTGTCCAGCTCGGCGACCTTGGAGGTGATGACGTAACCCTCCAGGCCGGCGTTCTCGGCGATCCAGCGCAGCGGCTCGACGGCGGCGCGGCGGACGACGGCGACACCGGTGGCCTCGTCGCCGGTCTTGCCGAGGTTGCCCTCGAGGACCTTCACGGCGTGGACGAGCGCGGAGCCACCACCGGAGACGATGCCCTCCTCGACCGCGGCGCGGGTCGCGGAGATGGCGTCCTCCAGGCGGTGCTTCTTCTCCTTCAGCTCCACCTCGGTGGCGGCGCCGACCTTGATCACGCACACACCGCCGGCCAGCTTCGCGAGGCGCTCCTGGAGCTTCTCGCGGTCCCAGTCGGAGTCCGTGTTGGCGATCTCGGCCTTGATCTGCGCGACGCGGCCGTGGACGTCCTCGGTGTTGCCGGCACCGTCGACGACCGTGGTGTCGTCCTTGGTGACGGTGACGCGGCGGGCGGAACCGAGCACGTCGACGCCGACCTGGTCGAGCTTGAGGCCGACCTCCTCGGAGATGACCGTGGCGCCGGTGAGGACGGCCAGGTCCTGGAGCATCGCCTTGCGGCGGTCACCGAAGCCGGGGGCCTTCACCGCGACGGCGTTGAAGGTGCCACGGATCTTGTTCACGACCAGGGTGGAGAGCGCCTCGCCCTCCAGGTCCTCGGCGATGATCAGCAGCGGGCGGGAGGAGTTGGTCTGGATGACCTTCTCCAACAGCGGCAGCAGATCGGCGATGGAGGAGATCTTGCCCTGGTTGATGAGGATGTACGGGTCCTCGAGGACGGCCTCCATGCGCTCCTGGTCCGTCACGAAGTACGGCGACAGGTAGCCCTTGTCGAAGGCCATGCCCTCGGTGAAGTCCAGCTCCAGGCCGAAGGTGTTGGACTCCTCGACGGTGATGACGCCGTCCTTGCCGACCTTGTCCATGGCCTCGGCGATCAGCTCGCCGACCTGCTGGTCCTGGGCGGACAGCGCGGCGACGGCGGCGATGTCGGACTTCTCGTCGATCGGGCGGGCCGTGGCGAGCAGCTCGTCGGAGACGGCCTTGACCGCGGCGTCGATGCCCTTCTTGAGGAGGGCGGGCGACGCGCCGGCGGCGACGTTCCGCAGGCCCTCGCGGACCAGCGCCTGGGCGAGCACGGTGGCGGTGGTGGTGCCGTCACCCGCGATGTCGTTGGTCTTGGTCGCCACCTCCTTCACCAGCTGCGCGCCGAGGTTCTCGTACGGGTCGTCGAGCTCGACCTCGCGGGCGATCGTGACACCGTCGTTGGTGATGGTGGGGGCGCCGAACTTCTTGTCGATGACGACGTTGCGGCCCTTGGGGCCGATCGTCACCTTGACCGTGTCGGCAAGCTTGTTGACGCCGCGCTCGAGGGCGCGACGGGCGTCCTCGTCGAACTTCAGGATCTTCGCCATGGGAGCGGTTCAGCCCTCTCGGAAAACGTGGGAGAAACGAACCGCGCCCCCAGCGCCCGGCTTCACAAAGACGCGGGGGCCAGGGGCGCAGTTCACTGCAGAACTGGGTGAATTACTTCTCGATGATCGCGAGCACGTCGCGAGCCGAGAGGACGAGGTACTCCTCGCCGTTGTACTTCACCTCGGTGCCGCCGTACTTGCTGTACAGGACGACGTCGCCGACCTTGACGTCGAGCGGCAGGCGCTCGCCGTTCTCGAAGCGGCCCGGGCCCACGGCGAGGACGGCGCCCTCCTGGGGCTTCTCCTTCGCGGTGTCCGGGATGACCAGGCCAGAGGCCGTGGTCTGCTCGGCGTCGAGCGGCTGGACCACAATGCGGTCCTCGAGCGGCTTGATGGCAACCTTGGAGCTGGTGGTCGTCACGATCCGACCTCCCCCTTCGGAGATCTCACGGGGTTAACTGTCTGAGGTGGCGACCAGGTGGATCCGTCGTCGCGGGTGCCGGACCTGCCCGTCGCGTAGTTGGCACTCTCCAGTGGGGAGTGCCAGAGCTGAGACTATGACCGCGATTAGCACTCGGTCAAGCGGAGTGCCAACGCCGTGCGTCGCCCGTGCCGGAATCCGGGTCGGGATCCGGGTCGGGCGGGGGCCGGTGCCCGGGGTCCGGCGCCGGCGTGGCGAGGGGGAGGGCCCTCAGAGGTAGTCCTCCAGGCGGCCCACCGTCAGGCCCTGTTCCTGGATCCGCCGCAGCAGCCTCGTCGTGCGTTCCCGCAGGCCCGGGCCCCTGGTCTCGTCCGGGTCGACGGCGACGACGTCCCCGGGGCGCAGGCGGTGGGAGCCGTGGGTGTAGGTGAGGTCGGTGGGCCCCATGGAGGCCCGCCACAGGACGACGGCCGTGATCCCGCAGTCGGCGGCCGCGCGCAGGGTCACCGTGTCGTACGTGCCGTAGGGCGGGCGGAACAGGCGGGGGCGCAGGCCGAAGCGGGCCTGGAGCTTGTTCTGCTGGCCGCAGATCTCGGCGCGCTGGCCCGCGTAGGGCAGGCCACGCAGGGCGGCGTGGTCGAGGGTGTGGTTCTGGAGGCCGGCGCCGACCGACCGCAGGCGGGCGAAGTGCGCGTAGCCCGGGCCCACCACGCTGTCGGTGAGGAACATGCTGACCGGGAGGCGCAGCTCGCGGACCATGGTGACGAAGCGGGGGTCGCGTTCGGCGCCGTCGTCGTAGGTGAGGAAGACGACCTTGTCGCGGGTCGGGATCCGGTCGACGACCGGCGGGAGCGCGGGGCGGGCCGGGCTGCCCGTGAGAGGGCCGGCCGCCGGTGTGCGGGCGGGAGCGGGGGCTGGGGCGAGCGGGGCGGCCAGACCCCAGCGGCGGTACGGCTGCTCCGCGGCCGGCGCGTGCGGACGTGCGCCCCGCTCGGCACCCGGCCCCGCGGACCGCACCCGCTCCGCCGCCGTGCGGCCCGGCCGTTCGACCGGGTCGGCCGACCGGGCGCAGCCGGTCAGCGTCACCGTGAGGACCATGACGGATGCGAGCAGCGCGGCCGC
This sequence comes from Streptomyces sp. NPDC088766, assembly GCF_044750845.1. Classification (NCBI taxonomy): domain Bacteria; kingdom Bacillati; phylum Actinomycetota; class Actinomycetes; order Kitasatosporales; family Streptomycetaceae; genus Streptomyces; species Streptomyces sp. NPDC088766. The sequence goes on along the minus strand of NZ_JBIVKQ010000001.1, from coordinate 81,033 downwards.
CGGGCCCCGCCCCCGGCCCGTTTCCGGCCCTGTCGCCAGGTCATGTCTCCGGGCCGCGGCCCGATCCCCTGCCGCCGTCGCCCGGCCGCCGGCCGCCGGCCGCCTCCCGGCCCGGCCGCCCGTGACGGTCGCCTCCGACCGCGCCGTCCCCACCGCCCGGCCGCCGGCCACAGCCGCTCCCGGCCGCGCGGCCGGTCTCGCCCCCCGCCTTCTCACAGGTAGTCCTCCAGCCGGGCCACCGCGTAGCCCTTCTCGGTGACCAGGTTCAGGAAGCGGCGGATCATGTCGGGCATGGTGCCCTTCCAGTCGGCGCGGCCGCGGAAGTGGGTGAGGACGATGTCGCCGGGGTGGAGGTCGCGGTCCCACTCGCGGTAGTCCCAGCGGTCGGTGAAGACCTCCTCGCTCCACAGCGGCGCGTACTTCACGCCGCAGGCCTTCGCGGCGCGCAGGGTGTCGCGGTTGTAGTTGCCGAAGGGCGGGCGGAAGAGGGCGGGGCGTTTGCCGTAGTGCTTCTCGATGACGTCCTGCATGCCGCAGATCTCGCGTTTCTGGCGGCTGTAGGAGAGGGCGGGCAGGTAGGGGTGGTGGAGGGTGTGGTTGTTCAGGGTCACCCCCGCGTCCTGCATCTTCTTGAAGTAGCCGTAGTCCTCCTTGACGAGGTAGTCGCTGAGGAAGGCCGTGTAGGGGATCTTCAGGTCGCTCATCATGCGCAGGAACGCCGGGTCCTTCTCGGCGCCGTCGTCGATGGTGAGGAAGACGACCTTGTCCTTGGTGGGGACGGTGGTGAAGACCGGCGGGAGGTTCAGTTCCTCGTGGTCGTCGACCTCGAAGCCCTGGCGGGTGGTGATCTCCGGCTTCGTCGCGGGCGGGGCGGGGGGTGTCAGCGGGACCTTCTCGAGCCGCCAGCGGGCGGCGGCCGCGGCCCGGGCGGCGTACTCGGCGCGCAGCTTGGCGGCGTAGGTGTGCAGGGCACGGGCGGGCTGTCCCTGGGGCGGCTGCTGGCCGGGGGCGGGGCGGCTGCCGGTGCCCGTGGCGCCGGGGGCGCAGCCGGCGGCGAGGGCGGCCATGGCGAGGACCGCGACGCCGGTCCTGATCCCCACCCGCCGCATCCCCTTTTCATCATTTTGTACGACTGATCCTGATCCCATGGCGCCGGATCCTCGCAGTCACGTCCACGCGATCCCGCCCGACACCGCCGCCGGAGGCGCACCATCCACCGACTGGCCCACAATGACCCGGTGAACGACCTCGCCCCGCTCCTCACCCCCGAGGGCCGCGCCCTCCTCGATGCCGTGCGCGGCACCGCCCCGGCCGACGAACTGGCCGTCGCCACCAGGCTGCGCCGTGAACACCCCGCCGAGCTGGTCTCGGCGGCCCTCGGACAGGCCCGGCTGCGGCAGCGGGCGGCGGCGAAGTTCGGGGCCGAGGACGCGCAGCGGATGTTCTTCACTCCGAACGGGGTCGAGCAGTCGACGCGCGCGAGTGTCGCCGCCCACCGCGCCGGGCGGATGAAGGCGCTCGGCGTGGCCTCGGTCGCCGACCTGTGCTGCGGGATCGGCGGCGACGCGGTCGCGCTCGCCCGCGCCGGGATCAGGGTGCTCGCCGTGGACCGCGACCCGCTGACGGCGGCGGTGGCCCGGGCCAACGCCGAGGCGCTGGGGCTCGCCGATCTGATCGAGGTGCGCGAGGCGGACGTCACGGAGGTCGGCACGGGCGGGTACGACGCCGTGTTCGTCGATCCGGCGCGGCGGGGCGGCCGGGGGCGGATCTTCGACCCGGAGGCCTGCTCCCCGCCGCTGTCATGGGCGGTCGGGGCGGCTCTGAAGGCTCCGCACGGCGCGCTGAAGGTCGCCCCCGGCATCCCGCACGAGATCGTGCCCGCCGGGGCGGAGGCCGAGTGGATCTCCGACGGCGGGGACGTGAAGGAGGCCGTGCTGTGGTTCGGCACCGAGCCGGGCGCGGTGCGCGCCACCCTCCTCCCCGGCCCGCGCACCCTGCTCGGCACCGGTCTGCCCGACCCGCGGGTGCGGCCGGTGGGGCGCTTCCTGTACGAGCCGGACGGCGCCGTCGTCCGGGCCCACCTGGTGGCCGAGGTCGCCCGGGACCTGGACGGCGGCCTGGTCGACGAGACCATCGCCTACGTCACCGCGGACACGCTCCGGCCGACGCCGTACGCCACCGCCTACGAGATCACCGACCGGCTGCCCTTCAACGTCAAGAAGCTGAAGGCGCTGCTGCGGGAGCGCGGGGTGGGGATCCTCACCGTGAAGAAGCGCGGCTCGGCGGTGGAGCCGGAGGAACTGCGCAGGAAGGTCAAGCCGCAGGGGCCGAACTCGGCGACCGTGTTCCTGACCCGGGTCGCGGGGGCGCCGACGATGCTCGTCGGTCACCCGGCGCTCGCCGGTCACCCGGCCTGAGCGGCCCGGCGCAGCAGCAGCTCCCGTTCCCGTTCGTTGCCGGTCAGCCGCGCGGCCCGCTCGAACTCCGCGCTCGCCTCCGCCGTGCGGCCCAGGCGGCGGAGCAGGTCGCCGCGGACGCTGGGGAGCAGGTGGTAGTCGCGCAGGGCCGGTCCGGCGGCGAGGGCGTCGACGATCCGCAGGCCCTGCTCCGGGCCCTCGGCCATCGACACGGCGACCGCGCGGTTGAGTTCGACCACCGGGGACGGGGCGCGGGCCGCGAGGAGGCCGTAGAGGGCGGCGATGGCACGCCAGTCGGTCTCCTCGTAGGAGTACGCGTGCGCGTGGCAGGCGGCGATCGCGGCCTGGAGGACGTACGGGCCGGGCGCACCGGTGGCCGTGGCCTCGGCGCGGCCCAGGGCGGCGATGCCGCGGGCCACGAGCATGCGGTTCCAGCGGCGGCGGTTCTGGTCCGCCAGCAGCACCGGTGTGCCGTCGGGGGCGGTGCGGGCGGCCGTGCGCGAGGACTGGAACTCCAGCAGCGCGGCCAGGCCGTGCACCTCGGGCTCCTTCGGCATCAGGGCGGCCAGCAGGCGGGCCAGCCGCAGGGCGTCCTCGCACAGGCCCGGACGCAGCCAGTCGTCGCCCGCGGTGGCCGCGTACCCCTCGTTGAAGATCAGGTAGATGACGTCGAGGACGGAGCCGAGCCGGGCCTCGCGATCGGGCCCGTACGGCACCTCGAAGGCGACGTTCTTCCTGGCCAGGGTGCGTTTTGCGCGGACGATCCGCTGGGCGACCGTCGGCTCGGGCGCGAGGAAGGCGCGTGCGATCTCGGCCGTGGTGAGACCGCCGAGCAGCCGCAGGGTGAGGGCGGTGCGGGCCTCGGCGGACAGCACGGGGTGGCAGGTGGTGAAGACGAGGCGGAGCAGGTCGTCGTCGATGTCCCCGGGGCCGGAGGGTTCGGGCGCGGGTGCCGTCGTCTCCAGGTCCCGGCCGATCTCGGCGAGCTTGCGGGCGTACGTCTCCCGGCGGCGGACCAGGTCGACGGCGCGGTGCCGGGCGGTGGCGGTGAGCCAGGCGCCGGGGTTGTCGGGGACGCCCTCGCGGGGCCAGCGTTCCAGCGCGGCCACCAGGGCGTCCTGCGTGAGTTCCTCGGCGATGCCGACGTCCCGGACGATCCGGGCGACGGCGGCGACGACGCGGGGCGACTCCAGGCGGAAGACGGTCTCCAGGGCGGCGGTGGCGGTGCGGGGGCCGACGGCGGGCTGTTGGTTCACAGCCCACCATCGAACACCTTCCGGGGGCCGCGGGAAAGCGGCCCCCGGCCCGTCTCGGCCTCACCCCGGGCTCCCGTCTCGGCCTTCCTCCCCTCGGCCTTCCTCCCCTCGGCCTTCCTCCCCTCGGCCTTCCCCCTTTGGCCTTCCTCCCCTCGGCCTTCCCCCTCCGGCCTCCGCGACCGGCCTCAGCCCTCCTCGATCTCCCGGACCTCCAGGGTCAGGTTCCACTCGTCGCCGTGGACCTTCAGGAAGCGCTTGGACCACTCGAGCGCCTCGGCCATGTCCTTGCACTGCATGAGCGCGTAGCCGCCGACGACCTCCTTGGTCTCGGTGAAGGGGCCGTCGGTGACGGAGATCTCGCCGCCGTTCAGATGGACGCGGACGCCCTGCTCGGAGGGCAGCAGGCCGGCCGTGTCGAGCATGACGCCGGCCTTGGTGATCTCCTCGATCAGTTCGCCCATCCGCTGCATCATCTCGGGGCTGGGGCCCTCGGCGGGCCTGGTCGACTCGTCGATCTTCACCAGGGACAGGTAGCGGGGCATGGTGGCTCCTCGGGTGGTGCGGGGCCGGGCTCCTCCCGGCCTCTCACCCGTGCGTCGAACGGGGAACGGCCGGATCGACACCCCCGACGGAAAACTTCGGGATTCTTTTCAGCGGCCCTCCGAGCCGGCCACGCGCGGTTTCAGACCTGTCCGAGCGACTCCCACAGGTCGCCCGCCTCGGGCTCGTCGGGGACGACCCGGTTGGGGTCCGAGGGGGCCGGCAGCACCGGCATGGTGACGGTGGTGACGTTCGCGGCGGACAGGCCCTTCAGGCTCTGGCCGAGTTCCATCAGCTCGGTGAGGGAGTCGAGGCCGGTGTCGGTGGTGAGGCTGCCGGTGGCCGCGTCGGCGACCCGGTAGAGCCGGGCGGGGTCGGCCGCCAGGTCCGTCGTGGACATCTGCTCCAGCAGGGCCTTCACCAGGGTCTGCTGGAGGGCGATGCGACCGAGGTCGCTGCCGTCGCCGATGCCGTGCCGGGTGCGGGCGAGGGCGAGGGCCCGGGTGCCGTCGAGGTGGTGGGTGCCGGCCGCGAGGCTGAGGTGGCTGTCCTCGTCCTCGATGTCCTCGGTGGTGGTGACGGTGACCCCGCCGAGCGCGTCCACGAGCTTCGCGAAGCCGGCGAAGTCGACCTCGACGAAGTGGTCCATGCGGACGTTCGTGAGCGACTCGACGGTCTTGACCGCGCAGACCGGGCCGCCCAGCGCGTAGGCGCTGTTGAACATCGCGCCGTGGGCGACCTCGCTCGAGCCGCCGGAGGGCAGCGGGCAGGAGGGGCGGGTGACGAGGGTGTCGCGCGGGATGCTGACCACGGTGGCGCCGGTGCGGCCGGCGTCGACGTGCACGACCATCGCGGTGTCGGAGCGGGCCCCGGAGCTGTCCCCGCCGCCGAGCTGCCGGTTCTCGTCGCCGCTGCGCGAGTCCGAGCCGAGGACCAGGATGTTGACGGCCCCGGTGGGCGGCGGGGCGGCGGAGGCGGTACCGGACGGGGTGGTGACCGCGCGGGCCGGACGGTTGTCGCCGAGCGCGCTGTCGATGTCGACGCCGCGGATGTTGTCGTTCAGGCGCCAGTAGACCCAGCCCGCCGCTGCCACGCCCAGCACCAGGGCGCCGGCCAGGGTGAGGCCGACGGCCCTGAACGCTCTCGACCGCCGGCCCCGCCGCCTTTCCCCGCTTTCCCCGCGCGCGCCCTCGTGCGTGGCCCCGTACGTGCCGCCGTGCGCGTCTCCGTGCCCGTTCGCGTCATGTCCCGTCACACGGAGAACGTATGTCCGAATGATGAGCGGACTGTGAGGAAAGCCGCCCCGAACGAGATTTCTTCGGAAAATCTTACGGTCGGCGCGTCACGCTCACCCCAGGGTCACCGTGGGCACCGGATTGCTCCCGCTCCACGACCCGTTGAACCCGAAGGTCACCGAACCGCCGTCGGGAACCGTCCCGTTGTACGAGGCGTTGGAACAGGTGACGGCCGCCCCCGACTGCGCGCAGGTCGCGTTCCACGCCTGCGTGATCCCCTGCCCCGCACCGAAGTTCCAGCCGACCTTCCACGACGACAGCGTCGCCCCCGAGCAGGCGATCCTCACCTGCCCTGTGAAGCCGGTGTTCCACTGGCCGGTGACGCTGTAGGCCGCCGTGCAGGCGCCCGTGGGCGGCTCGGTCGTGGTCCCGCCGAGCGCCTCCGCGATCGCGCGGTAGGCGGGTTTCGGCGCGTAGTTCTCGTCGTACAGCGTCGCCGCGCCCTGTCCCGGGAAGGTGTCCGGGATCCAGGAGTCGGAGTCGGCGAAGCCCCACACCGTGACACCGGTGCACCGGGCCACCGCCAGGCAGGCGTTCATGACGGCCTTGTAGTCGGCGGCCTGCCGGGTCAGCTTGGCGCTGTCCGAGGGCAGTTGCATCCGGATGTCCAGCTCGGTGATCGCCACGTCCACGCCGAGGTCGGCGAAGCGCTGGATGTTCTGCTGGAGGGTGGCGGGCACCTGACCGAGGATCAGGTGTGCCTGGAGGCCGACCCCGTCGATCGGTACGCCGCGCTCCTTCAGCGACTTCACCAGGTTGTACAGGGCGGTGGACTTCGCGTTGACGCCCTCGACGTTGTAGTCGTTGATGTACAGCCGGGCGGCCGGGTCGGCGGCCCGCGCCCAGGTGAGGGCGTCGGCGATGTAGTCGGCGCCGAGGCCGTCGTACCAGAGGGTCGAGCGGTAGGTGCCGTCCTCGTCGAAGGGCTCGTTGACGACGTCCCAGGCGGCGACGCGTCCCTTGTAGCGCCCGACCTCGGTGTCGACGTGGTCCCGCAGGAGCGTGCCGAGCTGGGCGGGCGTCCAGCTGCCGTTGGTCAGCCAGCTCGGGTTCTGGCTGTGCCAGACCAGGGTGTGGCCGCGCACGTCCTGGTCGTGGGCCTCGGCGAAGTCCACGATCCGGTCGGCCTCGGCCCAGTCGAAGGTGCCCCGGGCCGGTTCGACCGACCCCCATTTCATGGCGTTGCCCGGCGTGAGCCAGCTGAACTCCCGGCCGGCGATGTCGCCGTAGGTCCCGGTGAGCCTGGAGCCGGTGACCGCCGTGCCCATGACCTTGCCCTTGGCGGCGGCGAGGTCGCGCAGCGGTGTGTCGGCGGCGTGGGCGGTGCCGGCGGTGAGCAGCGCGCCGACGGTGGCCGCCCCGGCGAGCAGGGCGGCCGACCTGGCACGGAGCGACGGGCGGGAGCTTCTCCTCGACGAGGTGAAGGGTGACCTCGACGGCCGGGGGGACATGGCGGAACTGGAGGATCTCATTGCAGGTGCCTCCGAAAGTTTCGGCTGTTCAACCGATTGACTTCGGAGGAGTGTGGGGGTGCCCCTGCTCCCCGTCAACCCGTCACCTTCCGGCCAACGGCGGCGCTCCCGTGCTCGCCCGCACCACCAGACTGGTCGCCAGCTCCACCCGGGTCGCCGCGGGCGCCTCGCCGGAGCGCCCCAGCTCCAGCACCAGCCGGGCGGCCGCCTCGGCCATCTCCGTCAGCGGCTGCCGTACGGTCGTCAGCGGCGGGCCGACCCAGCGGGCCACCGGCAGGTCGTCGAAGCCGACCACGCTGACGTCCTCGGGGATGCGCAGCCCGAGTTCGCGGGCGGCCTCGTAGAGACCGAGCGCCTGCAGGTCGTTGCCCGCGAACACGGCGGTGGGCCGGTCGGGGCGGGCGAGCAGCTCGCGGCCGAGCCGGTAGCCGGTCTCGTGGTGGAAGTCACCGGTCTTGACCATCTCCGGGTCGACCGGCAGCCCGGCCGTCTCCAGGGCCGCGCGGTAACCGTCGAGCCGGGCCCGGCTGCACATGATCTGCGGGGGTCCGCTGATCGCCCCGATCCGCCGGTGGCCCAGTTCGACCAGGTGCCGGGTGGCGGCGAGGCCGCCCTGCCAGTTGGTGGCGCCGATGGACGGCACGTCGGCGCCGGGGTCGCCCGCCGGGTCCATCACCACGAACGGGATGGACCGGCTGGTGAGCAGCGCCCGCTGGGACACGTCGAGCCCGGACAGCACGAGCACCACGCCGTGCGGACGGCGCGCGGCCACCTGGTCGGCCCAGCTCCGCCCGGGGGTGAGCCGCCCGGCGCTCTCGCTGAGCACCACGCTCAGCCCGGCGTCCCGGGCCACGTTCTCCACGCCCCGGATGACCTCCATCGCCCAGGCGCTCTCCAGCTCGTGGAAGACCAGGTCGATCAGGGGCGAGCGGGTCGCCTCGGCCCGCCGCCGCCGGTAGCCGTGGGCGCGCAGCAGTTCCTCGACGCGGGTCCGGGTGGCGGGGGCGACGTCGGCGCGGCCGTTGAGGACCTTCGAAACAGTCGGCGCCGAGACGCCGGCTTCGCGCGCGATCTCCGCGAGGGTGGCGGTCTGCGCCGCGGGTCGCCGTGTGGGCCGGTCTTCCGTCCGTGTCTCAGTGGGCTCCGAGGGTGTCATGGCGGCGATCGTATCCCCGCACTCCCTCTTGACGAACCCATGGGGACGCCATAGGTTCCCGGAACATTCGAAGTAAAGCTCGAAACATTCGTACCGTTGATTCCCGCTCTGGTGGCTCACCGACCTCTGACAGGAGCTTCATGACCACCGCCCCCTGGCGTGACCCCGCCCTGCCCGCGGCCGCCCGCGTCGACGACCTCCTCTCCCGGATGACCCTCGAGGAGAAGACCGCCCAGCTGTACGGCGTGTGGGTCGGCGCCGCGACGGACGGCGACGGAGTCGCCCCGCACCAGCACGACATGACCGCGGGCTCCGCCGCCGACACCGCCGACGGTTGGGACGAGCTGATCACCAAGGGCCTCGGCCAGCTGACCCGCCCCTTCGGCACGGCCCCCGTGGACCCGGCGCTCGGCGCCCGCGCGCTCGCCGGTGCCCAGCGCCGGATCGCCGCCGCCGGCCGCTTCGGCATCCCCGCGGTGGCGCACGAGGAGTGCCTGGCCGGGTTCACCGCCTGGCGCGCCACCGCCTACCCGGTCCCGCTCGCCTGGGGCGCCGCCTTCGACCCGCCGCTGGTCGAGGAGATGGCCCGGCACATCGGCCGCGACCTGCGCGCGGTCGGCGTCCACCAGGGCCTCGCCCCGGTCCTGGACGTCGTACGCGATCCGCGCTGGGGCCGGGTCGAGGAGACCATCGGCGAGGACCCGTACCTGGTCGGCACGGTCGGCGCGGCCTATGTGCGCGGCCTGGAGTCGGCGGGCATCGTCGCCACCCTCAAGCACTTCGCCGGGTACGCCTCCTCCGCCGGCGCCCGCAACCTGGCCCCGGTGCGGGCGGGCACCCGCGAGTTCGCGGACGTCACCCTGCCGCCGTTCGAGATGGCGCTGCGCGAGGGCGGCGCCCGCTCCGTCATGGCGGCCTACACCGAACGCGACGGCGTCCCGGCCTCCGCCGACCCGGAGCTGCTCACCCGGCTCCTGCGCGAGGAGTGGGGCTTCACGGGCACCGTGGTCGCCGACTACTTCGGCATCGGGTTCCTCCAGACCCTGCACCGGGTGGCGGGCACGCCCGTGCAGGCCGCCCGGCTGGCGCTGGAGGCCGGCATCGACGTCGAGCTGCCGACGGTGAAGTACTACGGCGACGCGCTGATCGCGGCCGTCCGTGCGGGCGAGGTCCCCGAGGACCTGATCGACCGGTCGGCGCGCCGGGTCCTGCTGCAGAAGTGCGAACTGGGCCTCCTGGACGAGGACTGGCAGCCCGAGGTCCCGGAGCGGGTCGACCTCGACCCGCCGGCCAACCGTGCGGTGGCACGCCGGCTGGCCGAGGAGTCCGTGGTCCTGCTGGACAACCCGGACGGTCTGCTCCCGCTGGCCCCCGACACCCGGATCGCGGTCGTCGGCCCGAGGGCGGCGGACGCCCTGGCGATGCTCGGCTGCTACTCCTTCCCCTCCCACGTCCTCCCCCACCACCCCGGGACCGAGCCGGGCATCGAGATCCCCACGGTGCTGGAGTCGCTGCGCGCCGAACTCCCCGACGCCAAGGTGGCGTTCGCCGAGGGCTGCCCGGTCTCCGACCCGGACACCACCGGCATCGAGGAGGCCGTGGCCAGGGCCGCGGAGGCGGACGTGTGCGTGGCGGTCCTGGGCGACCGGGCGGGCCTGTTCGGCCGGGGCACCTCGGGCGAGGGCTGCGACGTGGCGGACCTGCGGCTGCCCGGCGTGCAGGGCGCGTTGCTGGACGCGCTGGTCGCCACCGGGGTGCCGGTGGTGCTGGTCCTGCTCACCGGCCGCCCCTACGCACTCGGCCGCTGGCACGGCCGCCTGGGCGCCGTCGTCCAGGCCTTCTTCCCCGGCGAGGAGGGCGGCCCGGCGGTGGCGGGAGTGCTGTCGGGCCGCGTCAACCCCTCGGGCAGGCTGCCCGTGAGCGTGCCCCGGGTGACGGGCGGCCAGCCGTGGACCTACCTCCAGCCGCCCCTGGGCCTGGCCGGGGAGGTCAGCAACCTGGACCCGACCCCGCTGTACCCCTTCGGGCACGGCCGCTCGTACACCACGTTCGCCTGGGAGGACATCGACGGACCGGCGACCACCCTCGGCACGGACGGCTCCTGCGACCTCTCGCTGACCGTCCGCAACACCGGCGACCGCGCAGGCGCCGACGTCGTACAGCTCTACCTGCACGACCCGGTGGCCGGCGTGACCCGCCCCGACGTACGGCTGATCGGCTACCAGCGGCTGGAACTGCCCGCGGGCGGGTCGGCGCGCGTGACCTTCCGCTTCCACACCGACCTGTCGGCCTTCACCGACCGCGCCGGGCGGCGCGTGGTGGAGCCGGGCGACCTGGAGCTGCGACTGGGGACGTCCAGCGCGGACGTCCGGCACACGGCGCGGCTCAGCCTCACGGGACCGGTGCGGGAACCGGGGCCGGACCGGCGGCTGCGCTGCGAGACGCGGGTGTCGGAGCAGGAGTAGGGATACGGGCGAAGGCCCGGCTCAGTCCGGGTCCACCGCCTCGAACCGCCACCGGTGCACGGCCCGTGTGACCAGCCCCCCGTCGGGATCGGGCAGTTCCGGGAGGTCCGCGTCGAACTCCGCGTCCCACCACGTGATGACGAGGACCCGGTCCTGCGGGGCACGGAAGGTCTCACGGCGCACGGGAGGACGCGGGAGCCGCTGCTCCCGCGCCCACGCCAGCAGTTCCGCGCCCCGGCCGTCCGCGGCCCGGGCCTCCCACATCAGCGCGACGGTCATGAGTACAGGTTGTCCTCACCGACCGCGTGCACGTGGTCGTGGTCGTGGGCCCGGCCCGGCACGTGCGGGTCGGTCACCGGCAGGGACGAGTCAGCCGACAGGTCCCAGTCGGAGGCGGACCGGCCCCGGGCCACCATCTCCGCGCCGAGCGCCGCGACCATCGCGCCGTTGTCCGTGCACAGCTTGGGCCGGGGCACCCGCAGCCGGATGCCGGCCGCCTCGCAGCGCTCCTGGGCCAGGACGCGCAGCCGGGAGTTGGCCGCGACGCCGCCGCCGATCATCAGGTGGTCGACGCCCTCGTCGCGGCAGGCGCGGACGGCCTTGCGGGTGAGCACGTCCACCACCGCCTCCTGGAAGGAGGCCGCCACGTCCCGCACCGGCACCTCCTCGCCGGCGGCCCGCTTCGCCTCGATCCAGCGGGCGACCGCCGTCTTGAGGCCGGAGAAGGAGAAGTCGTACGCCGGGTCGCGCGGTCCGGTCAGGCCGCGCGGGAAGGCGATCGCGGACGGGTCGCCCTCGCGCGCGTACCGGTCGATGACCGGGCCGCCGGGGAAGCCCAGGTCCAGTACGCGGGCGATCTTGTCGAAGGCCTCGCCCGCCGCGTCGTCGATCGTCGCGCCCATCGGGCGGACGTCGGAGGTGATGTCCGAGGAGAGCAGCAGGGAGGAGTGGCCGCCGCTCACCAGCAGGGCCATCGTCGGCTCCGGCAGCGGGCCGTGCTCCAGCTGGTCCACGCAGATGTGCGAGGCGAGGTGGTTCACGCCGTACAGCGGCTTGCCGAGGGCGTAGGCGTACGCCTTCGCCGCCGACACGCCGACCAGCAGCGCGCCCGCCAGGCCCGGGCCCGCGGTCACGGCGATGCCGTCGAGGTCCTTCGCGGACACGCCGGCCTCCTTCAGCGCCCGGTCGATGGTCGGGACCATCGCCTCCAGGTGCGCCCGGCTCGCCACCTCCGGCACCACCCCGCCGAAGCGGGCGTGCTCGTCGACGCTGGAGGCGACGGCGTCCGCCAGCAGGGTGGTGCCGCGGACGATGCCGACGCCGGTCTCGTCACAGGAGGTCTCGATGCCGAGGACGAGCGGTTCGTCAGTCATTGATCTCGGTTCCTTGTACTGATGTCGGTTCCGTGGCGGGGCCACTGTCGGATGCCGTGGTCAGGCGCATGACCAGGGCGTCCACGTTCCCCGGCTGGTAGTAGCCGCGCCGGAAGCCGATGGGCTGGAAGCCGAAGCGCTCGTACAGCTTCTGCGCGCGGACGTTGTCGACGCGGCACTCCAGCATGACCTCGGCGCACTCGAAGGCGGTCGCGGCCCGCAGCAGCTCGGCCAGCAGCCGGCCGCCCAGTCCGGTGCCCCAGTGGTCCTGGGCGACGGCGATGGTCTGGACGTCGGCAAGGTCGCCGGAGGAGGCGAGGCCCGCGTAGCCGACGATGCGGTCGCCGTTCTCGGCGACCACGTACCGGCGGGTCGCCTCGGGGCCGCGGGAGTGCGCCAGCTCGGACCAGAACATGCCGCGCGACCAGGCGTCCTCGGGGAAGAGGGCCTTCTCGAGTTCCAGGACGGGATCGATGTCCCACCAGCGCATCTCGCGCAGCGCGGGGGTTACGGGTTCGGTCACTTGGGGGTGACCACCTTGTAGTTCTTGGGGACCTGGGCGTCGGGCCGGCGCAGGTAGAGCGGGCGGGGCGCGGGGAGCTCCTCGCCCGCGGCCAGTTTCTCGGCGGCCAGACAGGCGAGCGCTGCGGCGGACACGTGCTCCGGCTCGTGCGCCGCGGGGAAGGTGTCGGGGTAGAGCAGCGCGCCCGCGCCGACCGCGGGCAGCCCCGCCACCTGCTCGGCGATGTCGGCCGGCCGGTCGACGGCGGGCCCGGTGAGGCGGGTGCGGGAGTCGGCGTAGCGCGCCCAGTAGACCTCCTTGCGGCGGGCGTCGGTCGCCACGACGAAGGGGCCTTCGAGGTCGGTGGCGTACGCGAGGCCGTCGAGGGTGCACAGGCCGTACACGGGCACGCCGAGCGCGAGCCCGAAGGTGTCGGCGGTCATCAGGCCGACGCGCAGCCCGGTGTACGGGCCGGGGCCGGTGCCCACGACGATCCCGGTGACGGCGTCGAGCCGGTGCCCCGTGGCGGCGAGGAGACGGTCGACGGCCGGCAGCAGCAGCTCACCGTGCCGGCGCGCGTCCACCTGGCCGGCGGAGGCGAGGACGTCCGTCCCGTCGTGCAGGGCGACGGTGACGGCGGGGGTGGCGGTATCCAGAGCGAGCAAGAGCACGCAAACAGCGTACGGCTCGCGGGGCCCGGGCACGGCCGCCCGGGCACGGAGACCAACGGCTGCTAACGTCGCGGCGAGGCACGGACGTACGACGAAAGAGGTGGTCGCGGTGGCAGGCAGCAGCTCGACTTTCGTGGCCGCGCTCACCGCGGCGGCCGTCACGACCGTCGGGTTCCTCGCCTACCAGGCCTCGGCGAGCGTGCCGGCCGGCCTCGCCGCACCGCGGGCGAGCGCCCCCGCCGCGACGACAAAGGCGCCGCGCGACACCAGGAACCCCACCGCGCTGCCGGCCCGCTCCGGCACGGGCGCGCGGGTGGTGTACTCGCTGGCCGACGACCGGGTGTGGCTGGTGACCGCGGACGGCAGGGCCGAGCGCACCTTCCAGGTCACCCCCGGCAGCGTCGACCCGCTCCCCGGCACCTATGCCGTCACCTCCCGCTCGGGTGCCGTCACCGGCACCGACGGCACCCCCATCGAGCACGTGGTGCGCTTCACCGACGTCAAGGAGGTGTCGATCGGCTTCAGCGCGGCGGTCGACGGCTCGACACCGGCCCCCGACCCGGCCGTGAAGACGGGCGGCATCCGCGCCTCACGGGCGGACGGGAACGCCGTCTGGAAGTTCGCGACGATCGGCCAGCGGGTCGTCGTGATCCGTTAGACGCCGTGGTGGCCCCCGGCGACGGGGACGGGCGGTCAGGCGGCTTCGCGGTGCGGCTTCGCGGCGTGGGCGGGCCGCTCCTCCGGGTGCGCGGGCTCGGGTCCGGGCTCGCGCGGTGGCCGGGAGACGGCCTCGGCGGCGGCGCAGGACGCCAGCAGGTCGCGCATGGACACCCCGGCGAGGGCGGACGGCCGCCGCGGGGCCTCGGGCTCGGTGGCCGGCATGGACGCCTCCTGGGGGCCGGGCGGACCTAGTTAGGTAGACCTAACCAAGGGCGGGATACCATGTGACCACGCCCGGCACACCGAACGCAACATCTTGCCGACGTCCTGTCGGAACCTTCGTCCCCCTCGTCCGGGGCACGGCCCGCCCGCGACGCGCGCCCGGGCGGCGAGCCCGCCGAGCCGCGAGCGGCTCCGGAGCCGGCACGTCCGGCCGGGCGACACGTCCGGCCGGTCGACACGCCCGGGCCATCGGATCCGCCCGGACCGCGGGCACGCTCCCGCGGCCGCCCCGCTCAGGCCGCCAGCACGCTCAGGCCGCCAGCACGCTCAGGTCCGCCGACGCCCACCGGTCGCCCAGACCGGTGACCGTCACCTGCCGCACCTCGTCCGTCGTGTCGCCCACGGCCCGGTGGATGCGCACCTGGAGCCGCTCCTCGGTCAGCTCCTCGACCTTGCCCTCGCCCCACTCCACGACGACCACGGACTCGGGCAGGGACACGTCGAGGTCCAGGTCCTCCATCTCGTCGAGCCCGCCGCCCAGGCGGTACGCGTCGACGTGGACGAGCGGCGGACCGCCCCTCAGGGACGGGTGGACCCGGGCGATCACGAAGGTGGGCGAGGTGACCGCGCCCCGCACGCCGAGTCCCTCGCCGAGGCCGCGCGTCAGTGTCGTCTTGCCCGCGCCCAGCTCCCCGCTGAGCATCACGAGATCGCCCGCGCGCAGCAGTTCGGCCAGGCGCCGGCCCAGGTCCCGCATCTGCTCGGGGGAGGTGACGGTCAGCTCGGTCTCAGCCGGGTTGCGCGCTGCTGCTGGTGCTTCCATAGCCACCCACGGTAACGCCTGCCGGTACGGCGCCCGCACGGGTGAGCAGGTCGGCGAGCCGGTCGGTGACGACCTCCGGGTGCTCCAGCATCACGAGGTGACCGGCGTCGGGGACGAGCACCAGTTCGGCGTCCGGCAGCAGGTCGGCGATGGCCTCGCTGTGCTCGCTCGGCGTCACCAGGTCCCCGATGCCGGCCAGCACCAGTACCGGCATGTCGCTGAAGCAGGCGAGCGCCTCGGTCTTGTCGTGGTCGGTGAAGGCCGGGTAGAACTCGGCGACCACGTCGATCGGCGTGCCCTCGATCATCCGCTCGGCGAACCGGGCGACGGCCGGATCCACGTCCCGGGAGGCGAACGAGTACCGCTTGATGACCCCGGCGAACAGGTCGGCGGTGGCCCTGCGCCCCTTCTCCACCAGCGCGGCCTGCTGGCCCAGCGCCTTCAGCACGCCCGGCAGCACCCGGCGCACGGCGTTCACCCCGGCGACCGGCAGGCCGAAGTTCACCTCGCCGAGCCGCCCGGACGACGTACCGACGAAGGCGGTGGCGACGACCCGCTCGAGGATCAGTTCGGGGAACTGCGCGGCCAGCGCCATGACGGTCATGCCGCCCATCGAGTGCCCGACGAGCACGATCGGCCCCTCCGGCACGGCCGCGTCGATGACGGCCTTCAGGTCGCGCCCCAGCTGGTCGATGGTGAGCGGCTCGCCGTCCCGCAGCTGGGCCGCGCCGCGCGCGGACCGGCCGTGGCTGCGCTGGTCCCAGTGCACGGTCCGTACGACGCCCCGCAGGGCCGCCCGCTGGAAGTGCCAGGAGTCCTGGGTGAGGCAGTAGCCGTGGCTGAAGACGACGGTGACGGGGAGCGGGGCCTTGCGGCCGAACAGCCTGCGCCGGCGGTTCGCCGGTCCGCCCTGCGGCTCGACGTCGTCGACCTCGTAGTACAGCTCGGTGCCGTCGTCGGCGAAGGCCTTGCCGGGGGTGCCGCGGAGGGCGCCGTACGGGCCCGTCGAGTCGAGGGCGAGGCGGGCCCTGGCCCGCATGCCCCGCCCGACGGTCATCCGCTCCAGGGCGACTCCGGCGGCGGCGCCCGCGGCGATCACGCCTATCGCGGCCCCCGCGATGCCGGTCGCCCGGCGCCAGCCGCCGGCGCCCGTGGCGGAGGCGGCGTCGACGACCGCCGAGGCGGCACCCGCCAACGCCTCCGCGCTGCTCTCGCTCACGTGCCGCTCCTCTTCGCCGGGTGTCGCAGGGTGTACAGGATGTGCAGGGTGTCGCAGGATGCCGTCGGGTGCCGGGGTGCCGGCGCGCGGACACCCGTTTGGTTCCTCGTTCACATGAACCGCATGCACACGAATCGCAGGTGCATGTACGGGGGACGCGGGTGCGCTCAGAAGAACGCGCTCACGGGGTCCGGTCCGCCTCGTCCGCGTAGACGCGCGGGACGCGTGCTCCGATACGCGTGACGATCTCGTACGCGATGGTGCCCGCGGCCTGCGCCCAGTCCTCGGCGGTGGGCTCGCCCCGGTCGCCGGGGCCGAAGAGCACGGCCTCCTCGCCGGGGGCGGGCTCGTCGCCGCCCAGGTCGACGACGAACTGGTCCATCGCGATCCGCCCGGCGACCGTACGCCACTTGCCGCCGACGAGGACGGGACCGGTGCCGGAGGCGTGCCGGGGGACGCCGTCGGCGTAACCGAGGGGGACCAGGCCGAGGGTGGTCTCGCCGGGGGTCGTGTAGTGGTGGCCGTAGCTGACGCCGTGGCCACCCGGCACGTGCTTGACCAGGGCCAGCGAGGCCGACAGCGTCATCACCGGCCGCAGTCCCAGGTCGGCGGCGGAGCCCAGCTCGGGGCTCGGGGAGACGCCGTACATGGCGATGCCCGGCCGGACCAGGTCGAAGTGGGTCTCGGGGAGGGTCAGCACGGCCGGCGAGTTGGCGATGTGCCGCACCTCGGGCCGCACGCCGTGCTCCTCGGCGTACGCCAGCATCTCGCGGAAGCGGGCGAGCTGGGCGGCGACGGACGGGTGGCCCGGTTCGTCGGCGCAGGCGAAGTGCGACCACAGGCCGGTGATCCGGACGAGGCCCGCGCGCTCGGCGCGCAGCGCCTCGGCGACCAGTTCGGGCCAGTCGGCGGGCTGGCAGCCGTTGCGCCCGAGGCCCGTGTCGGCCTTGAGCTGCACGCGGGCGGCGCGCCCGGCGAGCCGCGCCCCCCGGACGGCCTCGCGCAGCGCCCACACACCGCTCACGGACACGTCCAGGTCCGCCTCGACGGCCTCCCGCCAGGGCCCGCCCGGAGTCCACAGCCAGCACATGATCCGGACGTCCGCCGGCAGGCCCGCCCCGGCGCGCAGCGCGAGGGCCTCCTCCGGGGTGGCGGTGCCGATCCAGGTGGCGCCCGCCTCGACGGCGGCGCGGGCGCACGGAACCGCGCCGTGGCCGTATCCGTCGGCCTTCACCACGGCCATGAACGCCGCGCCGGGCGCCTTCGCGCGCAGCGCGCGCACGTTGGCCCGCAGCGCGGCCAGATCGATCTCGGCCCGGGCGCGCAGCGGGGCGGCGGTCGGCTGTGCAGTCTCACTCATCGTGCCCAGTCTCTCAGAGCCCCCGGACACGCTCGGAGAGCCGGGCCGGACGGCGGGCGGCACGGGGCGTTCCCGCCGTCCGGGGGTGTCTTCTCCGGGGAGGTCCGGGAAAGTCCGGGGACGAGGAAGAGGACGGGGACGGGAGAGGGGCGGGGACGGGGGCGGGGACAGGAACGGGGACGGGGACAGGGGCGGGGGCGGGGACGCACCGGCGGGAACCCTCCCCCGGCTCACTCCCGTACGACATCGCGCCAGGCCCTCGCCACCGCCTCCGCCACCTCGTGCGCCCCCACCGGCGCGCCCGCCGCCGCGAACCGCCCGGCCAGCCCGTGCAGGTACGCCGCCGCGCTGCCGGCGTCCACCGCCGCCAGCCCCGCGGCCAGCAGCGACCCCGCCACCCCCGACAGCACGTCCCCGCTGCCGGCCGTGGCCAGCCACGGCGTCCCCGTCGGGTTCACCCGCACCGCGCCCGCGCCGCCCTGCCCCGCGACCACCGTCGTGGCTCCCTTCAGCAGCACGGCCGCCCCGTACCGCCCCGCCAGCTCCCGCACGGCGGCCAGCCGCCCCGCCTCGACCTCCTCCCGCGACACGCCGAGGAGCGCCGCCGCCTCCCCGGCGTGCGGGGTCATCAGGGTCGGCGCCGTCCGCCCGCGCACCGCGCCCGCGTCGGCGAGCCGCAGCCCGTCCGCGTCGATCAGCACCGGCACGTCACAGGCGAGCACCTCCGCCACGGTGCCGGCGTCGTCCCCGGCACCGGGCCCGACGACCCACGCCTGCACCCGTCCGGCACGCTCGGGCCCCCGGTCGGACACCAGCGTCTCGGGGTAGCGCGCGAGCACGGCCTGTCCGGCGGGCCCGACGTACCGTACGGCCCCCGCTCCGCCGCGCAGCGCGCCGGCGACCGCCAGGACGGCCGCGCCCGGATAGCGCGCGGACCCGGCGGCGATCCCGACCACCCCGCGCCGGTACTTGTCGCTCGCGGCGCCCGGTACGGGCAGCAGCCTGGCCACGTCGGCGTGTTGGAGGGCCTCCAGTTCCGGCTCGCCGGGCAGGTCGAGGCCGATGTCGACGAGCCGCACCGCCCCGGCGTGCTCGCGCGCCGGATCGACCAGCAGGGCCGGCTTGTGCGTCCCGAACGTCACGGTGAGGTCGGCCCGCACGGCGGCGCCCCGCACCTCGCCCGTGTCCGCCTCGACGCCGCTGGGCAGGTCGACGGCGACGACGGCGGCCCGGGACCCGCCGGCCAGCGCGGCGAGCCGTGCCGCGTCCTCGCGCAGTCCGCCGCGCCCGCCGATCCCGACGATGCCGTCGAGGACGAGGTCGGCCCGCCGGATCGGCCCGTCGGCGTCCTGAGGCGCCACGGTGCGCCCACCGGCCCGCAGCAACGCGGCCAGCCCGCCGGCGTGCGCGCGCCCGGGAGCGAGCGGTACGGCCGTCACGCCCGCGCCGCGCCGGGCCAGCCGGGCCCCGGCGTACAGGGCGTCACCCCCGTTGTCGCCGCTCCCGACGAGCAGGACGACCCGGCGTCCGTACACCCGCCCCATCAGATCGGCACAGGCGGCGGCGAGCCCGGCGGCGGCCCGCTGCATCAGGGCGCCCTCCGGGAGCCGCGCCATCAGGTCCCGCTCGGCGGCCCGGACCGTGTCCACGCAATAGGCAGTACGCATGCGCCCAGTCAAACACCGGTCCCCCCGCCACGGGCGGACCCGCCCCGCCCTCCCGGCCCGCCGCGGTCACCCTTCGGCGATCACCACCGCCGAGGCGACACCGGCGTCATGACTGAGCGACACGTGCCAGGCCTGCACGCCCAGTTCGGCGGCCCGGGCGGCGATGCTCCCGCGCACCCGCAGCCGCGGCTGCCCGCTGTCCTCCACGTACACCTCCGCGTCCGTCCACAGCAGACCCGCGGGAGCGCCCAGCGCCTTGGCGAGGGCCTCCTTCGCCGCGAACCGGGCCGCGAGCGAGGCGACACCCCGCCGCTCCCCGCTCGGCAGCAGCAACTCGCTCTCCAGGAAAAGACGTCGGGCCAGCGCAGGCGTACGTTCCAGCGATGCCGCGAACCGGTCGATCTCGGCCACGTCGATACCGACCCCGATGATGCTCATGCCGAGCACCCTACGGCGGGAGGACCGCCCGCCCCGGTCACCCACGCGGCTGTCGGAGGTGGCTGCTAGCCTGCGGCGACTTGATCACACAGTCGCACCGACCACGCACAGACCGATCAACACACGTCACACCATCACTTCACCGCCCGCGCCCTGGGGGGCCAGTCGGCGCGCGCGGACGGCAACGCCAGGGGGCGGGGGCATGAGCAGTACCACCAACGGCGGATCCACGGGCTCTCCGGGACCGACCTTCGATCCGTACGACAACACACCCGGGCTGGTCCCGCTGCGCACGGCCGCGCGGGCCGGCGACTGGCCCGCCGTCCGGGCCTTCGTCAAGGGACTGGACTCGGCCGAGAAGATCTCGATGGTCTCGTCCGTCCTCGCCGAGACCCCCGGCGCCGAGACCTTCCTGGAGCGGGCCGCCGCCGAACTCCCCGCCGATCCCCTGCCGCGCACCCTGCTCGCCGAACGGTACGTCCACATCGGCTGGGACATCCGCAGCGGCGCCCGCGCGCAGGACGTCTCACGCGACCAGTTCGAGCAGTTCCACTCCTGGCTGCGCCGGGCCGAGCAACTGCTGATCGAGGTGTGCGCGGAGCAGCCGGCGTACAGCCCCGCGTGGGTGGTACGGCTGACCACCGCGCGCGGCCTCCAGCTGGGGCAGGCCGAGGCGCGCCGCCGCTACGACCGGCTGTCCGCGCACCACCCGCACCACTACCGCGCGCAGACGCAGCTGCTCCAGCAGATCTGCCCGAAGTGGGGCGGCACCTGGGAGGCGGCGCACGCCTTCGCCCGCGAGTGCGCGACCGCCGCTCCGGACGGCTCGAACTCCGGCGCCGTGGTGGCCCTCGCCCACATCGAGCACTGGCTGGACCTGGACAGCCCCGACGACGCCGCCTACCTGCGCGGGGTGCCGGTCCGCGACGATCTGCGCTTCGCCGCGCAGGTCTCGGTGCTGCACCCGGGCCACCGCCCCGACTGGTACTCCGTGGGCGCGCACAACGCCTTCGCGTTCGCCTTCTCGATGGGCGGCCACCACGCCGACGCGGCCCCGCACTTCGCCTTCCTCGGCGACCGGGCCACGGAGTTCCCGTGGCAGTACACGGGCGACCCGAAGGCGTCGTTCCTGAAGTTCCGCAAGCTCGCGGCACAGGCCTGAGGGGGCACCGGCACATGACCACCGACCTGCACGACCCGAGCGGCCTCGCCGCTCTCGACGGCCTGATCTCCCACACCACCACCCAGGGCGTCCCCACCCTGTACACCGCCGGCTCCGGCAACGAGGTCAGCGCCGGACTGTTCTTCCGGGTGGGCCGCGCCGACGAGACCCTGGCCACCGCCGGGATCACGCACCTCGTCGAGCATCTCGCCCTGCACCGCCTCGGCCTGTCCGACCTGCACCACAACGGCGCGACGGCGAACGCGTACACCCTCTTCCACGTCACCGGCAGCGAGGAGGAGGTCGTCACCCACCTCAACAGCGTGTGCGCGGGCCTGCGGGACCTGCCGATGGACCGGCTGGAGACCGAGAAGGAGATCCTGCGCACGGAGGCGGCGAGCCGCGGCGGCGGCCCCCACTCCCCGCTCGCGCTGTGGCGTTACGGCGCCCGGGGCTACGGCCTGTCCAGCTACAACGAACTGGGCACCTGGAGCCTCACCCCGGACCAGGTCCGGCACTGGGCCGAGACCCGCTTCACCCGGGACAACGCGGTGCTGTGGATCACCAGCGACCACGTCCCGGAGGGCCTCGACCTCGGCCTGCCCGCGGGCACCCGCTCGCCGGCCCCGGCCGCCACCAGCGCGCTGCCCGTCACCCCGGCCTACATCCACGGCGACGACGGCCACGTCGTCCTCACCTCGGTGCTGCGCCGCTCCACCGCGGCCGCCGTCTTCACCGACGTCCTCGGCCGGGCCCTCTTCCACGACCTGCGCCAGCAGGGCGGCTACTCCTACACCGCGGAGGCCGACTACTCCCCGCGCGACGCCGGGTTCGCCACCCTCACCGCCCACGCGGACTCCCTGCCGCAGAAGCAGGACGCGGTCGTCGGCGGCTTCGTCGACACCCTCGCCCGGCTGCGCGCGGGCCGCATCGAGCAGTCCGAACTGGACGCCGTGCGCGGCAAGCTCCTCAAGATGTACGACAGCCCCGGCCTCGGCGCCGCCGGTCTCCCGTCGTACGCGCTGAGCCTGCTGCTCGGGCATCCGCTCCTCTCCCCCGAGCAGCACCGGGCCGAGCTGAACGCGGTCACGGTCGCCGACCTGCACGAGGTGGCCCGGCAGACCTGGGACTCCGCCCTGCTCCAGGTGCCCGGCCGGGGTGTGGACTGGGCCGGCTTCACCCTGGCCCCCCAGTCCTCCCCGGCCGCCGTCACCGGCACCCGGCACCCGTCCCTGGAGGACGACCGGGTCACGCTGGTCATCGGCGCCGAGGGCGTCACCCTGGAGACCCCGAAGGGCCCGGTCACGGTCCGCCACGACGCCTGCGCCGCGATGACCACCCGGCCGGACGGCGCCCGCGCGCTCACCGGCCACGACGGCTTCGCGGTCACCGTCGAACCGACCCTCTTCGAGGGCGTCACCGCCGAACGCGTCGCGGCCCTGGACGCGGCGGTCCCCGCCGAGTGCGTCGTCCCGATGCCGGCCCGCACCCCCGAGCAGATCCCGCAGCCGCGCCGGCAGGCCCCGGAGCCCGTCGTCGGGCGGCGCGGGGCGAGCGGCCGGGGCCGGGCGAGCGGCTGGGGCTGGGCGGCCCTCGTCGTCCTGCTGCCCGTACTGGCCGTGGCCTGGGCCGCACTCGGCGTCTACCTGATCGCCGACCGGATCGACGAGGGCCGCATACCACCCCTCGGGGGCACGCTCGTGATCATCGCCGTGGAACTGGCCCTGCTCCGCTGGACCCGCACGGCGAACCTGCGCCGCAGGCAGGCCCGCGGCTGACCGAAGGCCGCCACACACACGCCCTCCCGCCGGCACCTCGAACGGCGTCCCCGGCGGGAGGACCGCGACCGGGAAGAGGGACGGCAGCCACGCCGGGGGCAGCAGCCCCGCCGAGGGACGGCAGCCCCGCCGAGGGACGGCAGCCCCGCCGAGGGACGGCAGCCCGCCTACTCCACCGTGACCGACTTCGCCAGGTTCCGGGGCTGGTCCACCTCGTTCCCCCGCGCCGTGGCCAGCTCGCAGGCGAACACCTGCAACGGCACCGTCGCCACCAGCGGCTGCAACAGCGTCGGCGTCGCGGGGATCCGTACGAGATGGTCGGCGTACGGCACGACCGCCTCGTCGCCCTCCTCCGCGATCACGATCGTCCGCGCGCCCCGCGCCCGGATCTCCTGGATGTTGGAGACGATCTTGTCGTGCAGCACGGACCGCCCCCGCGGGGACGGCACCACGACGACGACCGGCAGGTCCTCCTCGATGAGCGCGATCGGCCCGTGCTTCAGCTCACCGGCCGCGAAGCCCTCGGCGTGCATGTACGCCAGCTCCTTCAGCTTCAGGGCGCCCTCCAGAGCCACCGGATGACCGACGTGCCGCCCGAGGAACAGCACGGTGTTCTTGCCGGCGAGCGACCGCGCCAGCTCCCGCACCGGCTCCATGGTCTCCAGCACCCGCTCGACCTCCCCGGAGATCCGCGCCAGGTCCCGCACGACGGCCCGGATCTCGTCCCCCCACTGGGTGCCGCGCACCTGGCCGAGGTACAGGGCGACGAGGTAGCAGGCCACCAGCTGCGTCAGGAACGCCTTGGTGGAGGCGACGGCCACCTCGGGCCCGGCATGGGTGTACAGCACCGCGTCCGACTCGCGCGGGATGGTCGACCCGTTGGTGTTGCAGATCGCCAGCACCTTGGAGCCCTGCTCACGGGCGTGCCGCAGCGCCATCAGGGTGTCCATGGTCTCGCCGGACTGCGAGATGGCGATCACGAGCGACCGCGCGCCCAGGATGGGGTCCCGGTACCGGAACTCGCTGGCCAGCTCCACCTCGCAGGGGATCCGCGTCCAGTGCTCGATGGCGTACTTGGCGATCAGTCCCGCGTGGAACGCCGTGCCGCAGGCGACGATGACGACCTTGTCGACCTCGCGCAGCTCCGCGGCCGGGATCCGCACCTCGTCCAGGGTCAGCGCGCCGGAGACGTCGATCCGGCCGAGCAGGGTGTCGGCGACGGCCTTGGGCTGCTCGGCGATCTCCTTGAGCATGAAGTAGTCGTGGCCCCCCTTCTCCGCGGCCGACGCGTCCCAGTCGACGTGGTACGACCGCACCTCGGCCGGACGGCCGTCGAAGCCGGTGACCGTCACCCCGTCCCGGCGCAGCTCCACCACCTGGTCCTGGCCCAGCTCGATCGCCGACCGCGTGTGGGCGATGAACGCGGCGACGTCCGAGGCGAGGAAGGCCTCGCCGTCCCCGACGCCCACCACCAGCGGCGAGTTGCGGCGTGCCCCGACCACCACGTCCGGCTCGTCGGCGTGCACCGCGACGAGCGTGAACGCCCCCTCCAGCCGCCGGCACACCAGCCGCATGGCCTCCGCGAGGTCACCGGTCGCCGAGTGCTCCTCGGCGAGCAGATGGGCCACGGCCTCGGTGTCGGTCTCGGAGCGCAGCTCGTGCCCGCGCTCGGCCAACTCGGCGCGCAGCGCGGCGAAGTTCTCGATGATCCCGTTGTGCACGACGCAGACGCGTCCGGCGTTGTCCAGGTGCGGATGGGCGTTGGCGTCGGTCGGCCCGCCGTGCGTGGCCCACCGTGTGTGCCCGAGGCCGGTCGTACCGGTCGGCAGCGGCCGGGCCCCCAGTTCCTTCTCCAGATTGACGAGTTTGCCCGCCTTCTTGGCGGCGGCGAGCCCTCCGTCCGCCAGGACGGCGACGCCCGCCGAGTCGTATCCCCGGTACTCCAGCCGCTTCAGCCCGGCCATGACGACCTCGAGAGCCGGCTGAGACCCCACGTATCCCACGATTCCACACATGACCGGCAGCGTACGGCGGGACGAGACCCCGAAAGGGCCTCCACGTGCCCGAATTCGGAAATTCCCACGGGGGTATGCACGCCACGGGGCGGCACCTCGCGTCCATCGGCGGCCGGGGTGACGGATCCCACCTGCCATCCCGTTCGAACTCCGTTAACAATGGACTGTGATCTCTCCGGTCTCCTCGACACCGCGGAGCGCCCACCGGCACCGGCCGGAGGCGACTCCCTACGTCGACCTCACCCGTTCCGAGTGGAGCGCGCTGCGCAACAAGACGCCGCAGCCCCTCACGGCCGAGGAGGTCGAGCAGCTGCGCGGCCTCGGTGACGTCATCGATCTCGACGAGGTCCGTGACATCTACCTCCCGCTGTCCCGGCTGCTGAACCTGTACGTGGGCGCCACCGACGGCCTGCGCTCGGCCCTGAACACCTTCCTCGGCGAACAGGGCTCCCAGTCCGGCACCCCGTTCGTCATAGGAGTGGCCGGCTCGGTGGCGGTGGGCAAGTCCACGGTCGCCCGCCTCCTCCAGGCCCTCCTCTCACGCTGGCCGGAACACCCCCGCGTCGAGCTGGTCACCACCGACGGCTTCCTGCTCCCCACCAAGGAGCTGGAGGCCCGCGGCCTGATGTCGCGGAAAGGTTTCCCCGAGTCGTACGACCGCCGCGCCCTCACCCGGTTCGTCGCCGACATCAAGGCCGGGAAGGACGAGGTCACCGCACCCGTCTACTCCCACCTGATCTACGACATCGTGCCCGACCGGCGCCTCACGGTCCGCCGCCCCGACATCCTCATCGTCGAGGGCCTGAACGTCCTCCAGCCCGCGCTCCCCGGCAAGGACGGCCGCACCCGCGTCGGTCTCGCCGACTACTTCGACTTCAGCGTGTACGTCGACGCGCGCGTCGAGGACATCGAGCACTGGTACCTCAACCGCTTCCGCAAGCTGCGCGCGACCGCCTTCCAGGACCCGCACTCGTACTTCCGCAAGTACACCCAGGTCTCCGAGGACGAGGCCCTCGACTACGCCCGCACGATGTGGCGCACCGTCAACAAGCCCAACCTGGTGGAGAACATCGCCCCCACCCGCGGTCGCGCGGCCCTCGTCCTGCGCAAGGGCCCGGACCACAAGGTGCAACGGCTGAGCCTGCGCAAGCTCTGACCCGGGCCCGGACCCCTCCCGGACGAGCCGCACCGCGGTGCTGTTAGAAAGGGCGCCATGCTGCACCTGCGCCTGATCACTCCGCCCGACCGCACCGACGACGCGGTCCGCCTGATCGAGAACACGGTCGGCGCCACCCACCTCGTGGTGCTGCCGGGCGCCGCCCGCGATCCCCGGGGCGACGTCGTCATGTGCGACGTGGCACGCGAGGCGGGCGACCAACTCCTCACCGATCTACAGGAGTTGGGCCTGGAGAAGACCGGCTCGATCGCCGCCGAGAACATCGACCTGTCCCTGTCGCAGCGAGCCGACCGGGCCGAGGCGGACGCCCCGGGCGAGGCCGCCGACGCGGTCCTGTGGGAGCACCTGGTCGAGGCGACGCACGAGGAGTCGACCCTCTCGGTCACCTACGTCGCCTTCATCACCCTGGCGACGATGATCGCGGCCTGCGGTGTGGTGCTCGACAACGCGATCCTGATCGTGGGCGCGATGGCGGTCGGCCCGGAGTTCGGCCCCCTGGCCGGCATCTGCACGGCCGCCGTGCAGCGCGCGCCGCGCCTGGCCCTGCGTTCGCTGGTCGCCCTGCTGGTGGGCTTCGCCGCGGCGATGGCGGTGACGGCGGGCTTCAGTCTCTTCATGGACGCCGTGGGCCTGTTCACCAAGGACCAGCTGGAGGGCGACCGCCCGAACACGGGGTTCGTCTACGCCCCGGACTGGTTCTCCTTCGTGGTGGCGGTCCTCGCCGGCGCCGCCGGCACCCTCTCCCTCACCTCGGCGAAGTCGGGCGCCCTGGTCGGCGTCGCCATCTCGGTCACCACCGTCCCGGCCGCCGCCAACGCGGCCGTGGCCCTGATCTACGGCGACACCCACCAGACCCTGCGCTCCTCGCAACAACTCCTGCTGAACCTGCTGGCCATCATCCTGGCGGGGACCCTGACCCTGCTGCTGCAGAAGTGGCTCTGGTCGCTGGCGAGGAGGCGTCGGACGGCGCCCCGCCCGCGAACCGACCCCGGATCCGCCCCGCGGAGCTAGGGCGTGTTTCGTCTGGATCAGGCCGGACCCCGCGAGCCCGGCATGATCCAGGCGAGAGGCCCTAACCGAGCGCCGACTTCACGGCGTCGGCCAGCCGCCCCGCGACGGACCGCGCCTGGTCGATGTCCGCCGCCTCCACCATGACCCGCACCAGCGGCTCGGTCCCGGAGGGCCGCAGCAGTACCCGCCCGGTGGCGCCCAGCTCCCGCTCGGCCTCGCCGACCGCGGCCGCGAGGTCCGCCGAACTGGCGACCCGGGACCTGTCCACGTCGGGCACGTTGATCAGCACCTGCGGCAGCCGCTCCATGACGGACGCCAGCTCCCGGAGCGTCCGTCCGCTCTCGGCGACCCGCGCCGCCAGCATCAGCCCGGTCAGCGTGCCGTCACCGGTGGTGGCGTGGTCGAGGATGATCACGTGCCCGGACTGCTCACCGCCGAGCGCGTACCCGTGCTGCTTCATCTCCTCCAGCACGTACCGGTCGCCCACGGCGGCCTGCACGAGCGAGATGCCCTCGCGCTCCATCGCCATCTTGAAGCCGAGGTTGGACATGACGGTCGCGACGACGGTGTCCGAGCGCAGGGCGCCCCGCTCCCGCATCGCGAGCGCGAGCACGGCGAGGATCTGGTCCCCGTCGATCTCCTCGCCGGTGTGGTCCACGGCCAGGCAGCGGTCGGCGTCACCGTCGTGCGCGATACCGAGGGCGGCTCCGTGCTCGACGACGGCGGCCTTCAGCTTGTCCAGGTGGGTGGAGCCGCAGCCGTCGTTGATGTTGAGGCCGTCCGGCTCGGCGCCGATCGTGACGACCTCGGCGCCGGCCCGCGTGAAGGCCTCGGGCGAGACCCGGGCGGCGGCTCCGTGCGCCTCGTCCAGGACGATCTTCAGCCCGTCGAGCCGGTTCGGCAGGACGGCGATCAGGTGGGCGACGTACCGGTCGAACCCCTCGTCGTACGAGCGCACCCGGCCGACGCCGGCGCCGGTCGGACGGTCCCAGGGAGCGCCGGTGCGGTGCTCGTCGTAGACCGTCTCGATCCTGTCCTCCAGCTCGTCGGCGAGCTTGTGGCCGCCGCGGGCGAAGAACTTGATGCCGTTGTCGGGCATGGCGTTGTGGCTGGCGGAGAGCATCACGCCGAGGTCGGCACCGAGCGAGCCGGTCAGGTAGGCGACCGCGGGCGTCGGCAGCACGCCGACCCGCAGGACGTCGACGCCCGCGCTGGCCAGACCGGCCACGACGGCCGCTTCGAGGAACTCCCCGGAGGCACGCGGGTCCCGTCCGACGACCGCCACCGGCCGGTGGCCCGCGAAGGTGCCCGCCTCGGCCAGCACGTGCGCCGCCGCGACGGAGAGGCCCAGCGCCATCTCGGCCGTGAGATCCACGTTGGCGACACCGCGCACGCCGTCCGTGCCGAAGAGTCGTCCCACTTGTCCTCCTGAGGAAGCGTCAGTTTCGAAAGCCGTGCGGCGCGTCGACGGATCAGCGGCGGCTCCCGCGTTCAGGCATCTGATGCCCTGAACATCCGATCACACAAGCCTTTGAGCACCTTGTGCCGTTATACGCCCACGGCTGCGAGAAAACGAACGCCCCGACGGCACTGTGGCGTGCCGCCGGGGCGTTCGGAGTACGGAGGGGCGGGCCGATCGGCCCACAGCCCGTACTAGCAGGCAGCGAAGCTTAGCGCTTGCTGTACTGCGGGGCCTTGCGGGCCTTCTTGAGACCGGCCTTCTTGCGCTCGACCGCGCGGTCGTCGCGCGTGAGGAAGCCGGCCTTCTTCAGCGGGCCGCGGTTGTTGTCGACGTCGGCCTCGTTCAGCGCGCGGGCGACACCGAGACGGAGCGCACCGGCCTGACCGGAGACACCGCCACCGGCGATGCGGGCGATGACGTCGTAGCGGCCCTCGAGCTCGAGGACCTTGAACGGCTCGTTGACTTCCTGCTGGTGCACCTTGTTCGGGAAGTAGTCCTCGAGGGTGCGACCGTTGATCTTCCACTTGCCGGAGCCCGGAACGATCCGGACACGGGCGATGGCGTTCTTGCGACGGCCCAGGCCGGCGGCCGGCTGCGGCTCGCCGAAGCGGGAGGCCAGCGACTCGGAGGTGTACTCGCCCTCGACGGGCACCTCGGACTCGGTGGTGTAGCTGTCGATGTCAAGCTCTTCGAGCGGCTGCTCGGCAGTGGTCTCGGCCACGGTTCTCCTCAGATTCTCTTCAGCTTGGGGCGGTGTGGCCGGACTTACTGCGCGACCTGGGTGATCTCGAACGGCTGCGGCTGCTGCGCGCCGTGCGGGTGCTGGTCACCCTTGTAGACCTTCAGCTTCGAGAGCATCTGACGGCCCAGCGTGTTCTTCGGGAGCATGCCCTTGACGGCCTTCTCGATGGCCTTCTCGGGGTTCTTGTCCAGCAGCTCGTCGTAACGGACGGAGCGCAGACCACCCGGGTAGCCGGAGTGGCGGTACGCCATCTTCTGGGTCCGCTTGTTGCCGGACAGGTGCACCTTGTCGGCGTTGATGATGATGACGAAGTCACCGGTGTCGACGTGAGGGGCGTAGATCGGCTTGTGCTTGCCGCGCAGGATGGAGGCGGCGGTGCTGGCGAGACGACCCAGGACGATGTCCTGAGCGTCGATGACGTGCCACTGGCGCGTCACATCGCCGGGCTTGGGGCTGTACGTACGCACGGTTCGTAGCCTTCGCTTCGAGTGAGTGGTCCTGACAAGGTCACCGAAGACGATCACGACAGCCCTGACCGCACTGCGGTGACGCATACCGCGTGCAGGTCGCTGGTCATCGGCCCGGTGGACCGGTGTAAGGGCCCGTCCCGTGAGAATGAGCAAGCCAATACACAACGAAGATGCAGGATACCCGCGGTGGCTCGGCCGGGTCAAAACGGGGCCTTCGGCCGCCGGGAACGCTGCTTCTTCTCATCCAGTGTAAATGTGATCGCCGCCGGGAACCGCCGCCTGCCGGTCCGCGTCCGCCGGTGCGCCCGGCCCCACCGGCGGACGCGGGCCGCACCGACGGGCCACCGTCACGGCCAGGACACCCAACGTCACCGCGTCCCGGAAGGCCCGACGCTGCACCGTCTCCAGATAAGGCCAGGTCAGGCCCGGTAGCTGCGGGACCATCGCCAGCCAGAACCACGGTCCGCGCGCCACCGAGCCCGGGTACGGCAGCCCGGCCAGCAGCAGCGGCACGACGACGAGCAGGTAGTGGTCGTACGACGGCCGTGAGACCAGGAACACCGAGAGCATCAGCCCCGCCGCGGTCTCGGAGAGCCGCAACGGACCGGGATCGGCACGGCCCCAGCGCCGGTACGCCGCGACCAGCCCCGCCACGCAGGCGGCCGACGCGAACGTCCGGGCCGCGAGCTCGGGCACCCCCAGCCGCGGCAGCACGGCCCCCAAAGAGGCCTCGTAGAGCCGCACGAAGGCGTCCTGGCCGTGCAGCAGGAAGGGCAGGGTCCGGGTGAGGAACCCGGCCGGGTCGGGCAGCAGCAGGGCGCTCGCACCGGAGGCCAGCGCCGGGACCGCGGCCATGACGGCGAGCGCCTTCCAGCGGCCCGCGAAGAGGAACAGCAGGGCCAGCGGGGCCAGCAGCGGTTTCAGCGCCAGGACCGTACCGAGCACCGCGCCCGCCGCCGTCCACCGGCCGCGGCTCGCCAGCAGCAGCCCCAGCGGCAGGGCCAGGACCGCCGTCGCCGTCCAGTTGCCCAGCCGGACCAGGTGCCCGAAGGGCGCGAAGCCGGCCGCGAGCGCGGTCAGCCCGAGCACCGCGAGCCGGCTGTCCAGCGGCACCCGGTGCAGCCGCAGCGCGCACCCCCAGCCGCCCACCAGACAGGCCGTGACGAACGCCGGCACCAGCACGCGCAGCACCTCCGGCGGCAGCAGCGCCTGCGGCACGGCGGCGAGCACCGCACCCGGCAGGTACAGGAAGTGCGGGTCGTCGTACGGGGACCTCCCCTCCAGCCAGGCGCGCGCCGCCCGGACGACGATCGCGTTGTCCATGCCGCCGTCCGGGGTGGCCCGCGCCACATGCCCCGTCAGCGCGCCCAGCACCGCCACCAGCCCCAGCCACGACGGCCAGGGAGAACGTCGTACCAACCACCCCGAGATATCACCTTTGCCCGTACTCATTCCCCGAACGCTAGGGGCAGCGGAGCCTGTTGGGGCGGAACAGCACACCTCTCGCCCCGTCTAAGATGCGGCGCATGAGCTATGGGCAGGGGGGACCTCAGTCCCAGTGGGATCCCTGGAAACCGAACTCCCAGCAGCCGTGGACCAGCGGTGCCACGGACCCTTCGCCGGACTGGGCCGCGCTCGCCGAGGCGTCGGAGTCGCGCAACAAGCGCCGCCGGCTGCTGCTGATAGGCGGGGGCGTGCTCGCGACGCTCGGCGTCGGCACCGCCGTGGCCATGGCCGTGGTGTCGGCGAACGGCGGTGACGAGGCGTCCAACCGTCCTGCCTCCTCGCTGCCCGCCACCGCCGACCTGCCGAGCGCGTCCGGGACGCCGTCCTTCGCACCGACCAGCGCCCCGCCGCCGCTGGACCCGAAGGAGTTCGTCTCCAGCAAGGCCAAGGACGGCGCGCCCAACGGCCCGGACATCATGTTCCCGGGCAGGCAGCTGACGATGGGCGCGGCCGTCTACAAGAAGGCCTCGAAGGCCGACACCACCAACTGCGTCACCGCCGCCCAGGGCACCCTGCCCAAGGTGCTGACCGCCAACGGCTGCACCCGCCTGATGCGCGTGACCTACGTCAAGGACGGCATCGCCGTGACGGTCGGGGTGGCCGTCTTCGACACCGAGGCCCAGGCCCTCAAGGCCAAGGGCCAGGCCGACAAGAGCAGCATCATCAAGGCGCTGCCCGGCACCGACGCCAAGTCCTTCTGCGCCGGCGCGATCTGCCGCTCGACGACCAACTCCTACGGCCGGTACGCCTACTTCACGATCACGGGCTTCACCGACGGCAAGGACGTGACGACGAAGGACACCCAGGTCTTCGCCGCCGGCGACGGCCTCGCGGAGTTCGCGTTCCAGCAGATCCGCCGCCGCGGCGAGACCCAGGCCTCGGCGGCGGCGAACCAGTGACCCGCTCCCCGGGGGCGGGTCAGCAGCACCCGGCCCCGGGCAGCGTCCGCCGGTTCCGCGCCTCCTTGCTGCGCGCGGCCAGCAGTTCGTCGGCCGGATAGCCGACCTCCTCCAGCGTCAGCCCGTGCGGCCGGACGACGTGCACCGCCGAGTCCCGTACGCCCGCGGCCAGCACCTTCCCCGGCCACTCCGGGCCCCGGTGCCCGTCCCCCACGAACAGCAGCGCCCCGATCAGCGAGCGCACCATGTTGTGGCAGAAGGCGTCGGCCCGCACGGTCGCCGTGACGATCCCGTCCCCGCCGCGCACCAGGCTCAGCTCCTGGAGCGTGCGGATCGTGGTCGCCCCCTCCCGCCGCTTGCAGTAGGCGGCGAAGTCGTGCTCCCCCAGCAGCCGCCCGGCGGCCTCGTTCATGGCGTCGACGTCGAGGGGCCAGTCGTGCCAGAGGACGTGACCGCGCAGCAGCGGGTCGACCCCGCCGGGGTTGTCGGTGACCCGGTAGGCGTACCGCCGCCAGACCGCCGAGAAGCGTGCGTTGAAACCGGCGGGCGCCTCCCGCAGCGCCCACACCCGGACGTCCCTGGGGAGCCGCCCGGCGAGCCGCTTGAGCAGCTTGGCGTGATGCTCCGCCCAGACCTCGCGCGGCAAATCAACGTGCGCGACCTGCCCCCGCGCGTGCACACCGGCGTCCGTACGCCCGGCCACGGTCAGCTCGTACGTCTCCCCCGACCGCGTGACGGTCCGCAGGGCGTCCTCGATCTCGCCCTGCACGGTCCGCCGTCCGCCGGCCTGCCTGGCCCACCCCGAGAACTCCGCCCCGTCGTAGGACAGGTCCAGCCGCACCCGTACGAACCCGGGCTGTACTTCGTCACTCACTCCTGGATCCTCTCGACAACGCGAGAGCGGGCCCGCCCCGAAGGGAGGACCCGCTCACATGCAAGGCAGAGCCTCAGGCGTCCTTCGACTCCTCGGACGCGTCCTCGGCCTTGGCCTCGGCAGCGTCCTCGACGACCTCGTCGGACTTGGCCTCGGCGGCCTCGTCCTTCTTCAGGGCGTCTTCCTTGACCGCGCGCTTCGTCGCGGCCTCGGCCTCACCGGTCGCCTGCTGCGCCACGGTCAGCGCCTCGACCAGCTCGATGACGGCCATGGGCGCGTTGTCGCCACGGCGGTTACCGATCTTGGTGATGCGGGTGTAGCCACCCGGGCGGTTCTCGTAGCGCGGGCCGATCTCGGTGAAGAGCGTGTGCACGATGCCCTTGTCCGAGATGACCTGGAGCACCTGGCGACGGTTGTGAAGGTCGCCCTTCTTCGCCTTGGTGACCAGACGCTCGGCGTACGGCCGCAGACGGCGGGCCTTCGCCTCGGTGGTGGTGATGCGGCCGTGCTCGAACAGCTGCTTCGCGAGGTTCGCGAGCAGCATCTTCTCGTGCGCGGCGCTGCCGCCCAGACGGGCACCCTTGGTGGGCTTCGGCATGGTCTTTCTCCTCAGTGTCTGCCCCGGCCGTATCAGGTACCGAAGTCAGTATCCGAGCGGGCGGTCGCCCGTCGGAGACCCCGCGCCCCTGGGGGCGCGGGGAACTGCGCGACCAGCCACAGCGGTCCCGCAGCCGAAAACGGATCAGTACTGCTCGGTCTCCACGAACCCGGCGTCCGCGTCGTCGTCCGCGCCGAAGGCGTCCGCCGCGGCGGTCGGGTCGAATCCGGGCGGGCTGTCCTTGAGGGCCAGGCCCATGCCGGCCAGCTTCGCCTTGACCTCGTCGATCGACTTCGCACCGAAGTTGCGGATGTCGAGCAGGTCGGCCTCGGAGCGGGCGACGAGCTCACCCACGGAGTGGATGCCCTCACGCTTGAGGCAGTTGTACGACCGAACGGTGAGCTCCAGCTCCTCGATCGGCAGGGCGAGGTCAGCGGCGAGGGCGGCGTCCGTGGGGGACGGGCCCATGTCGATGCCCTCGGCGTCGATGTTCAGCTCGCGGGCGAGACCGAACAGCTCGACCAGCGTCTTGCCGGCGGAGGCCATGGCGTCACGCGGACGCATCGCCTGCTTGGTCTCGACGTCGACGATCAGCTTGTCGAAGTCGGTGCGCTGCTCGACACGCGTCGCCTCGACCTTGTAGGTGACCTTGAGGACCGGCGAGTAGATCGAGTCGACCGGGATGCGCCCGATCTCCTGACCGACCTGCTTGTTCTGCACGGCGGAGACGTAGCCGCGGCCGCGCTCGACGGTCAGCTCCATCTCCAGCTTGCCCTTGCCGTTGAGCGTGGCGAGGACGAGGTCGGGGTTGTGCACCTCGACACCGGCCGGGGGCGCGATGTCGGCGGCGGTGACCAGACCCGGGCCCTGCTTGCGCAGGTACATCACGACCGGCTCGTCGTGCTCCGAGGAGACGACCAGCTGCTTGATGTTGAGGATCAGGTCGGTGACGTCCTCCTTGACGCCCGGCACGGTGGTGAACTCGTGCAGCACGCCGTCGATGCGGATGGACGTGACCGCCGCACCCGGGATCGAGGACAGGAGGGTCCGGCGGAGGGAGTTGCCGAGGGTGTAGCCGAAGCCCGGCTCCAGCGGCTCGATCACGAACCGGGAGCGGAACTCGTCGACGACCTCTTCGGTCAACGAGGGACGCTGAGCAATCAGCATGTTGCGTTCCTTCTGTCAGGGGCGCCCGCTATTTGACGCCCTGATATGAGACAAGGGTACGGGCGACACGACTCCGAGGAGCCGTACCGCCCGAGAACCTCAGTCCGGCAAACGGCCGTGCGTCAGACGCGGCGGCGCTTCGGCGGACGGCAACCGTGCCGCGTCGTGCGGGGGACGACCCCCGCACCCCCGGCCGGCCGGCGAGCCGCCGTGAGCCCGTGCGTCAGACGCGGCGGCGCTTCGGCGGACGGCAACCGTTGTGCGGGGTCGGGGTGACGTCCTGGATGGAGCCGACCTCGAGGCCCGTGGCCTGCAGGGAACGGATGGCGGTCTCACGACCGGCGCCCGGGCCCTTGACGAACACGTCGACCTTGCGCATGCCGTGCTCCTGCGCGCGACGGGCGGCCGACTCGGCGGCCATCTGCGCGGCGAACGGCGTGGACTTGCGCGAGCCCTTGAAACCGACGTGGCCGGCGGAGGCCCACGAGATCACGTTTCCGGCCGGGTCCGTGATGGACACGATCGTGTTGTTGAACGTGCTCTTGATGTGCGCCTGGCCGTGCGCGACGTTCTTCTTTTCCTTGCGGCGCACCTTCTTGGCAGCGCCCTGACGACCCTTGGGGGGCATCTATTACTCCTACGGGAGGTGGTCGGTCCTACAGCGAAGACCGCTGATGAGCGTCCGCTGAGGACTACTTCTTGCCCGGCTTCTTCTTGCCGGCGATGGCGCGACGCGGGCCCTTGCGGGTACGGGCGTTCGTGCTGGTGCGCTGACCGCGGACGGGCAGACCACGACGGTGACGGAGACCCTGGTAGCAGCCGATCTCGACCTTGCGGCGGATGTCGGCCTGGATCTCGCGACGGAGGTCACCCTCGGTCTTGATGTTGGCGTCCACGTACTCGCGGATCGCGACGAGCTGCTCCTCGGAGAGGTCGCGAACGCGGGTGTTGGGGTCGACGCCGGTCGCAGCCAGCGTCTCCTGGGACAGGGTCCGGCCGATGCCGAACACGTAGGTGAGGGCGACCTCCACGCGCTTTTCGCGCGGGATGTCAACACCGGAAACGCGTGCCATTCAATGGCTCCTGGTGATCTTCGGAGGTCTTCCGCAGAACCGCCTCCCAGCCGCCGTCCTCTTCCCGGGATGCCCTGGAAGATTTGGTACGGACTGGGTCCCCGGCCTCCGAACCGGGGGTGTCAGACCACAGGTCTGGGTTCTGCGTATGAACATATTCAGCTCGCGTCGCGCGAAGATTCTGCGTGATGCAGAGGGTGCGATCTGTGTGCGGTCAGCCCTGGCGCTGCTTGTGGCGCGGGTTCTCGCAGATGACCATGACCCGACCGTGACGGCGGATCACCCTGCACTTGTCGCAGATCTTCTTGACGCTCGGCTTGACCTTCATGGGATGTGAGGTTCTCCGGGTCAGTTGCCGGCCACCCCGGGCGGGAACGCACGGGGCCTGGGCAAGATCTACTTGTACCGGTAGACGATCCGGCCACGCGTCAGGTCGTACGGAGACAGCTCCACCACGACCCGGTCGTCAGGGAGGATGCGGATGTAGTGCATGCGCATCTTGCCGCTGATGTGTGCCAGGACCTGGTGGCCGTTCTGGAGCTCGACCCTGAACATGGCGTTCGGAAGAGACTCGACGACAGTGCCCTCGATCTCGATGGCACCTTGCTTCTTGGCCACGCTTCGCCCTTCGAATCGACTACCTTGATCGACTCCTGGGCTTTCCCTTACGGGCGCATACAGACATGCGGGTGCACAAGAGCCGACGAGTCAGTCTACGTCAGCGCACCCGGAAACACGAATCGAGGAAGTCTGCCCGTTCCAGGAGATCCTTAAGCGGTCCCCGGCCGGGACGGGCCGGGAAGAAGGGCCGGGAAGAAGGGCCGGGACGGGAAGGGGCGGCGGGGGCGAGACACCTCGAGCCCCCGCCCGGCACCCTCAGCCCAGCGGGTCGGGCGCGGCCACGACCCCGTGCTCGGCGAGCTTGGCCTTCCCGCCGTCCACCGCGGTCAGCACCAGCGGCCCCTGCTCGGTCAGCGCCACCGAGTGCTCCCAGTGCGACGACCAGGTCCCGTCCGTGGTGATGACGGTCCAGTCGTCCGCGAGGACCTCGGTCCGCGGCGTCCCCAGCGACACCATCGGCTCGATGGCCAGGCAGAGCCCGGGGACCAGCTTGGGCCCCTTGCCCCGCTTGCGGTCGACGTAGTTCAGCAGGTGCGGGTCCATGTGCATCTCGGTGCCGATGCCGTGGCCGCCGTAGTCCTCGATGATCCCGTACCGTCCGCCGCCCGGCTTCGGCTGGCGGCGGATGTACGTCTCGATGGCCCGCGACACGTCCACCAGCCGGTTGCCCTGCTTCATCGCCGCGATGCCGGCCCACATCGACTCCTCGGTCACCCGGGACAGCTCGATCAGCTCCGGGGCGTGACCGGAGCCGACGAAGGCGGTGTAGGCGGCGTCACCGTGCCAGCCGTCGACGATCGCCCCGCAGTCGACGGAGATGATGTCCCCGTCCTTGAGGACGACCTCGTCGGAGGGGATGCCGTGGACGACGACGTCGTTCACCGAGGTACAGATGGTCGCGGGGAAGCCGCCGTAGCCGAGGAAGTTCGACTTCGCGCCGTGCTCGGCGAGGACCTTGCGGGCGACCTCGTCGAGGTCCTTCGTGGTCGCCCCGGGCACCGCCGCTTCCCGCGTCGCCGCGTGGATGGCGGCGACGACCAGGCCCGCCGCGCGCATCTTGGCGATCTGCTCGGGGCTCTTGATCTGCACCATGGGGGGCCTGCGCTCTCCGTCACTCAGGTCGGTCGATGACATACGTACACAACAGTACGGCCGTGGCGTCCCGGAGGACTCCACGGCCGTACCGGGACGGGAACCTACTGGCTCTCGTCCTCGCGCTTCAGTGCCGCCAGCGCACGGCCGGTGACCTCGTCGACCGGGCCCATGGCCTCGATCGTCACGACCAGGCCCTGCGCCTTGTAGTAGTCGATGATCGGCTCGGTCTGCGTGTGGTAGACCTCGAGCCGCGTGCGGACGGTGTCCTCGGAGTCGTCGTCGCGCTGGTACAGCTCCCCGCCGCAGACGTCGCAGACGCCGTCCTGCGACGGCTTCTTGTACGTCACGTGGAAGACGTGGGAGGAGTCGTTGCGGCAGATGCGCCGGCCGGCGATCCGCTTGACGACCTCCTCCTCGGGGGCCTCCAGGTCCAGTACCGCGTCCAGCTCGATGCCCTCGGTGGTGAGCAGCTCGTCCAGCGCCTCGGCCTGCGAGACGTTGCGCGGGAAACCGTCGAGCAGGAAGCCGCGCTCGGCGTCCGGCTGCTCCATGCGGTCCTTCGCCATGGCGATGGTGACCTCGTCGGGGACGAGGTTGCCGGCGTCCATGTAGGACTTCGCGAGCTTCCCGAGCTCCGTCTGCTGGCTGATGTTGGCGCGGAACAGGTCGCCCGTGGAGATGTGAGGTACGCGCAGCTTCTCGGCTAGACGAGTGGCCTGCGTTCCCTTACCGGCGCCCGGCGGCCCGACGAGGACGATACGCATCAGCGGAGGAACCCTTCGTAATTGCGCTGCTGAAGCTGGCTCTCGATCTGCTTCACCGTCTCGAGGCCCACACCCACGATGATCAGGATGCTGGTACCACCGAACGGGAAGTTCTGGTTTGCCCCGAAACCGGCCAACGCCATCGTCGGCACGAGAGCGATCAGCCCCAGATACAGCGAACCCGGCCAGGTGATCCGGTTGAGTACGTAGCTCAGGTACTCAGCGGTCGGTCGGCCAGCCCGGATGCCCGGGATGAAGCCACCATACTTCTTCATGTTGTCGGCGACTTCCTCGGGGTTGAAGGAGATGGCCACGTAGAAGAAGGCGAAGAAGACGATCAGGAAGAAGTAGAGGGTGATGTGCGCGGGCGCCGCCGTGTCCGCCAGGTTCTGCGTGATCCAGGTCGCCCAGCCCGCCTGCGAGTTGGAGAACTGCACGATCAGCGCCGGGATGTAGAGCAGCGACGAGGCGAAGATGACCGGGATCACACCGGCCTGGTTCACCTTCAGCGGGATGTACGTCGACGTACCGCCGTAGGACCGGCGGCCGATCATGCGCTTGGCGTACTGCACGGGGATGCGGCGCTGGGCCTGCTCGACGAAGACCACCAGGCCGACCATGACCAGGCCGACGAGGATGACCGTGCCGAACTCGATCCAGCCGTCGGCCAGCGTGCCCTGCTTCTTGATGGCCCACAGCGCGGAGGGGAAGGTGGCGGCGATCGAGATGAACATCAGGATCGACATGCCGTTGCCGATGCCGCGGTCGGTGATCAGCTCACCGAGCCACATGACCATCGCCGTACCGGCGGTCATGCAGATGACCATGGTGATGGTGGTGAAGATCGCGCGGTCCGGGACGATCTGGCCGGCCACCGAGCAGCCCGAGAAGAGCGCGCCGCTGCGGGCGGTGGCCACCAGGCCGGTGCCCTGGAGGATGGCGAGCGCCACGGTGAGGTAGCGGGTGTACTGGGTGATCTTCGCCGTACCGGACTGGCCCTCCTTCTTGAGCGCTTCCAGTCGCGGGATCACCACGGTCAGCAGCTGAAGGATGATGCTCGCCGTGATGTACGGCATGATGCCCAGCGCGAAGATCGTGATCTGCAGCAGCGCGCCGCCGCTGAACATGTTGACCAGACCGAAGAGGCCCTGGTTGCCGGATGCCTCGTCCACACAGGTCTGGACGCTCTTGTAGTCGACACCCGGGATCGGGATGTGGGTGCCGACCCGGTAGACCACGATGATGCCGAGCGTGAAGAGCAGCTTCTTGCGCAGGTCGGGCGTCTTGAACGCCCGGGCGAACGCGGTGAGCACGGTGCCTCCTGCGACCCCCGCGCGTCTGCGTCAAGGGTGACGGTGTTGAGGTTCCAATAAGAACAACGACATGTGTAACGGTCGACTGCCGCCCAAGGTGCCCCATCGGAGGCACCTTGTGAAAGAGGGCAGTGCAGGCCACCTTACCGGCGACACTGCCACCCTAGGAACGACCGACCGGGGATACCCCATTTGTGGGGTATCCCCGGTCGGGATCGCTCAAGTCATCGAGACGCCTGTGGTGTTCAGACGAGCTCGGTGACCGTACCGCCCGCGGCGGTGATCTTCTCCTTGGCGGAACCGGAGACGGCGTCGACCGTCACCTGCAGCGCCACGGAGATCTCGCCCTGGCCGAGCACCTTGACGAGGCTGTTCTTGCGAACGGCACCCTTGGCGACGAGCCCCTCGACGGTGACCTCGCCACCCTCCGGGTACAGCGCCGCCAGCTTGTCGAGGTTCACGACCTGGAACTCGGTCTTGAACGGGTTCTTGAAGCCCTTGAGCTTCGGAAGACGCATGTGGAGGGGCATCTGCCCACCCTCGAAGCGCTCCGGAACCTGGTAACGGGCCTTCGTGCCCTTGGTACCACGACCGGCCGTCTTACCCTTCGACGCCTCACCACGACCCACACGGGTCTTGGCGGTCTTGGCGCCCGGGGCGGGACGGAGGTTGTGGATCTTGAGCGGGTTGTTCTCCGCCATGATCAGTCGACCTCCTCGACCGTCACGAGGTGGCGGACGGTGTGCACCATGCCGCGGAACTCGGGGCGGTCCTCCTTGACGACCACGTCGTTCAGGCGCTTGAGCCCGAGCGAACGCAGGGTGTCACGGTGGTTCTGCTTGCTGCCGATGTACGACTTCGTCTGCGTGATCTTGAGCTGAGCCATTACGCAGCACCAGCCCCGGCACGCGCACGAAGCAGAGCCGCGGGAGCGACGTCCTCGAGGGGCAGACCACGGCGGGCCGCGATCTCCTCGGGACGCTGCAGGCCCTTCAGGGCCTCCACGGTCGCGTGCACGATGTTGATCGCGTTCGACGAACCGAGCGACTTCGACAGGATGTCGTGAACGCCGGCGCACTCGAGCACGGCACGCACCGGGCCACCGGCGATAACGCCGGTACCGGGGGACGCCGGCTTGAGCAGGACGACGCCCGCCGCCTTCTCACCCGTGATCGGGTGCGGGATGGTGCCCTGGATACGGGGGACCTTGAAGAAGTGCTTCTTGGCCTCCTCCACACCCTTGGCGATGGCGGCCGGCACCTCCTTGGCCTTGCCGTAACCGACACCGACGGTGCCGTCACCATCGCCCACCACGACCAGCGCGGTGAAGCTGAAGCGACGACCACCCTTCACTACCTTGGCGACGCGGTTGATCGCGACGACGCGCTCAACGTACGCGGTCTTCTCGGCGGCAGCTGCGCCGCCGTCACGGCCCTTCCGGTCCCGCCGCTCGCCGCCACCGGCACCGCCACCGCGGCGCTGGGGTCCAGCCATTGGAATTACCTCTCTCTGTCTCCGCTAGCTACGGAACCAGGACTCAGAACTTGAGTCCGGCCTCGCGGGCTGCGTCCGCCAGAGCGGCAATGCGCCCGGCGTACTGGTTACCACCACGGTCGAAAACGACGGCCTCGACACCGGCGGCCTTGGCACGCTCGGCGACCAGGGCGCCGACCTGCTTGGCCTGCGCCGACTTGTCGCCCTCGCCACCGCGGATCGAGGTGTCCAGGGTGGACGCCGACGCAAGGGTGTGACCCTTGAGGTCGTCGATCACCTGGGCCACGATGTGGCGGTTCGAGCGGGTTACGACCAGACGGGGGCGCTCCGACGTACCGGCGATCCGCTTGCGGATCCGGATGTGACGGCGCTTGATCGCGGCGCGCTTGTAGGCGTCGCCCTTCAGGATCTTCTGCCCGTATGCCATGGCTTACTTACCCGCCTTTCCGACCTTGCGGCGGATGACTTCGCCCTCGTACTTGACGCCCTTGGCCTTGTACGGGTCGGGCTTGCGCAGCTTGCGGATGTTGGCCGCAACCTCGCCGACCTTCTGCTTGTCGATGCCCTCGACCTGGAAGCGGGTCGGGGTCTCCACCTTGAAGGTGATGCCCTCGGGCGCCTCGACGGTGATCGGGTGGCTGTAACCGAGCGCGAACTCGAGGTTCGAGCCCTTCGCGGTCACGCGGTAACCGACACCACTGATCTCGAGCTTCTTCACGTAACCCTGGGTCACGCCGGTGATCATGTTCGCCACCAGCGTGCGGGACAGGCCGTGCAGGGCCTTGCTCTGACGCTCGTCGTTGGGGCGGGTGACGTTCAGAACGCCGTCCTCACCCTTGGCGATCTCGATCGGCGCAACGACGGTGTGGGTCAGCGTGCCCTTGGGGCCCTTGACCGAGACCGTCTGGCCGTCGATGGTGACGTCCACGCCGGCGGGAACCGTGATGGGGAGCTTGCCAATGCGCGACATAGCTGTTTCCTCCGTTCCCTTCCGCTACCAGACGTAGGCGAGGACTTCTCCGCCTACGCCCTTCTTGCCGGCCTGCTTGTCGGTGAGGAGACCGTGCGACGTGGAGATGATCGCCACGCCGAGGCCGCCCAGCACCTTGGGCAGGGAGGTGGACTTCGCGTAAACCCGGAGACCGGGCTTGGAGATCCGCTTGATGCCCGCGATGGAGCGCTCACGGTTGGGACCGAACTTCAGCTCGAGGGTGAGGTTCTTGCCCACCTCGGCGTCCTCGATCTTCCAGCCCGTGATGAAGCCCTCCTGCTGGAGGATCTCCGCGATGTGAGACTTGATCTTCGATGCCGGCATCGTCACGGAGTCGTGGTACGCCGAGTTCGCGTTCCGCAGACGCGTCAGCATGTCTGCGATCGGATCAGTCATGGTCATGAGTTGGCCTGTGGCCTCTCTCGCCGGGGTTTCCTGGTGCGCCATCCCTCTCCCCGATCCGAGACGGGACGGGTGCGGCGCGGTGGACCTACGGCGTAGTAAGTCGTACGGGCGTCAGGCGCCCAACCCTCCCAGCCTACGCCATGAAGGGGTGGGCACCTGACACTGCCCTTTACTTACCGAGAGCTCAGGAATCCCGAAGTACGGGGATTACCAGGAGCTCTTGGTCACGCCCGGCAGCTCGCCACGGTGAGCCATCTCACGAAGGCACACGCGGCAGAGGCCGAACTTGCGGTACACGGAGTGCGGACGGCCGCAGCGCTGGCAGCGCGTGTAGCCGCGTACTCCGAACTTGGGCTTACGAGCAGCCTTGGCAATCAGAGCCTTCTTCGCCATCTCGCTCACGCCTCCTTGAAGGGGAAGCCGAGGTGACGAAGGAGCGCACGGCCCTCAGCGTCGTTGGTCGCCGTGGTGACCACGGTGATGTCCATACCCCGGACGCGGTCGATCTTGTCCTGGTCGATCTCGTGGAACATGACCTGCTCCGTGAGACCGAAGGTGTAGTTGCCACGGCCGTCGAACTGCTTGGGGGACAGGCCGCGGAAGTCGCGGATGCGCGGAAGCGCCAGCGACAGGGTGCGGTCCAGGAACTCCCACATGCGGTCGCCACGGAGCGTGACGTGAGCACCGATCGGCTGACCCTCACGCAGCTTGAACTGCGCGATGGACTTGCGGGCCTTGGTGACGGCCGGCTTCTGACCGGTGATCGTGGTGAGGTCGCGGATCGCGCCCTCGATCAGCTTGGAGTCGCGGGCGGCGTCGCCCACACCCATGTTGACCACAATCTTGACGAGGCCGGGGATCTGCATGACGTTCTCGTAGGAGAACTCCTCACGCAGCTTGCCCGCGATCTCCTCGCGGTACTTCGTCTTCAGACGCGGAGTGGTGGTGGTAGCCATCAGATGTCCTCACCCGTCCGCTTGGCAACGCGGATCTTGTTGCCCTCGTCGTCGAAGCGGTAACCGACACGCGTGACGACCTTGTTGCCGTCCTTCTCCACGACCAGCTGAACGTTGGACACGTGGATCGGGGCCTCGGTGGTCACGATGCCGCCGGCCTGGGAACCGCTGGCGGTCGGGCCGGCCTTGGTGTGCTTCTTGACCCGGTTGACACCCTCGACCAGGACGCGGTCCTCGCGGGGGAAGGCCGCGATGACCTTGCCCTGCTTGCCCTTGTCCTTACCGGTGATGACCTGGACCAGGTCGCCCTTCTTGATCTTCATGCTTACAGCACCTCCGGCGCGAGCGAGATGATCTTCATGAACTTCTTCTCGCGCAGCTCACGGCCGACCGGGCCGAAGATACGGGTGCCGCGAGGGTCGCCGTCGTTCTTCAGAATGACGGCGGCGTTCTCGTCGAAGCGGATGTACGAGCCGTCCGGACGGCGGCGCTCCTTGACGGTGCGAACGATGACCGCCTTGACGACGTCACCCTTCTTCACGTTGCCACCGGGGATCGCGTCCTTGACGGTGGCGACGATGACGTCACCGATGCCCGCGTAGCGGCGACCGGAGCCACCGAGCACACGGATGCAAAGGATCTCCTTCGCACCAGTGTTGTCGGCGACACGCAGTCGCGACTCCTGCTGGATCACGTCTATCTCCTGTTTGTCTGCCGGTTCCCGGCAGGGGCCGCCTCTTCACGAGGTGGGGCCCCTGCCGAGCCTGGCGGAACTGTCCTGCGGGGTTGCCCGCAGGCGTACTGGTGGGAATTCCCTTGCGGGAACTACCTACTTGGCCTTCTCGAGGATCTCGACGACGCGCCAGCGCTTCGTCGCGGACAGCGGACGCGTCTCCATGAGGAGGACGCGGTCGCCGACGCCCGCGGCGTTCTGCTCGTCGTGGGCCTTGAGCTTGTTGGTACGGCGGATGACCTTGCCGTACAGCGCGTGCTTGACGCGGTCCTCGACGGCGACGACGACGGTCTTGTCCATCTTGTCGCTGACGACGAGACCCTCACGGGTCTTGCGGAAGCCGCGGGCCTCTGCAGTCTGCTCAGTCACGTTGTTCTCACTCATCAGGCGCTCTCCACCGTCTCGATGCCCAGCTCGCGCTCACGCATCAGGGTGTAGATCCGCGCGATGTCCTTGCGGACGGCCTTCAGCCGACCGTGGTTCTCGAGCTGACCGGTCGCCGCCTGGAAGCGGAGGTTGAACAGCTCTTCCTTGGCTTCGCGGAGCTTCGCGAGAAGCTCCTCGTCACCCAGTTCGCGCAGCTCGGACGCCTTGGTACCGGCCGACATCACGCTTCACCTGCCTCGCGCTTGACGATCCGGCACTTCATCGGCAGCTTGTGGGCTGCGCGAGTGAGGGCCTCACGGGCGATCTTCTCGTTGGGGTAGGACAGCTCGAACATGACCCGACCCGGGTGCACGTTCGCGATCCACCACTCCGGCGAACCCTTACCGGAACCCATGCGGGTCTCGGCAGGCTTCTTCGTGAGCGGGCGGTCCGGGTAGATGTTGATCCAGACCTTGCCGCCACGCTTGATGTGGCGGGTCATCGCGATACGGGCCGCCTCGATCTGGCGGTTGGTCACGTACGCCGGCGTGAGGGCCTGGATGCCGTACTCGCCGAACGCGACCGTCGTACCACCCTTGGCCTGACCACGGCGCTTCGGGTGGTGCTGCTTGCGGTGCTTGACCCTACGGGGGATCAGCATGTCGGTCAGGCCTCCGTTCCGGTGCTCTCAGCCGGAGCGGCGGCGGGGGCCTCGGCCTTGGGGGCCTCGGCACCGGCAGCCTGCTGCGGCTTGCGACCGCGCCGCTCGCCACCG
Source organism: Streptomyces sp. NPDC088766 (assembly GCF_044750845.1). Taxonomy (NCBI): domain Bacteria; kingdom Bacillati; phylum Actinomycetota; class Actinomycetes; order Kitasatosporales; family Streptomycetaceae; genus Streptomyces; species Streptomyces sp. NPDC088766. The sequence goes on along the minus strand of NZ_JBIVKQ010000001.1, from coordinate 36,050 downwards.
CCACCGCGGCCACCACGGGCCGGGCGGTCGGCGCCGCCGCCGCCACGGGCCGGGCGGTTGCCGGCGCGGGCAGCGGCGTTCTCGGCACGGACCTCGGCGATGTTCTTGACGTCGCCCTTGTAGATCCAGACCTTCACACCGATGCGGCCGAAGGTCGTCTTGGCCTCGAAGAAGCCGTAGTCCACGTTCGCGCGGAGCGTGTGCAGGGGCACACGGCCCTCGCGGTAGAACTCCGAGCGGGACATCTCGGCGCCACCGAGGCGGCCACCGCACTGGATCTTGATGCCCTTGGCGCCGGCCTTCATCGCCGACTGCATGCTCTTACGCATGGCGCGGCGGAAGGAGACGCGGGAGGAGAGCTGCTCGGCGACGGCCTGGGCGACCAGCTGGGCATCCGTCTCGGGGTTCTTGACCTCGAGGATGTTCAGCTGGACCTGCTTGCCCGTGAGCTTCTCGAGGTCGCCGCGGATGCGGTCGGCCTCGGCGCCACGGCGGCCGATGACGATGCCCGGACGAGCGGTGTGGATGTCCACACGCACGCGGTCACGGGTGCGCTCGATCTCCACCTTCGAGATGCCGGCGCGCTCCATGCCGGACGTCATCATCCGACGGATGGCGACGTCTTCCTTGACGTAGTCCTTGTACAGCTTGTCGGCGTACCAGCGGGACTTGAAGTCCGTGGTGATGCCGAGCCGGAACCCATGCGGGTTAACCTTCTGGCCCATTACCGGGTTCCTTCCTTGCTGCTGACGACCACGGTGATGTGGCTGGTCCGCTTGCGGATCCGGTAGGCGCGGCCCTGGGCACGCGGACGGAACCGCTTCAGGGTCGGGCCCTCATCGACGTAGGCCTCGGAGATGAAGAGGCTGTCGACATCGGTGTGGTCGTAGTTGTGCGCGGCGTTGGCGATGGCGCTGTCCAGCACCTTGCCGACCGGCACGCTCGCGGCCTGCGGGGCGAAACGCAGGACCGCCTGAGCCTCCGTGGCGTCCATGCCACGGATGAGGTCCACCACGCGGCGGGCCTTCATGGGCGTGACGCGGATGTACCGCGCCTGGGCCCTGGCTTCCATGGTTGTCCTTCCAGTGTCTGTCATGGTCATTCCACCCCGCCTTAGCGGCGCTTCGACTTCCGGTCGTCCTTGACGTGACCCCGGAAGGTGCGCGTCGGCGAGAACTCGCCGAGCTTGTGGCCGACCATCGACTCGGTGACGAACACCGGAATGTGGGTCTTGCCGTTGTGCACCGCGATCGTGTGACCCAGCATGCTGGGGATGATCATCGAGCGACGGGACCAGGTCTTGATGACGTTCTTGGTGCCTGCCTCGTTCTGTACGTCCACCTTCTTGATCAGGTGGTCGTCGACGAAGGGCCCCTTCTTGAGACTGCGCGGCATCTAAACCCGCTCCTAGCGCTTCTTGTTCGTCTTGCGGCGGCGGACGATGTACTTGTTCGAAGCCTTCTTCGGCGAACGAGTACGACCCTCCTTCTGACCCCAGGGGCTGACCGGGTGGCGACCACCGGAGGTCTTGCCCTCACCACCACCGTGGGGGTGGTCGACCGGGTTCATCGCCACACCGCGGACGGTCGGGCGGACGCCCAGCCAGCGCTTGCGGCCGGCCTTGCCCCAGTTGATGTTGCTCTGCTCGGCGTTGCCGACCTCGCCGACCGTGGCGCGGCAGCGCTGGTCGACCAGGCGGATCTCACCGGACGGCATGCGGAGGTGGGCCATGGTGCCCTCCTTCGCGAGCAGCTGCACGGAGGCACCGGCGGAGCGGGCGAACTTGGCACCGCCACCGGGACGGATCTCGATCGCGTGGATCGTGGTACCGACCGGGATGTTGCGGAGGGCCAGGTTGTTGCCCGGCTTGATGTCGGCCCCGGGACCGTTCTCGACGCGGTCACCCTGCTGCAGGTTGCGCGGGGCGAGGATGTAGCGCTTCTCGCCGTCCGCGTAGTGCAGCAGCGCGATGCGCGCGGTGCGGTTGGGGTCGTACTCGATGTGCGCGACCTTCGCCGGCACGCCGTCCTTGTCGTGACGACGGAAGTCGATCACTCGGTAGGCGCGCTTGTGTCCGCCACCCTGGTGGCGAACGGTCACACGACCGGCGTTGTTACGGCCGCCCTTGCTGTGCAGCGGGCGGACCAGCGACTTCTCCGGCGTGGACCGCGTGACCTCGACGAAGTCGGCGACGCTGGAGCCACGACGGCCCGGCGTAGTCGGCTTGTACTTGCGGATTCCCATTTCTCAGTCCTCGTCCGATATCGGACGATCCGACCCGCTTACGCGGTCGGACCGCCGAAGATGTCGATACGGTCGCCCTCAGCGAGGGTCACGATCGCGCGCTTGGTGGAAGCGCGCTGACCGAAACCGGTCTTGGTGCGCTTGCGCTTGCCCTGGCGGTTGATCGTGTTGACCCCGGTGACCTTGACCGAGAAGACCGCCTGGACGGCCTGCTTGATCTGGGTCTTGTTGGCGTTCGGGTCGACGATGAACGTGTACTTGTTCTCGTCGAGGAGCGCGTAGCTCTTCTCCGACACGACCGGCTTCAGCAGCACGTCACGGGGGTCCGTGTACGCCTTGCTGGGCGCGGTGACGACGGTGTTCTTGCCCTCGGCCTCGTGGCGCTTCGCCTTGGCGACGCGCGCGGCCTTGGCGGCCTTGGCCGCCTTGGGGGCGATGCTCGGGTGACGCGTAGCCATCAGGCGTCACTCCCTTCGGTGTCGTTGGCCTTGTTCGGGCCGGACACGAAGGACTCAAGGGCGGCCTGGGTGAAGACCACGTCGTCCGAGACGATCACGTCGTACGTGTTCAGCTGGCCCGGCTCCAGGATGTGCACCTGGGGCAGGTTGCGGGCGGACAGCCACGCGGCCTCGTCGGCGCGGTCGACGACCAGGAGCAGGTTCTTGCGCTCCGAGATCTTGCCGAACAGCGTCCGAGCGGACTTCGTGGACGGGGTGTCGCCCTCGATCACGCCGGTGACGACGTGGATGCGGTTGTGGCGGGCCCGGTCGGTGAGGGCGTGGCGCAGGGCCGCGGCCTTCATCTTCTTCGGGGTCCGCTGCGAGTAGTCACGCGGCACGGGACCGTGCACGACGCCACCACCGGCGAACTGCGGCGCGCGGGTCGAACCCTGACGGGCGCGGCCGGTGCCCTTCTGGCGGTACGGCTTCTTGCCACCACCGCGGACTTCACCGCGGCGCTTGGTCTTGTGCGTGCCCTGACGGGCAGCGGCGTTCTGCGCGACGACGACCTGGTGGATCAGCGGGATGCTGACCTTCTCCACGCCGAAGATCTCCGCGGGGAGCTCGACGCTACCGGTCTTCTCGCCGGCAGGCGAAAGGATGTCAACAGTGCTCATCGGTTACCTCAGGCCCCCTTGGCCGCGGTGCGGACCAGGACGAGGCCGCCGTTCGGACCGGGAACCGCGCCCTTGATGAGCAGCAGACCCTTCTCCGCGTCAACGGCGTGGACGGTCAGGTTCTGGGTGGTGACCCGCTCGTTGCCCATGCGACCCGCCATGCGGAGGCCCTTGAACACGCGGCCCGGGGTGGCGCAGCCACCGATGGAACCGGGGGAGCGGTGCTTGCGCTGGGTGCCGTGTCCGGCGCCGAGGCCCTTGAAGTTGTGACGCTTCATGACACCGGCGAAGCCCTTGCCCTTGCTCTTGCCGGTCACGTCGACCTTGATGCCGGCCTCGAACACCTCGGCGGTGATCTCCTGGCCGAGGGTGTACTCGCCGGCGTCAGCGGTACGGATCTCGACGAGGTGGCGGCGGGGAGTGACGTCGGCCTTGGCGAAGTGGCCCTTGAGGGGCTTGTTCACCTTGCGCGGGTCGATCTCGCCGAAGGCGATCTGCACCGACTCGTAGCCGTCGGCGTCGTTCGTACGCACCTGGGTGACGACGTTGGGGCCGGCCTTGACGACGGTGACCGGAACAACACGGTTGTTCTCGTCCCACACCTGCGTCATGCCGAGCTTCTCGCCCAGGATGCCCTTGATCTGCTTGGTCATCTTCAGATCACCGGCCTCAGAGCTTGATCTCGATGTCGACACCGGCCGGGAGGTCGAGTCGCATCAGAGAGTCAACGGTCTTGGGGGTCGGGTCGAGGATGTCGATCAGGCGCTTGTGCGTGCGCATCTCGAAGTGCTCGCGCGAGTCCTTGTACTTGTGCGGCGACTTGATGACGCAGTACACGTTCTTCTCAGTGGGCAGCGGCACCGGGCCCGCGACCGACGCACCAGTACGCGTCACCGTCTCGACGATCTTCTTCGCCGAGCTGTCGATGACCTCGTGGTCGTAGGCCTTGAGCCGGATGCGGATCTTCTGTCCCGCCATGGCTACTCAGTAGTCCTGTCTCTTCTAACGCTCTGGACCTGGTGGGCCCCTTACCGTTTCCTCCGACCCACGCGGTCGGGCGTGTCGCGCTCCCGCTGACACGGATGTCCCAACGTTCGAACATCCCTGCGGGGAATGCACACGGCCCTACCGGAACCGCAGACCGGGGGCGGAAGGCCCACCGGGTGCCTGGTCGGTGTCGCGCCCACGCTTCCCGGAAGATTCCCGTACGTCCGCCCCAGCGCTGCCGTGAGGCAGTTAGGGCGACGAGTACTGTGGGACTCGCTTCCGGTCCTCCCGGCGGGAGGCGCGCAGCATCAACACTCGGCCGAGCAACTCGGACAGTCTGCCATATGGGGCAGGGGCCTGGCCAATCGAGCCGGAGAGAATACCCCCGGCGTGACGAGGATCAAACACGGCCCGGGATCAGACACGGCCGGCTCTCGTTTCGCAGGCAGTCGGCCGCATGCGGCCGCCGCACGTCTCCGCGATCCCGTCGAGACCGAGGGGCGGCGCCCGGCCGAAGTGCTCACGGCCGCGGCCGTACGGCGGTGGCGGCGCCGGTGTGCGCCCGTCAGCCCTGCGTGGCGACGGTGAGGAGGACCGCGGAGTCCTCCGTCGCCTCCAGGCCGTGGCGGGCCCGCGGGACGGCCAGGAGGTCGCCGGTGCGGCCCTCCCACACGGTGTCGCCGCTGGTGAGCCGGACCCGGCCGCGCAGCACCAGCAGCGTCGCCTCGCCGGGACTCTCGTGGTCGGCGAGGGAGGTGCCGGCGGTCAGTGCGAGGAGGGTCTGGCGCAGGCCGTGGTCGTGACCGCCGTAGACGGTGCTCGCGCTGCGGCCGGTGGAGGAGGCCGCGGCACGTTCGAGCTGTTCGCGGGTGAGCGCGTCGAGGGAGAGCTTCATCTGCATGACCGCAAGTCTTCCCGGGCGGAGCGGACGGCCGCCAGGGCCGTGCGGGGTAGTCCGAGGAGCCGGGGCGGGCGTGGCCCCCCGGTGACACCGGGCCCGCGCGACGCGGCCCCGACAGCCCGTCGTCCGGCACCCCGGCACCCCGGCAGCGACGACCCGCTGCGGGGCACCGCGCCTTCCCCGCTCACCTGGTCCCGGCTCGGCCCGAGCTTCCCGCACCGGGCGGTGGACCCGGCCGACGTGGCCCCTGCCGCCACCGGGCACGGTGCCCGACACCTTGGACGGCGTCACGTACGTCGGGCTCGCCCTGCTGCGGGGGCGACTCCGCCCGCCCGGAGTCCCGCCCGGAGTCCCGCCCGGAGTCCTGCCCGGCGTCATGGACCTCGGCACGTTCCCCGGGACCGACGTGCGCAACTGGGCCTGCGCGGGGCGTTCTTCGTCCGGTCGGCGTACATGCCCAACGACCCTCCGCGCCGGTCCCTGCACCGGGCCGAGCTCCTCGGACGCGAGGGCGGCCTGGTGCCGGCGGCGGGACTGCCGGGGCCTGCCCGACGACTCCTGCCAGGGTCGGGGCGGTCTCACCGCGCCGACCAGGCCGCGCCGAGTCGCCCCTCCCGGAATGGAACGCGTCCAGGCCGTCCATGAAGGAGCGGAACGCGGGGGCTCCGTCGCATGCGTAGTGTTCGAACGGCGCGTTCGAGCGGTGCGCCCTTGACCGCGTCGTCCGGTGCGCCGTAGCCGGGCCAGGTGACCGTGGAGACGGACTGGCCGTGCGCCTCGGTATTGGCCGCGCGCCACAGGTCTGTCATCCGGTTGATGTCACCGCCGGCCTTTCCCTGTTCCGCCGTCGTTCCGGGAACGTGGACCGCCCGGCGATCCGCGGTGTCCGGGTTTCGGTCGGCGACGATCGCACGGCCGTCCTCGTCGGCGCTGAACCCCAGCAGGTACGCCTCCCGGCAGCCCGCCGGCGCAAGACGTCCGTACGCGTCCCGACGGCCTCGCGGCCCCGCTCGATCCGCACCCGATCGACGACCACGATCGGCATCGCCGCCCGTTCGCTCTCCTGTTTGACGAACAATTAGGCAATGGAATTCATCATCTGGCGCAACCGACAAGAAAATCGGTCGGTAAATGCGACGAGAAGCCGCCTATTGGATGCATTTGAATCCGCTTATGGGCGCACCATGGCCGCATCGATTGATTTCCCTGGTCCGGCATTGCTCTACTTTCCGCTTGAACACGCGGGGTCCCATAATCCCGCACGGAGAAGATGGAGAGGAGAGTCATGCGGGCCATTCGAGCCTTCATGGTGGGGACTTCGGTCCTCGCCGTCTCACTGGGCACGGTCACCGCGTCCCAGGCACTCGGCTGGGAGCGTCCCTGGGCGGCGCACGCCCAGAAGAGCACCGTGTCCCCGACGCACGACCACGGGGACGAGAAGAGGCGTTACGACGACAGGGACGAGGCGAGCAAGTACGACCTCGTCTACGGCTGCAAGGGCGGCACGTTCGGCTACTGCACGCAGAACGTGACGTTCAACCCGACCCTCATCGGTCCCATCGGCCTCACGACCGGGCTCATCGGACTGACGGGCGGGACCGACGGCAACAACGGCAACAATGGCAACAACGGGAACAATGGGAACAATGGGAACAACGGCAACAACGGCAACAACGGCAACAACGGGAACGCCAACGGCAACGCGAATGGCAACGCCAACGGCAACGCCAACGGCAACGGCGGCTGAGACAACCGCTTCCTGACGGGCCCATCGGCCACAGCCCGGCTTTCGCCACACGCCAGGGCCCACTCACTCTGCGGCCTGAGAGCAAGGCTTCGCCGCGAAGCCATCGAGAACCGTGACTTCGACGTCGACGAGTGAGCGGAAGAGCAGTCGCTGAAACGGCCGATGCCCGCCGCCGAAATCGCCCGTTGCCACCTGACGTCTCCATCGGATTCACGAGTGAGGCATCAGGCGTGCGGCTCGTGTGGTGAGCCATCCTCATCACACGAGCCGCAGAACAGAAGGAACGTGATGAAACCCCCCAGTGAATCCACCGCCGGACGTTCGACGAGTGCGGCTCCCGCGGCTCAGTGCCTGCCTACCCCTCGACCCGATCCGGGCGGTGTCGTCCCGGCGCCGGAGCCGGAGACCATCGGGGCACACCCCTCCGACGGCGGCGGACCGGCACCTGCAGCGGGCGACGGGATCCACCGCGGATGGTCACGTGTATCGGTCGGCGCCCTGGCCACGACCGCGCTCCTGCTGGCCGGAGCCCTGCTGGCCCACGTGGTCCTGATCTTTCTGATCCTGGCCCCGGCCAATGCCCTCACGGCCCACCACCAGAAGACGATCGACTCCTTCGTCCGCCCCCAGTTCGGACAGGACTGGAAGCTCTTCGCCCCCAACCCGAAGCAGCGCAATGACTCCGTCGGCGTACGCCTGCGGACCATCGACGCCGGCGGAACCGGCCGTGTCTCGGGATGGATCAACCTCACCGCGCAGGACGTGGCAGCGATCAAGGGCGATCCGGCGCCCAGCCACGTGAGACAGAACATGCTCCGCACCGCCTGGGACGGCGCCGAATCCTGGCACGACCGGGACAACCGGCCCAAGGGCGCCCGTGGAGTCCTGGCGGACGAGTACCTCAAACGCATCGCGCTCCAGCGGCTCGGCCGCCGGTGGCAGGGCGAGCGGATCACGGGTGTGCAGCTCGCGGGCCGGTACATGATGGTGCCGCCCCCGTCGTGGAGTTCGGAAAAGACGTCCGACACCACCGCCTACCGGGTCTTTCCGTGGTGGCCGGTGACCGACCAGGACTACAGGGGACTGTGAGTTGACCACCGCGACACCTTTGCCGCCCCGTTCCGAGGCGATTCGCCGGCCGCTCAGGGAGCGCGTCCGTGAGGTCTTCGCCCGGTTCGGACACTACGTGTGCGGCACTCGCGCGCCCTACCAGGCCGCCGTCTTCCGTATCGGCCTGGCCGTGGCCATCACCGCCTTCCTGCTCCGCGAGTGGCCCAACCGACGGGTGCTGTACGGCGACCGCAGCCCGCTGTCGCACGACATGGCGCTCGAACTGGGGCGCCTGGACGGCTCTTTCAGCGTCCTGTACTGGACCGACGGGCGCGCCTGGTTCGAGATCGTCTACACCCTGACCATCGTCTCGGCCCTCGCGGTCCTGGTGGGCTGGCGCACCAGGACCATGTCCGTGCTGCTCATGGTCGGGACGGTGTCGTTGGAGAGCCGCAACTCGCTGGTGGGTGACGGCGGCGACAACGTCCTGCGCATCATGGTGATCTACCTGGTCTTCACCCGTTGCGCGCAGGTCTGGTCCCTGGACGCGCGCCGGCGGAACCGCAAGGGCCTCTCCCCCGCCGACCGCACGGGAGTCGTCCTCTGGTCGGCCACCGGGCTGTTCCTGCTGGTGGCGTTCGGCATGGAGGCGGGATGGCCGCTGGTCCTGTGGACCCTGTGGGGTGCTCAGGGACTGTGGTACGCCGTCGGGCGCCGGTTCCCCGGGTCCGAGGGCCGCGCGGTGCTGGACGCGGCCGCGGCCATGCTGCACAACGCCGCGATGCTGACAATCGCCGTCCAGGTCTGCCTGATCTACGCAACGTCCGGCTGGTACAAGGTCCAGGGCACACGGTGGCAGGACGGCAGCGCCCTGTACTACGCGCTGAACCTGGAGTACTTCGCGCCCTGGCCCACGCTCTCCGCGCTCCTCGCGTCCCACACGCTGGCGGTCCTGTTGTTGAGCTACGGAACGGTCATGGTGCAGGTGACCTTCCCCGTCACCCTCGCCAACCGCAGGATCAAGAACGTCCTGCTGGCCGTCATGATCCTCGAGCACGTGGGTATCGCGGTGCTCCTCGGCATCCCGTTCTTCTCGCTGGCCATGATCGCGTGCGACGCGGTCTTCCTGCCCACCGCGTTCCTGACGGCCTTCGGCACCCGCTGCGCGCGCCTGCCGCGGCCCGCTCTGCCGGGGAGTGCGACGACGGCGCGAACCGTACGCGCATGAGGGTAGTCGGGCGGGGAGTCACCTGACTCCGGCCGTGCCCGTGAGGAGCCGGCGCCGCACGGCTTTCGACAGCGTGGGCCGTGCGAAGCCGGTACGACACGTGAACTTCCCGTGTGGCCTCCACGCCCGGACCGTCGCTCCTGGCCCGCGGCTCCGCCCGATCGGCCGCGCATCCGGGTGAACGCCCCCTCCAGACCCCGCTTCACCCCTCCCGCCAGCGGCCGCTCCACGAACCGGTGCACCGCCCAGCTCAGCAGCAGAAAACCGGCGATCACCGCCGCCACCAGAAGCCGGGCGTCCAGCTCGTCGTGCAGGCGGCCGATGATCGCCGTACCGGCCGCGTAGTGCACGAGGTAGAGGGGGTACGTCGGGCTTCCCGCCGTCACCAGCCGGCGCCACCGGACGCGGTCGGTGTGGCCCAGGGCCACCGCCACCATCATCATCAGCAGGAGCAGGAGCAGGAGCAGGAACAGGAACAGGAACAGGAACAGGGTGAAGATCAGCACCGCGCCACGCCAGCCCGACACGTGCTCGACCTCGTCGACGCGCAGCCCCAGCTCCCGCTGGCCCATCAGCCAGGCCATGGCGAGGACGTCCCACAGGAGCAGGTCCTGGCCGAAGCGGTGCATGAGGTAGAGGGCGAGGCCCGCGATGAAGTACCAGGCGCCCTCGGGGTTGGCCGGCAGCACCAGCAGGGGCAGTCCGGAGACGGGGGCGAGCATGGCGGCCGCGCCCCACACGCAGCAGAACAGGACGACCTTGCGGTACGTCAGGCCGGTCGCGACGACCAGCAGGAACAGCAGGTAGAAGCGCAGCTCCGACCAGAGCGTCCAGTACACGCCATCGACGTTGCGGACACCGGAGCCGGACTGCAGCATCGTCAGGTTCAGCAGGACGTCCCGGACGCGCAGCCGCTCCCGGACGCCCGGTACCGCCGCCAGCACGCCCGTGGTGAACAGCACCGCGAACCAGTACGCCGGGTACAGCCGGATCCACCCGGGAGACGATGAACTGACGGGGCGTCCGGCCCCAGCAGGACATGCAGATCACGAAGCCGCTGATGACGAAGAAGATCTCCACACCGATCCAGCCGTAGGCCGCCACGTGGAACACCGTCGGCATGATCTAGGAGACCGGGCGGCCCCAGATCGGGTTGCCGGGCCGGTCCACCCGGTAGGTGCCCGCGTAGTGGTGGAGCGCGACCATCAGGGCGGCCAGCAGCCGGATGCCGTCCAGGGCGTAGAGGCGGGGGCGCCGTTCGCGGCCGTGCCGGGCGGCGGCGGGCGCCGACAGCACGGCGAGCGGGGAAGCGGCTGCGCGCCGCGGGTGAGGGCCAAGCCAGTCGTCCTCGTCGGGGGGTCCGACGGGTCGGGCCACGGCCGGGACAGCCGCCTCACAGGACTCTCATCCGAACGTTTGTCCACGGTTCACCTGTCGCACATCCGCCCCGCCCGGTACCCGCGCCCCTCCTCGGCGGGCATGCGAAAGGGCCCGTACGACCGGAGTCGTACGGGCCCTCTCAGGTGCTCAGCTCACGCTGGAGCCACCAGGTCGAGCAACAAGACCTACTTGTTGATCTTGGTGACCTGGCCGGCGCCCACGGTCCGGCCACCCTCACGGATGGCGAACTTCAGGCCCTCCTCCATGGCGATGGGCTGGATCAGCTCCACCTTCATTTCGGTGTTGTCGCCCGGCATGACCATCTCGGTGCCCTCGGGGAGGGTCACGACGCCGGTCACGTCCGTGGTACGGAAGTAGAACTGCGGGCGGTAGTTGTTGAAGAACGGCGTGTGACGGCCGCCCTCGTCCTTGGACAGGATGTACGCCTGCGCCTCGAACTCGGTGTGCGGGGTGACCGAACCCGGCTTGATGATGACCTGGCCGCGCTCGACGTCCTCGCGCTTGATGCCGCGGAGCAGCAGACCGACGTTCTCACCGGCCTGGCCCTCGTCGAGCAGCTTGCGGAACATCTCGATGCCGGTGACCGTGGTGGTGGTCTTTTCGGTCTTGATGCCGATGATGTCGACGGTCTCGTTGACCTTCAGGACACCACGCTCGATACGGCCGGTGACGACCGTACCGCGACCGGTGATCGTGAAGACGTCCTCGATCGGCATGAGGAACGGCTTGTCGACGTCACGCTCGGGCTCCGGGATGGACTCGTCGACGGCCTGCATCAGGTCGAGGACGGTCTGGGCCCACTCCGGGTCGCCCTCGAGCGCCTTGAGAGCGGACACCTTGACGACCGGCAGGTCGTCGCCCGGGAACTCGTACTCGGAGAGGAGCTCACGGACCTCGAGCTCGACGAGCTCCAGGATCTCCTCGTCGTCCACCATGTCGGCCTTGTTCAGGGCGACGACGATGTACGGAACGCCGACCTGGCGGGCCAGGAGCACGTGCTCCTTGGTCTGCGGCATCGGGCCGTCGGTGGCGGCGACCACGAGGATGGCGCCGTCCATCTGGGCAGCACCGGTGATCATGTTCTTGATGTAGTCCGCGTGACCCGGGCAGTCGACGTGCGCGTAGTGACGCGTCTCCGTCTGGTACTCGACGTGCGCGATGGAGATGGTGATACCGCGCTGGCGCTCTTCGGGAGCCTTGTCGATCTGGTCGAAGGCCGAGGCCTCGTTCAGGTCCGGGTACTTGTCGTGCAGCACCTTGGTAATGGCGGCCGTGAGGGTCGTCTTACCGTGGTCGATGTGACCGATGGTGCCGATGTTGACGTGCGGCTTAGTCCGCTCGAACTTCGCCTTCGCCACTGGGGTCCTCCTGGGAGTGGTTCTGGTACGCCTTACTTCATCGGCGCCAGGTGATCTTTGCTGGAATGCCCGGGCCCAGGGGCGAAAGGCCGGGAATGCGGCCGTTCGCCCCAAGAGGCTCCGGAGTCAAGCCTACGGCGTGTGAACGGAGTGCGTTACTCGCCCTTGGCCTTCGCGATGATCTCCTCGGCGACGTTCCGCGGAACCTCGGCGTAGGAGTCGAACTGCATCGAGTAGCTTGCGCGACCCGAGGTCTTGCTGCGGAGGTCTCCGACGTAGCCGAACATCTCCGAGAGCGGCACGAGGCCCTTCACGACGCGGGCGCCGGCACGCTCCTCCATGGCCTGGATCTGGCCACGGCGGGAGTTGATGTCGCCGATGACCTCGCCCATGTAGTCCTCGGGCGTGGTGACCTCGACGGCCATCATCGGCTCGAGCAGCACGGGGCTGGCCTTGCGCGCGGCCTCCTTGAACGCCTGCGAACCGGCGATCTTGAAGGCGAGTTCGGAGGAGTCCACCTCGTGGTAGCCACCGTCGAGCAGGGTGACGCGCACGCCGGTCATCTCGTAACCGGCGAGGATGCCGAACTGCATGGCCTCCTGCGCACCGGCGTCCACCGAAGGGATGTACTCCTTCGGGATACGGCCACCGGTCACCTTGTTCACGAACTCGTACGAGGCGTCGCCGCCCTCGATCGGCTCGATCGCGATCTGCACCTTGGCGAACTGACCGGTACCACCGGTCTGCTTCTTGTGCGTGTAGTCGAGCCGGTCGACCGCCTTGCGGATGGTCTCGCGGTACGCGACCTGCGGCTTGCCGACGTTGGCCTCGACCTTGAACTCACGGCGCATACGGTCGACCAGCACCTCGAGGTGCAGCTCGCCCATACCACCGATGATGGTCTGGCCGGTCTCCTCGTCCGAGTGAACCTGGAAGGAGGGGTCCTCCTCCGCGAGACGCTGGATGGCGACACCCAGCTTCTCCTGGTCACCCTTGGACTTGGGCTCGATGGCGACCTGGATGACCGGGGCCGGGAAGTCCATGGACTCCAGGATGACCGGCGCCTTGTCGTCGCACAGCGTCTCACCGGTCGTGGTCTGCTTCAGACCCATGACGGCGACGATGTCGCCGGCGCCGACCGCCGCGATCTCCTCACGCTTGTTCGCGTGCATGCGGTAGATCTTGCCGATGCGCTCCTTCTTGCCCTTGACGGAGTTCAGCACGGCGGTGCCGGACTCCAGGCGGCCCGAGTAGACCCGGACGAAGGTGAGCTTGCCGAGGTGCGGGTCGCTCATGATCTTGAACGCGAGCGCCGACAGCGGCTCGTCCTCGGACGGCTTGCGCTTGACGACCTCCTCCGGGTCGTTCACGGCGTGGCCCTCGATGGCCTCGACGTCGAGCGGGGAGGGGAGGTAGCGCACGACCGCGTCGAGCAGGGGCTGAACGCCCTTGTTCTTGAACGCGGTACCGCAGAACACCGGGGTGACCGTGGTGTCCTTGGACTTGCCGGACGCGATGGTGATGCGACGGATCGCGGCGTACAGCTGCTCCTCGGTGGGCTCGTTGCCCTCGAGGTACAGCTCCATGATCTCTTCGTCGTTCTCGGCGACGGCCTCGATGAGCTTGCCGCGGTACTCCTCGGCAGCCTCGGTGTGCGTGGCCGGGATGTCGACGATGTCGTACATCTCGCCCTTGGTGGCCTCGGCGGACCACACGAACGCCTTCATCGTGACCAGGTCGACGACGCCCTTGAAGTCGGCCTCGGCACCGATCGGGAGCTGCATGACGATCGGCTGAGCGCCGAGGCGGTCAGAGATCATGTCGACGCAGCGGTGGAACTCGGCACCGGTCCGGTCGAGCTTGTTGACGAAGCAGATGCGGGGGACGCCGTAGCGGTCCGCCTGACGCCACACCGTCTCGGACTGGGGCTCGACGCCGGCGACGCCGTCGAACACCGTCACGGCACCGTCGAGCACGCGCAGGGAACGCTCCACCTCGACGGTGAAGTCGACGTGGCCCGGGGTGTCGATGATGTTGATGGTGTGGTCGACGTCGGCGAGCGGCCAGTGACAGGTGGTGGCAGCAGAGGTGATCGTGATGCCACGCTCCTGCTCCTGCTCCATCCAGTCCATGGTGGCAGCGCCGTCGTGGACCTCACCGATCTTGTAGGACACACCGGTGTAGAACAGGATCCGCTCGGTGGTGGTCGTCTTGCCCGCGTCGATGTGGGCCATGATCCCGATGTTGCGGACCTTGGCCAGGTCAAGTGAAGTGGTAGCCATAAGGCTTCAGTCTTCTCTCGGTCTCGATGTGGGTAGCGACTACCAGCGGTAGTGCGCGAAGGCCTTGTTGGACTCGGCCATCTTGTGGGTGTCCTCGCGCTTCTTCACGGCCGCACCGAGGCCGTTGGAGGCGTCGAGCAGCTCGTTGAGCAGACGCTCGGTCATGGTCTTCTCGCGACGGGCGCGGGAGTAGCCGACGAGCCAGCGGAGCGCCAGGGTGCTCGCGCGGCCGGGCTTGACCTCGACCGGGACCTGGTAGGTCGCGCCACCGACACGGCGGGACTTGACCTCGATGGTCGGCTTGATGTTCTCGAGAGCGCGCTTCAGCGTGATGACCGGGTCGTTGCCGGTCTTCTCGCGCAGGCCCTCCATGGCACCGTAGACGATGCGCTCGGCGGTGGAGCGCTTGCCGTTCAGCAGCACCTTGTTGATGAGCGACGTGACAAGAGGAGAACCGTAGACCGGGTCGATGATGACCGGGCGCTTCGGGGCAGGGCCCTTACGAGGCATGTCTTACTTCTCCTTCTTGGCGCCGTAGCGGCTGCGGGCCTGCTTGCGGTTCTTGACACCCTGGGTGTCGAGGGAACCGCGAATGATCTTGTAGCGAACACCCGGCAGGTCCTTCACACGGCCACCACGCACGAGCACGATGGAGTGCTCCTGCAGGTTGTGTCCCTCACCCGGAATGTAAGCGGTGACCTCGATCCCGCTGGTCAGACGCACACGCGCGACCTTACGCAGGGCCGAGTTCGGCTTCTTCGGGGTGGTCGTGAACACGCGCGTGCAGACGCCGCGACGCTGAGGGGAACCCTCGAGTGCGGGCGTCTTGTTCTTCTCGACCTTGTCCTGCCGGCCCTTGCGGACCAGCTGCTGGATCGTAGGCACTACTTCTCCGGTTTCTGTGTGCCGATTTGTACAGCTAACCTGGAACTTCGCCGACCCACGCGGTCGGGTGTGTCGAACCCGGCGCACTTCCGCCGCGAGGCGGAAAGAGGCACGGATCGCGGTGGCCGCTCCTTAGGCCCCTGTGCGGTTGAAGGCACGCACGAAGGCCAGGGCACACCCCAGGCACAAGGTCTGAGCGTACCCAGCGCAATCACTCCGGTCAAAACAGAGGCCGCGCCGCCGACACACCGAGGTCACGTCCGCGCTCCCGACGGCCCCTGTGGTAGCGGACCTCCGGCTTCCGCGGCGGGCGGCGGGATCGGCGCCCCGCCGGGGACCTCGCCCGGTCCGGCACCGGGCGCGGGCTCGGGCACCGCGGCGCGGGGACCCGCCGCCCCGTGCGCCGTGTCGTGGCCGACGAAGTACGTCGGACGGTTCTGTACGGCCGTGTAGATGCGCCCCACGTACTCGCCGAGCAGGCCGACGCAGATCAGCTGGACCGCGCCGATGAACAGGACGCCGGTGAACAGGGAGGTCCAGCCGGGGACGGTGTGCTCCAGGGCGTGGGCGCCGAGCGTGTAGACCATCAGGGCCAGGCAGACCAGGAAGGCGAAGCCGCCGAGCCAGGTGGCGATGCGCAGCGGGGCCGCCGAGAAGCCGGTGACGCTGTCGATGGCGAGGCGGATCATCCGGCCCAGCGGGTACTTGCTGCGGCCCGCGGGCCGCGGCGCGCGCTCGTAGGCGACCTCGCCGCTCGGGAAGCCGAGCCAGGGCACCAGGAGACGGTAGACGCGCTGCTGGTCCGGCAGTGCCTTGAGGGCGTCGACGGCGGCCCGGCTGAGCAGCCGGAAGTCACCGGCCTGGGCGGGCACGGAGGGGCCGGCCAGCCGGCGGACGAGCCGGTAGTACAGGCCGGCGGTCCACCGTTTGAAGCCGGTGTCGCTGGCCCGGTCGGCCCGGATGCCGTAGACGATGTCGAGGCCCTCGGCGCGGGCCAGCGCCAGCATGTCGGGGATCTTCTCGGGCGGGTCCTGGAGGTCGGCGTCGAGGCTCACCACGTACGCGCCGTGGGCCCGGTCCAGGCCCGCGGTGAGGGCCGCCTGGTGGCCGGAGTTCCGGCGCAGGCCGATCACGCGCAGCTCGGGCCAGCCGAGGCGGAACGCGGCGAGCAGCTCGGCGGTGCGGTCGGTGCTGCCGTCGTCGACGGCGACGACCTCGTAGTCGACGCCCATCCCGGCCAGGGCCGGGCGCAGCCTGCTGACCAGCGCGGGAAGGACCTCTTCCTCGTTGTACATGGGTATGACGACCGACAAGACGGTCGCCGCCGCCGTGGTGTCCGGCGCTTCAGGCACCCGTCCTCCCCCAAGCTGTGACGCACATGTGCGACGCTGTTGCGATCTTATGACCACACTTCACGATCGTCCGGACAGCGGTCGCGCGGCCGGCCCCGGCCGGTCGTCCGAGGGGGGACCCCAGTCATGAGCACGGCCCGCAGCGACACGGCGGCGGACTCCGCGACGCCCGAAGAGCCCGACGGGCGTCAGGGGCGGCCACGGGTGCCGCGCCGGCTCACGCTGCCGGATGGTCTACGACCGTACCGTGCCCCGCTGCTCCTGTACGGCGTCACCAAGCTGGTCGGGCTGACCGTCTTCGCGCTCCTGCTCGAGGCCGCCGGCGACTACCGGGAGAAGCAGCCCCGCTTCGGCGGCGGCGCCCACTGGTGGGACGTGCTCGCCACCTGGGACGGCTGGTGGTACCTCCAGGTCGCCGAGAAGGGGTACGACCCGCGGCCCCTGACACCCCTCGCGCCGGGCGGCCTGTTCACGGTCGAGCAGAACTCCGTCGCCTTCTTCCCGCTGTACCCGGGGCTGATCCGCGGGGTGTCCGAGATCACCGGGCTGGGCCTGTTCGGGTCCGGGATCCTCGTCTCGGTGCTCGCGTCCTTCGTCGCCGCCGCCGGGATCTACGCCGTCGTCGCCATGCTCGCGGGGGTGCGGGCCGGCACCGTCGCCGCCGGGCTGTGGGCGGTCGTACCGGGCGCCGGCGTCGAGTGGGCGGTGTACTCGGAGTCCTTGTTCGTGGCCATAGCCGCCTGGTGCTGCTACGGCGTGATGAAGGGCCGGTGGCTGACGGCCGGGCTCCTCGCCTTCGTCGCCGGACTGAACCGGCCCACCTCCGCCGCCCTCATCGGCGCGGTCGGGCTCGCCGCGCTGGTGACCCTCGCCCGGCGGGACAGCAGACGCGAACACGGGGTGGCGGGACCGGTGTACGCGATGGTCGCCGCACCGCTCGGCCTGCTCACCTACGTCGCCTGGGTCGGGCTGAGCATGGGCGACCTGACGGCGTACTTCACGCTCCAGCGCGAGGGCTGGGCGCACTACTTCGACTTCGGCGCCTACACCCTCGACGTGCTGGGCAACACCGCCGTCGGCCGGCACGACTACCTGTTCGCCTTCTCCGTACCCGACCTGATAGCCGTCCAGGTGGTGCTGGCGCTGCCGTTCCTGATCGCGCTGATGCTGCGGAGGAAGCCGCCGCTGGTGCTCGTCGCGTACACGCTGGCCAGCGTGGTGACCGTGCTCGGCACCCAGCAGATGTTCGGCAACACGCCGCGCTACCTGCTGCCCTGCTTCCCGCTGCTCCTGGCCCCCGCGGCGGCACTGGGCCGCCTGAAGTGGCCGAGCCTGACGGTCTTCTTCACCACGGCCGCCGTCGCCTCGGGCTGGTACGCCCACTACGTCATGTTCGAGCTGGGCATCCCCTGACGAACGCCACCGGACCGACGGACGCCCCGCCCCGGTCTCCGGTCTCAGTGCGACGCGACCGCCGCCAGGAGCAGGACGGCCAGGAAGACCGCCCAGCCCGCCACCGACAGCCAGCCCAGGACGAGGCCGGCCATGGCGAAGCCGTCGCCGCCCTCGCCGGTGCGGCGGATCTCGGCTCTGGCCGAGTGCCCGAGGATCACGGCGGGAATGCCGGTGAGGCCCATCGTCATCGTGGTGAGGACGCCGCAGACCATGGAGCCGACCGCCTTGCCGTTCGTCGGCGGCGGGGCGGGGAGGAAGGTCCGCGGAACCTGCGCCGGGTAGCCGTGCGGCTGCGGGACGGACGGCTGCGCGGCGACGGGGCCCTGCGGCAGGTCGGCGACGATCAGGGACAGCTCGCCGACCGTGCGGGCCTCGTACGCGCGCGCCACCCGGCGCTCGAACTCCACCTGCTGGAGACGGCCCTCGGCGAAACCCGCTCTGAGCACGTCGACGGTGCGCTCCCGGTCCGCGTGGGCGGCCAGCATCGGCGGACCGCTCTGGCCCTGCCACGGCTGCCATGGCGACGGATACGACACGGACACCTCCCCCGCTCGGCGTGAACTGCCTCCCATCATTCTCCTACGCTCGGCGGACCGCGATGGTTCCCCCATTCGCCCCGGCACCGCCCCGTGGCGGGGCGGAGAGGGCTCCGGGAGACCGCGGGCGGGCCGGGGACGCGGGCAGGGACAGGCAGGGTGCCCGGGAGGGCACGGCACCGCGCGGAGGCGGCCACGACGCCGTGTACGGCCGCGGACACGCCGAAGGGCGGCCACCCGCACGGGTGACCGCCCTTCAGTGCTTCAGACGTACGCCTTACTGGTTGTACGGACCGTAGTCGTAGTCCTCCAGCGGGACGGCCTGGCCGGAGCCGGTGCCGAACGGCGAGTAGTCGATGTCGTCGTAGCCGACGGCCGAGTACATCGCGGCCTTGGCCTCCTCGGTCGGCTCGACCCGGATGTTGCGGTAGCGGGACAGACCCGTACCGGCCGGGATGAGCTTACCGATGATGACGTTCTCCTTGAGGCCGATCAGGGAGTCGGACTTGGCGTTGATCGCCGCGTCCGTCAGCACCCTGGTCGTCTCCTGGAAGGACGCCGCCGACAGCCAGGACTCCGTGGCCAGCGAGGCCTTGGTGATACCCATGAGCTGCGGACGACCGGAGGCCGGGTGACCGCCCTCCTGCACCACACGACGGTTCTCGGTCTCGAACTTCGAGCGCTCGACCAGCTCGCCGGGCAGCAGCTCGGCGTCGCCGGACTCGATGATCGTCACGCGGCGGAGCATCTGCCGGATGATGATCTCGATGTGCTTGTCGTGGATCGACACACCCTGCGAGTTGTACACCCGCTGGACCTCGGCCACCAGGTGGACCTGGACGGCACGCTGACCCAGGATGCGCAGCACGTCGTGCGGGTTCTGGGTACCCACGGTGAGCTGCTGGCCCACCTCGACGTGCTCGCCCTCCTCGACCTTCAGACGGGCACGCTTCGAGATCGGGAACGCCGTCTCGTCGCTGCCGTCGTCCGGCGTGATGACGATCTTCTTGGTCTTCTCGGTCTCCTCGATCCGCACGCGGCCGGCGGCCTCGGAGATCGGGGCGACGCCCTTCGGGGTACGGGCCTCGAAGAGCTCGACGACACGCGGCAGACCCTGGGTGATGTCGTCACCGGCCACACCACCGGTGTGGAAGGTACGCATCGTCAGCTGGGTACCGGGCTCACCGATGGACTGGGCGGCGATGATGCCGACCGCCTCACCGATGTCGACCAGCTTGCCGGTGGCCAGCGAACGGCCGTAGCACATGGCGCAGGTGCCGACGGCGGACTCGCAGGTCAGGACCGAGCGGGTCTTGACCTCCTCGACGCCGGCCTTGACCAGCTGGTCGATGAGGACGTCACCGAGGTCGACGCCCGCCGGGGCGAGCACCTTGCCGTCGACGACGATGTCCTCGGCGAGGCAGCGCGCGTACACACTGGTCTCGGCGTTGTCCGCCTTGCGCAGCACGCCGTCCTCGCCGCGCTCGGCGATGGCCAGCTTGAGGCCGCGCTCGGTGCCGCAGTCCTCCTCGCGGATGATGACGTCCTGCGAGACGTCCACCAGACGACGGGTGAGGTAACCCGAGTCGGCGGTACGCAGGGCGGTGTCCGCCAGACCCTTACGGGCACCGTGGGTGGAGATGAAGTACTCCAGCACGGACAGGCCCTCACGGAACGAGGCCTTGATCGGACGCGGGATGGTCTCGTTCTTCGCGTTCGACACCAGACCACGCATACCGGCGATCTGACGCATCTGCATCATGTTTCCGCGAGCACCCGAGTTGACCATCATCGAGACCGGGTTGGTCTTCGGGAAGTTCGCGTTCATCGCCTCGGCGACCTCGTTGGTCGCCTTGGTCCAGATCGCGATGAGCTCCTGCGTGCGCTCTTCCTTGGTGATCAGACCGCGCTCGTACTGCTTCTGGACCTTCTCGTCCTGCGCCTCGTAGCCCTGGACGATCGCCCGCTTCGCGTCGGGCACGACGATGTCGGAGATGGCCACGGTGACGCCGGAACGGGTCGCCCAGTAGAAGCCGGCCGCCTTCAGGTTGTCGAGCGTCGCCGCCACGATGACCTTGGGGTAGCGCTCGGCGAGGTCGTTGACGATCTCCGAGAGCTGCTTCTTGCCGACCTCGTAGTCGACGAACGGGTAGTCCTCGGGCAGCAGCTCGTTGAAGAGCGCACGGCCCAGGGTCGTCCGCAGCCGGAACGAGTCACCCTGCTGCCACTCCCCCTCCGCGGCGCGGTCGTCCCCGTCCTCCTGCACCGGCGGGGTCCAGCCGCGCGGCGGGATGGTGCCCACCGGGAAGCGGACGTCGACGCGCGACTGCAGCGACAGCTCGCCGGCGTCGAAGGCCATGATCGCCTCGGCCACGGACGAGAAGGAACGCTCCTCGCCCTTGACGTCGCGCAGCTCGCCGTCGGTGGTGAGGAAGAACAGACCGAGGACCATGTCCTGGGTCGGCATCGTCACCGGACGGCCGTCGGCGGGCTTGAGGATGTTGTTCGAGGACAGCATCAGGATGCGGGCCTCGGCCTGCGCCTCCGCGGACAGCGGCAGGTGCACGGCCATCTGGTCACCGTCGAAGTCCGCGTTGAACGCGGTGCAGACGAGCGGGTGGATCTGGATGGCCTTGCCCTCGACCAGCTGCGGCTCGAAGGCCTGGATGCCGAGGCGGTGCAGGGTGGGCGCACGGTTCAGCAGCACCGGGTGCTCGGCGATGACCTCTTCGAGGACGTCGTACACCACGGTGCGGCCGCGCTCGACCATGCGCTTGGCCGACTTGATGTTCTGCGCGTGGTTCAGGTCGACCAGGCGCTTCATCACGAACGGCTTGAACAGCTCGAGCGCCATCGCCTTCGGCAGACCGCACTGGTGCAGCTTCAGCTGCGGACCGACGACGATCACGGAACGCGCGGAGTAGTCCACGCGCTTGCCGAGCAGGTTCTGACGGAACCGGCCCTGCTTGCCCTTCAGCATGTCGCTGAGGGACTTCAGCGGGCGGTTGCCGGGACCGGTGACCGGACGGCCACGACGGCCGTTGTCGAACAGCGCGTCCACGGCCTCCTGGAGCATGCGCTTCTCGTTGTTCACGATGATCTCGGGCGCACCGAGGTCGAGAAGGCGCTTCAGGCGGTTGTTGCGGTTGATGACGCGGCGGTACAGGTCGTTCAGGTCGGAGGTCGCGAAGCGGCCACCGTCCAGCTGCACCATCGGACGCAGGTCCGGCGGGATGACCGGCACGCAGTCCAGCACCATGCCCTTGGGGCTGTTGCTGGTCTGCAGGAACGCGGAGACGACCTTGAGGCGCTTCAGCGCACGGGTCTTCTTCTGGCCCTTGCCGGTACGGATGATCTCGCGGAGCTTCTCGGCCTCCTCGTCGAGGTCGAAGGACTCCAGGCGCTTCTGCAGCGCCGCGGCACCCATCGAACCGTCGAAGTACGTGCCGAAGCGGTCGCGCAGCTCGCGGTAGAGCAGCTCGTCGCCCTCGAGGTCCTGGACCTTGAGGTTCTTGAAGCGGGTCCACACCTCGTCGAGACGGTCGATCTCGCGCTGGGCGCGGTCGCGCAGCTGCTTCATCTCCCGCTCGGCGCCTTCGCGCACCTTGCGGCGCACGTCGGCCTTGGCACCCTCGGCCTCGAGCTCGGCCAGGTCGGTCTCGAGCTTCTTGGCGCGGGCCTCCAGGTCGGCGTCCCGGCGGTTCTCGATCTGCTGCCGCTCGACGGAGACGTGCGCCTCCAGGGAGGGCAGGTCACGCGTGCGGCGCTCCTCGTCGACGTACGTGATCATGTACGCCGCGAAGTAGATGACCTTCTCGAGGTCCTTCGGAGCCAGGTCGAGCAGGTAGCCCAGCCGGCTCGGGACACCCTTGAAGTACCAGATGTGCGTGACGGGGGCGGCAAGCTCGATGTGGCCCATCCGCTCGCGGCGCACCTTGGCGCGGGTCACCTCGACGCCGCAGCGCTCACAGATGATGCCCTTGAAGCGGACACGCTTGTACTTGCCGCAGTAGCACTCCCAGTCCCGGGTCGGACCGAAGATCTTCTCGCAGAAGAGTCCGTCCTTTTCGGGCTTGAGGGTGCGGTAGTTGATGGTCTCGGGCTTCTTGACCTCGCCGTGGCTCCACTGACGGATGTCGTCAGCGGTGGCCAGACCGATCCGGAGCTCATCGAAGAAGTTGACGTCGAGCACTATGCGTCAATCCCTCTCAGGGTTGTAAGTCTGTGGTCTGAAACGGGGGTCGCGGGATCGGCGGGGCCTCTGCTGGAGAGGCCCCGCCGGACTCCCGTCAGACCTCTTCGACGCTGCTCGGCTCGCGCCGGGACAGGTCGATGCCGAGCTCTTCCGCCGCGCGGAAGACGTCCTCGTCGGTGTCGCGCATCTCGATGGACATGCCGTCCGAGGACAGCACCTCCACGTTGAGGCACAGGGACTGCATCTCCTTGATGAGCACCTTGAAGGACTCGGGGATGCCGGGCTCGGGAATGTTCTCGCCCTTGACGATGGCCTCGTAGACCTTCACGCGGCCGGTGACGTCGTCGGACTTGATGGTCAGCAGCTCCTGGAGGGCGTACGCGGCGCCATATGCCTCCAGCGCCCACACCTCCATCTCACCGAAGCGCTGGCCACCGAACTGGGCCTTACCACCCAGCGGCTGCTGGGTGATCATCGAGTACGGACCGGTCGAACGGGCGTGCAGCTTGTCGTCGACCAGGTGGTGGAGCTTGAGGATGTACATGTAGCCGACCGAGATCGGCTCCGGGAACGGCTCACCCGAACGGCCGTCGAACAGCGGGGCCTTGCCGGACGGGAGCACCATGCGCTCGCCGTCGCGGTTCGGGATGGTGTGCTGCAGCAGACCGGTCAGCTCGTCCTCACGGGCACCGTCGAACACCGGGGTGGCGACGTTGGTGCCGGGGGCGACGCTGTCGGCGCCGATCGCCTGGAGGCGCTGCGCCCAGTCGTCCGCGAGGCCGGAGACGTCCCAGCCGCGGCTGGCGAGCCAGCCGAGGTGGATCTCCAGGACCTGTCCCGGGTTCATTCGGGACGGCACACCGAGCGGGTTGAGGATGATGTCGACCGGGGTGCCGTCCTCCAGGAACGGCATGTCCTCGATCGGCAGGATCTTCGAGATGACGCCCTTGTTGCCGTGGCGGCCGGCGAGCTTGTCACCGTCCGTGATCTTGCGCTTCTGCGCCACGTAGACACGAACCAGCTGGTTCACGCCCGGCGGCAGCTCGTCGCCCTCCTCACGGTCGAAGACGCGGACGCCGATGACCTTGCCGATCTCGCCGTGCGGCACCTTCAGCGAGGTGTCACGGACCTCACGGGCCTTCTCGCCGAAGATGGCGCGCAGCAGGCGCTCCTCCGGGGTCAGCTCGGTCTCGCCCTTGGGCGTGACCTTGCCGACCAGGATGTCGCCGGCGACGACCTCGGCGCCGATGCGGATGATGCCGCGCTCGTCGAGGTCGGCGAGGACCTCCTCGGAGACGTTCGGGATGTCCCGGGTGATCTCCTCGGGGCCGAGCTTGGTGTCACGGGCGTCGACCTCGTGCTCCTCGATGTGGATCGAGGAGAGGACGTCGTCCTGCACGAGGCGCTGCGACAGGATGATCGCGTCCTCGTAGTTGTGACCCTCCCACGGCATGAACGCCACGAGCAGGTTCTTGCCCAGCGCCATCTCGCCGTTCTCGGTGGCCGGACCGTCGGCCAGGACCTGGCCCTCGATGATCCGGTCGCCCTCGTTGACGATGACCTTCTGGTTGACCGAGGTGCCCTGGTTGGAGCGGGCGAACTTGGCCAGGCGGTACGTGATGTACGTGCCGTCGTCGTTGGTGGTGGTGATGTAGTCCGCGGAGACCTCCTGGACCACACCCGCCTTCTCGGCCTTGACCACGTCGCCGGCGTCGACCGCGGAGCGGTACTCCATGCCGGTGCCGACGAGCGGCGACTCGCTCTTGATGAGCGGGACGGCCTGACGCATCATGTTCGCGCCCATGAGGGCACGGTTGGCGTCGTCGTGCTCGAGGAACGGGATCATGGCGGTCGCGACCGACACCATCTGGCGCGGGGAGACGTCCATGTAGTCGACGTCGTCACCGGGGACGTAGTCGACCTCGCCGCCACGACGGCGGACCAGGACGCGGGCCTCCTCGAACTGGAACTCGTCGTTGAGCGGCGCGTTGGCCTGCGCGATGACGAACCGGTCCTCTTCGTCGGCCGTGAGGTAGTCGACCTCGTCGGTGACGACACCGCCGGTGACCTTGCGGTACGGCGTCTCGATGAAACCGAACGGGTTGATCCGGCCGTACGAGGCGAGCGAGCCGATCAGACCGATGTTCGGGCCTTCCGGCGTCTCGATCGGGCACATGCGGCCGTAGTGCGAGGGGTGGACGTCACGGACCTCGAAGCCGGCCCGCTCACGGGACAGACCACCCGGGCCGAGCGCGTTGAGACGACGCTTGTGCGTCAGACCCGACAGCGGGTTGTTCTGGTCCATGAACTGGGACAGCTGGCTGGTGCCGAAGAACTCCTTGATGGAGGCGACGACCGGCCGGATGTTGATCAGGGTCTGCGGCGTGATCGCCTCGACGTCCTGGGTGGTCATGCGCTCGCGCACGACGCGCTCCATACGGGCGAGACCCGTACGGACCTGGTTCTGGATCAGCTCGCCGACGCTGCGGATGCGGCGGTTGCCGAAGTGGTCGATGTCGTCGGTCTCGACCATGATCGAGCGGCCCGACTCGCCGAGCGTCTCGGTCTCACCGGCGTGCAGCTTCACCAGGTACTTGATCGTGGCGATGATGTCGTCGGTGGTGAGCACGCCGGCGTCCAGCGGCTCGTCGGCGCCGAGCTTCTTGTTCACCTTGTAGCGGCCGACCTTGGCGAGGTCGTAGCGCTTGGGGTTGAAGTAGAGGTTCTCGAGCAGCGTCTGAGCGGCCTCGCGGGTCGGCGGCTCGCCCGGACGCAGCTTGCGGTAGATGTCCAGGAGCGCGTCGTCCTGGCCCTGGGTGTGGTCCTTCTCCAGGGTGGCGCGCATCGACTCGTACTCGCCGAACTCCTCGAGGATCTGCTCGGTGGTCCAGCCGAGAGCCTTCAGGAGGACGGTGACGGACTGCTTGCGCTTGCGGTCGATGCGGACGCCGACCATGTCGCGCTTGTCGATCTCCATCTCCAGCCAGGCACCCCGGGACGGGATGATCTTGGCGGAGAAGATGTCCTTGTCGGACGTCTTGTCGATGGAGGAGTCGAAGTAGACGCCGGGCGAGCGGACCAGCTGCGACACGACGACACGCTCGGTGCCGTTGATGACGAAGGTGCCCTTGTTGGTCATGAGCGGGAAGTCGCCCATGAAGACCGTCTGGGACTTGATCTCGCCGGTCTCGTTGTTCGTGAACTCGGCCGTCACGAAGAGCGGGGCCGCATACGTGAAGTCGCGGTCCTTGCACTCGTCGATGCTGTTCTTCGGCGGCTCGAAACGGTGGTCGCGGAAGGTCAGCGACATCGACCCGGAGAAGTCCTCGATCGGGGAGATCTCCTCGAAGATCTCCTCGAGGCCGGACTTGGTGGGGACGTCCTGACCGTTCTCGAGAGCCTCCTCGACGCGAGCCTTCCACGCTTCGTTGCCGAGCAGCCAGTCGAAGCTCTCGGTCTGCAGTGCGAGAAGGTTCGGAACCTCGAGGGGCTCCTTGATCTTTGCAAAGGAGATGCGCAGCGGGGCGGTGCTGGCAGCGTTGTTCGTATTCGCGGTCGAGGCGTTGCGCGAGGCGGCCAAGAGGGGGTCCTTCCGAGGGCTCGGACTCACTACGCGCGTACCGGCCCCTCTCCCGCACAATGAGACAGACTCCCCGGAATCAGCCGAAAGGCCAGGTCAGAGAGGGTCCGGTCATCGATGCTCGGGCGAGGGCATGCCCCTGGTGACGAGCAGGGGACAGCTAACAGGCAGCGCAAAGGGTCAGTGTAGCCACTTGGCACACTGATGTCCAGTGCGGGTTTTTCGAGACCCTCGTAGCTCTCAACGCCCTCGGTCCGGTAGCCCTCAACGCACGGTGATACTGCCCTCTTCGCCGTCGATCCATGCCTCGGATACGGATCCTTGTGACGACGCGTCCTGAGAATTGCGCGCTGCGTGCGGTTCGTCAAGGCCCCCATGCCCGAACGCGGGGCGCCCGGAGACACGACGAAGATCACCATACCCCTCGCGAACTCAGGTGCAAGGTAACCGTGGCCGCCCTCGGGAACGCCGAAGAGCGACCACCCGGATGGATGATCGCTCCTCGGTACGTCGGCGTTACAGCCCCGAGGGGACCTGTTTCGGCCTTCGCTGCGGTCGTCGCCGACCGCGGGGTGTTACTTGACCTCGACGGAGGCGCCGGCGCCCTTGAGGGACTCGGCGGCCTTCTCGGCGGCGTCCTTGGCGACCTTCTCGAGGACGGGCTTCGGGGCGCCGTCCACGAGGTCCTTGGCCTCCTTCAGACCCAGGGAGGTCAGCTCACGCACGACCTTGATGACCTGGATCTTCTTGTCGCCCGCACCGGTGAGGATGACGTCGAACTCGTCCTTCTCCTCCTCGGCCTCGACCGGGGCACCCGGGGCGCCCGGGGCGGCGACGGCGACCGCGGCGGCGGCGGTGACGTCGAACTTCTCCTCGAAGGCCTTCACGAACTCGGAGAGCTCGATGAGGGTCATCTCCTCGAACTGCGCGAGCAGGTCTTCCTGGCTGAGCTTCGCCATGGTGGGCGATCCTTCCACTAATTCGGCAGGTGCCGGATGTACTTGTTCGGCGGGCGTACGTTCGGCCCGCTAAGACCGCTGCCTCAGGCGGCGGTCAATGCGCGAGCCGAATTACTCGGCACCGCCCTGCTCTTCCTGCTTGGCGCGAAGGGCGTCCACGGTGCGGACGAGCTTCGAGGGAAGCGCCTGGAAGAGCTGCGCAGTCTGGGACTGCTTGCCCTTGAAGGCACCCGCCAGCTTGGAGAGCAGAACCTCGCGGGACTCGAGGTCCGCAAGCTTCTTGATCTCGTCGGCGGACAGCGCCTTGCCGTCAAGGACACCGCCCTTGATGACGAGGTTGGGGTTGTCCTTGGCGAAGTCACGAAGACCCTTCGCCGACTCCACCGGGTCACCGGTGACGAAGGCAACTGCCGTCGGACCGTTGAACAGGTCGTCGAGCGTCGAGATCCCGGCCTCGTTGGCCGCAATCTTGGTCAGCGTGTTCTTCACCACGGCGTACTGGGCGTTCTCACCGAGCGAACGACGCAGCGACTTGAGCTGCGCCACGGTGAGACCCCGGTACTCGGTCAGCACGGCGGCGTTCGAGCTGCGGAACTGCTCCGCGAGCTCGGCCACCGCGGCAGCCTTGTCGGGCCTTGCCATGAGCGTCGGCCTCCTTCCGGGTGTTGACGACCGCTCGGAAGGGGCTGGGACAAACGAAACGCCCCGGCGCAGGCGCACGGGGCGAGAGCTCGACCGAACGAGATCCGTGTACGGATCGCGGTCCGGGAGCACTTCCACAGTCACCTGCGCGGGTCGTCCGCATATCAGCGGATCCTTCGGCCACCGCACCCTCTTGCGAGCGCACGGCAACGACCAGCGGTCTTTGGCTTCTGTAGGAGCGTACGGGAACGGGTCGCCGTCGAGCAAATCCGCCCGTGAGGGGGCTCGGTGCTCCGCTCGTGGGGGAGCTCGGTGCTCCGTCCGTGAAGGGCTCAGCGGCCGGCCTTCTTCATCTCCTCGGCCAGGTCGAGGGTGTCCGAGGCGGGCGGGGCCTGCACGGTGACGGGCTTGCCGAAGTCGAGGAAGGTGATGGTGAGGTCGAGCTGGCCGTGCCGGCCGAAGCCCTGGAGCCGCAGTTGCTTGGTGCGGCCGGCCTCGTCGATCCAGACGTCCATGTCCAGTTCGTCGACGCCGAGCTTCTCGTACTGCGCGAGGGACTGCTCGCGGCGCTGGCGGACGCTCCTGGCCTCGTCACGGTAGGAGGCCCGGATCTCGTCGACGGTGGCCGTGCCCTCGTAGTGGGTCGTGGTCACACCGTCGACGGTCTCCGTGCCGGTCGTCCTCAGGTCGTCGGCCGCGGTGAGGAAGGTGCTCTCGTGGGCCGGGTTGCGGCGGACCGTGTCGGCCAGGGACGTGGTGTCGGCCTTGACGCCGCTCGGGGTGCCGGAGCTGCCGGGCGCCCCGAACCGCATCCAGTGCTTGCCGTCCTCGGTGGCCTCGTCGCTGCCGACGTACACCGCTCCGCCGACGAGGCGGACCTCGCCGACGCCCTTGTCCGGACCGCCTAGAACGGTCGTCCTCAGGCTCATGGCCGGCGGCTTCACGGCCATCGCGGCCTCGGCCCTGATCCGGCCCTCCTCCGGCATCCGGCCGGTCATCCGGTAGCGCAGGGAGCCGATCCGCTCCGTCTTCTCCGCGGCCCGCGCGACGGCCGTGGCCGCGGTCTTCGGGTCGCCCCCGTCCGCCGCGCCCTCCGACGCCGCCGCACAGCCCGTGACGAGCAGGGCGGACAGCCCGAGGACACCTACGGAAGATCTCATGCACATTCCCCCACGCAGCACACGGTGAACACCTGGTCGATTCACAGCGAGGGGGTGAAGGTATCCCAGAGGTGCGGGCGGGGTCCCGTGAATTCCCGGCGG
This sequence comes from Streptomyces sp. NPDC088766, assembly GCF_044750845.1. Taxonomy (NCBI): domain Bacteria; kingdom Bacillati; phylum Actinomycetota; class Actinomycetes; order Kitasatosporales; family Streptomycetaceae; genus Streptomyces; species Streptomyces sp. NPDC088766. The sequence goes on along the minus strand of NZ_JBIVKQ010000001.1, from coordinate 6,869 downwards.
CCGCTCTCAGGGCGTGGAGCCGGCCCCCTGCTGCCGGAGCAGCTCCGAGAAGTCGGCGGTGTCGGCCACCGGGGGTGCCTCGGTGTCGACCGGGGTGCCGTAGTCGCTGTAGTAGGCGGTCTGGCTGTACGTGCCGTTCGCCGACTCGCCCTTCTCGACCTTCTTGACCAGCAGGTCGTCCTCGTCGACCCAGATGTCGACGGTCTCGGTGGTGACGCCGGCCTGCTCCAGCTGTTTCTTCAGGTCGGCGAGCTGGCTCTCGCTGAGGCTGGAGTTGCGGCCGGCGAGGTCGGCGACCTCCACGGTGCCCGAGTAGTGCGTGGTCCGCTCGCCGCGGACCGTCTCCTCGCCGACCCTGCGCACGTCCCCGGAGGCCAGCAGGAGCTTCACCGACTGGTTCGGGGTGGAGTTCTCCATCTGGTCCTTGAGATAGGCCCCCGAGCCGCCGCCGAGGGTCTCCAGCGCGTCGTACGGGTACTTGATCCAGTGCTTGCCGCCGGCCTGGCCGGCGAAGGCGTCGCCCATGCGCGCGTAGTACGCGTCGGGCAGATAGCGGGCCTGCATCGAGATGGTGCCCAGCTGCCGCATGGTGTCGGCGACGGTGCCGCCGGTGTAGGTGATGGTGAGGGTGCCGGTGAGGCCGTCGCCCCAGCCGAGGGAGCCGTCGGCCGTCATCGCCATCACCGAGCCCATGGTGGTCGTCGACTCGACCTTGGCGGAGTCGGCGCGGTCGGTGGACTTCTCGGCGGTGCGCAGCGCGGCTATCGGACTGACGCGGCTGCCGCCACCGCCGGAGGAGGCGGCGGAGGCGGATCCCTCGTCCCCATCGGATCGCCCGGAGCCCGAGCTGCAGGCGGCCGCCCCGGTCAGCAGGGCCGCCGCGACGATCGAGAGGCCCGCCCGGCGTGCACCGGTGCCCTTCATACCCTCACCCCCATCTTGTCCCCGTGTCCGCACGGTAACGCACGGCACCGACAGCCGTACGGGAAAAGGGACGAGCCCCGCACCTCGGAAGGTTGCGGGGCTCGTCGCCGACCGGTGCGAACCGTCAGGTTCAGACCGCGGCCGGGTCCTCCTCGACGAGGAGGTTCCGGGTGCGGTTGGGGTCGACCTGGATGCCGGGGCCGATCGTGGTGCTGATCGCGGCCTTCTTGATGTAGCGGCCCTTGGCGGCGGACGGCTTCAGACGGAGGATCTCCTCCAGGGCCGCGCCGTAGTTCTCCACCAGCTGCGTGTCGTCGAACGACGACTTGCCGATGATGAAGTGCAGGTTGGAGTGCTTGTCGACGCGGAACTCGATCTTGCCGCCCTTGATCTCCGTGACGGCCTTGGCCACGTCGGGGGTGACGGTGCCGGTCTTCGGGTTCGGCATCAGACCACGCGGACCGAGCACGCGGCCGAGGCGGCCGACCTTGCCCATGAGGTCCGGGGTGGCGACGACGGCGTCGAAGTCCAGACGGCCCTTCGCGACCTCGTCGATCAGTTCGTCGGAGCCGACGATGTCGGCGCCCGCGGCCTCCGCGGCCGCAGCACGGTCACCGGTCGCGAAGACCAGGACCCGGGCGGTCTTGCCGGTGCCGTGCGGCAGGTTCACGGTGCCACGGACCATCTGGTCGGCCTTGCGCGGGTCGACACCCAGACGGAAGGCGACCTCGACGGTGCCGTCGAACTTGGACGTGGAGGTCTCCTTGGCGAGACGGACGGCCTCGAGCGGGGCGTACAGCTTCTCCCGGTCGATCTTGGCGTCCGCAGCGCGGAGAGACTTGCTGCGCTTGCTCACTACTGCTCCTGGGGGTTCTGAGGAGTCGTGGTACGGGCCGAGCAGGCCCTGCCACGTGCGGCCTGAGCCGCGACTGCTACGAAGGTGCTGCGGGGTTTGGAACTCAGCCCTCGACCGTGATGCCCATGGAACGGGCGGTGCCGGCGATGATCTTCGACGCGGCGTCCAGGTCGTTGGCGTTCAGGTCGGGAAGCTTGGTCGTGGCGATCTCGCGGACCTGCGCCTCGGTGATCTTGGCGACCTTGGTCTTGTGCGGCTCGCCCGAGCCCTTCTCGACACCCGCGGCCTTGAGGATCATCTTCGCGGCCGGCGGCGTCTTGGTGATGAAGGTGAAGGAACGGTCCTCGTAGACCGTGATCTCCACCGGGATCACCCAGCCACGCTGCGACTCGGTCGCGGCGTTGTAGGCCTTGCAGAACTCCATGATGTTGACGCCGTGCTGGCCGAGCGCGGGGCCGACCGGCGGGGCGGGGTTCGCCGCACCGGCGTTGATCTGGAGCTTGATGAGCCCCGTGACCTTCTTCTTCTTGGGAGGCATTGCTCTCTCCGGGTCCTAGTGAGAGTTTTCAGCCGTCCGGTCCGGATGATCCGGATGGAGGCATACCGCACAACGATAACGGGTATCCCTGCGCGGCCAAAAACCGAGCAGGTCAGGCGCCGCGCGAGCGGCCACCTGACCTGGTCGGAGGCTTGTGTTCCAGAAAGGGCTAGTTCTTCTGGATCTGGTCGAAGCTCAGCTCGACCGGGGTCTCGCGGCCGAAGATCTCGACGAGGCCCTTGACCTTCTTCGAGTCGGCGTTGATCTCGTTGATCGTGGCCTGCAGCGTGGCGAACGGGCCGTCGGTGACGGTGACCGAGTCGCCCACCTCGAAGTCCAGCACCTGGACCTCGACCTTGCGGGCCGGAGCCGGCTTGCCCTCGGCCTCGGCGGCCTCGCGGGCGGCCTTCTCCTCGGCCTCCGGGGCGAGCATCTTGACGATCTCGTCCAGGGTCAGCGGGTACGGGTCGTAGGCGTTGCCCACGAAGCCGGTGACGCCGGGGGTGTTGCGGACGACGCCCCAGGACTCGTTCGTCAGGTCCATGCGCACCAGCACGTAGCCGGGGAGCTTGTTCTGACGGATCGTCTTGCGCTCGCCGTTCTTGATCTGCGCGACCTCTTCCTGCGGCACCTCGGCCTGGAAGATGAAGTCCTCGACGTTCAGCGAGACGGCACGCTGCTCGAGGTTGGTCTTCACGCGGTTCTCGTAGCCGGCGTACGTGTGGATGACGTACCACTCGCCGGGCAGGGTGCGGAGTTCCTCGCGCAGGGCGGCGACGGGGTCGACGGGCTCGGCCGGCTGGGCTTCCTCGGCCTCTTCCGCGACGGCCTCGCCGTCCTCGGAGTCCTCGTCGTCGGAGTCCTCTTCGTCCTCGACGTGCAGCGCGGCTTCCTCCGCGGGCTCGCCCGCCTCGGCATCGGCAGCCTCGAACTCGTCCAGGTCCTCGTCAGCGCCCTCGACGATGTCGAGCTCGTCGTCGACCGACTCGGCATCCGCCCCGCGCGGCTCCATGGCGTCGTTCAGGTTCTGGTCAGACACGGTGGCTGCTTCTTCCTGGATACATAGGGGTGGAACACGCGAAAGGGGCGCCGATCGCCCGGCGCCCTTCGCTCTCGGCTCAGCCGAATACGTACTTCGCGGCGTGGTCGAGTCCATAGTCAATCACGGTCACCAGACCGATCATGATGACCACGAACACGATCACGACCATGGTGTACGTCGTCAGCTGGCCCCGCGTCGGCCAGACGACCTTGCGAAGCTCCGCGACGATCTGGCGGTAGAAGAGGGCGAGCCGCTTCAGCGGGCCCTTCTTCGCGCGCTTGCCGCCCTTGCGGGACTTCTTCTGCGCCTCAGGCACCTCGTCCTGGGCATCAGGCGTGTCGATGGAGCCCACGGCGTCCGCCATTCGTCCTCACCTGTTCCCGGGTCGTGGCCGTGCCGCGCCCGGTCTGAGCCGCACGGCGGTGCATTTCTGTACGTACATGCGCACACTGCCTGGCGAAGGAGTGTGTAGCAGGGCCGGAGGGACTTGAACCCCCAACCGCTGGTTTTGGAGACCAGTGCTCTACCAATTGAGCTACGACCCTTTGTGTGTCCCCCAACGTACCGCATCCACCCGGATGCTTGGTGTGCACCGGTTGTGGCACGGCTGTTGAAGGCCAACGACGTAGGAGTGTACGTGCTCCGGGGCGCCTCGTCGAACGTGAAGCGCCCGTGAGGGCCCCGGCGGCGGAAGATCGCCGGGAAACGGCCGGAAGATCACCAGGCCATCGCCCGGATCGGCACGGATGTTCGCAAGGGGGCCCGTCCTTGTTCAGTCCGTGAAACCCGTGTGCCGGGCGCGTTTCCTGTCTGAAACCATGGGGCCATGAGCCCTGCAACCCCTCCCACCGAGCGCCGGGTCTCCGCCCGGGTCGGTGCGATCTCCGAGTCCGCCACCCTCGCCGTGGATGCCAAGGCCAAGGCCCTGAAGGCCGCCGGGCGGCCGGTGATCGGCTTCGGCGCCGGTGAGCCCGACTTCCCGACCCCGGACTACATCGTCGAGGCCGCCGTCGAGGCCTGCAAGAACCCGAAGTACCACCGCTACACGCCGGCCGGCGGCCTGCCCGAGCTGAAGGCCGCGATCGCCGCGAAGACACTGCGCGACTCCGGCTACGAGGTCGAGGCGTCGCAGATCCTCGTCACCAACGGCGGCAAGCAGGCCATCTACGAGGCCTTCGCCGCGATCCTCGACCCGGGCGACGAGGTCATCGTCCCGGCGCCGTACTGGACGACGTACCCCGAGTCGATCCGGCTGGCGGGCGGTGTCCCGGTGGAGGTCGTCGCGGACGAGACGACCGGTTACCGGGTCGGCGTCGAGCAGCTGGAGGCGGCACGCACGGAGCGGACGAAGGTCGTCCTCTTCGTCTCCCCCTCCAACCCGACCGGCGCCGTCTACAGCGAGGCCGAGGCGGAGGCGATCGGCCGCTGGGCCGTGGAGCACGGTCTGTGGGTGATGACCGACGAGATCTACGAGCACCTCGTCTACGGCGACGCGAAGTTCGTCTCGCTGCCGGCGCTCCTTCCCGAGCTGCGCGACAAGTGCATCGTGGTCAACGGCGTCGCCAAGACGTACGCGATGACGGGCTGGCGGGTGGGCTGGATCATCGGCCCGAAGGACGTGGTGAAGGCGGCGACGAACCTCCAGTCGCACGCCACCTCGAACGTGTCGAACGTGGCCCAGGTGGCCGCGCTGGCCGCCGTCTCCGGTGACCTGGACGCGGTCGCGAAGATGCGGGAGGCGTTCGACCGCCGCCGCCGGACGATCGTGCGGATGCTCAACGAGATCGACGGTGTCCTCTGCCCGGAGCCCGAGGGCGCCTTCTACGCCTACCCGTCGGTGAAGGGGCTGCTCGGCAAGGAGATCCGCGGTAAGCGCCCGCAGGACTCCGTCGAGCTGGCGGCGCTCATCCTGGAGGAGGCCGAGGTCGCGGTCGTGCCGGGCGAGGCCTTCGGCACGCCGGGCTACCTTCGGCTGTCGTACGCGCTGGGTGACGAGGACCTCGTCGAGGGCGTGAGCCGGATCCAGAAGCTGCTGGCGGAGGCCAGGGACTGACCCGCCCCGTGCGCGATTCCGCGGGCCGTCTCCTTCGGGAGGCGGCCCGTCGCCGTGTGCGAGCAGGACCACGTTCGGGGAAACGGCTACCCGGACGGCCTCGGCGTACGGCAGGATTCCGGAATGGAGCGTGTACGTGATGTCTCTGAGCTGCCGAAAGCCCATCTGCACCTGCACTTCACCGGGTCGATGCGGCCCGGCACCGTGCTGGAACTCGCCGACAAGTACGGCGTGCGTCTGCCGGAGACGCTGAGCGAGGCCCTGACCAGTGGGGAGCCACCCCGGTTGCGGGCGACCGACGAGCGGGGCTGGTTCCGCTTCCAGCGGCTGTACGACGCGGCCCGCTCCTGCATCAGAGAGCCCGAGGACATCCGGCGGCTGGTGCGCGAGGCCGCCGAGGAGGACGTGAAGGACGGTTCGGGCTGGCTGGAGATCCAGGTGGACCCGACGTCGTACGCGCCGCGGCTGGGCGGGCTGATCCCGACGCTGGAGGTCATCCTGGACGCCGTGGAGTCGGCGTCCAGGGAGACCGGGCTCGGGATGCGGGTGGTGGTGGCGGCGAACCGGATGAAGCATCCGCTGGACGCCCGCACGCTGGCCCGGCTGGCCGTGCGGTACGCCGACCGGGGCGTGGTGGGCTTCGGGCTGTCGAACGACGAACGCCGGGGCATGGCACGGGACTTCGACCGTGCCTTCGCCATCGCCCGGGAGGGCGGGCTGCTGTCGGCCCCGCACGGCGGCGAGCTGGCCGGGCCCTCCTCGGTGCGGGACTGCCTCGACGACCTGCACGCCACGCGGATCGGGCACGGCGTCCGGGCGGCGGACGACCCGCGGCTGCTGAAGCGGCTTGCCGAGCGCGGTGTCACCTGCGAGGTCTGCCCCGCCTCGAACGTGGCCCTGGGCGTCTACGACAAGCCGGAGGACGTGCCGCTGCGCACCCTGTACGAGGCCGGGGTGCCGCTGGCCCTGGGGGCCGACGACCCCCTGCTGTTCGGCTCCCGGCTGGCCGACCAGTACGAGCTGGCCCGCCGCCACCACGCCTTCACGGACGAGGAGCTGGCCGAACTGGCCCGCCACTCGATCCAGGGTTCGGCGGCCCCGAAGGGCGTGCAGCAGAAGCTGCTGTCGGGGGTGGACGACTGGCTGGCCTCCTGACCGGCGGCCGTCGCACCGCGGTTCACCGGCCGGGTCTGCGTGGTGCGCTCCGCGCCGGTCCGGGCGGACGGTGCCCCCTGGTGCGGCGGGGTGCCCCATGGTGCGGCGGGGTGCCCCATGGTGCAGCGGGGCGTGGCGGGGCGTGGCGGGGCGGGGCGTGGCGGGGCGTGGCGTGGCGTGGCGGGGGGGGGGGGGGGGGGCCCCCCCCCCCCCCCCCCCCCCCCCCCCCCCCCCCCCCCCCCCCCCCGCGCCGGCCCCCCCCCCCGGGGGGGGGGGGGGCGCCCCCCCCCCCAACAGGCCC